>NZ_JBVHDR010000001.1:548559-1267985 GCF_055563295.1 Streptomyces sp. NPDC002868 | reverse complement strand
TCCACATCCGCAGGCACCAACCGCGCACCCGCCAACGCATCCCGAATCACCCGCTCCTGCGACGGACCATTCGGCGCCGTCAACCCATTCGACGCCCCGTCCTGATTCACCGCAGAACCCTTGACGACCGCCAACACCCGATGCCCACGACGCACCGCATCCGACAACCGCTCCACCACCAGGACACCGGCGCCCTCACTGAAGCCCGTGCCATCCGCAGCCGCCGCGAACGCCTTGCACCGGCCATCCACCGCCAACCCGCGCTGCCGCGAAAACTCGAAGAACAGATCAGGCGTCGCCATCACTGTCACGCCGCCGGCCAGCGCCAGGGAGCACTCACCACGCCGCAGCGCCTGCACCGCCAAATGCAACGCAACCAACGACGACGAACAGGCCGTATCCACCGTCAACGCCGGACCCTCAAGCCCGAGCACATAGGAAATTCGGCCCGACATCACACTGGCGGTCGTACCCGTGAGCTTGTGGGCTTCGGCGCTGGAAATGAAGCTGCCGTACTCCTGCGCAATTCCTCCCACAAAGACGCCGGTAGCGCTACCGCGAAGCAACGTGGGGTCGATTCCGGCCCGCTCCAACGCTTCCCAGGACACTTCGAGCAACAGACGCTGCTGCGGATCCATCGCGACGGCCTCACGCGGCGAAATCCCGAAGAACCCCGGATCGAACTCCCCGGCATCGTGCAAGAACCCACCCTCACGGGCGTACGACGTCCCCGGACGCTCAGAGTCCGGATCGTACAGCCCCTCCAGATCCCACCCCCGACTGTCAGGGAACCCCGAAATCGCATCACCACCCGAGGAAAGCAGCCCCCACAACTCCTCCGGAGACCCCACACCACCCGGAAAACGACACCCCATCCCCACGATCGCGATCGGCTCCCGCTCTCTGTCCTCTGCGTCGCGCAGTTGCTGACGGGATTCATGCAGGTCAGCCGTGGCTCGCTTCAGATAGTCACGCAGCTTTTGCTCGGTCGCCATGAAAGGCCCCTCCGTTGAGTAAGTCAATACACGGGAGCAAACATGATCACGGTCGGTAATTAACGCAGCGCAAGTATGGCTCAGGTCGTCGGCCTCAGAATTTCAGAGCGGCCGATGTTCAAATGAGGGGCCCCGAGAAGTGTCCCTGCAAGCTAATGCGCCGTACGTGATCACCGAACACATACGATCGGGTAAACGTTGGATTTCGTAGAACCAGCTCGTCGCAACTCTTAATGAGCGGGTGGCCCTTATGGCAGGCGCGACAAACGTCGGCTGCGGCCGTCAGCCGGCGGACTCGCCCGCGTGCGGGCTCAGCGTGTCCGTGCCGACCAAAATGAAGAGCAAAATACCGAGCAGGATCCGATAGTAGACGAACGGCATAAAGCTCTTGGTGGAAATAAACTTCATGAACCACGCGATCACCGCATAGCCGACGACGAATGCGATGAGGGTCGCGAAGATGGTCGGGCCCCATGAGACATGGCCTTCGCCCGCGTCCTTGAGCTCGAAGACGCCTGAGGCGAGCACCGCGGGGATGGCGAGCAGGAACGAGTAGTGGGCCGCAGCCTCACGGGTGTAGCCCATCAGCAGACCGCCGCTGGTCGTCGCGCCGGACCGGGAGACGCCCGGGATCAGCGCCATGGCCTGGCAAAATCCGTAGACCAAGCCGTCCTTGACGGTCAGGTCCTCGAGTGTCTTGCGCGGCTTGGCCGCACGGTGCTTGCCGCCGGTCTCATCGCGTGCCGCGAGGCGGTCGGCGATGCCGAGGACGATGCCCATGACGATGAGCGTGGTCCCGATCAGCCGCAGATCGCGGAACGGGCCCTCGATCTGGTCCTTGAACGTGACGCCGAGCACGCCGATCGGGATCGAGCCGACGATGAGGAACCAGCCCATCTGGGCGTCGTGGTTCTTGCGCATCGTCTTGTCGGTGAGCGAGCGGAACCACGCCGAGACGATCCGCACAATGTCCTTGCGGAAGTAGATCAGCACCGCGGTCTCCGTGCCGATCTGGGTGATCGCGGTGAAGGCGGCCCCCGGATCGTGCCAGCCGGCGAACGCCGCGGTGAGGCGCAGATGCGCACTGGACGAGATGGGGAGGAACTCGGTCAGGCCCTGGACGAGACCGAGGATGAATGATTCTAACCAGCTCATGGCGCTTGTGCCGTCCCAGAGTTGATCGTGCATCGGCCCGCGTGCGCGCAGGCAGGGCAATGAACAGACGTGGTCACATGAAGGTGGTGAGGTGGAAGCGCGGGGGTTCGTCGCATGGAATCAGATCCAGAAGGCCGTTCGATCATCATTCCTCGTCCATGAGGCCGGCTTCGTATGCGATGCCGGGGCGTGCAGATCGGTCAGACGCTCGCGCGGATCTGCCAGACTTGAGGATGTAGCCACTCACTCGGCCACCCAGGACGCTGGCGACGTACTCGTCCTGGGAGAAGGTCGTCAGGATGAGCACGGAAGTCTCCAGGAGCCGGCGCTCGATCTCCGCTGTCGCGGCAAGCCCGTCCATCACCGGCATCCGGACGGTCAACAGCACAACGTCCGGGCGGAGTTTGGCGGCCAGGGCCGACGGCTACGGCGCCTTTCTCGGCTTCAGCGACGACTTCGATCTCCGGGTCGGCGAACTGAATGGAACGGACGCCGGGCAGGATCACCGCCTCGTCGTCGGCAAGGATGAGTCGGGTGGCAGAGATGCCCTTCTCCTCTTCTTCCGTGACCTCAGGTGAACCGCCCAGGACACCGTCCATTCGCTCAACGCCCGTCAACCACAACCATCTTGGCCGAGCCCTCGGCAACATCGCGATGGTGTCAGATATCGGCGGGTCGGCCAAAGCCATCAGAGAGTGATGATCATCACCGTCGTTATGGGCGTGTCGGGTGGAACACTGGGCCGCAGGGAGCTCGACCGAAGGTTGGCGCGAACTCGCCCTGTATTCGGCACAGTTGCCTCTACTCCGATGCCCTCGCTGGTGCATGCAGCCGAGGTGCACGACGGAAGGACAGCACCACCCATGACGGGCACCGCCAACACTGACGAGCTGTGGATACGCCGCTACCACCAGGCTGATGCAGGCGCACCGCAGCTCGTCTGCCTTCCGCACGCCGGCGGGAGTGCGTCCTACTTCTTCACCGTGTCCCGTGCGCTGGCCCCACATTGTGAGGTGCTGGCCATCCAGTACCCGGGGCGGCAGGACCGCCGCTCGGAGAAGCGGCTCGAGACGATCGATGAGCTCGTCGACCAGCTCTTCCCCTTGCTGCAGCGGCACACCCGGAGCCCGACGGCCCTGTTCGGCCACAGCATGGGCGCGACCCTCGCCTTCGAGCTGGCCCGCCGTTTCGAGGAGGTGGGCATGGCGCCGAGGGCGCTGTTCGTCTCGGCGCGCCCGGCGCCCTCCCGCCACCGCGAGGGCAGCACTGTCCACCTCGGCACGGACGACGAACTGATCGCGAGACTGCGCTCGCTCAGCGGCACCGGCGAACAGCTCTTCGAGGACGAGGAGTTGCTCCGGCTGACGCTGCCCGCGGTGCGCAGCGACTACAGGGCGGCCGAGACCTACCGCCACCGGCCCGGACCGAAGCTGACCTGCCCTGTGCATGCATTCACCGGCGACGAGGACCCGATGGTCACCGAGGACGAGGCGCGCTGCTGGGGCGACCACACCACCGGAGCGTTTACGCTGGACACTTACCGCGGCGGCCATTTCTATCTGGCCGACCACCAGGCCGAGTTGCTCAAAGTGATCTCCGCGGGACTGAACGGATCGTGAACACCGGGCACCGCCCGCGGCCGGGGAGGTACCCGAAGCTGCCCAGGGCTGCTGACCGGGCCGTTTCGCGAAGGCCGTCTGGGCGCCCGGCAACCACGAACTGTGGACGCACCCCCAGGACCCCGCCGTCCTCCCTCGATGGGGTGCGCTTCGCAGAGGCGTCGGTCGGCTTTCCGCCCGAGTGGCTTTCCTGGCCGGCGCGCCGTCCGCTGCGGCAGATTCTCCCCCACCCGGCTCTGGAGCCGACAACGTGATCGAGAAGATACTGCCCGAAGCCGTCGCCTGTGCTTCGGTGTTCGGAGACCTGACGTCCGAGCTCGAGGGCGGGCTCTTCCCCACCGAGTCGGCCGCCATCTCGCAAGCCGTGCCGCGGCGGCAGGCAGAGTTCACAACCGTCCGCATCTGCGCGCGGCGCGCCCTCAGAGAACTCGGTGTGCCGCCCGTTGCCTTGGTGCCGAGCGCCCGCGGTGCGATCACCTGGCCAGCGGGGGTAGGCGGAAGCATGACTCACTGCTCCGGCTATCGCGCGGCGGCCATCGCCCGCACTGAGGACTCCGTTTCGCTCGGCATCGACGCGGAACAGAACCGGCCGCTGCCCGAGGGCGTACTGGAAGTCGTGTCCCTTGAACGGGAGTTCAAACAGGTGACCACCCTGACCGCACTCCGTCCCGCGGTGTGCTGGGACCGGCTGCTGTTCAGCGCCAAGGAGTCGGTGTTCAAAACCTGGTACCCGCTGACGGGAAGGGAGCTCGACTTCGACGAGGCTGAGCTCGACATCGACCCGGATGCCGGGACCTTTACGGCCCGGCTGCTGGTACCTGGACCGGAAGTGGCGGGACTCCGCATCGGCGAGTTCCAGGGGCGGTGGCTGGCGCGGCGCGGTTTCATCGTGACGGCGATCGCGCTGCCCGGTGACAAGCGTCCTTCGTCTGTTGATTGCACTGTTCAAAAACTCACGCACGCCTGAGCCGGCGGTCTTGTCGTCCGCGGCACGCTGTACACAGCCGTGAACTGGCCCTCCTCTACGGGAGGTGGCCAGGCGTGAGGGTGTTCCGACGGGAAGCCACCGTCGTGCCGCTGGTGGGCGTCTCGCTCACAGGTCGCCGAACATCCGCCCTGCGTTGCGCAGCGCGTGGGTCGCGACGCGCTTGCCGAGGGCAAGGCCCGCCGTGTCGGCGGAGCGGGTGTGGATCCCCGAGAAGACTCGGGCAGCCTCGTTCTCCTTGGACAGACCGCTCCAGGCCGTGTACGTGCGTGTCACTCGGGGGGCTGTGGGGCTCGTCAGCTCGAACGGGGCCGTGCGAGGCCCGGTCAGCACCGAGAGAACGACCTCCGCAGCACCCGAGTAGGTGTTGTGGCCGCTGGGGTAGTCCGGGTGGGCCGGCGTAGCGTGCAGCGGCGTCCACCCGGGGTCCGGGTCGATCGTGCCGGTGCGGATGGCCGTGACCGGGCGCCAGCTCTGATACGTGTACTTGCTGTCGGACGTCGCGATCTGTGTGTCCACCAGTGCCACGTGGAACAGCGCCACCAGCCTTGCCCGTTCGGCGAGGGACTGTGGCGACCGCGACAGGGCGACCCGCAACGGCTCGGTGTACAGCGTCAGCGAGGAACCGAACCAGAAGTTGGCGGTCTCGGTCTGGTGCGCTGTGCGTACGGCGCTGTTCACGGCACCGTACGCACGCACCTCCGTCAGATCGGCACGATAGCGCGCGGAGTCGAGGGCGGGCGGTGCGGGCAGCCGGTACTGGTCGGCACTGTCCAGCAGGAACGGCCTGGCCAGCCGGTTGCCGTACTGTGCGGCCGGAGCGTAGGCGGGCGGAGTCGGCTGCCACACGCCCGGGGCCGCCGGCGGCACGGTGAACGGCGCGTTCACCGAGGCCGGGTCGAGGCCGTCGCCGTCACGCGATGCCAGCACCAGCCGGGCCTGGCGGGCGCCGACCGCTACGCCCCTCGATTCGGCAAGTCCGTCCGGGATGCGGTCGAGCGTCGTGCGCAGCGCGGCGTCCAGCGCCTCAGCGCGAGACGGAACGAGGGCTACGAGGGAGTCGTGCACCGCAGATGCGAGGGCCGCGTCCTGGAAGTCGCGCCGGTCGACGGCCGATGGCACCTTCCGCACGGCTCGCGCCGCCGCGAGCCAGCCGATGGCCCAGGTCCGGCTGTTGGTGATCTGAGTCGTGGCGCCGCCCGCCGCTACGGTCGCGGCCGTCGTGTCGTACCAGTCGAGCGCCACGGAAGCGGGCTCCTGCCTTTCCTCCGCCGCGGCAGCCGCAGCTGACGGGACGGTGACGGAGCCGGCCAGGAGGGCGACCGAACCCAGCGCCACCAGGGCGGTGCGGGCGGGATGGACGATGCGGCGGGTTCTGAGCGGATTCACGCGTACTCCTTCGCGGGGGGCTGCCCTGATGAGTGCTGAGGGCACACACACGCACCGCACGGGCACAGGCACACGAAGGACCGCCCGACGGGGCGGTGGGGCGTGCGAATGGCTGCGGCACGCGGCATGCGGTGCCGGTCAGCTACACAGCGCGGCGGCGACACGCATCAGGTCGACGGCACGCCGCCGAGTGAACCGATGGGAGATCCACATGTCTGTGAAGCTATCCACGCACCGATCCCCGGTCAACAGGGGGTAGTTGGCAGACCCACATCTGCAACGACAGCTTCGCATCGCCGCCATGCGACCGTTACGGGGGACCATCTCCGGTTCACCGATGCCGCTGATGAACGTGAGGCCGGCAGCGGATTGGCCAAGTTTCGGAGAGTTGCCATGCGATGCGGGTGCCCGGGCCCACGCTGGGCATGCCCGACTGGAACGTCCGTCGGCACATCCGTGCGGAGAGGCAACCCGACGAGACGCGACCGACAAGCGATCATGACTCGTGCACTGATCGCACCGACCGATGCGAAGGAGTGGACGGATGCCGAACGAGCGCGCGGGACAGCCGGCGCGGCCGGAAGACCTCATCGATGTGCCTCGGCTGGTGACCGCGTACTACGCCCTGCACCCCGATCCGGCCGAACCCGCCCAGCGTGTCGCCTTCGGCACGTCGGGACACCGAGGATCCTCGCTCGCCGCCGCCTTCAACGAGGACCACATCGCCGCGACCAGCCAGGCGATCTGCGAGTACCGGGCCCAGCAGGGAACCGACGGGCCTGTGTTCCTCGGCGCCGACACCCATGCGCTGTCCGAACCCGCCCGGGTGACCGCCGTGGAGGTCTTCGCCGCGAACGGCGTCACTGTGCTCATCGACGCCGCCGACGGCTACACCCCCACCCCGGCCGTGTCGCACGCCATCCTCACCCACAACCGAGGGCGCACCTCCGGGCTGGGCGACGGCGTGGTGGTCACGCCCTCGCACAATCCGCCGGCCGACGGCGGCTTCAAGTACAACCCGCCGAACGGCGGGCCCGCCGGTTCCGAGGCGACCGGCTGGATCCAGGAGCGCGCCAACGAGATCATCACGGGCGGCCTCAAGGACGTACGGCGGCTGCCCTACGCCAGGGCGCTGGCCGCGCCGACCACCGGACGGTACGACTTCCTCGGCGCATACGTGCAGGATCTGCCGTCCGTACTCGACCTGGACGCGGTCCGCGCCGCGGGTGTGCGCATCGGCGCCGATCCGCTGGGGGGCGCGTCCGTCGCGTACTGGGGCCGCATCGCCGAGGAGCACCGCCTCGACCTGACTGTCGTCAACCCGTACACCGATCCCACGTGGCGGTTCATGACGCTGGACTGGGACGGCAAGATCCGGATGGACTGCTCCTCCCCCTACGCGATGGCGTCGCTGATCGAGCGCCGCGACCGCTTCCAGATCGCCACCGGCAACGACGCCGACGCAGACCGGCACGGCATCGTGACCCCCGACGGGGGGCTGATGAACCCCAATCACTATCTCGCCACCGCCATCGCCTACCTCTACACCCACCGCGACCAGTGGCCGGATGGTGCCGGCGTCGGCAAGACACTGGTGTCGTCGAGCATGATCGACCGGGTGGCGGCCGACATCGGCCGCGAGCTGATCGAAGTGCCGGTCGGTTTCAAGTGGTTTGTGGACGGGCTGGCCGACGGCACCCTCGGCTTCGGCGGTGAGGAGTCCGCCGGGGCCTCCTTCCTGCGCCGTGACGGCTCGGTGTGGACCACCGACAAGGACGGCATCGTCCTGGCCCTGCTCGCGTCCGAGATTCTGGCCGTGACGGCGCAGACGCCGAGCGAGCACTACGCGTCGCTCACCGCCCGGTTCGGTGAACCGGCCTACGCCCGTGTCGACGCCCCGGCGACCCGCGAGGAGAAGGCCGTCCTGAGCCGTCTCTCTCCCGACCAGGTGACGGCCGACACCCTTGCCGGGGAACCGATCACCTCTGTGCTCACGCAGGCTCCGGGCAACGGGGCGGCCATCGGTGGCATCAAGGTGACCACAGCCAACGCCTGGTTCGCCGCACGCCCATCGGGTACCGAGGACGTCTACAAGGTGTACGCCGAGTCCTTCCTCGGACCCGACCACCTGACGCGCGTACAGGAGGAGGCCCGGTCCGTCGTGGCGGCGGCATTGAACAGCTGAACCCTCCTGCAGTCGCTTCTGGGAGGCCCGGACTCGCCGACCGGGTGTGCAGCCGCGCCGACACCTGGCGCGGGGCCCGCATCAACCCGCTGCACGCCCTCTTCCTCCGCGACCGCCCGGACCGATCCATCCGCGGGTGAAGACTGCCCGGAATCCACGGATGAGCGACGCCGAGGCTACGACCGGCGGCGAGGTTTGCCGCGCTTACCGCCCTTGGGACCGCCGGCACCGTTCCGTGGGCTCCTGCCGGCCGGCTTGCCGGCTGCGGGCTTCCGCTGTGCGCCGCCTGTATCGGAGCGCTTGGGCTTCGGCTGTGCTGGGGTCGGGGGACGACCCCGTGTGCTGTTGACGGTCCGCCCGCGGACGATCCCGATAAATTGCTCCACCAGGTCGGTGGTTTCGTCCTGCGGCCACGACAGCGCGATGCGCGACTCGGGGGCATCCGAGACCGGCCGATACGTGAGGTCCTTGCGGTGGTGCAGGCGGGCGAGTGACTGCGGGACGACGAGTAGTCCCACTCCTGCCGCCACCAGTTCGATGGCATCCGCCGTCGTGGCGGGGCGCTCGATCGCGGGCCGTCCCGGCAGACGCTCCCAGTCGAGGACATCGTCGAGGGGATGCAGCACGACTTCGTCGGCAAGATCCTCAGCGGACACCTGGTCGACCGCCGCCACGACGTGGTCTTTCGGGACCACGACCACCGTCGTCTCGGTGTACAGGGGGATCGCGCTGAGGTCCGTCCGGTCGATCGGCAACCGCACGAAACCCGCGTCGGCGCCGCCGCTCCGCAGCACGTCGAATGCCTCAGCGGCGGGGACCGCGATGAGGTTCAGTGGGACTTCGGGCAGCCGCTCGTTCCAGATCCGCACCCACTTCGTGGGCGTCACTCCCGGGACATACGCCAGCCGGAACGAAGGGGATACTTCCGAGCCTGTCACTCGGCCAGGTTACCGGTCGTGGTCGGAGGTAGCGCACACGCTCGAATACCCTTGACACCATGACGTCGCACCAGACCGCCCAGACGATGAAGCCCGCAACCGCGGCAAAGAAGCTGGGTGTGTACCTCGAGGCCACCCCCGCCGAGTTCCAGGAGGGTGTCATCTCGCGCACCGAGTTGAACGCACTGCAGGCCGATCCGCCCGAGTGGCTGCTGGAACTGCGCCGCAACGGCCCGCATCCGCGGCCGGTGGTCGCGGCGAAGCTGGGCATCTCCATCTCAGGTCTCGCCCGTGGCGGAATCACTGACGCCCTCACCACGGATCAGATCGACGCGTTGAAGAGGGACCTTCCCGAGTGGCTGCAGAAGGAGCGCGCCACCCAGGCCGAGGTCCGGAAGGAAGCGGCGCGCATCAAGGAGAAGGACGCGGCGCGCGGCGATCAACCCCGTCGGCCGCGCTCCTGACCTTCCCCCCTCGCGTGGACGGGTTCGACAGGGGCAGCCTGAACCGCCTTGCCCGCGCCGTCGGCGTCCTCTTCAAGGACCTGCATTGTGCGCGGAACGTAGCGCACTGACGCGGCAGACAGCCCTCCGCAGCAGCATTTCCTGAGCTCGGCTTCTTCCAGGAGCGACGAAGAGGCGCCTGACTGGGACTGATGCCCGTCAGGCGCCTCTCTTCTTACAGGCGCCGCCTCCTCGTGTGGCGGCCGCCAGGCTCTGACGCAGTTCACAACGTCGCGCATCATCCTCCTGCGCCTGCTCGGGTGCTCGGGTACGCGGTTCACTGTCGGCGCACCGGCCGAAATTCGACCATGGAGTACCGGCCATCGAACGGGCGGCGCAGGTCGCGGTGAGGCCGTCGGCCCATCTGGGAGGCCGTCGCCGGAATATGCGGCTCCGGCGCGCACGGGCGACGCAGGATCGGTGCCGAAATGGCACGGAGCATTGGGAGACAGGCCGAACGGGCCGCGGAACAGCAGCCTGTCATCGACTCGAAGGACGAGTGCATCAGCAGCAGGGACATGCCTGTCGTCCTGGCCCGGGGCGGCATGGGCGCCACCACCGTGGCCTCCTCCGTGGTCGCTGCGGAGCTGGCGGACATCCCGTTCTTCGCCTCCGCCGGTATCGGCGGAGTCCACCGTGGTGCGGAGACCACCATGGACATCTCCTCCGACCTGATCCAGTTCACCCGGTCCAAGGTGGCGGTGGTCTGCGCCGGTGCGAAGAGCATTCTGGACCTCGGCCTGACCATGGAGTTCCTGGAGACGCACTGTGTGCCGCTGGTCTCCTACCAGTTCGACGACTTCCCGGCCTTCTACTGCCGTACCAGCGGCATACGCAGCCCGCACCGGCTGGACGACGAGGCAGTGATCGCCAGGGCCATCGAAACCCACTGGGCGCTCGGCAACCGCAGTTCCTTCCTCGTCGCCACACCCATCAAGGAAGGGGACGCGATCGACAGCCGGGAGGTCGACGCCGCGATCGCCGACGCGATGGTCGCCGCCGAACGCGACGGCGTCAGGGGCAATGGCCTCACCAAGTACCTGATGCGCGCCGTCGACAAGGTGACCGAGGGCCGCTCCGCCAAGGCGAACATGTCCGTCCTCATCAGCACGGCCGAACTGGCGGGCCGCCTCGCCCTGGCACACGCCCGGCTCCGCGCCGAGGGTCTGCCGGCCGGTACGCCTGCGCCGGAAGGAGGGCGATGACCGCCGTAGCCGTCTTCGACCTCGACGGAACACTCATCGACACACCACGCGGGATCGTGGACACGTTCACGGCCGCCTTCGCCGCCATGGGACTCGACACCCCTGACCCGACGGAGGTCCGCGCGACGATCGGCCTCCCCCTGGAGCAGGCGTTCGGCAAGCTCATGGGCGTCACACCCGACGACGAGCGGGTGGCCGAAGGAATACGGCAGTACCAGAAGAAGTTCCGCGACATCGTGCTGCCCAGGGCGGTGGAACTGCTCTTCCCCGGCGTCGCGGACGGCCTCGCGGCTCTGCGCGACCAGGGGCTGCCCCTCGCCGTGGCAACGAGCAAGTTCTACGCCAGCGCAGACGCGCTGCTCACGGCGGCGGCACTGCGGGACCTGTTCGATGTCGTGGTCGGTGCCGACCAGGTCACCCACCCCAAGCCCCACCCGGAGTCGGGCCGGATGGTCCTGCGCGAGCTGGGGCTACCGGCCGAGCGGGCGGTGATGGTCGGGGACACCACCCGCGACCTGCTGATGGCGAGGGCCTGCGGTATGCGGTCGATCGCCGTGACGTACGGCGTGCACAGTGTGCACGAACTGCGGACGGCCGACCCCACGTGGTTGGCGGACACCTTCGACGACGTCCTGGCGCGCCTCACAGCCGCATCGGCGCAGAGCTGACGGGTGGTCACAGTGTTCGGACGTTCGACCGACTGGCTGCTGGGCATCGCGGGAGGTGTGCTTCTCGCGCTGATGATCCACTACAACAGCCTTCTGGCGAAGTACACGACCCCCACGTTCGCCTCGTGGGTGGCCCACGGCCTCGGCGCGGTGGTGGCTCTGCTGCTCGTGATGCTGGCGGCCTCTCGGCTGTTCCGCCGGACGCGTGCGAGTGAGGGGCAGGAGCGCGTGAAGGCGCCGCTCTGGTTCTATCTGGGCGGTATCCCGGGCGCGTTCACGGTGATACTGGCCGCGATCACGGTGAACGGAAGTCTGTCGCTGTCCGGCACGATCGCACTCATGCTCGTGGGCCAGATCGTCTTCGGACTCGTGTCGGACCACTTCGGGCTGTTCCGCACCCCGAAACGGCGCCTCGTGGCCATGGACGCCGTCGTGGCCCTCTGTGTTCTCACCGGCAGCGCTCTCATCATCTTCGGCGGAGCGTGACCGTGATCCTCTACGTACTCCTCGCCTTTCTCAACGGCGCGGTCATCGGAAGCAGTCGCGCGATCAACGGTCGGCTCAGTGCGACGATCGGTCCTTTCCGGGCATCACTGTGGAACCACGTCGTGGGTTTTCTCCTCCTGACCGTGATCCTCGCAGCCCTCGGCCAATGGGAGTTCGGCTCCTCCCCGCCCCTGGCCGCCTATCTGGGCGGTTTCTTCGGCGCTTTGTTCGTGGCCGTCAGCAGCTTTGTGTTCCCCCGGCTCGGCGCGATGAACGCCGCTCTTATGGTGATCAGCGGCCAGATGATTTCGGCCGTCCTGATCGACTGGCAGAGCAAGGGAATGACCCCCAACGGACTGCGGTGTCTAGGGGTGGTCATCGTGCTGCTGGGCATCTACCTGTCCAGGTTGTCACAGTCACACCGCGAGAAGGAAAAAGTGCAGTGATTAGTTCACCGGTGATCGAGCAACTGTTGGACGACCGGAGTTACCACATCGAGTTCAACGGGCATCTCAGCAATCACTCGAAGCACGCAGTGGTCGCACTGGCTCTGCTCGGGGCGTCTCCGGATCGAATCAAGGAGTATTACGACAACTACGCGAAGCTGACGACGTACGGATACGGCCTGGAACCGCCCAGGCCGTCCAAGTACGTCATTACGGAGGAGAACTGGAAGGAGTTCTTCGGCCAGCGCACCAGCTTCTCGTCCTACTGCGAGTTCTTCGACCGCAAGGAGCGGGAACTCGGCATGGACGAGGTGCTGCGACGCTATGTGCCGACGCTGCTCCCGGGCTGGGTCGGTGCCTTCACGCACGCCACCATTCACCTGGGGTGGGCCCTGGAGGCAGGCAGCCGGTGGATGACCGTCGAGGGTCTCGCGTACATGGCGTTCTCGTACGTGTCCTGTCACCCGGAACGGGCGTCCTCCGCGGACGCCGGCGCGTCGGCCGTTGATTCCCTGCTGCGTATCGCCGGCGCGTGGGACGACGACCGCGAGCAACTCCGCAGGTGGGCGCAGGAACTGGGCACCGTCCCCGAATCGGGGGTGCCGGAGGGCATTCACCCCGAACTCGCCCGGTCCGGACTGCAGTACCGCAACGCCAGGATGCTGGCGGAGGGCCATCGGCTGATCTACGAAACGCCGTCCTGGATCGCCGACCAGGACGTCGCCACGAGCTGGGAGCAGTCGTATTACACGGCCACGCTGCTGTATCTCTCCCGCCCGGGAGATTTCGTGCTGCTGCATCTGATCACGTCCCTGCACGCGATGGAACAGATCGCCGCGCGCCTGCCCGAGGACATGCACCGGTACGTCATCACCTGTTACTGGACGGCAATGCTCGGCGTTGTCTTCGCCCTCGCCGACTTCCCGAAGCGGGCGAAGCTGGAGGCCCTGCACTCCGCGTTCGAGGACACGGTCGACGCGGGCGGCAGCGAGACGTGGCGCCCGGACTGGGAGCTGACCGTCGCCCGGTCCTTCGAGGAAGAGGAAGAGCACAATCCCAAGCTCGTCCATGTCATGCGCAGGATGTGGGAGCGAACGGGAGGTCGGTCCATCTACCGGACCGCGGCCGCCCAGTTCACGGCCACGCCTGCGCTGCCCCCGTCCTTCGAACAACCGCCGACCGAGTGACTTCGAGCGTCAGGAGACCCGAACACCATGCTGAGCACGAAATTACCGTCGATCGAGGAATATCTCGGCAGTAACGTCCATCTACTGCCCCAGACCGATTACCTGCGGTCTCTGCACACCGTCATCCGTGACCGGAACGCACGCCGTGACGACTTCGTCCTCACGTCGGAAAGCATCATTCGGATGCTGATCGAAGCCGGCCTCAATCTCCTGCCATTGGAGAAGTGCGAGGTCACCACGCCGGTCGGCGCGACCTACGAGGGCCTTCGTCTTCCCTCGCGCATCTGCGGGGTGTCCGTGGTCCGCGCCGGAGAGAGCATGGAGGGGCCGCTGCGTGCCGTCTGCCCATCCATTCGTATCGGCAAGATACTCATGCAGCGGGACAAGAAGACGAAACTCCCACACCTTTACTACACATCACTTCCCAGCGATATCGCCGAGAGGCAGGTTCTGCTCCTCGAGCCCATGCTGGCCACCGGCGGAACCGCGCTCGCCACGATTCAGCTCCTGCTCGACAAGGGCGTCGCGGAGGAGAACATTGTCTTCGTCAACCTGATCACCGTGCCGGAGGGCATCAGCGCGGTCTGCCGGCGCTATCCGAAGGTGCGGATCGTCACGTCCTCCATCGAGGAGCGGCTCAACGAGAACGCCTACATAGTTCCCGGCATCGGTGACTTCGGCGACCGGTTCTTCGGCACGGACGTATGACCGAGGTGATCGAGAAGGTGGCGTGGGTCCGGCTGGAGAACGGCCGGATTCTCGTCGTCCGCTCCCGGGGAAAGGACGCCTACTACCTTCCCGGTGGCAAGCCGGAGCCCGGTGAGAGCGCTCATGAGAGCCTGCTCCGGGAGGTGCGGGAGGAACTGGGCGTCGAGCTGGTTCCCGGGAGCATCGCCCCGACGTTCACCGTCCGGGCCCCGGCCCATGGCGAGCCGGCAGGAACCATCGTCCGTATCGCCTGCCACACCGCCGACCACCTGGGGGTGCCGGCACCGCACAGTGAGATCGCCGAGATCGCCTGGCTCACCCATGGCGACCGCCATCGGGTGAGCGAGGCGGCCGGAATCGTCCTGGACCGGCTCGCCGCGGACGGTCGGCTGAGCGGCATCTGAGCGGACGTCCCGTCAATTCAGTGGTGGTGGCCGCCAGAAGGCCGTACCCGACGGCCGGCTGATCACACGTGCTACCGGCCGGCGGACCGGGAGCGCGACCGTGTCGGCGTCACGGCGCGCGAACCGCTCGACGGCCCGGCCGCCGGTGATGCCATCGACGCGGCTACTCGAACCGCGCGGTGTCGCCCGCACCTCGGCGTACGATCTCGACTTCCCCGCTGGAGAAGTCGATGACCGTGGTCGGCTCGGTGCCGCAGTCGCCCGAGTCGACCACGGCGTCCACCACGTGGTCGAGCCGTTCCTTGATCTCCCAGCCCTGTGTCATCGGCTCGTCCTCGTCGGGCAGGAGCAGGGTGCTCGAGAGCAGCGGCTCGCCGAGGTCGGCGACCAGAGCCTGAGCTACGGCATGGTCAGGAATCCGGACTCCGACCGTCTTCTTCTTCGGGTGCAGCAGCTGGCGCGGCACCTCCTTCGTCGCGGGGAGGATGAAGGTGTAACTGCCGGGCGTCGCTGCCTTGATCGCGCGGAACACGTCGTTGTCGACGTGTACGAACTGACCGAGCTGCGCGAAGTTCTGGCACACAAGGGTGAAGTGGTGACGATCGTCGAGGTTCCGGATCGACCGGATCCGGCTGATGCCGTCACGACTGCCCAGCTGGCATCCCAATGCGTAACAGGAGTCCGTCGGGTACGCGACGAGCGCGCCGGAACGGATACTGTCAGCCACACTGCTGATGGTGCGCCGCTGAGGATTCTCGGGGTGCACGTCGAAATACTTCGCCATTCGCCGAGTCTAGGTGATCAGGACATCCGCGCTCGGGTGCCAGGACGGCGCCGCCGGGCCGAGAGTGTCCCGAGGAGACGAACCTGCTCGGTCGGGGCCGGGCGCCGGCCGGCCGGTGACGCGTGAGGCCCCTGGGGCGGCACGACACCGCTGGGAGCCGGTCCACCTGGGCATCCACCCCGCGCCAGGAGGCGCGCCTGTGCGTCATCCGCTGTCGGACAGGGAAGCCATCTACCGAGTCCGAGTCCATGTGCGAAATCGGCCCGTCGGCGGGGTAGTTGAGGGAGCATCAGTAATGAGGACGATGACGGACAGCAATGGCCAACCGGGGCGAATACGGCCCGATGGGATCAGCCGATGGAGGGTCCGGAGGGGCCGCCCCGCATCCGTCGGCGAAGTGGGCAGCGCCGTGCCGCGCAGGATATTCCGGCAGGCGGTCAAGTGGATCCCAGCCCCATGGGTGGCAGCCTTCACGCAGCAAGACCGTCACCACCACCCGGGACCGGAAAAGCAGACGTCTGTTCCGTTAACGCCCCAACACGCCGCCGGGAACACCCGAACGTCGGCTTCGGATGACGTCCCACCATCGACAGCGACGATGTACGAGTTTCACCTGCCGCACCTCCCAAGCCGACTTCCCGCGCGCTACCATCCCCAGTCCCCCGAGCTGCAGAAGAACTCCGGAAGCTGGTCCCGCGCGCATCTCCCGTTCGCCGGAGCCGAGGAGCGGCAGCGATTCCTCGAGTACGCCTGCCTCTTCCCGTGTCTGGTGTGGCCGCAAGCGACCTATGACAGGATGCGCGACCTCTGCGACCTGTCCGCGGTGATCTCCCGCATCGATGATGTTCTGCCCAACCCGCACGATGCCGGCCGAAGTGAAGCACACGCCGCGGAATTCGCCCGAGAGCTGGACGCCGTTCTGCAGGGCGAGCCAGTGCCGTCCGCTGAGGGGCCCGGGTACGCGTCCGCTCTTTCGGACGTCTGGGGCCGTATCACGGCCAAGGCGGCTCCCGGTGTACGGCAGCGTCTGTTCGCGTCGCTGCAAATCCTCTTTCGCAGCTTCGTGGCAGAGGTGGCCTCACGGCACGGGGGCGGGTTCACCGATCTCCCCAGCTATTTGGAGCTGCGTGCCCATAGCGTAGGTGCCGACCTGTGCAGCGCGATGGCCGAGTACGGAGTGGGCGTCGACCTGCCCGAGGCCCTCTTCGCCGAGCCGGAACTCCGGGATCTTCAGCGGGAGGTCGCAGAACACCTCACCTTCGTCAATGACTTGTTCACCTTCGCCTACGAACAGCACCGGGGCGAGGCCATGAACGCCGTCCTCATCCTGTGCGACAGAGGCGACGTGGCTCTGCAGGAAGCCGTTGACCGGATATGCCGGAGGATCGAGGAGGCAGAGCGCCGATTCCTAGTCCTGCGGGACCACCTGCTCGCCAGCACCGCTCGCACTGCGGAGGTTCACGCGTACCTCGATGCCCTGGAAAACATGCTCGCGGGCAACTGGCACTGGTCGTGCACCAGTCCTCGCTACCACGGATCCGGCTTCGTCTGGAACCCGCTGACCACGGGAACCGTCACCCTGCGCCCTGGTGGCCCGACGTCGTTCACCGCTTCCCCCGGCACATAACCCGCCAGGGGGTGATGTCAGTTCTTGGGGAGCCGGACACTACCCCTCCCCTCACTTGCCCGCCCCCGGCCGGAAGACCTCCGGGCCGACCGGATCCGCGCGGGAGGGAACAAGGCTCAGCGATCTGGGTGCCGGCAGCCTCAGAGCCCGCCGCAGGCCGGCTCTGTCCGTCCCGACCTTTCTGTACACGGAGGACAACAACCGGGCCACCTCCGTATCGTCCACCCGCAGTTCCTCCGCGATCAGTTCATTGGAACTGCCCAGCGCGGCCCGTTCGGCGGCTTCCCGCTCCTCCTGGTTCAGTGCCTCCGCCGTCGCGTCTGCGCGCAGTCGTCGCGGTCGCAGCCCGAGGCCGGCAAGCTCGCGACTGGCCGTCGTAACCAGCGCATCGGCCCCGCACTGCGCCGCCAGATCGATCGCCAGATGCAGCTGCTCCGCGCATTCCTCGATCCGCCCGGCATTCCGCAGAGCTGAGCCCTGATCCGCCAGTGCCCGTGCGTACTCATAGGCTGCCGGCGACTGCTCGAGGCAGGATACGGCCCGTTCCAGCAGGCGCAGGCCTTCGGGACCTTCGGTGAGGCCTGCCGCGACGCGCAGGGCCATCCCCACCTGTGAGGCGATGCCCGCACGCTCGGCGCGGTCAACCTCCTGCAGGGCCAGAGCCCGTGCTTTTTCGAGGTCTCCCTCGGCTTCGGCCAGCGCCAGATGGCCGAGCCAGGGGCTCAAGGTCGGGTTGATCATCTCTCGCGCTGTGAGCCTCTGCCCCGCTGCCGCGAGGTCCTTCGCCGCTTCCCTGGTGCGGCCCTGGGCGAGGTGCAGCTGCCCGCGCACCGCCTGCGGTGGCGGCAACATCATCGCCCTGGGGAAGTCATCTCCGAAGGCATGGCTCTGGGCCAGCTCCTGTGCGGCACCGATCTCGCCTTTGGCCAGCAGCACTTCGATGAGGATGGCCACGGCGTTGCACCGCGCGCTCACGCCCTCGCCCAGCCGTTCGGCGACATGCAGCCCCTTCCTGGCGAAGTCCTCCGCCTCGGCGAGCCGGCCCCGTCGGTAGCGGACGTAGCCCAGCAGTGCGTAGCCATAGGACAAGTGGGCGCCGCGCCACCCTGCGGCCTCGAACTCCGCGATACCCGCGGCGAACAGCTCCTCCGTGCGGTGTGGCCGGTCACAGTACATAAACGTCAGTGCCACCAGGACCGGCACCTCGAAGCCCCAGTCCGGGTCGGTCCAGCTCATCCCGTCACGCAGGGCTCGCTCGGCATAGTCCGCGACGGTGTCCGCCCGCTCTCCGCGCACCATGGCGTCCCACGCCCGCAGGCCCAGAATATAGCGTTCCGTCAGATCTCGGCCGGTCAGTCGATCAGCAAGGCGGGCCAGACGACGAGAGCGCGCGGCGGAGTCCGGCTCGTCGACACGGAAGGCGGACCAGATGAAATGCCAGGCCTGCATCCGCAGCCGGGCCCGGGAATCGACCGCCTCGTGCGCCTCCTTGGCAACCGTCTCGGCCGCCTCCGCGAGCCGGTCGGTGTGTGCCAGAACCTGGGCCAGCCGCAGGGTGATCCCCTCGCGCAGGGCAGGTGGCACCTGCGGCTCCTCCAACGCCGACTGCAAATGATTGACCGTGGCTACGGGCGAGTGCAGCAGCGATGAGCAACCCAGCTCGTAGAGCACGGCAGCGCGCACATCGGCCGGGGGAGGCTCCTGCAAAGCCCTTGCCAGGCAGCGGCGGGCTGCATCCGGCGCGCCGGCCCGCAGATAGGCCCGTGCGGCGTCGCGCAGGTGTTTCACCACCGCCGGATCTCGCTCCGGCTGCGTCTCCAGCAGGTGACGGGCCGCCGCGACCGGGCCTTGACCGGCGTCGAGGAGCGCCCAGGCGGCCTGGCCGTGCATGGCAACCCGCACCGCTCCCGGGATCGCCCGGTAGACCGCGGTGGCGATCAGCGGGTGGACGAACTCCAGAGTGTCGCTGCCGGTGAGAATGCGGCCGGCCCGCAGCCGGTCGGCGGCGTCGGCCACTTCCGCCGGGCCCAGGCTCGCGATGTTCGCGGCCAGTTGGGGTGGGGCCTCGGTGCCCAGCAAGGCCACCGCCCAGGCCAGCCGCACAGCCGTCGGGCCCATCCGCCGCAGGCGGGCGACCAGACCGCTGCCTTTGACAGCAGCGGCCAGATCGTGCAGCAAAGGGCTGCTTTCGTCGGTCGGCAGGATGCCGCGCTCCAGTACCTTGGCGGTCAGCTCCACCGCCTCGTACGGGTTGCCACCAGTGACGACCCAGCACTCGCGGCAGAACCCGTACTCGGCATCCTCACCGAGTTCCCGGCGCAACAGTTCGGCGACCGCTTCCTGGGTGAGGGCGGCCAGGCCGAGTGGCCGCACACCGTTCCTCCCGGCCATCCGGCGGAGTCCTTCGGCCTCTTCGGACAGCTGGTCGGGCCGGTAGGCCAGCACCATCAGCAGCGGCAGGTCCTCAACCTTGGAAACGAAAGAGGCCAGCCAGGCCAGCGACTCGCCGTCGGCCCAGTGCGCGTCGTCCACGATCAGCACGAGCGGCGCGTCGCGCATCGCCAGACGGGTCACCACCCAGTCGAGGCCGTCCCGCACTCCCTGCGGGTCCGGCAGCGCGGCTTTCTCGCCGTCCTTCCCCTGCGCCACATCATCCGGAGCCGCGAACAGCCCCAGCGCCGGGCCGACGATCTCGTACCACGCGCCCAGGAGTTCACGGCGTTCCACTTCGGACAGCGCGGCCAACGCAGGCTGGAGCAGGCGGCGGACCACGTGGAAGGCAAGACCCTCCTCCTGTTCGCCGCCCCTGGCGAACAGGGCCCCGCAGCCGCGCTCCAGGGCCATCCGCCGTACTTCCGCGAGCATGCTGGTCTTGCCGAGCCCGGCCGCCCCGGTGAACACCACCAGCCCGCCGCCCGTGCTTCTCGCGGCCTTCTGGCCGCAAAGGCTGACCAAGGCGTCGCTGACGGCATGCAGTTCGCTCTCACGTTCCAGCAGGAGCCCAGATTCAGGCCCCCGACCCCGGCGCCATCCACCCGCGTCGCCGTCCCGCTGGGCTGCCCTGTCTCGTTCCTTCACGCACGCCCCTCCGCACACTCCCTCGGCACCGAATCAGGGCCGGAAGCCGGCCCGTCACCAGCGAAGCACTACCCACTGGGCGACGGTACTGGCATGACGTCCCATCAGGTGCAAGATCGACGGTCTTGTCATCCGAAGGGTGGCATTAGAGGCACACGTCCTGTGGCAGACGGCTTGCTGGTGTGATCGAGGAAGGGCAGTTTTTTACGCGTCGAGAGGGCTGGGCGAATGTCCTCTGCCGAACATCATGCCGTGGTCACTGTTTCAGGTGAAGGAGCCGCGCGTCAGGCGCTCTGAGCAAGTAAGACCGGCATGAACACCGCCCCGCCGCCCGCACGTCGCACCCGGCACCCGGCAGCTGAACACCGCCCCGCCGCCGTCAGCGCGCCCGGCTTCGAGCAGTGCAACGCGGCGAAGAACTGCCCCTGGGACGCTGGGGGTTATGCCGTCCCGCCTATGCGTGCGATTCTGGCGGGCGGTCCGGCCTCGACCGGTCACCGTCACGTTTCGCACTGAGTCGAGAGGAAGAAAAGCAGGTGGGACACACGCCCGGAAGTCTCTTGGGTATCAGTGACCTCCATGTCTCCTACCCGGAAAACCGCAAGATCGTCGCAGATCTGCGCCCCGAGTCGGAGGACGACTGGCTCCTTGTCGCGGGAGACATCGGCGAGATGTCGGAGGACATCGCCTGGGCGCTGCGCACCCTCGCCTCGAACTTCGCCAAGGTCGTCTGGGCACCCGGCAACCACGAACTGTGGACCCCGCGCGAGGACCCGCTCCAGCTCCGCGGCGTCCCGCGCTACGAGTATCTGGTCGAGCTCTGCCGAAGCCTGGGCGTCGTCACCCCCGAGGACACGTACCCGGTCTGGCCCGGCCCCCAGGGTCCGGTGACCGTGGCCCCGCTCTTCCTGCTGTACGACTACACGTTCCGCACCAGCCCCGGACTGAGCAGGGAGGAAGCGCTCGCGGCGGCGTACGAGCAGGGCGTGGTGTGCACAGACGAGTTCCTGCTGCATCCCGATCCGCACGAGAGCCGGGAGGCATGGTGCGAGGCCAGAGTGAAGGACACCGAGGTACGGCTGGCCGCCCTGGACCCGGCGATACCCGTCGTGCTGGTCAACCACCACCCGTTGGTCCGTGAGCCGACGCGCGTGCTGCACCACCCCGAATTCGCCCTGTGGTGCGGTACGGAGCGGACCGCCGACTGGCACCGCCGCTTCAATGTCGCGGCGATGGTCTACGGCCACCTGCACATCCCCCGGTCGACGGTGTACGACGGAGTCCGCTTCGAGGAGGTCTCGGTCGGCTACCCGCGCGAGTGGCGCCGACCCGGCCACCCACGCACGGTGCCGCCCCGCCGAATCCTTCCGGTCTCGTCCTGAGGCGGATACTGCCGGACGGTGTCGTCGCCGCCGAGTCGACAGGAAGAACGGCAACCGGGCAACGCAATGATGTGGACCCGTAGAGGACTAAGTGGTGGCTGCGGTGGCTGAATTGGAACGCTTCGGGGGCTCATGCCGCCCACCGCCGAGAGTGATGCGTCGGTCGACTGGGGTCGGCTGAGTGAGTCGTGGGGCAAGGAATTCCCTCCCGACTACAGGCAGTTCATCGAGTCGTACGGGTCTGGGGCGATCGAGAACTATCTGACGGTGCAGGAGCCCGAACCGAAAGGGGAACGGCCGAAGTCGGAATTTGGCGGCATGCTCCATGAGACGGTGAATGCCGAGAACGCATGGGCGCGGGTGCCGAAGTCACCCGAGCCGGCCGGGGCGAACCCTGAGCTGATCGCGTGGGGGGGCCGGCGCGCACATCCTGTGCTGGGACGCCTCGGGTGACGACCCCAGCACGTGGCCCGTCCTCGTGCACAACAGGGAAGACAGCCTGTGGAGCCGATGCGACTGCGGGATGGTGGAGTTCCTCTCGCGAATACTGCGAGCGGACTTCGACGACTGCCCCCTCGGCGGCCTCCCCCTCTGGGGAAAGCAACCCGCGACTTTCCTGACCTGACGCGAGGAGCCACGCTTGCTGAAAGAAGGCCTGGACCCTTGGACAGGTGAGCCGGATCCGTTCGCCGGGATGTTCGGCGACTGACCGAAGCGGAGATCCCTGCTCACCGCGCGTTCACATGACTGACCGCGACAGCTGAGCCAGGATCCGTGACACAACAGGCTCGCGCTGGGCACCCCCCGCATACCAGGCATAGGCTGGCAGAAAATGACGAATACGACATCTGGAGGCCGTCATGGGGGCTCTCCGCTTCGTAATCGAACCAGCCGAGGGCAAGTCGATCTGGCTCGCGGGCATAGGGGTCGACTTCAAGATCTGGGGGGAGGAGACCGGCAACCAGTTCTCGGTCGTCGAGCACCCGATCGAGCCGGGTCGTCTCGTACCGCCGCACGTGCACAGCCGCGAGGACGAGTTCTCGTACGTCCTGCAGGGCAACGTCGGTGCGCGGGTGGGTGACCAGGAGGCCACGGCAGGCCCTGGCTCGTACATCCTCAAGCCGCGAGGGATCCTGCACACCTTCTGGAACGCCGGACCGGAACCGGCGAGGATTCTGGAGATCCTCTCCCCGGCCGGCTTCGAGCGGTTCTTCGAAGAGATGGGTACGGTCGCCGAGACGGCGGCCGATCCTGCCGAGTTCGTCCAGCGGCGCGCCGAGCTGGGCGAGAAGTACGGTCTCGGGTTCTCGGACGAGTGGGTCGCCGAACTGACCGAAAGGTATCGGCTCAAGCTCGTCGGCGAGTAGCTGCCCAGACCCGGCACGGTGACACGGCACAGCACACGGCTGGCGATGAGCCGAGGCCGCGCGCCGCGAGCGGAGCGAGCCGCCGGCCCAGAAGGCGGCCGCAGGCCTTGGACCGCCTGCCTGCCGGTCCAAGGCCGCCCTCCGTCCTCCGTCCTCCGTCCTCCGTTGTCCGGCTCAGTGCTCCTCGGCCGTCTGCTCCACCACGAAGACCGGGATCTCGCGGTCCGTCTTCTTCTGGTAGTCCGCGTAGTCGGGGTAGGCCGCGACCGCACGCTCCCACCACAGGGCCTTCTCGTCCCCCTTCACCTCACGGGCCTTCATGTCCTTGCGGACCGGGCCGTCCTGCAGTTCCACCCGTGGGTCGGCGACGACGTTGTGGTACCAGACCGGGTGCTTGGGCGCACCGCCCAGCGAGGCGACCACCGCGTACGTGCCCTCGTGTTCCACGCGCATCAGTGGGGACTTGCGGATCTTGCCGCTCTTGGCGCCGCGGGTGGTCAGGACGATGACGGGCATGCCCCGCATCGTCGTGCCCTTGGTGCCGCCGGAGCTCTCGTACATCTCTACCTGGTCGCGTACCCACTTCTCCGGGCTCGGCTCGTACTCACCCTCAAGCGGCATGCCATCCCATCCCATCATCGAAGAGTTCTCGTGGCAGGCTCAACGCCCTGGAGTCAGGCAATCATCCCTGTGGGCGTTCGTAGCGGAGCAGCACTGTCCGCGAGTCGAACGAACGCGAATCGACGAGCTGGAGGGTCAGTCGCTCCTTCGGCTTGCGGAACAGCGGCCTGCCGCCGCCGAGGACCACCGGGTGTACGACGATGTGGTACTCGTCGATCAGGCCGAGCTCCGTGAGAGCGCCCGCCAGGGTCGAACCGCCCGTGAGAAGCAGGTCCTTGCCCGGGCTCTGCTTCAGGGCGGTGACCTCTTCGGCGAGGTTTCCGTCGATCACGCGGACGTTCCCCTCGGGCTGTTGCAGCGTGCTGGAGAAGACGATTTTCGGGGTGCGCCGCCAGACAGGGGCGAAGGCGAGGTCGTGCGGGTCGTTCGACATCGATTCCGCGTTGGGCCAGAAGCCGGACATCATCTCCCAGACCACGCGGCCGTAGAGGAAGGTGTCTACGCGCTCGTTGAGGGCGTCGCCATAGGCGGCGAGGTCGGGTCCGAGGACAGGCCAGTCGAAGGCTCCGCCGGGGCCGTCGATGTGTCCGTCGAGCGAGGTGTGGACCCAGTAGATGATCTTCCGCATGGCCGTTCCTCCGGGTGCGTGGCGCGCCCCCACGGGCGCTTTCACAGGTATGTCGAACGGGATCGCGCGCATTCGACACCCCGAGGAGAAATCCTGCGCGAACGGGCCGCAACGGCATTGCAACCTCGCCGGTGCTCTGCTGGACGGATGACACAGTCCCCGCGCGTGGAGCTGACCCCCGCAGCCGCCGGTCTGTTGCGGCGGCTGCGGGCGGCCCACGGTCCGCTGATGTTCCACCAGTCGGGCGGCTGCTGCGACGGCAGCGCGCCCATGTGCTACCCGGACGGGGAATTCCGTACGGGCGAGTCCGACGTCCTCCTGGAGACCCTCCGGGTGGAGGGCGTCGAGGAGCCGGTCTCGTTCTGGATCTCCAGAAGTCAGTACGAGGTGTGGAGCCACACCCGGCTCGTCGTCGATGTCGTCGAGGGCCGGGGCAGCGGCTTCTCGCTCGAGGCACCGGAGGGGGTGCGGTTCCTGATCCGGTCGCATGTGGTGGAGGGCTGAGCCTCGGCCGCGGCCCGAGTGTCGGTC
Source organism: Streptomyces sp. NPDC002868 (assembly GCF_055563295.1). Taxonomy (NCBI): domain Bacteria; kingdom Bacillati; phylum Actinomycetota; class Actinomycetes; order Kitasatosporales; family Streptomycetaceae; genus Streptomyces; species Streptomyces sp. NPDC002868. Next base: position 1,243,094 of record NZ_JBVHDR010000001.1, on the reverse strand, counting down.
CCGGTCCCGTACCGCCACGATGACGTTGACGACCTCGGCATATGCGCCGCGCTGGCCGATGGTGAAGTCGACGGCGGCCGCGCGCCGGCTGACATGCTGGGAGACGTGAACGCCCCCACTCGCGGCGCATGGCTGCGCGCCGGAATCAGCCGCAACAACGGACCGCTGCAGGAGAACGAGCACGTGGTCTGGCTCCAGGTCGACGCCTATTACGCGGACAACCGCGGCTTCGCCGGCGTCACCGCGTACGACGGCGAACGGGTCCACTTCCACCATGACGTCGGGGAGCCGGGCGAGGATGCGGGAACGCTGGAGCGGTCGGGTGACCGGATGATCGAGACGGGTGTGAACCCCGACGGCAGTACGCTCCTCGAGGTGTGGACGCCGATGCCGGACAGTGAAGGCGCCTGCGGCTCCTGGCGGGTGGGGCCGGCGCAGATCGTCCGCGTCGGCAGGCACGTGGTGCACGTGGACGACGTCGGCGGCAGCTACTTCGAGCTGCCGGCGGACGTCACGGCCTGAGGCTGCCGACCACGTTGGCGGTGGCCGCGATGCCGTCCTGGATGGTCGGCGCCATGCTCGTGCCCGCGAGGAAGAAACCGAGCAGGGCGCAGACAATCGCGTGGGAGAGCTTCAGTCCGCCGTTGCGCAGAAAGATCACTGCGAGCACCAGCAGAAGCAGCACCATCGAGATCGAAATGGCCATCGCCAACCTCCTCCGCCGCGCGGAATTGCGGCATTCGGCGGTCAGTCTGGCGCAGCGGAGGGCCCATACGGCCGACTGGCGTGTCCGCGTACGGGTGATGTGTGGCGGGGATTGGGCGCGGGCTCCCGCCTACCGGCCGCGGGCGCGGAGGAAGCGCTCCAGGCCGGCCAGGTCGTCCGTGTTGATGTGGTCGACGCGGGCGGCGAGCAGCTCGGTCCACAGAGCGTCGCGCTCCGGCCCGGCGACGTCGGGGGTGGCCCAGAAGCGGACGCGCTGGCCGCGGTCGTGGGCGGCAGCGACGATCGCGTGCAGCTTCTCCCGCTCGGCGGCGGGAAATTGGCCGACACCGAGCCAGCTGAAGCTCTGCGTCCAGTTGCTGGAGATCAGCGGGATGAAGGAGGCGGGGGCGGCGCTGCCGAGGTCGTCCAGCCGGCCGTCGTAGAAGGCGTACCGGACACGCTGGGCCTCCATGGGAACGCGGGCCGCGCGGTCGCCGGAGATGACGGGGGTGACGGCGCCCAGGCGGACGTGGCCGTGGGAGTAGCTGCTCAGCATCCGCCGGTAGTGCCGCAGCTGACGGTCGAGTTCGAGATAGGCGGCGACGCCGTCCGTCTTGATGTCGATCAGCAGCTGGAAGGGTCGGTGGTAACCGCGGTACACGGAACCGTGGTTGGCCTTCACCCGCGCGAGCAGCGGGTCGAGGTAGAGCGAGCGCAGCGTGCGGGCCGGGTCGAGGTCCGCGGGCTCATGGGCGACGAGCAGGTCCCCCTCGACCAGGAAGATGTCGGCCTCGACGCTGGTGAAGCCGTGCGACAGGGCGTCGTGGAGGGGCTGTTGGTGGAGATAGTCGTTGTGGGCGTGGGCTCGGCGGAGGGGGCCGTGTCCCCTGCTCTCGGCCGCGTGGGCGTACGCGGGTGCGGCAACGGTTCCTGCCAGGGCGGTGGCGAGGATGGTGACGGCTCTGCGACGGGTGGTGAGCGGCATCGTGACTCCGGGCGGGACGGGTGGGACGGGACACCGTGGAGTATGCGTGCCGGGGCCGCCAAGGGGCGGAGTCTGGGGAAGAGTTCGGCCAGCTGTCACCGGGGCGTCAGCCGGGGGGCCGCCGGGAGGGCGAGTCGTGGGGGCGCAAGCCGCCCGGCGGCGGGCGAGGAGTTCGTCGGTCAGGCCGACGGCCTGCGCCAACTCGGTTGCGCCTAAGGCTTTTCGGCTTCGGCGACCCTCGCGCGCAGCGGCTCAGCGATCAGCTCGCGCAGCGGCGGCCGTGGGTCGGCGGCGAGCCTCGGATGCTGGAGGACGACGCCGATGGCTGTGCGCTGAGACCGGGCACGGTGCTGCCGGCCGTGGGCAGGGGCGCAGTCGATGGCGACGTGGCCGGCGTCCGGCCGGTGGATCTCGGGCTCGTAAGGGCTCTCGGGCTCGTACGCGACGTGAAGTGACGTGACGTGACGTGACGCGACGTGACGCGACGTGACGACAGCCGAGTCCCTCGCGCCCCTACTGCCGACCGTGCCGCTGCCCGGGTTCGAGCAGGCCGCCGCGCCGGTGGTCAGCGCGGCGGCCAGAAAGGGTGCGACTGCCTCCGGCCCCTACGGAGCCTGGAGACCGATCAGTTCGGCCAGTGCCTCCTTGTGACGTCCCGGCGTGCCGAGGGCGATCTCGTCGGCCTTGGCACGCTTGAGGTACAGATGCGCGGGGTGCTCCCAGGTCATGCCGATTCCGGCGTGCAACTGAACGCATTCCTCCGCGGCGTGCACGGCGACCCGGGAGCTGTACGCCTGCGCGACGGCCACGGCCAAAGGGGCCTCCGGGCTGCCGGTGGCAAGGGCGTCGGCGGCGTTGCGCGCCGCGGCGCGGGCCGAGACAACCTCGAGCCACACCTGCGCCATACGGTGCTTGAGCGCCTGGAAGGACCCGATCGGACGGTTGAACTGGTGCCGCTCTCGGGTGTGACGGACCGTCTCCTCCAGACACCACTCGGCGAGCCCCAGCTGCTCGGAGGCGAGCAGTCCGGCCCCGGCGAGCAGTCCGCGGCGTACGGCCTGCTCGGCGATTGCCGCGTTCGCAAGGCGGGTTGCCTGCGCGATGTCGCCGACGGTCACGGCGGCGAGCGGACGGGTCAGGTCGAGCGGGGTCTGCGCCTCGACGGTGACGCTCGCCTTGTCGACCGCGTACAGCCCGTCGGACTTCAGCACGAGCAGCACATCGGCGACGGCGGCGTCCGCGACCCCGGTGATCCTGGGTGCGTCGACGGGAAGCGGCCCGTGCGGGGAGGCCGACAGAGGCACGGCGAGTACGGCGGCCTTCCTGCCGCTCGCGAGGGCGGTCAGCAGATCGGCGACCTCCGCAGTGTCGGTGTCGAGAGCGAGCAGCGTCTCGGTCGCGATCACCGAGCTGGTGAGGTACGGCGCAGGCGTGACGCTACGGCCCAACTCCTCCAGGACCACCGCGGCCTCCCGGTGCGAGGCGCCCTGCCCGCCGAGCTTCTCCGGTACGAGCAGACCCGCCGCGCCGATGTCACCGGCGAGCGCCTTCCACAGCTCGGGGTCGTGCGGCGCGCCCGCCTCGGCGCGCGCCAGCACCGACGCGGTGTCGCCACGGTCGGCGAGCAGGGAGCGTACGGCGGCGCGCAGGTCGTCCTCGGCCTCGGAGTACAGCAGATCGGTCATCGAGCCAGGTCCTTCCAGGCGACGTCCTTGTCGTTGCGCGGCTCGGAGGGCAGACCGAGTACGCGTTCCGCGACGATGTTCAGCAGCACCTCGCTGGTGCCGCCCTCGATGGAGTTGCCCTTGGAACGCAGATAGCGGTAGCCGGCGTCGCGCCCGGTGAAGTCGACGAATTCGGGGCGTCGCATGGTCCAGTCGTCGTACAACAGGCCCTCTTCGCCCAGGAGTTCCACCTCCAGACCGCTGATCTCCTGGTTGAGGCGGGCGAAGGCGAGCTTCATTCCGCTGCCCTCGGGGCCGGGCTGTCCGGCGGCGAGCTGCTGGCGCAGCCGTTCCCCGGCCAGCCGGGCGACCTCGGCCTCCACCCACAGGGTCAGCAGCCGCTGTTGCACATCGTGCGTGCGCAGCTCGGGGCGTTCGCGCCAGGTCTGCGCGATCGGGCCGATCATGCCGCCCTCGCGCGGGATACGGCTGCCGCCGATCGAGACGCGCTCGTTCATCAGGGTGGTCTGGGCGACCTTCCAGCCCTCGCCGACCTCGCCGAGCCGGTGTGCGTCGGGTATCCGCACATCCGTGAGGAAGACCTCGTTGAACTCCGCCTCACCCGTGATCTGGCGCAGCGGCCGCACCTCGACGCCAGGGTCGGTCATGTCGCAGATGAAGTACGTGATGCCGCGGTGCTTGGGCAGATCGGGGTCGGTGCGGGCGATGAGGATCGCCCAGCGGGCCACATGGGCGCTGGACGTCCACACCTTCTGCCCGTTGATGACCCAGTTGTCGCCGTCCCTGACGGCGCGGGTGCCGAGCGCGGCCAGGTCCGACCCCGCGCCGGGCTCGCTGAACAGCTGGCACCACACCTCCTCGCCGACCCACAGCGGCCGCAGGAAGCGCTGCTTCAGCTCTTCGGAGCCGTACTTGAGGATGGTCGGCGCGGCCATGCCGAGGCCGATGCCGATACGGCCCGGATCGTTGTCAGGCGCGCCCGCGGCCGACAGCTCGGCGTCCACGACGGCCTGCAGGGTGCGCGGGGCGTCGAGTCCGCCCAGCCCCTTCGGGTAGTGCACCCAGGCGAGGCCCGCGTCGAAGCGTGCCTTCAGGAAGTCCGTACGGTCCGTGCCGGCCGGAGGGTGTGCGGCGAGCAACTCCTTGGTACGGCTGCGCAGTTCGGAGGCGTCCGTCATCGGCTCTCTCCTTCCGGGATGACGACCAGGCGGCCGGTGGTGGTGCCGTCGGCGACCCGCTGGACGGCGTCGGCGGCGTCCTTCATGGCGACGCGCCCGCTGATCAGCGGCTTGACCACGCCCTGGGCCGCGAGCTTGGTGAGCTCCTCGTGGCAGCCGCGGACGGCTGCCGGGTCCATCTGGTTGTACAGGCCCCAGTGGAGGCCGACGATCGAGTAGTTCTTCACCAGGGCGTGGTTGAGACCCGGGGTGGGGATCGCGCCGCTCGCGAAGCCGACGATCACGATGCGGCCCTCGAAGGCGATGCACTTCACGGACTTGGCGTACGCGTCGCCGCCGACCGGGTCGTAGACGACGTCCGCGCCGCGGCCGCCGGTCGCCTCCTTGACCGCGGCGACGATGTCGTCCTCGCGGCGGTCGACGACGACGTCGCAGCCCAACTCCCGTGCGGCGCGTGCCTTGTCGGCCCCGCCGACGACACCGATCACCCGCGCGCCCGCCGCCTTGCCGAGCTGGACGGCCGCGCTGCCGACGCCGCCCGCCGCCGCATGCACCAGCAGGGTCTCGCCCTCCTGGAGGTGGGCGCGGCGGTGCAGACCGAACCAGCCGGTCTGGTAGCCGATGTGCAGAGCGGCCGCCTCGGCGTCGTCGAGGGCATCGGGTGCGGGCAGCACGGCCGCGGCGTCGGCGACGACATAGTCGGCGAGTCCGCCGTTCGGCAGCGTGGGGTTGGCGATCACACGGCGGCCGTCCTCGGTCTCACCGCAGATCTCCACGCCCGGCGTGAACGGCAGCGGCGGCCGGACCTGGTACTGACCGCGGCAGAGCAGCGCATCGGGGAAGTTGATGTTCGCGGCCCGGACCCTCAGCAGCAACTGCCCCTCGCCCGGCGTGGGCCGTTCCACCTCTTCGAGCCGCATCACCTCGCTCGGCTCGCCGTTCCGGTGCACTCGCCATGCCTGCATTTCGGGGCCTCCACAAACCGTAGGCAGTACCACGCTCAGTCGCATACTAAGCGGTCGCTTGTCTGCTCGGGAAGACCCCGTCAGCCGCGCTTCGGCCTGGCCCGCACATGCATGCGCTCGCCCTGCGGGCCGAACAGGCTCAGAAACTCCACCGGCCCCTCGTCCGTCGGGCCGAACCAGTGCGGCACACGGGTGTCGAACTCCGCCGCCTCGCCGGCGCCGAGCACCACATCGTGGTCGCCGAGCAGCAACCGCAGCCGGCCGGACAGGACGTACAGCCACTCGTACCCCTCGTGGGTGCGCGGCTCCGGCTCACCGCTGCCGGGTTGCTGCACCACCTTGTACGCCTGGAGGCCGCCCGGCTGCCGGGTGAGCGGCAGCATCGTCCTGCCGTGCCGGACGATCGGCTTCGACCGCACCCGCGGATCACCGACCGGTGGCGCGCCGACCAGCTCGTCGAGCGGCACCTGGTGGGCCCGGGCAATGGGCAGCAGCAGCTCCAGGCTCGGCTTGCGCCGCCCCGCCTCCAGTCGGGACAGGGTGCTCACGGAGATCCCGGTCACCTCCGAGAGCGCGCCGAGCGTGGCTCCGCGCTCCCGTCTGATCCTGCGGAGCCGTGGTCCCACCTCGTCCAGTACGGCGTCCAGTCGTGCGTCGTCGTCCATGGATCTATTTGCGTAAACAGCAACGTGGTTTGTCAATCCCACCGGTCCGGAGCGACTGTCGGTGTCGGAGGTGGTCACAGATGTACGACGTAGTGGTGATCGGCGGCGGAACCGCGGGCCTGAGCGCGGCACTGATTCTGGGGCGCTCGCGACGCCGCGTCCTGGTGGTCGACGCGGGCGAGCCCCGCAACGCGCCGGCCGCGCACATGCACGGCTATCTGTCGCGGGACGGGATGAGCCCGGCGGAGTTCCTGGCGGTGGGACGGCGGGAAGTGGCGGCGTACGGCGTGGAGTTGTGGGACGACCGGGTGACGGGGGTGTCGGCAGACGGGGACGAGTTCTCGCTGACGGTCGCGAGCGGGCGCATCGCGCGGGCGCGCCGGCTGATCGTGACGACCGGGCTCGTCGACGAGCCGCCGGACATCGAGGGGGTCGCCGAGCGGTGGGGTCAGGATGTGCTGCACTGCCCGTACTGCCACGGCTGGGAGGTCCGGGACGAAGCCTTCGGGGTGATCGCCTCGCCCGTGAAGGGCGCGTACCAGGCGCTGCTGGTCTCGCAGTGGTCCGACGACGTCACGCTCTTCCTGCACACGGTGGACAAGCTCCCGGACGAGGACTGGGGGCGGCTCGCCGCGGCCGGGATCTCCGTGGTGACGGGTGAGGTGGCCGGGCTGGTCGTCGCCGAGGACCGGCTGTCGGGCGTCCGGATGGCCGACGGCCGTGTCTTTCCCCGTTCCGTGGTCTTCGTCGGCCCGCGCTTTCGGCCGCAGGACGGCCTGCTGACGTCGCTGGGCGCGGCGACGGACGACACGCCATTCGGGCGGTTCGTGACGGTGGACGAGACGGGGCGGACGAGTGTGCCGGGCGTGTGGGCGGCGGGGAACGCGGTAGGGGCGGGAGAACAGGTCGTGAATGCGGCGGGGGCGGGGTACCGGGCGGGGGTGACGGTGAACAACGAGCTGGTCTTCGCGGAGGTGGACGCGAGGGCGTAGGGGTGCGCGGCGGGGTGGACGTGAGGGCGTAAGGGTGTGCGGCGCGGGGCCGCCGTGCGCGGGCCGGGGCCGCCGCGGGAGCGGGTGCGGGGCGTCCGGCGTCGCGCGGCCGACGGCCCGGTCAGGCATCCCCGCGGGCGAGGGCGAGCAGCCGGTCCAGCACGCGGGATCCGCTCGCCCGCACCCCGTCGTGCTCGTACTCGTCGGTGACCCAGGTGCGCAGTCCGCGGATGGTGCGGGCGGTGTGCAGCGAGTGCTCCGTGTCGACGTACATGTCGTCGTGGTAGACGGCCGCGGCGACCGGAACCTCGTTGGCGGCCAGCCGGGCAGGGTCGTACAGCGGGGTCCAGTCGGTGCGGGCGGCCAGCAGTTCGGCGGTCTCGCGCAGTGGACGCAGCGCGGGGTCCACCTCGAAGTGCCAGGGGTGGACGGTCTCCCCGGTGAACAGCAGCGGCCCGTCGCCGGCCAGCGTCTTCGCCGCGTCGAACTGCGGGAATTCGGCGCGCACCCGCTCTGCGGCCCAGGCGGTCGGCTGTGCGCCCTGGGCGTAGATCGCCTCGTGCAGCACGGCGTACAGCGGATGTGCCGCGTGCGAGAGGGTGGCGAGCATGCCCTGCTGGAAGGCATCGGAGAGTTCGTGGCCCTGTCCCGTACGGACGAAGGCGTCTTCGAGCAGATAGTGCAGCTGGTGGCTGCCGTCGCCGCCGCCGAGCAGGATCCCGAGGGACTGGAAGGCCTCGGGCGTGAGGGTGTAGCCGCCGGGCAGCACGGGCCGGTACTCGGCGAGGTGTTCGGCGATGCGGCGGGCCCGTCGCACATCCTGCGGATAGCGGTCGTAGTGCGCCTCGACCTTGCGCTGAATGCGGGGGTACGCGGCCCGGTAGACGTCATCGGCAGGGGCGTGCAGGGCGGGCAGACCGCCGGTGACGATCACCGTGCGCAGCCCTTCGGGGGCGGTGGAGAGATAGTGCGTGGCGCAGAATCCGCCGAAGCTCTGGCCGAGGACGGTCCAGGGCGCGCCGCCGGTGACCTGCGGTCTGATGGTCTCGCAGTCGCGCACGATGCTGTCGGCGCGGAAGTGGGCGAGGTGCTCGGCCTGGGCCTGCGGTCCGCCGCGCTGGGGCAGGGTTTGCCGGTTCTGGGGTGTGGAGCGGCCGGTGCCGCGCTGGTCGAGGAGCAGTACGCGGTACTCCTGCACCGCCCGCCCGAGCCATGCCTGCTTGCCGATGAAGCGGCGGGCGCCGAAGCCGGGGCCGCCCTCCAGATAGACCAGCCAGGGCAGATCCGCGCCGGCCCGCGCGCTGGAGACGACCTCGCGGCCGTAGATCTCCAGCTGCTCCCCTGCCGGGTCGGCGTGGTCGAGCGGGACGGTGAAACGCCGGTCCGCGAGGACGACTCCCGGTTGGCGATAGCTGGTCAATGCTGCTCCTGTCTCCGTGCGCCCCCGCCCGCCCATGGGATCACACGGGCGGGCGGGAGTCGTACGGAACCGGGGTCAGCTCGTCGGGAAGTCGTCCGGGGTCCTGGTGCGGTCACGGACCCAGACGCCGGCGGGCTTGAGCGGCCCGGTGCCGGTCCAGGGACCGTTGTTGTCGCAGGTGCCGCCCTTGAAGACGGCGCCGGAGCGGCTGTCGTCGGAGTAGTTCCAGTTGGACCAGCTGATCTTCTTGCTCGCCATCAGATCGATGTACTGCTGGGCTCTGGTGAAGTCGTTGCCGCCGTCGCCGGATGCGGTCTGGGTGCCGAACTCGGTGACGAACATGGGGAGTTTGTCGGCGGCACGGGAGAGGGTGTTGAGGTATTCCGTGCCATGGGATGCCGCGTAGAAGTGGAACGTGTACATGATGTTGGACGCGTTGACCGGGCTGTTCACGATCTCGGTCTCGTCCGAGTCCTCGGAGACGCCGAGGGAGGACCAGGCGCGGGTGCCGACGAGGACGGGGGTGTTCGGGTCGTTCTGCCGGATGACCGGGATGAGCTGCTCGGCGTAGCTCTTGATCTTCGACCAGCTCACGCCGCTGGGCTCATTGGCGATCTCGTAGAGCAGGTTGTTCTTGTTGGCGTGGCGCTGCGCGATTTCGGTGAAGAAGGTCTTGGCGCGGGAGAGGTTGTAGTTCGGGTCGCCGGGGCTGAGCATGTGCCAGTCGACGATCGCGTACATGCCGCGCGCGGTGGCCTGTTCGATGATCGAGTGGACCAGGTCGGTGAACTTGCGCGGATTGGTCTCGTAGCCGCCCTCCTGGATGTACATGGAGATGCGCAGGACGTCGGCGTTCCAGTCCGTGGCCAGGGCGTCGAGCGAGCCCGAGGTCACGCACTGGCTGTACCACTGCAGTCCGTGGGTGCTCATGCCGCGCAGCTGGATGGGTTTTCCGTACTGGTTGCAGAGCTTGGTGCCGCACACCTTGAGCTGCCCGTTGATCTCGACGGGGGTCTTGCCGCCGGGGGCGGGGCCGCCCGCGTCGATCGCGAGATGGTCCACGTTGGGGCCGCCGTTGGCGGTGGTGGCGGTGGCCCGGACGGTGTTGGCGCCGGCCTTGAGATTCGCGGTGATGGTGGTCGTCGTCCAGGTGGTCCAGGCGCCGGTGCCGGGGAAGGCGCGGGATGTGGCCGCGGCGGCGCCGTTGACGGTGATGTCCATCGCGCGGTTGGTGGTGGTGCCGTTGGCATAGCGGATGGTGAGCGACGCGCTCCCCGCCTGGGCGGCGTTCACCGTCCACTGGACGTAACTGCCGGTGTTGTTGTTGTAGTTGACGAAGCCGGTGCCGGTGAAGCCGGTGTGGTTGGACTCCACGACTCCTTGCGAGATGACCGCGTTCTCGGCCTCGTGGGTGACGGCTGCGGCGGGGGCTGCCGCCGGGGCCTCGGACGCTGTGGGGGCGGCCGGGGCGGTGGGTGCCGCGGTGAGGCCGAGGAGCAGGGCGGCGCTGAGCGTGCCGACGCCGCCGAGCGAGCGTAACCAGAACCGTGCCGGTCTCATGGGGGTCTCCGTTGCCTGGGCTGGTGGTGCGGACTCACTTCAAGGACTGGAAGGAAACTTTCCTAACCGGATGGAATAGCAGCGTCCGCCTCGTCCTGCAAGGGCCATGACAAGAATGATCGGCGGCGGCGGTGAGATCGGGCGCGCCGTGCCGGTGTGGTGCTGAGGAGTGAACGCCCGCTCCGGACAGGCGTGGCGAGGTGAGGACCACACCGTATGGAGCGCTCGCTGTCTGCGGCGTCGGCTACGGTGCTGGGTGTGGTGATCACCGGAGGGGACACAGCGGCGCCGGGGACCGCGCTGCTGATCGCGGCCGCGCCGGTCGGCAAGGGGCGTCTGATCGACGCGAGTTCCGTGCTGCCCGCGCTCGCGGCCGTCCCACCCAGCGCGCTGACCGGCACACCGGCCGCGACGGTGATCGAGCTCGCCGATCCCCTCGATCCGCAGACCGTCCTGACCCGGATCCGGGCGACGGCGGCCGCGGAGGGGCCGCTGTTCCTGTACATCGCCGGGCAGCTCCAACTCGACCGTAAGCAGCGGCTGCTGCATCTCGGGCTCGCCCGCACCACGCCTACGACGATGCGTTACACGGCGCTTCCCTGGCACTGGCTGACCGCCGAAACGGCGATCCGGCCCCCCGGCACCACGACCGTGGTCGTCGACCTGGTCGCCGACGCCGAGGCGTGGCAGCACGTCGCGTCGCAGGGCCTCGCCCTGGGGCGCGGCATCCGTCTGTACGGGCGTGTCGCCCCGGCACCGCATCGGCGGGGCGCGGCGACGCCCGACTATCTGAAGGCGTGCGCCGCGATCTGGCGCAGCGGAGCACGGCCGGACCTGGCCGCGCTGCACGAACAGGCCGCTGCGCGGGCAGGCGGCGATGAGGCGCTGCTGCTGACGGCCGGCACGCCCGCGGCCGAACAGCAGGTCGCGGCCACGTGGAGACCGGCTACTCAGGCCGCGGCCCCGCAGGTCGCGAACGCCTCGAGCCCGACTACGCAGGTCGCGGCCGTCCCCGGCCCGGTTACGCAGGTCGCGGCCACGCGGCAGGCCACGACCCCGCGGATCGCGACCGCACAAGCCCTGCCCTCGCCCGACGACCCGCATCCGGCGATCCTCGCTGCCGCGCAGGCCGGGCGGCACAGCGAGGCCGCCGCCGCTGCCGCCGCCTGGGAGCAGCAGGAGCTGCGGACCCACGGGCCCGGATCGGTGCAGGCGATCCACTGGCTGGAAGTACGCGCCGATCTCGCCCGGCTCGCCCGGGATCCGGGCCTCAGCTGCCAGCTGTGGATGGCCGCCGCCGAAGCCCGGCTGACGCGTCGGCAGGCCCCGGACGACCCGGACGTCGAAGGGGCGGTCGACCGCGCCCATCACCAGTGGGAGCAGATCCGGGACCTGCCGCGGGCGCGGGCGCTCGCGCCGAGTCTCGTCAGGCTGCGCCGCAGCGTTCCCGGCCGTCAGCGCGGGGCGCTGCAAGTGTTGCAACGACGGCTGGAAAGCCTGCACTCCGGCCGCCCGGCATAGCTACGCGGGGCTGCCTCCGGAGCCGTCGATCCAGCGCCGGACCACCTGCAGACACACCACCGCCGCGACGATCAACCGCCCCTGCTCGGCCCCGGCCCTCCGGTCCAGCTCCACCACGTACTGCTGGAGACCGTCGAGCGACCGGACCGTCGAGACCGTCACACGGCCGAGCCGGTCGTCCGCGTCGTCCGCGTCGTCCGCGTCGTCCTCGACGGCAGGCGCGAGCCTCGGACGCGACAAGCCGAAGCGCTCACTGCTCACCTCGCTCGACTTCCTGCCCTCGCAGGCGCCCGAGCAGGGCGCCGAACCGCTATTGCACGCCGCGACCAGCCCCGACGCCGTCGCAGGCGGCTATTACGGCCCGGGCGGACGATTCGGACTGGTCGGCCCCACCACTACCGCCCGCACCACCCGCAGGGCTCTCAACGCCGCCACCAACGCCCGCCTGTGGACCGAAGCCGAACGCCTCACTGGCGTCGCCCTGCCCGCAGCCGTTGCCTGAGCGCGAACCCACAGGTGCCAGTACGCAGGCGCTGCTCCACCTCGACGCCGTCACCCTCCCCGCGGCCCGACCCGGGCCCCGTCCCGTTCCCTCGCACAGGCAAAGGGCCAACGAAGACTCTGCTCGATTGGGGGAGCCCGTACCCCGTTCGCACCATCAGCGGGCCGCAGCTTAAGCACTGGCCAAGGCTCGCGGTCATCGCGGCCCCAGAGCCACTCACCCCGGGAAGTACATGCTCGGCATCCCGGCGAATAACCGGTCCGCACCTGCCCGCCCTGCGAGTCGGCCGGGGCACGGTGCGCGGCCGGGCTCGGCATGCGCCGTGCGGCCTGCCGGAGCACCCTGGTCCTGGAGCTGCCTGTCCCCCCGGCCGGCAGCCGGGCAGGAAAGGGTTGGCAGCGATGTTCGCGAGGCTGAGCACCTATGAGGGGTCACCAGTTCCTGCGGAGGGAGACCTGACCGCGAACTGGGAGGCGATTCTCAATCAGATCCAGGAAGTTCCCGGCTTCCGTGGCGTGTTCTACCTCGTTGACCGAGCCTCCGGGAAGGCCAAGTCGCTGACCTTGTGGGATGACAAGCAGGCCATGCAGGCCAGCGAGGACCGGGGAACCCGGCTCCGCGAGGAAGTCGCGCACCGGGAAGGCCAGCTGGTTGTCTCGGTCGAACGCTTCGAGGTGGGATTCAGTCACGTGGAGCCGTAACAGCGCAGCTTCAGCGCCCGACGAGTCACGCCGCCGTCAGCTCACCGACCGCAGCTGGTCCAGTTCCGAGCCGATCGCCTCCCGCAGGACAGCGTGCTGCGGGCCGAGCGCGAACCGCCCGTCGCACCATCTTTCGCGCGGATAGAGCCACACCGGCATACCCACCAGATCGGGCGGCTCCCACTGGAATCGCGGCCACACATGCGCATGCAGGAAGCCATCGGAGTTACCGAGGATCTCAAGATTCACCCGCCGGAATGCGGGGTCCAGACGGCGGCAGGCCCGCTCGACTGCCTCTCCGAGCCGATCCATGTCTGACAAGAACGACAGCCGTTCAGCCCTCGGCAGGTCCGACAGCCGCTGCACATCCGGTTCATCCACCAAGAGCACCGAGTATCCCGGCAGGAACTGAACGTCCCCGATCACCGCGAACCCCGCGTCCAGGCGCCGCAGCACAGCAGGGTTCTCCCCCCTCAGCGCACTGCCGATCCGGTCCATCCGCCAGTCATCAGCCATGTCGGGAACCTACACAGCAATGATCACGACGCAGCGGCGCGCGCCGGACCCTGGACGTCGTCGCACGTCATGGATGCTCGCTCATCGGGTATACGAGTGCCTGGATCCGTTTTCGATCGCGGCCGAGATGGGTTCCTCCGGCTCGCTGACGCACCCGGGGAGCGGTGTTGAGCCATTCGTGTTGTGATCGATGGCGGAGGACACAACGCTGAAGAGGCCAGGAGGAAATCATGGCTGAGAAGCTGCGAGCCCGAGACATCATGTCCAGTAACGTGCAGTGCGTCGGTGCGCACCAGTCGCTGTTCGAGGCGGCGAAGATGATGCGCGATCTGGACGTTGGCTGCCTGCCCATCTGCGGCGACAACAACAAGCTCACAGGCTTGATCACCGACCGTGACATCGTCGTCAAGTGCTGCGCCGAAGGCGTCGACCCGGCGACCGTGCAGGCCGGATCCCTCAATGCCAAGGTGCACTGGATCGATGCCGAAGCGGACGCCACCGAGGTCCTGACGACCATGGAGGAACACCAGATCAAGCGGCTGCCGGTGATCGACGTCCAGAGCGGCCACAGCCTGGTCGGCATGATCACGGAGGCCAATCTCGCGAAGAACTTGAGCGATGAACAAATCGCGGAGTTTGCGAGCCGCGTGTACTCGACTGCTCGGATGTCTGGTCAGTCCGGAGGCTGAGGCGACTCTCCGACTAGCGTTCTGCTCGACCATCGTTGCCGACCTCGCGAGTGTTCGGTGACGATGTCATGCTCGGATGCCGAGAGCGTCATGCCCAGCGTCCACTCAGCAGCCTGCATCTTGTAAGCCGATCGCCGCTGCGCTGTGACGGCTACCAGTCCTTCTCGATGCCACCCATCTTGGCGCCGGCGAGGACGCTCACTCGGCCCGTGTCGTCGTACACGTCCTGACGCCACTTGGCGAACGCATCGGCCACCCGCTGCATGTCCTCAGACGTTCCGGAGCCCGCCTGCATCCTGATTTCCGCCTCATTGGCGTCCCCCACCTTGCGGATGATGACCTTGCCGGCCATCGGGGCCAGGACGTCGTCGGTCCTGACGCCGTTCGAGGCGAGGTAGTCGCGGAAGTCGGCCTTCGCGTCGTACCAGCCCGCCATCTCCTCCTCGGACGTCAGAACCGGCTCGCCGTCGCCCTCGGTCGTCAGGTCGGGCTGTTCCGCTCCGGACTCGTCGGTCGTCTCATCCGTGCTTCCCTCGGCCGTTCCCGACCGCCCCTGGACGGCACCGTCGTCGGCCACCACCACACCCCGCTCCGGCCGCTCCTGCCCGCACGACACCAACAGCCCACAGCAGAGCAGGACCACCGCTGTCACGGCACCCGCGCGGCGCACACCTTGGCCTGTCGTCATCAAGACTCGCCCCCATTCACTCACTGTTCCCCGCAGTCCAGATGCGTACAGCGCCGGTTCCGTTCCACGCGCGGGCCGAGGCCACTGATGAAGGCACTCAGTGGACGACGGTGTAGCTGCGCCACGAGCGGGCGCGGGGCGCGATGCGGTCGGACGTCGTCGTCGCCAGATACGTCGTCTCATCCCCGGAACAGTCGTGGTTGGGATAGAGGACGATGTCGACCAGAGTGTTGTTGGTGACCTCAGTCGCGCCGCTGGACCCGAGGCGGTGGCAGCCCTTGACCGAGGGGTTGGACACCATCACATGGCGGTCCCCCTCGGTTTGGTAAGAGATGGTGCCCACAGCGTCGCGGCCGAGGTCGGAGCAGCCCGCAACGGCGATGGTGAGGAGCGCTGCCCCGGCGGCAACGCCGAGGCGCCGGTGATCGGTCTCGGACATGGGCAGTCCTCGTCTGTGCGGAACGTCCTGGTGGAGGCCACCCTGCCGGGTTCCCGGCGGGGTGGCATCCGGTGAGCGGCCTGCCGGGCTACAGCGCCGCCGCGGCCGGCCCGTTCGGTGTGGGGCTCAGCGAGGGTCGCGCCCGATCAGACCGAGCAGCCGGTCCTGCAGCGGGGCGTCCCCGGGGACCGACACCTCCGGGCCGAAGACCTTCACGCCCGGACCGAACGCTTCCGGCGTGCGCAGCATCTCCAGCACTTCCTTGGGAAGCGCCGCGGTGGACGACCACATTCGCTCGACGTCTGCGGAGTCCATCGTGTCGTCCTGCCCGGTGGCTCGGGCGAGGTCCCACCCGTGAAGCACCATGTCGTCGCTGATGACCTGGTCGATCTGCTGCTCGACCGTCATACGGCCGTTGGGGGTGTCGCATTCCGTCCCGGCGCTCTCGGGGTCGTCGAGCACGGCTTGGACGTCGGCGCGGGCGGACTTGAAGGCTCCCAGCGGGTCGTCCTTCAGCAAGGGTGCAGGGCTGAGAGAGCGGCCGAGGGGGCGCAGCATCACTGCGTGCATGTCGATGATGTGGCCCACGACGTCCCGGGCGGTCCAGTCCTCACACGGTGACTGGTTGGACCACTGATCGGGACCCGCGGCGGCGACCTTGCGCTCGAAGGCGTCGGCGTGTCGGCGGTAACGGTCGGCGATCGCGTTCATGTTCCTTCTCATTTCTTCGGGCGGGCAGCGGTTGGAACGGTATTGAGGGTGCAGCAGTTGGACTGTGGCCGTGGCCAAGACTCATCGGTCGAACGGCAGCACTTGTAAGTGCGACGGGCGCCGGGGAAAGAGACCCCGGGGGGCGGTGGATCTGGCCGCTGGTCGGTGGCGTGCCGCGTGATGGCCCCGGAGCCGAAGTCAGTGTTGCCCTCATCCCGCCGACCGGCACATGCACCCGTGACGTCGGAGCTCTCCGGACGTTGACCAAGTCATGAAGAAGCGAAGCATGGCCGCTGTTGCGTCTCTCGTCACCGGCGTCGTGGCATCCCTCATCGCCCCCTCCCCCAGCGCGCACGCCGACACGCTCGACAACTCCTTGGGGCTCCCGCTCGCCGTGCCGACCGTCATGGACGGATCCCTTGAAGATGTCGAGGAAGTCCTCTCGCCCGAGTAGCCGGGCCACTGCGACCGCCAACGCCAGTTCGTCAGTTGACGATGACGTCAGACCGGCGGCCGCTCTTCACAATGTGGACCTCGCGCAGCATTGCCGCCGCGGCCGCACTTGTCGGATTGCCCGTCACGGTGACGGTCTCCCACGCCGGTACGTCCCCTGCAAGCCCGACAAAATGCACTCGATCGGTCTTGACCGCGAAGGACTGCGGCACAAGCGCCACGCCGAGCCCGCAAGTGACCAGATCGAGCAGGGAGTGCGTATCGGTCACCTCCAGCGAGACACGGCGTTCGACGTCTGCGGCGGCGAGAACGTTGTCGACCAAGTCTCTGGTGCCCCAGTCCTGGTGGAAGTCCACGAATTGCTCTTCGCGCAACTCAGCCAACTCGACCTGTTCCCGGGCGGCGTACGGATGCTCGGGCGCGCAGGCGAGGACGAGTGGCTCGCCGACGAGCGGCTCCACCACGACGTCGTCCGGGCACCGTACCGGGCGGGAGACGAACGCCAGATCCAGCCGCCCCGCGCGCACGTGGTCGATCAGCTCCCCGGATCCTCCCTGACGCAACCCGATCTCCAGACCGGGGTGTGCGGCTCGGAAGCTCGCGAGCACGGTCGGAAGGTGCACTGCGTGCAGGCACTGCAGGGAGCCGATCGCCAGGCTGCCGCGCAGTAGACCCTGCACTGCCGCTACGGCGTCCTTGGCGGCGTCAGTCGCCGACAGAGCCCGCCGAGCCTCGACCAGTAGTGCCCTCCCGGCGGCGGTCAGCTCGACCTGTCGGGTGCTGCGCAGGAACAGCGAGGCACCCAGTTCACGCTCGAGCGAGCGGATCGAGGACGACAGCCCGGACTGCGCGACATGCAGACGCTTGGCCGCCCGCGTGAAGTGGCATTCCTCCGCGACGGCGACGAAGTACTCGAGCTGCCGGAGTTCCATGATTCATCACCAGTACTGCTCAAAGGGATCAGATTCTTATGTTGGACAGCTTAAACGTCACGGTGGAGGCTGAGGCGTACCGAATGAATCTCCAGGAGGAACCTCCATGCAGACACGCACCATCGGCGACGTCCAGGTCAGCGCGATCGGTCTCGGCGGTATGCCGATGTCGATCGAGGGGCGCCCCGACGAACGGCGTTCGGTCGCGACGATCCACGCCGCGCTGGAGGCGGGCGTGACTCTGATCGACACCGCGGACGCCTATCACCGGGACGCCCACGACGCCGGCCACAATGAATCCCTGATCGCCCGCGCGGTGGCCGGCTATGGCGGCGACACATCGGACGTGCTGATCGCGACGAAGGGCGGTCACGTGCGTCCGGGCGACGGCTCGTGGACCCTCAACGGCTCACCGGAGTACGTGAAGAAGGCCTGCGATGCATCGCTCAAGCGGCTCGGCGTCGAGGCCATCGGGCTCTACCAGTTTCACCGGCCGGACCCGACGGTCCCCTACGCGGAGTCGATCGGGGCGATACGCGACCTGCTGGACGCGGGCAAGATCCGCTTCGCCGGCATCTCGAACGCCGATCCCGATCAGATCCGGCAGGCCGACGAGATCCTCGGCGGGCGGCTGGTGAGTGTGCAGAATCAGTTCTCGCCCTCATTCCGCTCCAGCGAGCCGGAGCTGGAGCTGTGCGCGGAGCTGGGCGTTGCGTTCCTACCGTGGAGCCCGCTGGGCGGGATTACGCATGCCGGCGGACTGGGCTCACAGTTCGCCGTGTTCGCGGACGTGGCGCAGGCACACGGGGTGAGCCCGCAGCAGGCGTGCCTGGCGTGGATGCTTGCCAAGGCGCCAGTGGTGATCCCGATTCCGGGCTCTTCGCGCCCCGAGACCATCCGCGATTCGGTTGCCGCGGTGGATCTGAAGCTGTCCGCCGAGGAGTTGGCCCGCCTCGACGCGGCGTGATGAGCCGACGAGGAGTGGGGGCGGCTTTCTCTCAGACAGCGTCCGACCGAACCGGCCGACACCGGGCAAGCCGCCCTGGCCCGGCACACCCGCACAGCACGGACTGGTCTCCTCACACCGTGATGACGACCTTGCCGCATGCGTGACCAGCCCTCAGATACTCAATGGCCTTGGGAACCTCACTCAGCGAGTACGTCCTGTCGACGACCGGAGTGAGTTTGCCGGCCTCGATCAGTTTCCCCAGCAACTGGAGGTCCTTCGCCCGCTCCGTGGACACCAGCATCCGCAGATTCTGACGTACGAACGGTGACAGCAGCGCCGCCCGGAGCGCGCGGTCGATGCCCTGCACCCACCGTCCTCCCGCTTCGGATCCGACGATGACGAGAGTTCCCCGAGGGCTGAGAGCACGCCGTAGATGGGACAGCGAACGACCACCCGCGGTGTCGAGGATCAGGTCGTAGCGGCGCGGGCTGTCCGCGAAGTCCTCACGTGTGTAGTCGATGACGTCGTCAGCGCCGATCGAGCGGACCAGGTCCGTCTTCTTCGTGCTGCACACACCGGTGACGTTCGCTCCGAACTCCTTGGCCAGCTGCACCGCGAACGTCCCGACGCCTCCGCCCGCACCGATGACCAGCACCTTCTGCCCTGCCTGGATCTGTGCACCGCCGCGAAGACCCTGAAGGGCGGCGAAAGCGGAGGTGGGGACTGCCGCCGCCTGCTCGAAGGTGACGTTCGCCGGCTTGGGCGCGAACTTGTCCTGGCGCGCACAGGCGTACTCGGCGTAGGAGCCCGCACAGGTGCCGAACACCTCGTCGCCGGGCTGGAACCGGATCACGTTCCGGCCGACTGCCTCTACACGCCCTGCGACATCCAGACCGGGAACACGGGTTTTGGGTCTGCGCAGCCCGAATCCCACAATGCGAAGGAGGTACGGCAGGCCCGTGACGAGGTGCCAGACGCCCTGGTCGACCCCGGCGGCGTGAACGCGTACGAGCACGTCGTCATCGCCGACAACCGGCTTGTCGATCTCCTTGAGTTCCAGGCCATCGGGTGACCGGTACTTCTCTTGGACTATTGCCTTCATGGCGTCTTTCCTTCGCTGTCCGGGTACTGGAACACAGTGTCGAGCGGAACGCTGAACACCCTGGCGATCTGAAATGCCAATTCGAGTGAAGGTGAATACCTGCCCTGTTCGATGGCAATGACGGTCTGGCGTGACACACCGATGCGTTCTGCCAGATCCGCCTGAGTCATCTCTCCGTGCGTGAACCGGAGGGCTCGGATCGCGTTCGTGACCCTGGTGGGCTTCACCATGACTGAAAACCTCGGCGATACGCGACGATCTTGGCCGTGGAACCGAGGATCGCCGACAGTACGAACGCCAGGTAGACGGCGTTGGCGATCCAGAAGTGATCCAGCTCGGCCATCGACATGCCGAGCGCTGCCACTCCCCCGATGACGACGAATGACTGGCCGATGTGTTCGCCGAACCGATTGATTTCCCTGTCGCGCTGGTCCTTCTTGTAGGCGTCCTTCGACCAGAACATCCCGATGAGCATATGGAGCACGATCGACGCTGCGATCGAGACGCCCAAGGCCCACAGCAGCGCCGCCACGTACGGCACGTCGACGAGGGGGGTGTCCCCCGCTCGCCCAAGAATGACGACGAGGTAGCCCGCATACGTACCGACCGCGAGCACCCCCATGACCCATGCGCTCTTCTCTTCGTATGGCATTCCACGAATGTAAAGCAACACAGACATCGTGTCAAAGATTCTTCACATCACCGTGCGCAGTGGGACCACCAAGGAGGCCGCCGCCTCCCGGACACCCGGGAGGCGGCGGCCCCTTTTCGTTTGCGGCCCGCCCGGGCCGGCCGGCGTTCAGAGCCGGAGCTGCCAGCTGATGGTGGACTTCAGCGTCCTGGCGATTCCCTGGTCACGCACTGACGGCGTACGGTCCTCGGCGGTGACCGACAACTTGTGCGTGCGCAGGTCGAGCAGCCACAGGGCAACGTCCGACACCCGCACCTGAGTACGGCCCGCGAAGGGCTTCAACTCCCTGCCGTCCAGATACCAGCGGATCCTCAGCTGACGCCCGTCCGCGCCCGTCAGCCGGGGTACGGCGGCCTTCGCGGTGTCTCCCAGCCGGAGGGTGCGACCGGTGGGGGTGACCGCGGTGACGACCCTCGCATGCCGGTAGAAGCCGGCGATCATCGCCTCGACACCGGGCAGGTTGAAGGGCTTGCCGAGGACACGCATCAGGGAGTTGTCGGTGGGCCGGTACAGCCCCGTGACGTAGTAGCCCCCGCCCTCGTACGTGCCGACCGTGCCGCCGTCGGGCGACTCCTCGCCGAGCCAGCGGTGCCACTTGGCGCGCTGACCGGACATGTCCTCGGCCGCCAGTGTGGAGATATTGGAATCGGCGGGCTCGGGGCCCGTGTACTTCTCGTAGTCCGGGTAGCCGGGGTAGTAATACTCGTCGGCGAGCTTGCCCAGCGAATGACCGGTCTCGTGGATTGCGACCTGGCCGGACTTCTCGTTGCCCGCCGAGGCGGTCGAGATGCCCTCGTAGCCGAGGGTCGCGCTCGGTTCGTTGTAGCCCGCGCCGCCGTACTTGGCACTGTTGGCGAGGACGAGCACCAAGTCGGCCTCCGGCGCCTTCGCCACGTACCCGTCGACCTTGTCCTGGTCGATGCACAGCAGCCGCTCGATGTCGTCGCACCAGAAGTACGAGCCCAGGGCGGTGTCCCGGACGATGGCCGGCCCGGGGTCGCCCGAGACGCCGGACTCGTTCGACACGGCGTCCACGGCCCAGACGTTGAAGAGGCTCTGGTACGTCGTGTACGGCTCGACGGCCGCCAACTCGGCCCATTTCTCCTTGGCGTCGGTGTGGAACTGCGCCAGCTCTGCGGCGGTATAGCCGTCCCCTACGACGACGATGTCCAGCCGGTCGGCGGTGGAGCCGTTGTCCACCAGCTTGGTGACCTCGCCGTCGGCGGCCTCCTCGGCCGCCGAGAGCCGGGAGGACGGCTGGTCCCGGCCCTCCTGCGGTACGCGCGTGTGGCCGGATCCGGCGACTGTGCCGTGTTCCGGCCCGGGTATCTCCACCTCGACCCCGGCCCTGCCGGGCGTCACCGGATCCGCGGCCGCGCCGCCGGGTGCGGCGGCCAGTACGGCCGCGAGGGCAGCGGCCACGCCGACCGCCGCCATCACTCTGCGTCGTGCTGAACGCATGAAGTCCTCCCCCTGATACGGAAGTTAAGTGGCTGAGTAAACGCGATGAACGAGTTGCTTAAACTAGGTGGAGGAACAGGACGTGCGCAATGCCTACTGCCCCTGAATACTGGGGAGTTCGAGAACCAGGGGGTTCCCATGGACGAACCGGCCGAGATCGGCCGCCGGGTGCAGCAACTGCGTAACCAACGCGGACTGACACAGCGGCAGTTGGCCGAACCCTCGTACACGCCCGCGTACGTCTCGACACTGGAGTCCGGCAAGGTCCGGCCCTCCGAGACCGCGCTGCGTTTCCTCGCGGAGCGGCTCGGCACGTCGTTCGAGGAACTGGCCACCGGACGACCCGCGCATCTGGCCACCGAGTTGCGGCTCGCCCTCACCGACGCCCAGCAGCAGCTCGCCACCGGCGCCGCCGACGAGGCTGCCGTCCGCTACCGCCGGCTCCTCACCGACGCGGAACACCTCGAGCTCGCTCCTGAGCAGGCCGAGGCGCTGCTCGGACTCGGTGAATGCGCACTGGAGACAGGTGAACTTGCCAACGCGGGACGGCACTTCGAGGCGGCGGAGCGGCTCCTGGCCGGTGAACCGCTGCCACGCCGTGCCCGCGCGATCCGGGGCCGCGCCATCGCGCACCTCCTGGCCGGGGAGCTGCGCTACGCCTGCTATCTCCTTGAGTCCACCATCGACGAGCTCGGCGCGAGCGGCCTGGCCGACCCCGAGGCGCTGGTCCTGCTGTACGCCGCCGTCATCGGCCCGTACATCGACATGGGCGCCCACGCCCGTGCCGCGCACGCCGCCGAGCTCGCCCTGGCCCTGGCGCCGCAGGTCAACGATCCGGTGCTGGTGGCGGGCATGCACCGGCAGGTGGCCCGTACGTTCCTCGCCGAAGGACGCACGGCCGACGCCGACGCCTCGCTCGCCAAGGCCCAGGCGATCTACCGGCAGCTGAGGCTGAGGACCGATCTCGCGCACTGCCACTGGATGCGCGGCTACGTCCAGGCACAGAACGGCGAACTCGCCCTCGCCGAACAGGAGTTGCGCACCGCCCGGGACATGCTGACCGCCAAGCGCGCCGTGCTCTACACCGCCCAGGTGGAGGTGGAGCTGGCCGATGTACTGCGGCGGCTCGGGCGGCACGACGAGGCTGCCGGCCTGCTCTCGGCGCTGCTGGAACTCGGCGACCGGCACGGTGCGGTGCACGCAGGCGGCGCGCACCGGCTGCTCGGGCTGATCGCCGAGGAGCGGGGCGAGGCCGAGGCCGCCGAGGAGCACTACGTCTTGGCGCTGGCCCTGCTGGAGCGCAGCGGAGCCAGCGGCGACCTCGCCGACCTGTGCCGTCTGCTGGGCGACCTGCTGCGCCGCAGCGGCCGCACCGAGGCCGCTCTGGACGCGTACCGCACGGGACTGGGCCACCGGGCGGCCCCCGGCACGACGACGCTGGGACCGGCCCCGGCGGCCCCGTCGTTCCCGCAGTGCTGAAGGCGGTCCGGCCAATGGCCGGTGGGAGCTACGGGACGGCCTCGGCGTCCCGAGCCGGCCCCGCATCGCGCAGGCGGCGCGCCCGTAACACCAGTTCCAGCTTGAAGCGCCGGTCCGGATCGTCCACCTCGTCGCCCAGCAGTGCGCGGATCTGGCGTAATCGGTAGCGCACGGTCTGCGGATGGACGCCGAGTCGTGCCGCGACCTCGGGGGCGCCGCCACGTGTCTCCAGCCAGGCGAGCAGCGTCTCGACGAGTCGTCGGCTGTGCGCGGGGGTGCACTGGTCGAGCGGCGCCAGGCAGCGACGGGCCAGGTCCTCGATCAGCTCCTCGGGCGGCAGCAGGACCAGCGCCTCTGTGTGCTCCGTGCAGTGCAGGACCTGGCCGGCCGGGAGCAGCCCGCGTTCCATCAGGCGTACGGCGGCGAAGGCCCAGTGCAGAGACTTGGCGGCCTCGGCGAGCGGAACCGGCGGTCCCATCGCGCCGGACCAGCCCGTCATCGCGCGCTCCAGGAGTTCCGGCCGGCCGGCCGCGTCCGGCTCGGGGACGACCATGCGCGGCTGCTCGTACTCCATGTCCAGCAGCACGTCCTGACCCACGGCCGGGGCGACGGACTCCGGGGCCGGTCGCATCAGTACTCCGACGGCGACCTGTTCGGGCAGCGGCCAGCCGATGCGCTCGGCATGCTCGGCAAGGGCATCGGTGGGATCCGTCCGGTGCTCGCTGAGCATCAGGCTGATCAACCGCCGCTGCAGTCGCAGCCGTTCGCCGGCCTGGCGAGCGGCGGCTTCGGCGTAGCCGCGTACGGACTGTGCGACGAGCCCTTCGAGATACTCGAAGCCCGACTCCACCAGCTCGTACATGGCCGGCGGCGGGATCTCCACCTGCTGCCCGATCTCGGAGAAGCGACGCCACGCGAGCCGAACACCGAGCCGGTAGATGGCCTGGAGCGAGTCCAGACTGCGGCCCTGCAGCACTTCGCCACGGCCGAACTCCTGGAAGACCTCCAGCTGACGCCCGTGCGGCCGGTTCTCCTCCACCACGAGGTGGTCCACGAAGTCCTCCAGCGCCCCGCGGATGCCGATCAGGGCCATGGGCTCGCCCGAGTCGTCGACGGCGAGTGGCAGGCCGGGGTACTCCCTGCGGATCTCTTCCAGGATGGCCTGGGCGAGTGCGGGCACCTCGGCCATGGCCAGGGATGCGAATCTGCGTGCCCGCGGGCGGGGTACGTCCCGCCAGGCCGTGCGCACGGCCATGGGTTCCTCCCTCGCTGCTGGTCGGGCTACGGCTGCGGGGACGCCGTCGGCCCGCCCGTCTCGAAGGAGACGAGAGGCACATTGGGCTGCTCGGGTGTGGCGTTCAGTGCGGCGACGATGCCGAAGGCGGCCCCCACGGCGAGGGCGGCAGCGGCCATGGTGGTCAGCACGGCGGCGGTCAGTCTGTGCATGGTTCAGCGAGCCTCTCGGTCGGAAGGCACCCCGCCCCACGGCACCGGCTCGGCGATTGCCCAGTGTGTGAGGGGCATTGACACTTCGTCAAGAGGGCGCCTACGGTCCCGGCCCGTACAGACGCGCACCGTCCTGAATCCACCCTCTGTCCGGGAGTGCCCCCCATGCGTCGTACCGCTTCGCCATTGTCGCTGGTCCTGTTGGGTATCGGCGTCTTTCTGCTCGTACTGGCTCCGATGCTCGCCTGGTACGTCGAGCCACGCGCCAAACGCACCCCGACCGATGTCGATGTCACCACGGTGTTCACCGGCAACGGCGAATACTTCGACACCAAGAACCTCCGACCCGTCAAGGAGAAACCGATCACCATCACCCGACGAGTGCTGGGCGATGTCTCCGCGAGCGAGCGCAGCGGGCGGGCGGTGTGGGACGTGTCCACGGCCATCGACACCCCCGGCACGCTTGCCTTCCGCGACCCGCGCAGGTCCTACCAGTGGACGCTGGAGCGCTGGGTGACCGACCGCCGGACCAACGCTCCGGTGCACTGCTGCGGAGAGACGCCGGAGTACCAGGGCGAGGCCTACCTCAAGTTCCCCTTCGACGTACAGAAGCGGGGTTACACCTGGTGGGACAGCACGCTGGGAGCCACGGTCCGGTTGGAGTTCAAGGGCACCAAGAAGGTCGCGGGCTACGAGGGTTACCGGTTCACCGGATCCGTGAAGGACACCAGGACGGGCACCCGGCAGGTACCGGGGCGGCTGGTCGGCCTGCCGAAGCAGAGCCAGGTGCATGCCGAGGAGTGGTACGCCAACGACGGCATCGAGCTCGTCGTCGACCGGCGGACCGGCCGCGTCATGAACGCGAGTATCGCTCCCCGCAAGACCCTGCGCGCGCCCGGTTCCGATGAGGCGAAGGTGGTCCTGCTGGACAGCGCGGGGCTGGAGTTCACCCCGGAGACCCAGCGCGAGCAGGTGGCTCTGGCGAAGGCGGACAGCGGCAGACTGCGGGCGCTGGGTGACACCGCGCCGATCGGCGCGGGAGCGGCCGGGCTCGTGCTGGCAGCGGCGGGTGTCGTACTCGTCGTGCGCGGCAGGGAACGCCCGAATCCCTAGAAATGCGCACAATGTGATGGAGCGTCAGCTCCAGGACAGGCCAAATTTGTCACCGCCGTGAGTAGCGGCGTCGAACAGCCGGGCGGACACTACCAACCCCACCCCGCCGCCAGCCGCTCGTGCCACCAACATCCCCCACCGTCCCGCACCCGAGGCGAGTTGGAGCTCGAATGCCCCAGCACGTACCCCCCACGTTGCGCGCGCCACTCCCCCACCATCCGCCGAAGTCCCCGCAGCACGGCCCTCCGTCCGGCCGTCCTCCGCATCCCCGCCGGATCGTCTTCCTCGCCCGCCGCGACCTCGGCAATCCGGCCGCCGGTGGCTCCGAACTGCTCATCGACCGTATCGCCGACGGGCTCACCGCTCACGGACACCAGGTCACGCTCCTGTGCGGCGGTCCCGCTGCCTTCCGCGACTACCGTGTGGTCTCGGCCGGCTCGGACGCCGGACACTTCCTGCGCGCCCGCCGCGCCTTCGAACGGCAGGTCGGTGACTGCGACCTGTTCGTCGAGGTGTGCAACGGCATGCCGTACCTCGCTCCGCTGTGGCACCGGGGACCGACGCTCTGCCTGGTCAACCATGTCCACACCGACATCTGGGGCGAGCGTTTCCCCGGCCCCGCCGCCAGGCTCGGCAGAAAGCTCGAGCGCTGGGCACTGACCCGCGCCCACAGCGGCAACCTGCTGGTCGCCGTCTCCCCTTCGACAGCCGACGCGCTCCACGGACTCGGAGTCCCGCGCGAGCGGATCCGGCTCGTCCACAACGGTGTCGAGGAGCCGGGCCCGCTCGCCCCCACATCGGCAGAGCCGCTGTTTCTCGCCGTGGGACGCCTCGTCGAGTACAAGCGGATCGAACTGCTGCTGCGTCTGTGGGAGAGGGTCAGACCGGTCACCGGGGGCCGGCTCGTCATCGTGGGTGACGGGCCGGAACGAGCCAGGCTGGAAGCCCTCGCCGGGCCCCGCGTGACCTTCACCGGCCGGGTCTCGGAGGCCGAGAAGCACCGACTGCTGTGCGCCGCCTGGATTTTGTTGCACCCCTCGCTCGTCGAGGGCTGGGGGCTGGTGGTGACCGAGGCGGCGGCCCGGTCCACGCCTGCCATCGGCTTCGACGTCCCCGGGCTCAGGGACTCGATCGAGGACGGCGTCACCGGCCTCCTCGCCCGCGGCGAGAGCTCGTTCGCCGCGGCCTGGTGCACGCTGGCGCTCAGCCCCGAGCGGCGTGAAGCGCTCGGCCGGGCGGCCGGGCAGCGGGCCGCGGACTTCCGCTGGGGCGCCACGGTCCGGCAGTTCCGGGCGGCGGCCGCGGAGGCCGCCATGCAGCGGAGGTGATGCGGCTGTGAAGGATCCCTCCATACGCAGGTCCATCACGCTCTTCCGGGCGTTCATGGGCGAGCAGACCGACCCGGACCGGTGCTACAGCCTGCTCGCCCAGGACGCGGCCGACCAGCTGGAGCGGCAGACGCCCCTGCACGACCGGCTGGTGGTGGATGTGGGCGGCGGACGCGGCCACTTCACCGAGGAGTTCCGGCGGCGCGGTGCGCAGAGCTATCTCTTCGAACCCGATCTGCGGGAACTGGGCGCACGGGGCACCATCCCCGCGGGCTCGGTGGTCGCCGACGGCTATCTGCTGCCCCTGGCCGACGGCGTCGCCGACATCTGCTTCTCCTCCAACGTGCTGGAACACGTCGCCGACCCGCAGACCTTCCTCAGCGAACTGATCCGCGTCACCCGCCCGGGCGGGCTGATCTACGTCTCGTTCACCAACTGGCTCTCCCCCTGGGGCGGTCATGAGTGGGCGCCCTGGCACTACCTGGGCGCGGACCGCGCCCGCGCCCGGTATCTGAGACGGACCGGGCGCCCCGCCAAGCACGCGCTCGGCGAGAACCTCTTCGCGATCCACATCGGTCCGACCCTGCGTCAGGTGCGCGCCCGCGAGGACGTGTCCCTCGTAACGGCCCGCTCGCGGTACTGGCCGTTCCTCGCACAGGCCGTCACCCGCGTCCCTGGTCTGCGCGAGATCGCCACCTGGAACCTCCTCCTCATCCTCCGGCGCCGAACAGAAACGGCAGCAGCGATGAACAGTCCCCTGCGAGCCACCCGTGGCTGAGACGACGTTGACCCTCCCCCCGAGCCGGCCCGGCCGGCCCCGGCCCACCGCGCCGCCGCCCCAGCCGGCGGATCGGCCGCGCCGCAGATCGTGGCTGCTGGCCTTCTGGGCGGCGGTCTTCGTCGCGTTCCTCTCCGTGTCACCGGGCAGGATGACCTTCGAAACCAAGCTCGGAGTGGTCGCCGACCCATGGAAGTTCATCGGCGACCTCGGGGAGCTGTGGCAGAGCCGCGCCGGATTCGGCGGACTCTCCAACCAGTACGCCGGATACGCCTTCCCGACCCTCCCGTACTACGCACTCACCGACCTGGTGCACATCCCGGTGTGGCTGGCCGAGCGGCTGTGGCTCTCGCTGATCGTGGCCACCGCGTTCTGGGGCGCCCTGCGGCTCGCCGAGCGCATGGACATCGGCAGCGCACGGACCCGGCTGCTCGGCGCCGTCGGCTACGCGCTGTGGCCCACCTTCACCATCGTCGTCGGCTCCACCTCGGCGGCCGCGCTCCCCGGCGCGCTGCTTCCGTGGGTGCTGCTGCCGCTCATCGGCACCCGCACCGGCCCACGGGTGGCCGCGGCCACGTCCGCCCTGCTGATCCCCTTCATGGGCGGGGTCAACGCGGCATCGACGCTCGCCGCCCTGCTGCCTGTGGGGCTCTATCTGCTCAGCCGCCCGGCAGGTCCTCGCAAGCGCGCCCTGATCGCCTGGTGGGTTCCCGGTGTCGTGCTCGCCACCGCCTGGTGGGTGATCCCACTGCTGCTGCTCGGCGTCTACGGCGAGGACTTCATGCCGTACGTCGAGCAGGCCGACACCACCACCGGCACGATGTCGGCGACCGAACTGCTGCGCGGCGCCGGTAACTGGGTCGCCTACCTCCACTTCGGCGAAGCCTGGCTGCCCGCCGGCTGGACGGTGGCGACGGCGACGGTCACCATTCTCGGCTCGGCGTTCGCCGCCGCGCTGGGGCTCGCGGGCCTGGCCAGGCGCGATCTGCCCGAACGCCGCTGGCTGCTGCTCACCGTGCTGGCCGTGGTCCTGATCGCCCTGGCCGGATACGCCGGTTCCTTCGGCGCGCCCTTCCACGACGGGGTCCGGGACTGGCTGAACGGGTCGCTGCGGCCCTTCAGGAGCATCTACAAGTTCCAGCCCGGGCTCGCACTCGCGCTCGCCTTCGGGCTGATGCACCTGGTGGCGGCGGCGAGTGAGAGCCGCGGGGCCCGGCCGTTCCCCGCGCGGCGTTACGCCCCCGTGATCGCCGCGCTGCTGGTACTGCCCGGTCTGGCCTGGCCGTACGTGAACGGGACGATCCTGCAGCCCGGCGCCTTCAAGAAGCTGCCCGGCCAGTGGACGCAGGCCGCGGACTGGCTGGAGAAGAACTCACCCGACAGCCGTGCTCTCGTGGTCCCCGCCACCGCCCACGGCCTCTACACCTGGGGCTCTCCCATCGACCAGCCCTTCGACGTGCTCGCCGATTCCCCTTGGGCGCAGCGCGACTTCGTGCCCTTCGGGACGCCCGGCTCGCGACGGGCGATGGACGCGGTGGAACAGGTGCTCATGAGTGGCAGCGAAGTTCCGGGCCTGCGCGACTACTTGTCACGCGCCGGCCTCTACTTCGTCGTCGTACGCAACGACCTCGACCCGGACCAGATCGGATACGTCCCGCCGATCACCGTGAAGCGCACCCTGGAGGCCTCCGGCTACCGGCGAGTCGCCGGATTCGACCCGGTACTCACCGGAGGCCGGATCCCCAGCGGCACACCGTTGCAGGTCCAGGGCATCTTCCCGCGGATGCAGGCCGTCGAGATCTACGAGCCGGCCGGCAACACCCGACGGCCCGGCCAGGTCGGCCTGCAGGCAGTCGCCGACACCGCGGTGGTCAGCGGCGGCCCCGAAGCGCTGCTGCAACTGTCCGCCGATCCGCGGCTGCGGAACAGGCCCACCGTGCTCACCGGGGACAACCACCCGGGGCTCGGCACACCCGCGGCGCAGTACGTCGCGGACGGGCTGCGCCGCGCCGACACCCGCTTCGGACTGGTCAACAGCAACACCTCGTACACCTACACCGCGGACGAACGGAACCCCACCGGGAGCCTGCAGGACCCGGACGAGCAACCGCGGCAGATCCTGCCGATGAAGGGCACCGGACACCAGACGACGGCCGTCCTGCGGGGCGCCGCCTCGGTGACCGCCTCCAGCAGTGGCAACTGGCTGTTCCACCTGCCGCAGTACGACCCGGTGAACGCCTTCGACGGCAACCCCGGTACCGCGTGGGCTGAGGGCAGTGCCAAAAACGCCGCAGGCCAGTGGCTGCGTATCGGCTTCTCCTCGCCCACCGACATCCCCGCCTCGCTTCAGCTCACTCCGCTGCCCGGCGACGGAATGCGAGCCGCCCCCACATTCGTACGGGTCGAGACCGACCACGGCTTCGAGGACAGCCCGCTGGCACCGAACGGAAACCCGCAGCCGGTCAAGGCGCCCGCGGGGCAGGCCAAGTGGCTGAAGATAACCGTCCTCGCGGCCCAGTCCCCGAAGGCCGGACTGGGCGGCGCAGGCTTCAGCGAGGTCTCCGTCCCCGGCGTCCAGGTGACCCGGCTGCTCCGGCTTCCCACCGACGCGCGCGACACCGAGGCCCGGGCGGAGGTGTTCTCGCTCCACCGCGGCAGCGACCCGGGCGGTCTCTCGCCGGCCTCCGCAGAGGAGGGCCTGCACCGCCGGCTCAGCGTCGGCCGGGGCGGAGATTTCGCCGTCACCGCACAGGCGCTGCCGGTGCCCGGCGAGGCGTTGGACCGGCTCGTCACGGGCGCCGATCCGCGGCAGGGGCGGCGGATCACGGCGACCGCCGACTCGACCAGCCGGCTCGGGAACGGTCTCAGCCCGCGCAATCTCGTCGATGAGGACCTGACCACCGCGTGGATCGCCGGCGACCGGCCGGTCATCCATCTGCGCTGGCCCGGCCGGAAGACCATCGACGAGATCGTCCTCGCGGCCGCGGGCGGACTCTCCACCCGACCCGAGCAGGTGCTGATCAGCACCCCGAACGGCGCCGTGACGGCCGCCGTCGACGAGAACGGCCTGGCCCGCTTCGAGCCGATCACCACGGACCGGCTCGACATCACCATCAGCCGGGCCGCGCCGATGACCGTCCACAACCCCGTTGCCGACAACCGGATGCAGTTGCCGGTCGGCCTCAGCGAGGTCTACGTTCCGGCACTCGCCGACCTTCGCACACCGCCCCCGGCCTCGCACTTGAGGTTTTCCGTGCCGTGCGGCGAGGGCCCTCCCGTCGCCGTCGACGGCACGCTGCACGCCACGAGCGCGTCCGGTACGGTGCGCGATCTGACCGAGCGCCGACCGGTCGAGGTCAAGCTCTGCCGGACAGCGGACGGCACTCTTCCGCTGGGCCGAGGGCTGCACCAGGTGGAGGCGGGCGACGAAGGTCCTCTCGCCCTCACCGACATCACGCTGACCCGCGGCGAGGTCCGGCCGCCCGCGGTGAGCGAACAGCGGGAGGTGACGACAACCGACTGGCGCGGCGACCGGCGGTCCGTGACCGTCGGCGCGGGCGAGGCCGGCTACCTCCAGATGTACGAGAACGCCAACGACGGCTGGAAAGCCACCCTGAACGGCAAGAAGCTGATCCCGTTGCGGATCGACGGCTGGCAGCAGGCCTGGCTGATCCCCGCAGGCACCGGCGGCACGGTCGGGCTCGAGTACGAACCCGTGCTGATCTACGACATCGGGCTGATCGGCGGCGCGGTGGCAGTGGCCCTGCTCGCGGGTCTCGCACTCGTACGCCGCCGGGGCTCCACCCCGGTCTCCGCGGCAACGGCCCCGTCGCCGCCCGGATGGGTTCTGGGCTGCGTCGCGCTGACCCTCGTGGTCGCGGTCGTGGCGGGTCCCTTCGCACTGATCGTTCCCGCGCTGGCGGTAGTTGCCCGCCTGCGGCACTCCCTACTGGTGCCGATCGCAGCGGTGGCGATGGCCGGCGCCGGGATCGCGGCCGCGACGGGGGCGGGCGATCCGGTCTCCGCCGGCCAGGGTGCGTTCGGCCCTGCGGCCCAACTGCTTGCGCTCATCGCACTGTGCGCGGCCGTGGTCACCGTGGACCGGCGGGTTCGGGGCACACCTGCGTCGGCGGCTCCGGGCCCGCAGACCCTGCCCCAGCGGGTGCGGTCGGCAAACGGCCCTGCCGAGCGTCCCGGGCCGGGCCCGGCGCCCGACCCTGATCCGCCCGGCATCGCACCGCTCAACACAAGGGAGGCCCCGCCGAGATGACCACCCTGCAACCCGCCCGGCCCGGGCCGCCGCCCGAACCCGCTCCGAGCCGGATTCCGTTTCCGGTCGTCGATGAGATCTCCCGGCACTGTCTCCGTGAGGAGGAGCCCGAGACCGTACACATAGAGGTGCGCCTGCCCCGGCAGCCGGATCCGGAACGGCTCCGGGCCGCGTTCGGCGAGGCCTTGCGCCGGCACCCGCGGATCCTGGTGCGCGAGGCACCCGGCCCCTGGTACCGGCGGCGCTACGAGTGGGAGTTGACCGGCACCCCGGACGTGGATCCAGTGAGCTTCCCCGAGCCGGGGCCCGGTGCGCTGGAGCGGACGAGAGCCAGAGCGCTGGCCGAAGCTCCGCCGCTGTCCGTTTCCCCGCCCGTCCGGCTGGACGTGGTGAGGCCATCGTCTACGGGCAGCTCGTGTGTGCTGCTGTTGACGCTCAACCACACTGCCCTCGACGGGCCCGCCTGTCTGCGCGTGCTGGCCACGGCCGCCGAACTGTACGGCGGCGCCGCCGTCTCCCCCACGTCACCGGTACGCAATCCGGTCGGCGCGCCGGGGCGGCCGGTTCCACCACCGCCCGCACGCGCGGTCGGCCCTGCCCGGCCCGCTCGTGTGGCACCCGCGACCGACGTCCGGGGTACCGGCGGAAACGGCATGCTGCTGGCCGATCTGCCGGTGCCGCGCCGGCCGGCCGGAGCCGGCTACACCGTCAACGACCAACTCCTCGTCGCCACCTGCCTGATGATCGCCCGCTGGAACCGGCTGCACGATGTCCCGCCCCGCCAGATGCGCATCACCATGCCCGTCGACGACCGGCCCCGCGGCGCCGAGATGCCCATCGGAAACGGCACCCGTCTCGTGGAGGTCGGATTCGGGGCGCAGGAGTGCGCGCGGGAGCCCGGCCCCGAGGCTGTCGCCGCCATGCTTCACCGCACCGCGGAGCGCACCCGCGCCCTGAAGTCGGCACCCCGCCCTCAACTCGGCCACGCCGCCGCCCTCCTGACCGCACCCGCCCTGCCCGTCGGGCTGCGGGCCGCCCTGACCCGTGGCGTTCGGTGGGCTGCCGCTCCCTGGACCTCGACCACGCTGCTCAGCAACATCGGGCGCATTCCGTACCCGCTGGACTTCGCCGAGGCGGGCCGGGCGGAGGCCGTCTGGTTCTCGGCTCCCGCCGCGATGCCGCGCGGGCTGACCGTGACCACCGCCAGCACGGGGGGACGGCTGCATCTGGCGCTGCGCTGGTCGCGCGCGCTCCTCGACGACGCGGCGGGGCAGCGGCTGTGCGACTTCTTCACGGAGTATCTGGCGGCGATGGCGGCCCTGCCTGCCACGCCACGAGGTGAGGGGCCATGACGGGAACTCTCCCCGCGGGGCTGCGCGAGTTCTACGAGAACCCGGCCGTCCCCGTCGCCTCCGGAGACGAGCGCAGCCGCCGCCAGGCACTGATGCTGGCCCGAGTACTGTCCTCTGAGTCCTCCCTCGTCGTCGACGTCGGCTGCGGCGACGGCTCCGCGGCGGCCACCGCGGGTCCGCTCCTCTCCCATCACCGGATCGTCGGTATCGACTGGTCCCAGGATGCGCTGCGCCGGGCCGCCACCCGGATGAACCATGTCGTGCGGGGTGAACTGACGTCGGACGGGCTGCCGTTGGCCGACGCTACCGCCGACGCCGTGCTCTTCAGCGAGGTGATCGAACATCTGGTGGATCCCGACAGTGCGATGGACGAGCTGCGCCGCATCCTCAAACCGGGCGGCCATCTGATGCTCTCCACCCCGAACCTGGCCGCCTGGTACAACCGGTTGCTGCTGGCCGCGGGAGTGCAGCCCGTCTTCTCGGAGGTCAGCCTGCGCGGCATTCACGGTCGGCCGGGATCCCAAGTGGTGGGCCATCTGCGCCTGTTCACCGCCCACGCCCTGCGGGGATTCCTCACCGCCGCGGGCTTCGAGGTGGTCACCCTGGCCGGCGCGCCCTTCCATGGTGTCCCGCGCCCACTGCGCCTTGTGGACCGGGCCGCCTGTGCCGCGCCGTCCGTGGCCTCCATCCTCCTGGTGCACGCCAGGCGGGTGTAGCGCCGTGTGGTGGGGGGTGGCCTCAGCCCTGTTGGCCAACGTCTTCTACAGCACCGGCTTCGTACTCGAGAAGCGGGCACTGTCCGGCCTGCCGCCACTGAGCTCGGGGCAACCGGCCCGAGTCGTACGGCTGCTCATCGGCAGCCCCTTGTGGCTCGGCGGTTCGCTCGCGCTCGCCGCCGGCTTCGCGGCACAGCTCGCCGTCTACCGAACCCTTCCCATCGCAGCCGCGCAGGGCATCTTCGTCTCCGGTCTCGTGCTGCTCCTGCTGCTCTCCGCGGTCGTGCTTGGCGAGCGCCCCAGCGGCCGCGAGCGACGCGGCGTGGTCATGATCACCCTCGCCCTGCTGATGGTCGTGGCCTCCCTCCAGGACTCCGACGCCGTGGGCGGGCATGCCTCGGCCGGCCGTGTCCTGCTGATCTGCCTACCCGCGCTCGCAGCGGGGCTGTGGCTGTACCGGTCCGTGGAACGCCGGACCCGCCGCCGTCACCGGCTGCCGACCGCGGGCGTCGAATACGGCGTCGCCGTCGGGCTGTTGTACGGCGTCAGCTCGCTCGCCATCAAGGGCGTCTCCAGCCATCTGACGACCCGCGGTATCGGGGACGCGGTCGTCGACCTGCTGAGGTCCCCCTATCCGTACATCCTGCTCTTCACCTCAGTCACCGGCCTGGTCCTTTCCCAGACCGCGCTGCAGCGTTGCCGGGCATCTCTGATCGTGCCGGTGTGCACCACCGTCACCTGTCTGTTCACGGCCGCGCTCGGCACTTTCGTCTTCGGTGAGTCCCTGCCCGGGGATCCACTGCGGCTGGCGCTGCGGCTCGGCGGCACCGCACTCGCCGTCTCGGTCCTGCTGATGCTTCCGCGTCATGACGAACCTCCCACGCCGACAAAGGAGTTGGCCCATGAAGCCTGACGATCCCCTGCTCCGGATCATCGCCTGCCCGATCGACAAGGGGCAGCTCACGCTGCTCCTGCCCGAGGAGTTCCTCTACAACCCGCGGCTGCACCGCCGCTATCCGATCATCGACGGGATCCCACAACTGCTTCCCTCCTCGGGTGCACGGGTACCCGACGATGAGCACGAGCGGATCCTCAGGCGGATCGGTCCGTGACAATCGCCGCCCGGATCGCCCCTCGTCTGCCGCCCCCACTGGTCGCCACGGGCGTCGATCTGCTGTATCCGCGGTATGAGCCGGAGCTGCGCCGGCTGGCCGACTTCTGCCCGCCCGGCGGCTCGGCGGTGGATGTCGGCGGCTGGTACGGCCCGTGGTCCCGGCGGCTGGCCCGGCGGGCCGGCCGGGTGGTGGCAGTCGAGCCGGTCCCCCACCTCGCCCGCCTGCTGGCCGCCACCACTCCCGCCAATGTCGATGTGGTGAACGCGGCTGCCACGGACCGCGACGGCGGCACGGCGCAGCTGTGGCTGCCGCCGGACGACCGTGGCCACCGTGGCGTCTCGTCGCTTGTGCGCAGGGACATGCACAGCAGGTCGGTACCGGTGCACTGCGTACGGATCGACAGCCTCGGTCTGCACGGCGTCACCCTGATCAAGATCGATGTGGACGGAAGCGAACTGAACGTGCTCCGCGGCGCCGAGGAGACCCTGGCCGGAGACCGCCCCGCGCTCTTCATCGAACTCGAAGCCCGCATCGGGCCGCTGGAACCGGTGCTGAACCTGCTCGCCCGCCACGGCTACCGGGGCTGGGTGCTGCCGGGCCGCGACTGGCTGCCGCTGTCCGATTTCGATCTTTCAGGCCACCAGTCCCTGACGGCGCACGTCGCCGAGCACGGCCTCCTGCGCCGAAGCCTCACCCCGTTCCGGCGGCGGTACGTCAATTCGGTGCTCTTCCTCCACGGCTCCCGGCAGCCCGTCGGCACGGCGGCAGCGGCTCCCGTACGCGGTCGGCGAGGTTGACCGACTGCGGCACGGGCGCATCAACTGCGAGGCAGGTGAGCAGCCCGGCGTGCAACGGGAACTGAGCGCCCCATGGGTACCGGTTCGCGCCCCTTGACCCGACTTCGGGGCCGGAGGAGCCTGAGAGGGCTCGACGGGACGCGCGGACATGAGGAAGCCGCCGCCGCTCGCGGGCGGGGGGATTTGTGAGACTGAATGTATCGCTGAATGTTGCCGCGACGTGGGTCGGCACCACCGCGCTCGGTCCCGGTGTCCGCTCCGTCATATGGGTGCAGGGCTGTCCCTTCAGTTGCCCCGGCTGCATGTCTCCGGACTGGATACCGGAGGTGCCCGCTCGGTCGGCCGGGGCTGCCGGACTGGCTGCGGAGCTGCTGGCCGACCCCGCAATCGATGGGCTGACGTTTTCGGGCGGCGAGCCGATGCAACAGGCCGCAGGACTGGCGCAGCTGGCCAGGTGCGCCCGCCGCATCCGCGACGTGACCCTGGTCTGTTTCACCGGATACCGACTGGAGCGGCTGCGTGCCCGTCCGCCCGCACCGGGGGTGGCCGAGCTGCTCGCCGAAGTGGACGTGCTCGTCGACGGGTTGTACATCGCGGGGCGCGACGACGGGCGCGGACTGCGCGGAAGCACGAACCAGCGGGTGCACCAACTCTCCGGACGACTGGCGGACAGCGGCTACGACTTCACCGGCCGCGCCCGTACGGCCGAGATAGCCATGGACGGCCCCGAGGCGCTGCTCATCGGCGTTCCTCCGCCCGCCCTCCTCACCGTCTTCGACACCGCCGTCGACCGGACGCGCCGGGCAGGGCGCGACAACACCGTGCACACCAGGGGGGCACATGAGCGGTAGGAAGCGCATCCAGGTCGAAGAGTCGGAGTGGTACCGGCTGCAGCGCGAGGCATCCCGGCTCAAGGACATACAGCGGAGTCTGCCAGGCCTGATCAAAGAGGTACGCCGCCAGACGCACGACGACCTGGAGCGGGTCTTCGGTGTCATCGAGGACCGCCAGCGCTCCGTAGAGCAGGTGGTGGAGGGTCTCAGCGAGCAGACGCGCCGCCTGGAGACCGAGACCCAGCAGCGCCTGCAGGCACAGTCGCGCCGCTGGGCAGAGGAGCTCAGGGCCTCCGCGGGCGAACTGCGCAAGGAGACCCGAGAACATCTCGCCGAGCAGGCACACAGGCTGCGGGGCGAGATCGCGGACGAGCGACGCCGGCGCCAGGCGGACGTACAGCGCCTGGCGACCGAACTCGGCGAACTGGTCCAGGATCAAGAACGCGCCGCCGTCATCGCCCGCGACGCTCTCTCCGACGCGCGCGCCATGCACCGGCTGATCCGGGACACACTGCCGCACCAGCGGTACGCCGCCGGACGTCTCGCGAGTCTGGAGCAGCACCTCGACCGCGCGGACGGCAATATCGTGCAGGCCAGGTTCGACGCAGCCCTGGCCACCGCCCAAGGGGCATATCAGGAGCTCAGCGAACTCCGCCTGGACCTCGAGCAACGCGACCGCGAGCAGCGTTACCTGCAGGTGCAGGCCAGTGAGCAGATCCTGGTCATACAGCTGCAGATCAAAAACAGTGCCTCACAGCCGGTGTACGGAGCCGAGGGCGAGGTGCTCGATGATGTGGACCTCGATGTCGACTACTGGTCGCGCGGCGAACTGACGGCGCTGCGAGCGGAGACGACCGCTCTCGAACAGCGCATCAAGGACGAGAAGCAGCCCCTGGAGGCGCAAGAGCTGCGCGACATCGTGGAACACAGGGCACCGGCCTTCGAGCAGCGCCTCGCGGCGATCGTCGGACGGGCCGGTCAGCGGCTGATCGCCTCCCAGCAGCGCGTGAACCTGGCCGAGGCCGTCGTGCAGACCCTCGAAGACATGACCGCCTATGAGCTGGACGAGGTCACCTATCTCGGACAGGACCAGCGGGAGGCGTACTTCGCCAAGCTCGTCCACCGCAACCAGAACGAGATGGTCATCGAAGTCGCCCCCGCCGAGGGCGACTCGGGCGGGTCCGTGCTGCGCGTGCTGTCGTACGACCACGACACCACGGCCCGTGACGAACTGGACGACCGGGGACGAGCGCTGAGCCGGCAGTTACAGGCACACGGCATCCAGGCCTCCGAACCACAGGCCGAGGAAGGAGACCCTGACCCGGCATACCGCGACTTCAAGGCCCTCGGACAGGCACCGACGCAGACCCAGGGCCAGGCGCTGCCGAGCACCGCCACGGAAAGCTGAGACGGGCGGACCCGGAAATGTCGATGCACGGCCGTCACGGCCCTCTCGTCGAGCGCCTCGAAGGGTTCCGGCTGCCCGTCGGCGACTCGCTGTTCATCGTGCACGGCCGGGGCATGGACGACGTCTTCGTCGGTCACGACTACCGCGGCCGCGGCATCGAGGAACTCCTGTGGGAGCTGCTGCACGCGGCGGGCTTCGAGCGGGTCGTGTACTCAACGCTGTCCCGGCCGCTGTACTTCAGGGACACCCGGTCGCGGGATCTGTCCCGACGGCGCAAACCGGCACCCGCGGCCACCGGCCGCAACCTGATGCGTCCCGAGTTCCGCGGCCCGCTCGGCCGGCGCCTCCTGCCCGAAACGGTGGCCGGCTCGGGGGACGGGCCCAGGGCGCCCTCCCCCGGCCCCGGCCCCGGCCCCGTGCACCCCGCACCCGTCACACTGACCGACCAGCACCGTGTGATGATGCTCGACCACTTCATGCGGCAGAGCGAGGTTCGCACCGCCGTCGTCCTCAGCCACGCCGAGGAGTCCCTGCGCTACGACCGGGCGGATCGAGCCCTCGCCGGAGCGCTCGCGGGCTGGGCGGAGCACAGCGACGACCACAACCTCTGCGTCCTCCTCTTCCGCAAACACACACTTGAAGAGGTGCAGCAGTTCGTCGCCGACCTGCGCAGCGTCCCGCGGCTGGAGAGCTACTTGCACGACCAGCGGCAGCGCTCCACCGGCCGCGCCACCGCGGCGATCGGCCATCCGCACGCAGCGGAACTGGACCGGCTCGTCCATGTCACGCGGATCAGGAACGGACTACGCATCGGCGACTGGCGCGAACTGCCGCTCGTCGTACGGGCCATGGCCGCCGAGCCGATGCCCGCCAAGAACTGGCAGTCGCTGCTTCGGCGACTGGCCGGCGAGAGGTGCCCGCTGGGCCTCGCCGAACTGCGGCAGCGACAGTGGGTCGGCGGCAGCACCCAGGATGAACTCAGCGTCTCCGACCGGATCGACCGGATGGTGGGCCTCGGCTCGGTGAAAGAGCATCTGGAGGACCTGCGCTGGCGCGTCACCACGGACGCCGCACTGCGGGCCCAGGGTCTCGGCCTCAACGCGGAGCCCGGCTCACCGCATCTGGTGTTCACCGGCAACCCCGGCACCGGCAAGACCACCGTCGCGCGCCTGGTCGGCGAGATCTACCGCGACCTCGGCCTGCTGCGCCGAGGGCATCTTGTGGAGGCCGAGGTCCCCGACCTGGTCGCCGGCGTGGTGGGCCAGACGGCGATCAGGACCAACGAGACCGTGGACCGGGCCCTGGACGGAGTGCTGCTCGTCGACGAGGCGTACCGGCTCAGCGACCAGAGCGGCCGCGGCTTCGGACAGGAAGCCATCGACACACTGCTCAGCCGGATGGAGAACGACCGCGGCAGATTCGTACTGATCGTCGCCGGCTACCCCGACAAGATGGAGGAGTTCCTCGGCTCCAACCCCGGCCTGCGCAGCCGAGCCTCCGCCGCCAACATCATCCACTTTCCCGACTACGAGCCGCCCGAGCTGCATGCCATCCTCCTCGGTCAGATGCGCGACCTCGGCCTGAGCTGGACCCCGGAACTGGAGGACCGGCTGCGCGAGGTCACGCAGGGCATGCACGCCACGCGCGGCGCGGACTTCGGCAACGGCCGAGCCATGCGCGACCTCGCCGACGAACTCAAGACACGTTGGGCACGGCGCGTACGGGCCGTGGTGAGCGAGCCCCTGGAACCGCGGGATCTGCCCGACAGATACCGGACCCATCTGCGGCAGCCCCCTCCCCCGGTCGATGAACTCCTCGCCGACCTCGACGGTTTGGTGGGGCTGGACCCCGTCAAGGAGCTGATCCGGGACCTGGTGGGACGGCTGCGGCTGCGCCGGCAGCAGGGCAAGGAGTCCTTTCCGCCGCCCCATCTGCTGTTCGTCGGCCCGCCCGGCACCGGGAAAACAACCGTGGCGCGACTCGTCGGTGGCCTCTTCCACGCACTCGGGCTGCTCAGCCGCGGACACATGATCGAGGTCACCCGGGCCGAACTCGTCGCGGGCTACGTCGGACAGACGGCCCTCAAGACGAAGGAGGCGATACGGTCCGCTCTCGACGGAGTGCTGTTCATCGACGAGGCATACAGCCTCTCCCGCCGTGAGCACGGCGGAGACTTCGGCACGGAAGCCATCGACACCCTGACCCGCGAGATGGAGGACCTGCGCGGCCGCCTCGTGGTCGTCGCCGCCGGATATCCGGCGCCGATGGACGACTTCCTCGCCGAGAACCACGGACTGCGCTCCCGGTTCACAGAACGGGTGATCTTCCCGCATTACTCGGGGCAGGAACTGGTCGAGATCCTTCGCCGCACGGCCGAGCAGCAGGGGTACGCCCTTCCCGCGCCGGCCGCCCGGCAGGCACGGACCTGGCTGGATCGCCAACGCGTCGCGCACCCACAGGACTTCGGCAACGGAAGAACCGTACGAGTCCTGCTGGACCGTATGGAGGCACGCCTGGCCCGGCGCCTCGGTGGCGGCGAAGGCCCCGCCGCCGGCCCGCTCGCCTTCGCCCCGGAGGACGTGCCCGATGGCGATGACTGATTCCGTCACTACCGCCGCGCCCTTGGCCGACGCAGCGTGCCCTGTCTGCGCCGCACCGATCGGCGACGAGCCGGAGTGCGGCGGCTGCGGCTGGCTGCTGAGCGGGAAGCTCATCCTCGGCCGCCTCACTCCGAAGATCCGGAACGACTTCGATGATCGGCTCTCAGCCGCCCGACGCCGCTTCGACCTGACCGCCGCGGCCCGTGCGTCCGGCGCGCCGTGGCGGACGGATGTCGTACGGCTCGACCGGCTGGAGGCCCTGGTTCGGGAGGGGCCGCCGCGGCCGGGCGAACGGGAGGAGGTACTGCGCGAACTGGAAGAGGAAGGGAAGCGGCCGGCGGCCGCTTCGCCCGCCAGCGCCGGCGGGCCGAGCGATGCGGCTGACGCACGGACGCTGCGGGATCTGGCGCGCGCCGCCCTCGCCACCGGGCCCGGGCGCTCGCCGGATGTCGCACTCGCCGAGATCACGGCGAACGGACTGACCGCCACCGTCTTCGGCCGCGGGCAGGACGGCGAGACCACCGAGCAGGCCGAGGTGCGCACCTGGAGCTGGGCCGAGCTGCTGGCAGGGCTGCCGAAGGACCTTGACGCGGCGCTGTTCATCCTCGCGGGCGGCATCGGGCAGACGGGACCGCGGGCAGGTACGGACGATCTCGTCATACCCGAGACACTCGAGCACATGGCGGAGCGGACCGTCCTGGTGAACCGCGTATCCGGCTGGCCCGTGCCCGAGTCTCTGCTCGGGTTGCTGGAGCAGCGGCTGCCGGACGCCGAATCCGTACGGCTGCCGGGCGAGGCGCCGCCGCCGGACACGCTGCGGCACGCGGACGGGTTCACCGCGGCGGCCTGGGAACAGGATGCGGACACCATACGGCTCGCGGGCGGCGGCGCGGACGGCTCGGTCCGCGTATGGCGGCTGTGGGACCCCGAGCCGGTCGCCGTCCGGTCCCTGCACCAAGGCCGGGTGACCGCCGTCGACATCGCCGACGAGGGCAGAACGGTGGTGAGCGGAGGCAAGGACGGTGTCGTACGGCTGTGGTCGTTCGGCGGCTCCGGGCGGGCGCGGACACTGGCCTGGCACCAGGGCTGGGTCGACGCCGTACGGATCCGGGCCGGCGTCGTGTTCAGCCTCGGCGACGACGGAATACGCAGATCCACGCTGTTCACGGAGCCGGACGATGCCGCCGCCGGGTTTCCGCTGCGCGTCGCCTGGTCGTCGGCCGCCGCCCGGCTGGCCGTCACCTCCGACGCCCGGATCCTCGTGGTCGGCGGCGCCGTGGAGGCGGTCGTCTGGGACGCCACAGACGGCACCCGGCTCTTCTCCGTGACCACCGGCTCCGCCGTCACCGCCCTCGCCCTGGACGCCGGGGACCGGCTCCTCGCCATCGGTTGCGCCGACGGCACCA
Organism: Streptomyces sp. NPDC002868; assembly: GCF_055563295.1. NCBI lineage: Bacteria > Bacillati > Actinomycetota > Actinomycetes > Kitasatosporales > Streptomycetaceae > Streptomyces > Streptomyces sp. NPDC002868. The sequence goes on along the minus strand of NZ_JBVHDR010000001.1, from coordinate 1,200,943 downwards.
TCCACATCCACGACCTGCGCGAACGCAACCCAGTCGGCCAATGGACCGGCCACAGCGGCCCGTTGCGCGCCCTCGCCTTCGGGCCCGGCGGGTCCCTGGCGGCCGCCGACGACACCGGAGGCATCCGGGTGCGCAGCGCCGACCCGCGCGGAGCGCCGCCCGGCGAGGTCCAGAGCCTGGCCGTGGGGGCGCACTCAAGCCCGGTGCGTGCACTGGACTTCAACCGGCTCGGAGAACTTCTGAGCGCGGACGGCGACGGGCTCGTTCGGGCCTGGCGCCTCCCGCGCCTGCACTGACACCCGGTACCGCCTCTGCCCGAAAGGAGGGCGCCGTGACCGAAGGCTTCCTGACCTCGGCCTTCAAGCACCAGCGGCCCCAGCTCGAAATGCGCCTCGACGACAACGCAGGCACGGACACCGTGACCGCAGCCCTGCGCGAAGTCCTGGAGCGCCTCGACGCGGCGTCCTACGGCGCCTCGTACCGGGCGCCGGGACAGGCCCCGGACGGCACGCTTCCGGACGCCGCCCGCCAGCAACTCGTCGCCACCGTGGATCTACTGCGCGCCGCCGTCGTCGGCACGCTCTCCACCGTGCGCGCTCCCGCCGTACCCCCGCCCAGACACCGTCCGCCGGCGCGCCGCTCACCGTTCCCGCGCATCGCTTTCCTCGGTCTGGGCAGCGACGACGAGGACAGGTACGAGGCAGAGGCACGAGAACTGGAGGAACAGCGCCGGCGGCAGCCGCCGCGCCCGACCGTGCACACACTCTCGCTTCTCGACCACGTGCAGGCCGCCGTGGAGGCGGCGGACCGCCTGCTGGCCGAAGCGGAGCCGCCACCGCCCGAGCGAGTGGCACGCCCTTGGGCCGAGGACGCAGATCTCCTCAATCTGTTCCGCGACCTGATGGCGGCGCACGCCGAGCGGGACGGGGAGCTCGCTCTGAGGCAGATCGATCGGCTGCGCAAGAACCTCGCGCTGCTGCACGACATCGAGGTCGTGGACTACGACGGGACCAATGAGGGGCTGTTCGCCTTCGGCACCCATCCGGATCCGGACGACCACCGGGTGGTTACGGTGCAGCCGGCCCTGGTGGCCACGGACGGCCGTGTGCTGCGGCGGGGAGAGGTGCGGAAGCCCGGCACGCCCGGTGACGGGAAGCCGGGCGAGGAGAACAAGGAGCAGAACGATGGCTGACACGTCCGGAACCGTGGTGGTGGGCTTCGACCTCGGTCATGGCGAGAGTGCGCTCGCCAAGACCCGCACCGACACGACCCTGCCGCCCGAAATCGTCGACATCGGTTCCACCGGAGGCGGCAGGCAGCACGTCACCGCGGTGGCGGAACACCCGACCCGCGGCGTGCTGGTCGGCCGCGAGGCAGCCGACGCCGAGGACGCCACCTGGTTCGACCTCGCCTTCAAGTCGCCCGAGATCGATCGTGAGGAGGTGCGCCGCCCCGTCCTCCTCTTCGTCGCCAAGGTGAAAGGGGACGCCGTCGCCCGCGACGGTGAACTGGGTGACAAGGGCCGGGTGCGCTGGGTGTTCGGGGCACCCTCGGGCTGGAGCGCCGAGCTGAGGCTCGCCTACGCCGATCTGCTGAGGTCCGCAGGCCTGCAGCATGTGGACGTGGTCCCCGAGTCACGGGCCGCCATGCTGTACGCCCGGGAGTCCAGGGAAGTCACCATCAGCCAGGACCAGTTGGCGGGAAGCATGCTCGTGGTGGATCTCGGATCCTCCACAACCGACTTCACCCGTCTCCTCAGCTACCACACCGGACCGCCCATCGACACCGGCGTTCAGCTCGGCGCCGGGCTCATCGACCGGACGATTCTGGAGCGCCAGCTCGCACAGCATCCGGAACGGGAGGCCTTGGAGGAACTGCTCCACAACGACCGGAAGCTGCGGCTGCGACTGGAGCTGCTGTGCCGGGAGGCGAAGGAGACCTTCTTCCGCACCGACCCCAGCAGGTTCGCCGACAACCCCGAGGCCACGGTCGGGGGGACCAAGAAGGTACGGGTTGCGAAGCGGTCGTTCTACGTCGACATCGAACTGACGGCCGCCGACATGGAGGCCGTGCTGGACACCCCCCAGCCGAGCCTCGGCGGCCGCTCCTGGCGGCAGGCGTTCCGGAACGCACTCGGCGAGGTCGCCGAAGAGCTGGGCCATCAGCCGGACGCCGTACTGCTCACCGGAGGGGCATCGCGCATGCACTTCGTGCAGGAGCAGACCCGGGAGGTGTTCGGGGCGGACAGGGTGCTGCTCGGCCTGGAACCGGAGGTGGCGATCGCTCGCGGACTGGCCCTGGCCGGCCGGATGAGCCTGCGGGCCGCGGGCTTTCGCGCCGACATCCGCAAGCTCCTCGAGGGCGACCGGATCGGATCGCTCGTGCAGGACAGGCTGCCGTCGCTGGGCGCGAAGCTGGGTGAGGCGGTCGCGGACGGAATGACCGAACGCCATGTGATCCCCGCCTTCCGGCGCTGGCAGGCCGGCCAGATCACGACGCTCAACGACATGGCGGCGGGCATCACTTCGGCGCTGCACGCCGAGCTGACCGATCCCGACAACCCACGGCTCAAGCAGGTGATCACCGACTGGCAGAACGAACTGCGCCCTGATCTCGAGGAGTTGACCAGGCCCATCTGCCGACGCTGGCACATTCCGCCGTCAGCGATGGCACTGCCCGCTGTGGAGGTGAGCGGCGGGCAGCTGGAGGTGCCGTTCGACTCGGCGGCCGCCACGCAGGTGCTGGACAACATCGCCAAGGTCATGAACGTGGTGGTCGCCGGAGTGGTCGCGACGACTCTGTTCGGTGCCGGCACGGCCATCATCGCCGCGACCGGACCGTTTGCTGTGATCATCGCCTTCGTCGTGGTGCTGGTCGGGCTCAGTGAGGGCAAGGAAGCGGCGATGCGCAAGGCGCAGGAGGCCAATATTCCGATGTGGATGCGCAAGGTCGGCGGCGAGAACCGGCTCGTCAACAAGCTGCGGCAGGGGGCAGGGCCCCAGGAGGCGCAGCTGGCCGCGGCGTTCAGCGCACAGTTCCTGGACGACGGAGGGCAAAAACTCATGAGTGAGATCGCCAAGGGCATCGCCGATGACCTCGACGCCCTCGCCGAAGCGGCGGAACTGCTCGTCTCCTGAGCAGCGGGCTGCTGTTCGCCGCTACGCCACTCAGCGACGCCCGGCCGGGTCCTCGCCGCTCCAGGCGACGACAGCCCGGCCGGGACCGGCGGCCGGGTCGCCGGCCTCCAGCGCGCGGCTCAGAGCCGTGTCGACCTCGTGCAGCCGCTTCTCGATGCCGTCGATCAGCACCCGGGCCCGCTCCAGAGCGGTGAGGTGCCTGCCGTCCGCATGGGCGGCGTCCTCGAACGAGGCCAACGCCTCCATGAGGCGCCGGTTGGCGTCGGCATGAGCGCCCAGTTCCGCCAGCCGGGCCGAGGCCGCGGCCACGTCCGCTTCGGCGCCCGCCAGCGACGTCTCCGCCGCGGCCAGTTCCGCCTGTTTGCGCGCGGCCTCTTCCAGCGCCGTACGCACCGAGGGAGCGAGCCGCGACAGCTGATCCTGTGTCAGCCGAAGCAGCTCGGCACTTCCGCGCTCCAGGGTCTGCTCCGTACCGTTCGCCCGCTCCCGCAGCAGCAGAAGCCGTTCCTCGACGACGAGACGCTGCCCCTCGATCTCGTCCAGTACCTCGACCAGCCGTACCAGGCGGCGCAGTTCGGTGACCCGTGCCCGCAGCGCGTCGTGTTCCGCGAGCCGGTCCCGCAGCTCGTTCTCGTCCTTGGCCGCCGCGTCCATCTGCTGCCTGCACTCGGCAATCCGCCGCCGCACCTCCGTGATCTCCCGCTCCCGCTGCTGGACGTACTCCCCCACATCCGGGCCCGGATCCGCGGCCGCGAGCAGCCCGGGCACGGCCCGCGACACGACCTCGGTCTCACTAAGCGCGTCATCGAGAAGAAACACCGCCTCGACAGGGGCCGTCGCGGACTGCTCCCGTGACAGTCGGCCCATGGCCTGTGCCGACCACATCAGGCTCCAGCGCAGGGCGTGGAGGGCGTCGAGGTCGTCACCGCGCTCCACCGCCTCGGCGAGCCGTTCCTTCGCTTCCTCGCTCAACGTCCTGCCTCCGTAGTCGTCACGCCGCGGCCGACGGGCCCGCCGAGCGGCAGCAGAACGGACTCCCCGCCTCCCACCGGACGGAAAACCAGCACTCCGAATCCGGTACCCGCCGGATGCAGGCCCACCTGGGCGCTGCCCGCAGGCAGTCCAGGGCACGGCAGTTCGAGGGCTCGGTGCGGCCCCTGCCCGTACTCCTGTACGTCGATCCCGACCCGGAAGCCGCTCGCTGTGGGTATGTCCACGGTCAGGGGTTCGCCTCCGTCAGTCACCGTCATGGGCACGGCCGCTCCGGTCACGGTGAGTGGGATGCGCACTTCCGCCGGCCTGCCGCGGCGGAGCCGGTGGGCGAACAGGGTCAGCGAGTGCCGGGCCGTCTCGGGCGCCCGGACCACGCCTTGCGCGATCCGCAGCGCGCCGAGCGCCGTCGCATGAGGATCGAGCACCTGCGGGCCCGGCTCCGGGGTGGGGTCACCGAGCGAGTCCCGTACTGCGACGAGAGTCAGGGGATGGGCGTTCAGGTCACCACTCACCAGGACCCGGTGCTCTGCCGTCGGTCCGGGACCGGGGGGACAGCGGTCGAGAAGACCCGTGACCGTAGCCCGAAGGGCCTCCGCGACCGTTTCGAAGTCGTCGATGACAGCTCCTGCCGTCATGGTCCTGCGTCCTTCGGCGGTCTCACAGGCATGCACCGGGGCGGTTCGGTAGCGCGGAAAGGTCCTCGCACGGGCGAGCAGCAGAGCGGCCCTTCGCCCACGGTCACTCCCGGCATCCCGATGGGCCCGGGCGAGGGCCACCAGCTCGGCCCCATGGCCGGATACGGGACGGCTCTCGGTTGCGACGAGACCGACGGAAGGACCGGAGACGCGGCACAGCCCCGCGCCGACCTCGTCCGTGCCGACGTGCAACACCAGTCGGTCGGGGCCCGCGGCGGGCGCGTCCTGAACGCCGCAAGCCGCGGCGGCAACCGTCTGGGGGACGAACTGACGTAATGGAAGCCCCAGTTGGGCGATCAGCTCGCCGTACAGCGCCTCCCGCCGCGCGACACCCTCGCCGTCGAACCAGCTGTCCGGAACAGCGAGTACGAGACTCTCGACCTGCTCCGGGGCCCGGCGCAGAAACTCTCCAAGCCGCCGTGGCGCGAACTCCGGCGGCCGATCGCCGTCCGCGTCGCCTGTCACGACCGCCCCCGTGCCGACGTCCATGCCCACGAACACGGCCCCACCGCCCGCCCGCCGCCCCGCGCGCCCGCGCGCCTTCTGTTTGGCCGGTTGCTCGCGCACCGGTCCCGCCCAGATTAGCGAGCGACGGCCAACTTCCGGCAGTTTCAAGGAAGATGGTCTCATTTCAGAATCCATGCTGATGATACGGACTACACTCGTGGCGCACTTCGGCCGAGGGGCCGGCACAGGGGCGACGGGGGCGGGCGTATGAGCGATCTGGTGCGGTTCGAGACACGGGACGGCTCGGCAATGATCGTGGAGGTCGAGGACACCGCGCCGGGGCTGGAGAACGTTTCGCGCGACGACAACGGCGTACTCGAGGCCGGCCGACGTCTCGACCAGATCCTTTCCGGAGCCCGGCCCACCATCGAAGCGGTGCTCGGGCTGCTGAGGGGACTGGCGCCCGACGAGTACGAAGTGGAGTTCGGCATCAAGCTCAACGCCGAGGCGGGTGTCGTGGTCGCCAAGACCGCCACCGAGGGTCACTTCAATGTGCGCCTCGCCTGGCAGCGGTCCGAACGGCGGGAGGCTGACGGGCCGGCCGGTGCCACCGGGACAACCGGCTCCCGTGCTCCCGCAGCCACCGGCTCCATCGGGCCGGAGTGACCCGTCATGGTGCTCTGGGAGAAAGCACCCTGGCTGGTGAGCATCCGACGAGCGCATGACCGGGCGCCCAACGGCGCAGGTGTGCTCGTGACCGACCGTCATGTGCTGACCTGCGCCCATGTCACGGTCCCGAACAACCGGCGACAGCCGCCCGAAGGGCCCCTCTTCGTTCACTTCCACCACGCAGACCCGCACGAACCGATACCCGCCGTCGTCGTCGAGGGCGGCTGGCACCCTCAGGACAGCGTCCTGCGAACGGGCGACCTGGCCGTACTGGAACTGCAGAACCCGCTGCCGAGAACCGCCGCCGTCGCGCCCCTGGTATCCACCGAAAATGGCGTCTGGGGCCACCGCTTCCATGTGTACGGCTACCCGGAGGGCGACCACAGAGCGGGCGGCGTATCCGCGAACGGCACGATCAGCGGGCGCGCGGGGCCGGACTGGATCCAGCTCGAGTCGACGTCCACGCTCGGCCATGGTCTGGCCCCGGGCTTCTCCGGTTCGCCCGTGTGGGACATCACGCTCGGGGGTGTCATCGGCATCGTCGCCGCCCGTGACAAGCCCGGTGAGAAGCACGATCCCAGGACCGGGTACGCGATCCCCGTGGAAGCGCTCGGCGGATTCTGGCCGCCGCTTCGGGAGTTGATCCGCGAGCCGGTCGCGGAGGAACAGCGCGCCGAGGTCGAGAACCTGCTGGCGTTGGCGCTGCGGCCGGACGGAGAGCTGCCCAAGATCCGCGACGTCCGCATCTACGACATCGGCGTGACGCCCTCCAAGAATCTCGCACGCGACCCGGACCCGCCGTATGTGCCCCGGCAGAACGAAGACGGACTCCTCGAAAGCGCCTTGGACACCGAGCCGTTCATCCTGCTGGCCGGGGACTCCAAAGCCGGCAAGTCCCGCACTCTGATCGAACTGCTGCGTCGCGCGTGCCCGGACGCCCGGCTGATCGTTCCCAAGGACACTCCTTCGGCGCCCGGCGACCTGGGCAAGTTGTCGCTGCCCACCGGCGGGGACCGCGCGGTGCTCTGGCTCGACGACATCCACGAGTACCTGCGGCCGGGCGGCGTCGACCTGAAGGTCCTCGAAGCTTTCGCACGGCACCAACCGGCCGTCACCGTGGTCGCCACGATCACGTCCGAGGCGTACAGCCGGCTCAAGGCCCCCAAGGGGGAGGTGAATCGCGCGGCACGCCAGGTGCTCGGCAGGGTGAAGCCGATCATTCTGCCCCGTCTGCTGCGCGACGAGGACCGAGCCGAGGCACAACGCCTCTATGAGCACGAGGACTTCACCGACCGTGGTATCGGCGAGCAGATGATCGCCGCTCCCCTCCTCGAGGATCGGCTCAACGGGGGCAGGGAGGAGTGCCCCGAAGGCTGGGCCGTGGTGCGGGCCGCCGTCGACTGGCAGCGGATGGGGTGCGAGGCATCACTCACCAAAACCGCACTGCGGCAACTCTTCGTCCACTATCTGGCGGCGGGACCGAGTCACCGGGCCGCGACGGACGCGGCCTTCGACACCTCGCTGGACTGGGCGACCAAGGACGTGGCCGGCAGCATCGCCCTGCTGAGCGAGTACCTGGGAGGCGGAGACGACGGCGAAAACCATTACGAGGCGTTCGCCTATCTGCCGGGCTACGTCGACGGCCGCGGCGACCCTGAAACGACACTCGTCCCGCGCTTTGCCTGGGATTACGCGGTGCAGTACGTACCGCCCGACGACCTGCTCGGCATCGCCTTCGCCGCGTTCACCCGCGAGGAACCGGACATCGCCGTCAGCGCCCTGGAGCGCGCCCACGCCAGCGCGGCACGCCGCGAAGTCATCGCCTGGGCGGCTCTGATCCTGGGCGAAGTGGCGATGCGCAACGAGGACCTCGAACGCGCCAGGACACTGCTCGAAGAGGCCCATGCCTCACAATCGTCCGACGTTGTGCCGCTGGCGCAGGTCGACCTGGCCGCCCTGTTCCAACTCATCGGAGAAACCGAGGACGCGCAGCACATGCTGGAGTTGGCGCTCGCGTCCCGCGACCCACAAGCGGCGCCGCTGGCCCAGGCCAGTCTCGGCGGGCTGCTGCTCGCCCAGGGCGAACTCGACCGCGCACGCGAACTCCTGGAATCCGCGGTCAACTCGGGAGACCCGCAAATCGTCCCGCTCGCCGCCGCGAACCTCGGCGGACTCATCGTGCAGCGCGGTGAGATGTCCGCGGCGCGTGCACCCTCCCAGGACAAGCGCGAACCGTCCGGTCCTCCGCACACATCACCCAACTCGCCGGGACGCCCGGGCAGCGCCGGCGGCGGACCCCTGAGCCTGCCGCGCGCAGTCCGTGAATCGGCGATCTCCCAGGCCGTGCCACTCGCACAGGCGAACCTCGCCGCACTTCTGATCGACACGGGCGACCTGGAACGCGCCGGTGACCTCCTCCACGCCGCCATATCCTCCGCCAACCCCCTGGTCGTACCGCTGGCCCAGGCCAGTCTTGGCGGGCTGTTCATCCAGCAGGGCAACTTCGACCAGGCCCGCGAACTCCTCGAATCCGCCGTCCGTTCCGACAACTTCTTCGCCGCGCAGCATGCCGAGGTCACCCTCGGCTGGCTGCTGTGCCTGCAGGGCGAACTGGCACAGGCCAGGGAACTCCTTGAACGCGCCCTGGGTTTCAGCAATCCGGAAGTAGTGCTGCGCGCCCGCTGCCTGCTGGGCGGAGTCCGGGCGACCGAAGGGGACCTCGAGGGCGCCGTCGAAGCACTCCAGAGGGTGGTCGACTCCCGGCATCCCGGCTGGGCGGTGGCCGCCCGGGCTGATCAGGCCACCTACTGGGCACAGGCCGGCGACTACGAGCAGGCCCGCGCCGCATTCGCCGAGATCGCCGGCTCGAACCACCCCGAACAGGCCCCGCGCGCCGCCGACCTGCTCGGTGACGTGCTGGCCGCCCAGGAAGACTGGGCAGGTGCAGAAACGGCGTACAGGGAGGCCATCAACTCCGGCCACGCTGTGTGGGCCTCCATCGCTCGTATGGACCTTGCAGTGATGCTCACCAGGCTCGGCGACGAACGAGGCCTCGTCATGCTTACCCGAATCGCGGACTCCGCCGAGACGGACCAGGGCCCGCGCGCCGGGGATCTGCTGGGCGACGCGCTGGCCGCCCGGGGCGACTGGGCAGGAGCGGAAGCGGCTTATCGGAAGGCAATCGACTCCGGGCACGAGTACTGGGCCGCGGTCGCCCGCGTGGACCTCGCGCTGATGCTCGCGGACATCAACGAGATTCCTCGGTCCGAGGCCCTGCTGGCCGAGGAGGCCAGGACGGAGTCGTCGCTCGCCGACATCGCCGCGGGCTTCCTGGGCATCCTGCGCATCCATCAGGGACACGCCGACGAAGGCCGTGAACTCCTCGAGCGGGCCGCTGCGTCGGACTCGGCCGAGGCTGTGGACCTGGCTGGTATCCAGCTCGCGAAGCTGGCGGCCGACGCGGGTCGGCTGGACGAAGCGGCGGCGCGTTTCCAGGACTTGCTGGCCTCCGACAGTGGCGTCGCGACCGAGATGGCTCCGCTGGCCCGCGCTCACTTGGGCGCACTTCGGCTGCGCCAGGGCGAGGTTGACGCGGCACTGGAACTGCTCGACGAAGCGGCCGCCTCCGACCGCCCCGACGCGGCGGCGATCGCCCTGGTGGGCCGCGGTGAGTATCTGCTGGAGGCCGGGGACACCACGGTCGCCCAGCAGTATCTGCATGCCGCACTTGACATGGACGACCCGGAAGCCTCACCCAAGGCCGTCGCGCTCATCGGAGTCGCCCTGCTCGCCGAAAACGACCTCGAGGGAGCAAGGGAGGCGCTCGCGGAGGCGCTCGCCTGCGAGGTGGCCGCGATCGAACCACTGGCCAGGCGCTACCTCGGCAGCGCGCTGGCCCAGCTCGACCGCTGGGCCGAGGCGCAGGAGGTACTGCTTCCCCTGGCGCGCTCCGACGACACGGAACACCGGCCACAAGGCCTCGTCGTACTCGGCCAGTTGGCTGTGTTGGGGGGACGGCCCGACGAGGCACAGGAGTACTTCGAGGAAGCCGCCGCCTCGGTCGACATGGACGCCAGAGCCCAGGCACTGCTGGCACTGGAGGATTCGGGACATGCGGTCGGACACCGGCCCCCCGTGCGCGCCCTGCCACCGAGCACCAATCCCTGGGCCGAGCCTGCTCCAGAGCTCGCAGCGGGGACATCGGGCAAGGCGGACCTGACGACCGATGCCCCGGTCACGGTGGCGGCCCCTGCGGCCGCCCCTGCCCTGGGGCGGAAGGGGCCGGCTTCCCCGCCCGGGCTCCCGCTCGACCTGCTCGTCCTCTTGGGCCGGGCCGCCGAAGGAGAAGGCCTGCCCGACGAAGCGCGTTACTGGTTCGACAAGGCCATCGCCGGCGACCACGGTGCGGATGACACCGTACTGCGCCGGGCAAGGACCCTCCTTGCCGAACTACCCACCGGGGCTTCGGCCGTGTCCGATCCCGGGGACAAGGACGAGGACGGATCACGCTGACGCGAAGCGTCCTGGACCGCCTGTATGCGGCGGCGAGGTCGGACGAGGCAAGCCTCGCTCCGAGATCAACGCCCTTCGGCCAGAGCAGGTCCGGCGACAATTTGGGCCTGGCCACTGATCCGGAGCGGGCCGCACGGCTGTGGAAGCTGTCGGCCGAACTCACCGGAGTCGATGTCTTCAGCTAAAGGACGGCCCGCCGCCCGTGAGGGCGCCAAGCGTCGGCCCGGTCGCGACCCGCTCCTGTCTGGGGCCGACGCGAGCCCGCGGAGTCACACCGAGGTGCCGGCCGTGTGCCGGTGCACTTCTCGGATGGCGGCTGCAAGCGCCCGACGCATGTAGAGCCGCCAAGCCGGTGCGATCAGGAGTCGCACGGTCAGGAACCGGAATCGCTTGGGCCGGAATGCGTAGGTCCACTCGATGCGGCTTCTTCCGTCGGCGGTGCGGTTGTAGTCCCACGAGCCGATCGCGCCGTCGGACCCGGGTAGGCGGTTGCGTGAACCGTCACCGGTACCAGGCGTTGCGCCATGGTTTTCTTCCCTTCTCGGGTGTGTCGGCCTGGGGTTACCAGACGACCGGGCCGGTCTTGTCGAAGAAGCCGCCGGTCGGGCCGTCGGCGCCGATGGCCGCCATGCGGACGATGATGTCCGCGCCCGCTTCGACGCTGTTGGTGCCCTGGTGGCCGTTGAGGTCGGTGGCGGTGTAGCCGGGGTCGACGGCGTTGAACCTGATGGCCGGGTACGCCTTGGCGTACTGCGAGGTGATCATGACCAGGGCGGTCTTGGAGGAGTTGTAGTCCAGCAGCGCCACATGGAATTCGATGCGGCCCGGGTCGGAGGTCGCCGCCAGCGAGCCCAGGCCGCTGCTGACGTTGACGACGACCGGGGCGCTGCTGGCCTCCAGGAGCGGCAGGAAGGCGTGCGTGACGCGCACGACACCGAAGACATTCGTGTCGTAGGTGGTCTGCATGTCGGACCCGGTGACCTCGCCGACCGGCTTGCCCGCACCCGCGATCCCGGCGTTGTTGATCAGGACGTCGATGCGGCCGGCGTCCTCGCGGACGAATTCGGTGGCGGCCTTCACGGAGTCCTCGTCGGTGACGTCGATCTGGACGAAGCGGGCGCCGAGCTCGGCGGCCGCCTCCCGCCCGCGCCGGGCATCGCGTGCCCCGATGTAGACGGTGTGCCCGGCCGAGATCAGGCGGCGGGCCGTCTCGAAGCCGAGGCCCTTGTTCGCTCCGGTGATCAGTGTGGTGGTCATGCGTTCACTCCGGTAATCGGTGGGGTGGTGATGCCTCCACCCTCACCGCACCGGGGACGTACAGGCAGTACCCGCCTTTGCCTGTGGACTGCCAGTACCAGGCTGTTCGGGCGCGGTGGCCGGATACTGGGGGCGTGAGTGAATCCAGGGAGCTAGGCACAGCACTGCGCGGCTGGCGCGACCGGATTGCCCCCGCCACGGTCGGACTGCCCACCGGCGGTGTACGGCGGGCAGCGGGCCTTCGGCGCGAGGAGCTGGCCCAGCTCGCCTGCCTGTCGGTGGACTACATCACCCGCCTCGAACAGGGCCGGGCCACCTCGCCGTCCCCGCAGGTCCTGTCCTCGCTCGCCCGCGCCCTGCGGCTGTCGGCGGCCGAGCGAGAGCACCTGTTCCTCCTTGCGGGCCGGCCGGCGCCCGGCCCCGGACAGCTGTCGGCGCACATCCCACCCGGTGTCCGGCGGCTGCTCGACCAGCTGGACGGCGCACCGCTGAGCGTGCACGACGCCGCCTGGAACCTGATCCTCTGGAACCCGATGTGGGCCGCGCTGTTCGGGGACGCGTCCTCGCTGCGCGGACGGGAGCGCAACATCGTGTGGCGGCACTTCGCCGGCCTGCCCGGCCGGGTCAGCCACACCCCTGAGCAGGAGGCCCGATTCGAGGCGGCCGTGGTCGCCGATCTCAGAGCGGCGACCGCCCGTTACCCCGCCGACGCCGGCCTGCGCTCACTGATCAAGGACCTGCGGGGCGTCAGCACCGACTTCGCACGCCTGTGGGACACCGGAATCGTCGGAGTCCACGAGACGGACACCAAGACCATCCACCACCCCGACATCGGAACGCTCACCCTCGACTGCGACGTGCTCATAGCCCCCGGCAGCGATCTGCGCATCGTCACCTACACCGCCGCGCCCAACAGCGACGCCGCCGACAAGCTCAAGCTCCTCGTCGTCATCGGCACCCAGGCCATGACCGAGGGCAGCACCCCGGCATAGAAGTCGGCGGCGAATCCGGGACGGCGGCTGCCGTGCCTCGGAGCTGAGCCGAGGTGGGGTCAGCCACGGCGCGGACGACCACATGCGGCAGGATGGGCGATCGCGTCGGACCGGTCGGTCCGTATGTCTCGACGTGACCGCACACCCGAGAATCGAGCAGACAACAAGGTGACGAAACATCACATCCGGTGCTCTGCGCCGAATGCCACCGTCAGCCCTCTCCCCCGTACGACGGGAGCAGGCCGATGAATCGGGCCCTCACGCTGCACGACCTGATCGTCGCCGGGATCGCGTTGGCCGCCGGCATCGCGGCAGGCCTGCTGCTGCGCGCGACCCTGCGATGGCTGGGAGAACGGGCACGCAGAACGCGATGGAGCGGAGACGACTTCGTCGTCGACGCCTTGCGGACCCTGGTCCCCTGGGCGGCGATAGCTGGGGGCTCGGCGGTGGCGGCCACGGCGCTTCCGCTGACCGCCAGAGTCGGACACAACGTCAATATGACGCTGACGGCGCTGCTCATCCTGGCCGCGACTCTCACGGCGGCCCGCGTGATCACCGGCCTGGTGCGGTCCCTGGCACAGTCCAGGTCGGGGGTGGCCGGATCGGCCACCATCTTCGTCAACATCACGCGCGTCGTGATTCTGGCGATGGGCTGCCTTGTCGTTCTGCAGACCCTGGGCATCTCCATCGCGCCGCTGCTCACCGCGTTGGGGGTGGGCGGTCTGGCAGTCGCTCTGGCCTTGCAGGACACCCTGGCCAATCTGTTCGCAGGCGTGCACATCCTCGCCTCGAAGACGGTGCAGCCCGGCGACTACATCCGGCTCAGCAGCGGCGAGGAGGGCTATGTCGTCGACATCAACTGGCGTAACACCGTGGTGCGTCAGCTGTCGAACAACCTGGTGATCATCCCCAACGCCCAGCTCGCCGGCACCAACATGACCAACTTCAACCGGCCGGAGCAGCAGCTGTCGATCATGGTCCAGGTGGGGGTCGGCTACGACAGCGACCTCGAGCACGTCGAGCGGGTGACGACCGAAGTCGTCGAGAACGTGATGACCGATATCACCGGCGCCGTTCCTGACCATGAACCGGCCGTCCGTTTCCACACGTTCGGGGATTCCAGGATCAACTTCACGGTAATCCTCGGGGTCGGCGAGTTCAGCGACCAGTACCGGATCAAGCACGAGTTCATCAAGCAGTTGCATCAGCGGTATCGGAAGGAGGGCATCACGATTCCCGCTCCGACGCGAACCGTGACGGTGCAGCAGAGGGATGCGCCTGTAGCGTTCCCGCACCAACGCGAGGCGACGGAGTCTGTGCCGTAGCCGGGCGGGCCGGGCGTACGCCGCGCATTCTCTGCACGTCCCCCGTCCGGCAGCGCATCTCATCGGCTCACATGGTCTCCATCTTGTAGTAGCGCCATGCCTCGGGTAGTTCCGAAAGGACGATCGCGGTCGCCGCTACGGCCAGAGCGCCCACGACGACGCGAACCACGCCGGCCGGAATGAAAATACCGTTCTTCACAGAGACTCACCTTTTCTCGACTCGTTCTTCGTTCGGACCGCCGCTCTTTCAGGAGGTGGGTCGCCGAACCCTCGTACGGGCTCTTTCAGCAGGGCGTCGACGACGGACGCGACGAGCGGCACAGCACGCGCGACGGCGTCCCGCACCGGCTCGCTGAGTCCCACCACGACATCCGGTTCTTCGCCCGTCATGCGTACCTGTGGCTCGCAGCCCAGGACGAGTACCCGCGGGAGGTGTCCGTCGCCCAGCCGCCGAGCCAGAGCGAGCACCTTTACGGGATCCATTGCGTGTGCCTCGGGCAGAGCCGCCTCCGGGGGGAGGTCCGGCTCGATGACGGTGAGGGTGCCCGGTGCTTCGCCCCGGGGCGCCGCGTCGACCAGCAGTGCGGCGTCGTAGCCGTCGAGCAGCCGATAGGCCAGGTCCATGCCCCGGATGCCGAAATCCACGACGTGCACGCCCGCCGGAACCGGCCACTCCCGCAGGGCGGCAATCACCTCGGGTCCGAACCCGTCGTCGGCGAGGAACATGTTGCCGATGCCGGCGACCAGCACTCGGGAACGATGCGACGCGCTCTCGTGGTCGGGACTCAGAGGTTCCACCTCCTCGGGAGTGAAGAAGAAGCGATGTCCGATCTTCCCGCTCGCTCCCAGATCCCGCCCGGGGTCGTCCTGCACCAGCACAGCGAGGTGGAGCCGGCCTTCGAAGTCCTCCTCGACGGCGTCGACTTCGGCCTCACGGCCGACGAGTGCCAGGTCGAGGATGTCGGCCCTGCGCGAGGGCTTGAGTCGCACCCGGGTCCCGCGCCCCACCGTCACACCGTCCACCAGGACGGTCGTCGGCACGGCCTCATCTGCCGCGACCGGCTGTCGTCGTTGATTCATGCGTCCTCCAGCGAGGGGAAGGCCGGCGGTGCGGCTGAAGGGCGGAATTCGCGAATCGCGCCGTGCAGCGCCGCCATCGCGTCGGGGTCGAGCCCGGCGCACCGGTCCAGAATCTCCCGGGCCCGGGGGTCGCAGGCTCTGGCCTCGGCCTGCTCCTCCTCGGTCAGGCTGAGCACGCTGAGCACGAGGAGCTGGTCGATCTCCGTACCGTCGAAGAGATCGCCGGGGCTTTCCGGGGCCACCGTGGGGAAGTCGTACAGGGTGATGGGGGAAGCCAGCACGGTGTGCGAGGTGTGCCCGCTCCCCTCCCCGGCGAGGACCGGCCACACACCCCGGTTGGCGCAGCTCGCGGCGGCCCCGCGCAGCCGCTCCGGCGGGTCCAGGAGCGAGACGAACCGGCCTTCGTCGCTGTGCAGGATCACATGGGTGGACGAGAAGGCGTACGAGGCGGCCCGCTCGCGGGCGTCCCGGTCGGCGGGCTCGGGCGCCGGGCAGGCGGTGGTGTTCTCCACTCGCACGGTGAGCCTGTCAACGCCGTGCACTGTCGGCTGCGACTCAAAGGTCAGGACCCCGGTCAGCCGCCGCCAGCTCCGGATGACGCTGCCGACTCGGCACCCGGAGGAATCAGTCAAGTGCTCGGTCTGCGAGCCCTCGGGGATGTCGACGGCGGTCTTCCGGGGCCCGCCGGGGACGGTGACCGTGATCAGGGCTTCCCGTTCAGTGGCCTCCTGCCAGGCGAGATGCCGTTCACCGTTGACGGTGAGTTCGTCCACCGGCTCCGGCCCGTGTGGGCCTTCGCGCACCACCTGCCGGTCCACGACCTGGAGGAACCGCAGTCGTACGGCCACCTCTCGCGGTGTGCCGCCGTGCTCCAGCAGCACCTGAGCAGTGATGGACGCGGGCTCACCGAGCACCTCGGCGCACTCGCCCCCGGGAAAGACTCCGCCGAAAGTCCAGCGTTTGGTGTTCTTGAGCGCGGATCTGCGATACGGCCACAGCAGATAGCCCTCGTACAGGCAGGTGCGGGCGATCGTGTCGACGGATGTCGTGACAGAAGTGGCAGCGGTGGCAGCGGTGTTCATGGTGCTCCTGAGCGGTCGAGCAGAGCGCGTACGGCGTCGCCGACGCTGCCCAGTGTGTGCCGTGCGCGGTAGTCGTCGAGCCGGTCGTGGATCTCCTGGGGCAGCCGTAGCCATGGGGTGGTGCCGTGGTAGCGCTCGATGAGCTCGTGCCAGAGACCCGCGGGCATGCGGCAGAAGGTCTCCGCGGACGAGGGAACGGGAGCGGTCCGCAACATGCCACCCGGCGGCGGACCGGAAGCCTGGTAGAAGACCATGCCGTTGAAGAGGAACCCGAGAGGCACCTCACCGTCCTTGACCGCGCGCAGATACTTCGTCACGGCCAGCTCGGTCTCTGTACCGCACGGCACAAGCAGCGGCACGGACGTGCGGTCGTCGAAGGGTGGCACCTGCACGGTGGTCCGGGCCCATTGGAGCGGCCTCATGGTGCGGCTCCACTCCTCGGGAAGTCCGAAGAGCTCGGTCAGCGCCCGGTGCGCGTCCGGCGCGTACGCCCGCCGGGTCACGTCGATCCGCACCGTGGTCGTGAGAGCCATGCCCCGGACCGGTCCGCCCCCCTCCCGGGCGACCTCGAGCGTGAACCGGAGGGTCGGTACCGCCGCGAAGGGTTCCGCCTCCACGGCGATGACCGCGAACGTCAGATCGGGACAGGCCCGGATGACCACGGCATCCTGCTGCGATGCGGTCATGCCGGGGAGAGATTCGGCATATCGGGCATGATCGGCTCGCGGTGCCTGGCGTTGATGCCCGTGGAGCGCCGCGCGGTCGATGTGTCGTCGGGCCGGTGGCCCGGCTGGCGCTTGATGAGGCCGCGGTGATTGCCGCGGCGCACCCCCGCGACGTGCGCGGCCCTGTCGGTCCGTACATCCGGCTTGCCTACGGTGATGCCCATGACGCCTCCTGGGTGTCGGGGGAAGGGCGGGTGGAAAATGCCCGGAAGAAGCCGTCGACCTGCCGCCACACTTCGGGTCCCCCACCCAGCCCCTTCCAGTGTGCGCGCACCAGGGCGGCGAGGCGGTAGCAGTCGTCGAGCGGCACCAGCCAGTACTGCGGTTCATGGGAGCCACCGCCGTGGGCACGGTGAACCAGCAGCGCCTCGATCTCGGGAGCCATGGCGGACAGGGCGGGATGGGCCGCCTCCACTCGGGACCAGTCGGCAAGGTCGACGACGGACCGCATCAGCCCCAGAGGGCTGGGGTAGGCGGCGTTCACCTGCCCAGACGTCGCGGACCGGGTGAAGAACGCGAGGTCGACGGGAACGCCGAGCCCCGCCCACACCATGTCGTCGATGCCGCAGCCCTCCAGCCGTCGGCGGGCGGTCGGCAGCAGCAGATACCGTGCTCCCCCTGCTTGCCCGCGGTCGAAGAGCAGCGAGCAGGCAGGACATGCGCAGGAGACCGTGCCCGCGCCCGGGTCGAGCAGATGCCGGTGGTCCGGCGGGATCGGTTCGGCGCACAGGTCGCACCGCTCGTCGTCGGCGCCCCCCGACGCGGTGCGCCGGGCTCGGGACGGCGTGCCTCCCTGAGCCAGTCGGCGCAGTCGGCGGGC
Organism: Streptomyces sp. NPDC002868; assembly: GCF_055563295.1. Taxonomy (NCBI): domain Bacteria; kingdom Bacillati; phylum Actinomycetota; class Actinomycetes; order Kitasatosporales; family Streptomycetaceae; genus Streptomyces; species Streptomyces sp. NPDC002868. Next base: position 1,183,209 of record NZ_JBVHDR010000001.1, on the reverse strand, counting down.
GGCGAACGTCGGTGTCGTCATCCCGTCTCCCGGCCGGCCGTGACGGGGCTCCGGAAGAGCGAGTCCACCGGGATCAGCGCCTGGGGTTTGGAGGCCCGTACGGTCTCGATCTCGACCTGCTCGATCTCGGGAGCGTGGCCCATGACCGCGTCCCGCACGGCGGCGTCCGGCGGCTCGGCCGAACAGCCGCAGCCACCGCCGCTGCCCTCCGTCAGCCGTACGCGCGCGACGGCTCCGTCCAGGCCCAGCAGCTCGATGTCACCGTCCTTGCGCCGCAGTACGGACCGCATCTCGGCGATGGCCGCCTCGACACGGGCTGCCACTGGGTCCGGGTGGAGGTCGTGTACGAGGAGCAGATGGCCGACCAGTTCGTCGGCGGCGAGCCGTCGCACGGCCTCGGCCCCGTCCGCGAGTTGGCCCATGATCCGCCGCAGGCACTCCCCGTACAGATCCACGAGCGCTTGAACGGCGTCGTTCGCGCGGGCCGCCGCCGCGTGGTCCGGCAGGCCGCCCAGCGCGGCGAGCAGTTCTTCGAGCCTCAGCACATGGCGGCGGGCTTGTTCGTCGTCCCAGGGCATGCCCCGCCTCCTAGGAGAGTGCGCCGAAGGTCGGCGAGTGGGACTGCTTCAGGGTCCGTCCGCCGCCCAAGTACATGTGCACGCCGCACGGCAGACACGGGTCGAAGCTGCGCACGGTGCGCATGATGTCGATGCCCTTGAAGTCCTCGGGGCCGTTCTCCTCGAAGATCGGGCAGCCCTGCACGGCATCCTCGTACGGCCCGGGCGTGCCGTACATGTCCCGCGGGCTGGCGTTCCACGGGGTGGGCGGGTACGGGTGATAGTTGGCGATCTTCTTGTCGCGGATCACCAGATGGTGGGAGAGGACACCGCGGACGGCCTCGTGGAAGCCGACGCCGATCGCCTCGTCGGGGACCGTGAAGTCCTGGAAGACCTTCGTGCGCCCGGCCCGTACCTCCGCGAGGGCCTTGTCCACGAAGTGCAGCGCCATCCCGGCTGCGTAGGCGACGAAGTACATACGGGCGCGGTTGCGCTCGATGGTGTTGGGGAATGCGGGCGGCTTCCACTCCAGCCGCACCTCGGGACTGCTGGGCGTCTTCGGCAGGTCGATCTCGACGCTGTGCCCGGTGGAGCGGACGTAGGGGGTGTGGACCTTGTTGGCGAGGGCGGTCGCCCACAGCCGGGCGATGGGGCCGCCGCCGGTATCGAGGGCCAGATGGTCGCCGGTGCGCTTGTCGTACCAGCGGGGGCTCATGACCCAGCTGTAGTTGCCGCCGTCGAGGTCCCGCTTCTGCGGTGCCGGGAGCGTGGTCTGGTTCCATGGATGGCGCTTGTCGACGGGGTTGCCCAGCGGGTCCTTGTCGACGAAGGTCTCCTCGGCCGTCCAGTCCTCGTAGTAGGAGCTGCCGAGCAGAATGCGCATCCCGAGGTTGATGTCGACCAGGTCGGTGGTGACCAGCTGGTTGTCGACGACGATGCCGGGGGTGACGAACATGGAGTTCCCCCAGGTGTTCATCGTCCGGTAGTCGTAGTCGACGATCTCGGGGTCCTGGAATGCGCCCCAGCATCCGAGCAGTGTCCGTCGGCGCCCGACCTCCTCATATCCGGGCAGGGCCTCGTAGAAGAAGTCGAACACGTCGTCGTTCATGGCGACGGCCCGCTTGACGAAGTCGAGACAGCGGGTGAGCCGCACCAGGTAGTCGGTGAAGAGCTGCGGCGTGGCGACGGTACCGACCCCGCCCGGGTAGAGGGTGGAGGGGTGCACGTGCCGGCCCTCCATCAGGCAGATCATCTCCCTGGTGAGGCGGCTCATCACGAGCGCTTCCTTGTACGTCGCCCCCTCGAACGGGTTGAACGAGCTCATGATGTCGCCGATGGTGCGATTGCCGTGCAGTTCGGCGTGCGGTGCCGGAGTGCGCTCGGCGCGTTCCCACACCCCGGGGTTGGTCTCCTTGACCATGCGTTCGCAGTAGTCGACGAAGACCATGTTGTCCTGGAAGATCGTGTGGTCGAACATGTACTCGGCGGCCTCGCCGAGGTTGATGATCCAGTCCGCCAGCGGCGGCGGCTTCACCCCGTACGCCATGTTCTGCGCGTACACCGAGCACACCGCGTGGTTGTCACCGCAGATGCCGCAGATCCGGCTGGTGATGAAGTGCGCGTCCCTCGGGTCCTTGCCCTTCATGAAGACGCTGTAGCCGCGGAAGATCGACGAGGTGCTGCGGCACTCGACCACCTCACGGCGAGGAAAGTCGATCTTTGTATAGATGCCGAGGTTGCCAACGATCCGGGTGATGGGGTCGAAGGCGACATCGGTGAGGTCGCGTTGCTCGGGCGGAACGGTCTCGCTCGACAAGGCACAGTCCTTTCGGGGCGTCGGCGGGGTCAGCGGCGGGGCCAGCGCGGGGCGTAGCCAGAGGTCAGTTCCGCGCGGCGGTGGCGCCACTTGGGTTCACGGTTCGCCGCCCTGTTGGTGATCGCGCGCAGGGATCGGATGAGCGGGCCGTAGGAGGAGCTGAGGATCGCGGAGGAGACGCTGCCACCAGGGGGCTCGTCCATGAACGGCATGAACTTGTCGGGGAAGCCCGGCATGGTGCAGCCGATGCAGATGCCACCGACATTGGGGCAGCCGCCGACACCGTCCATCCAGCCGCGCTTGGTGACATTGCAGTTGACGACGGGCCCCCAGCAGCCGATCTTCACCTGGCACTTGGGAGAGTTGTAGTCCTTGGCGAAGTCGCCCTGTTCGTAGTACGCCGCCCGGTCGCAGCCCTCGTGCACCGTCTTGCCGAACAGCCAAGTCGGGCGCAGCTGCTCGTCGAGCGGGATGGGCGGGGCGACCCCCGCCGCCTGGTACAGCAGCCAGGTCACGGTCTCCATGAAGTTGTCCGGCTGGACGGGGCAGCCGGGCACATTGACGATCGGCATACCGCCGGCCGAGCGGAAGTCCCAGCCGAGATAGTCGGCGAGGCCCATGGCGCCGGTGGGGTTGCCGGCCATGGCATGGATACCGCCGTAGGTAGCGCATGTTCCGATCGCGACGACGGCGAACGCCTTGGGGGCGAGCCGGTCGATCCACTCGTTGAAGGTGATGGGCTCGCCGGTCTCCGGGTCGTTGCCCATCGAGGTCCAGTACCCGTCCCCGTTGATGCGCTCGTTGGGCACGGACCCTTCCACGACGAGGACGAACGTTCCCAGTTCGTCCCGGGCGGCCTGGTGGAAGGCCCGCATGAAGTCGTCGCCGGACTCGTAGGACAACACCTTGTTGTGCAGGACAACCTTGGGGAGGCCGGGAATGGCGCCCAGGACGACGTCTTCCAGGCTGGGCAGCGAGGCAGCCGTGACCGACACCGAGTCCCCGTCGCAGCTCATCCCTTCCGAGGTCCAGAGGATGTGGACCTCGTCGACGGCGCTCGGAAGAGCCTCGGTTTCGGTGCTCATGGGGCATTCCTTTCTGCCGAAGGCTTCCGCAGTAGGCTCACACGGGCTGATATTGCTCACAATTCGGACGCGCCCGTGAGGGGGCAGAGCAGGGCGTGGCTGTTTTGCGCACGAACGCCGACCTGAGGGCGTGGTACGGCGAGCCCGGCTCGAAGAAGATTTCCCGCATTCGCGCCAGTTCCGCGGCCCGGTAGCCGCTCAGCGGCCTGACGGCATCGTCGCGCTCCCGCTCCGCCTTCTTCCGGCCGACCAGTGCGCGCAGCCGGGCGGAAGCAGCGAGGCGCTGAGCCGAACGGGCAATTTCCCCGGCGAACTCCTCAGGCCCGCAATCCAGCACCCGGTCCGCCAGCCCCAGACGCAGCGCGGTCGCGGCGCTCACCGGCGCCGCCTGAGACATCAGCCGCTCCGCCGCCTCGGCGCCGACCCGGCGCGGCAGGGTATACGTCCAGTACTCCGACCCGTAAAGCCCCATCAGCCGGTAGTGGGGGTTGAGCACGGTCCCGGACCTGCACCACACCTCGTCCGCCGCCAGGGCCAGCATCGCTCCGCCCGCCGCCGCGTTGCCTGCGAGCGCCGCCACGACCAGCCGGTCCGTGGTCGTCAGCACCGCCTCCACCAGGTCGTCCATCGCCTGGATGCACGCCCAGGACTCGGCGGCGGGATCGTCGGCGGCCTCGATGACGCCGAGGTGGATGCCGTTCGAGAAGAAATCCCTGGCCCCGCCGAGCACCAGCACGTCGACCGGCCGGGAGGCGGCGAAGCGGTACGCGTCGAGCAGCCGACGGCACTGATCGGTGCTCATCGCACCTCCGGGGAACGAGAAGCGCAGGAAGCCAACGGTCCCCGCCTCCTCGTACGGGATGTCCGTCCAGGTGCGCCGCCCGGCCGCCGGCTGGAGCGGAGCGGGCAGCTCCGGCACCTCGGGCAGCCGGTCACCGAGCGCCAGGACCGCCGGGAGCTTGTACGTCCGGGGGCCGCCCGCCCGTCCGCGCGAACGCAGCTGGGGGATCCACACGGCTCCGTCGACGGTGGCCCGGCACACGGCGCCGTGCCGCGTGGCCAGGACTTCGCCCGGTGCGCCCGTCAGCGCGTCCTCCTCGTGCCCGCCGCACAGGTACCACTCCCCTCCCAGGAAGGTGTCCAGCACGCCCGGATGGGAGTCGGCGGCACGCAGCTTCCGCAGCACCGCGGCGGTCGGCTCCGAGCACCAGTCGATCCGGCGCTCCTCCTGGCGCAGATACGGGCGGAACGAGCCCTCCGAGCCCTGCGGCCGTGGTTCGAACGTGCCCGAGGCGAAGCGCTCGACCGCCCGCAGAACGGCTTTCACGGCGGCATCGGTCATTTCGCCCCGGTACAGATCGCTCTTGCCGACGGCCGGAACGTCGAAGGCCTCTGACGCCCAGACGGGACCGGCGTCCATCTCCTCGACAGCCTGAAGTACCGTCACCCCCCACCGCCCGGCGCCCTCCTGCACGGCCCGGTCGAGCGAGGAGGGCCCCCGGTCTCCCGGCGGCCCCGGATGCACGATCAGACATGTGCGGGCCGACCACACCTCCTCGGGGATCGCGGTGGTGAGCATCGGCGCGATGACGAGATCCGGCGCGTGACGGGTGACCGTCTCCGGGCTCGGCGCGTCACGGGCGGCCAGTTCGACCGCGACCGTATGCCCCCGGTCCCGCAGCTCGCACATGACCCGCTGCGACAGGCTGTTGAACGCGCTCGCGACCAGCAGCACGCGCATGACGTCGCCTCCTCCGAGCCGGTGAGTGAGTGGGAGCGCGTGCACCGGGGTCCGGAGCAGTGGTCCCGGTGGGCACGCGCCACCCTGATGTTCGCTCCCGTGCCGCCGCGGGCCCGCCGGACGCGCCGTGCTTGGGCCACCGGGGGGAATCGGGGACCGCCCCGCCTCCGTCATCCGGGAGCCGCCCGCCGCGGCTGCCTAGCGTGGTGCCCCATGCACGAACTGTCGATCGCGGCGGCCGTCGTCGAGAGGGCCGGGCACACCGCCCGCGCCCATGGAGCGACTTCGGTGGAGTCGGTGCGGCTGCGCGTCGGTGAGCTGGCGGGTGTGGTCGGCGACGCCCTGCGGTTCTCGTTCGAGCTCGTCGCCGAGGGCACCGTGGTCGCCGGCGCCGAGCTGATCGTCGAAGACGTGGTCGCCAGGGCCCGGTGCGGCGGCTGCGGCAAGGAGTTCGCCGTCGGGTCGCCGCCCCACCTGTGGTGCCCGGGATGCGACCGCCCCGCCGCGCAGTTGCTCACCGGACGCGAGCTGGAACTGGCCGAGGTGCGGCTGCCGGACACCGAGCCCTGCCGGGCCGCCGCCCCACGGGGAGCAGGGCTCGGACAGAGCCCAGGAGAGGACATCTGATGTGCCGGAGCGTCACTGTGCGCCAGGCGGTACTGGCCAAGAACGACAGCCTGGCGGCTTCCTTGCGGGCCGAGCTCACCACCAGAGGCGTGACCGTCGTCAACATGCTGTCCAGCCCCGGCAGCGGAAAGACCGCCCTGCTGGAACTCGTGCTGCGCCGTGCCACCGAACGCGGAGTGCAGGTGGCCGCGCTCACCGCCGACCTCGCGACCGAGAACGACGCCCGCAGGCTCGCCAGATCGGGCGCGCCGGTGAAGCAGGTACTCACCGGCGGCCTGTGCCACTTGGAAGCCGCCCAGCTGCGCGCTCATCTCGAAGGGTGGCTGCCGGACGGCGCCCGGGCGCTCTTCGTCGAGAATGTGGGCAACCTGGTCTGCCCCGCCTCCTACGACCTCGGAGAGACGCTCCGGGTGGCGCTGATGTCCGTGACCGAGGGTGAGGACAAGCCGGTCAAGTACCCCACGGCGTTCGGGTCGGCGCACCTGGTGGTGCTCACCAAGACCGACCTCGCGGACGCCGCCGGGTTCGCCGAGGCGGAGTTCACGTCGAACGTCGAACGGATCAACCCCGGAGTGGAGGTACTGCGCACCAGCGCCCGCGGTGCACGGGGCGTCGACGATCTGCTGGACCGGGTGCTGGCCGTGTGCGACGGCGCCGAACCACACAGCCCGCTGCTCGCCGCCGAACACGCCCGCGCCCACGGCCACACCCATGGCGAGGAGCCGCACGAGCACAGCGGCCAGGAGAGTCACGCTCACGACCACGGGGCCGTCGGCACCCGCTCCACCGTATGACGAGCACGCTCCCAGACAGTCCGGAGCAGGGCGCCCTGCGCCGCAAGGTCACCGTGCGCGGAACTGTGCAGGGCGTGGGCTTCCGCCCCTTCGTCCACCGGCTGGCGTCCGAACTGGACCTGTCCGGATTCGTACTCAACGGCACGGACGGAGTCTTCACGGAAGTTGAGGGCACGCCGGCGGCGGTCGAGGAGTTCTGCCGCCGGCTGCGGGAACAGCCGCCTCCGCTGGCCGACGTACGCGACATCGGCTACGAGACCGTGGCGCCACTCGGCGGAGGCGGTTTCACCATCCGGCACTCGCGCACCGAGGGCAACGGCGCGTCGGCGATCCCGCCCGACACCGCGACCTGCGCCGACTGCCTGCGCGAGCTCGCCGACCCCCGTGACCGCCGCTACCGCCACCCTTTCATCGCCTGCACCCACTGCGGGCCTCGCCTCACCATCGCGACCGGTCTCCCCTACGACCGGTCCACCACCACCATGGGGGTGTTCCCCCTGTGCCCCCTGTGTGCGAGGGAGTACGACGATCCGGCGGACCGCCGTTTCCACGCCCAGCCGGTCGCCTGCCCGTCCTGCGGGCCCCGGCTCCGCCTCACCCCGGCAACCGGCACGGAGCCGGGCCCGGCAGACGGTGCGGATGCCCTCGTCCGCGCCCGTGAGCTGCTCGCGCGGGGAGCGGTCCTGGCGGTCAAGGGCCTCGGCGGGTACCACCTCGCCTGCGCCGCCGACGACCCCGGCGCCGTGGCCACGCTTCGCGCCCGCAAGGAACGCGGCGGCAAACCGTTCGCGGTGATGTGCGCGGATCTCGCCGCCGCCGAGCGGATCGCCCGCGTCGGTCCCGCGGAGAAGACGGTGCTGACCGGACACCGGCGTCCCATCGTGCTGCTGCGCCGACGCGCCGGCGACGAAGCGGGCGGACTCGCCGACGCCGTATGCCCTGGCAGTCCGCAGGTGGGCGTGATGCTGCCCTACTCCCCGCTGCATCAGCTCCTGTTCGGTCTGCGCGGCGATCCGCCGGGCCCCCGCGTCCTCGTCATGACCAGCGGCAACCGCTCCGGTGAGCCGATCGTCACCGACGACGCCGAAGCGCTCTCCCGGCTCGCCGGGATCGCCGATGCCTGGCTGTGGCACGACCGGGCCATCGCCGCGCCCTGCGACGACTCAGTGGTCCGGCTGCGCCCCGACGGCTCCGAACTGCTGCTGCGCCGCTCTCGCGGGTACGCCCCCGCGCCCGTGCCCCTGCCGGTACGGGTACCGCCGACGCTGGCTGTCGGCGGAGACCTGAAGAACACGCTGTGTCTGGGAGCCGGCCGTGACGCATGGTTCTCCCCGCACATCGGCGACATGGGTGACCTCGCCACGGTGACGGCGTCCGAACAAGCGGCACAGCGCCTCACGGCACTGACCGGAATCACGCCCCGGCTGCTCGCAGCCGACCGGCACCCGGGCTACCACTCCTCCCGCCGGGCCGCACGCCGCGCGGCCGAAACGGACATCACGCTGCGGCTGGTTCAGCATCACCACGCCCATATCGCCTCTCTCATGGCGGAGCACGGACTCGACGGCAGGACTCCCGTCATCGGCGTCGCCTTCGACGGCACCGGCTTCGGCGACGACGGAGCGGTCTGGGGCGGCGAGGTGCTCCTCGCCGACTACCGCGGATACCGGCGGCTCGCGCATCTCTTGTACGCCCCGCTGCCCGGCGGCGACGCGGGTGTCGGCAACCCCTGCCGGACGGCACTGGCCCGGCTGCGCACCGCGGGCCTGCCGTGGACGGCGGACCTCCCCTGCGTGGCCGCCTGCTCGCCCGAGGAACTCCGGCTTCTCGCCCGGCAGCTGGAACGGAACATCGCCTGCGTGCCCACCTCCAGCATGGGACGGCTGTTCGACGCGGTCTCCTCTCTGCTGGGCATCTGCCACCGAGCGCGGTACGAGGCCCAGGCCGCCGTCGAACTGGAGGCCGCCGCCACACTTGCCTGGGACTGGGACGACAGCGGCACTTACCGCTTCGGGCTGCGGAGCACCTACGGCGACGGGACCACCCGGATCGATCCGGCACCCGTCCTGCGAGCGGTCGTCGGTGACCGACGCGCCGGTGTCCCGGTTCCGGTCGTCGCCGCCCGGTTCCACCGGGCGGTCGCGGCAGCGGTCACGGACATCTGCCTGATCGCGCGCCGCGGGACCGGAATCGGCACGGTCGGCCTGACCGGAGGCGTGTTCGCCAACGCGCTCCTCGACGAGGAGTGCACCGAGCGCCTGACAGCCGCCGGCCTCGCGGTGCTTCGCCACCGGCAGGTGCCCCCGGGAGACGGCGGACTCGCCCTCGGCCAGCTCGTCGTGGCCGCTCAGAAACACGACCGGTAGTCAGCGACCGGTAGTCAGGGACCGGTAGTCAGCCAACGAACCATCGACGAACGGAGAACACCATGTGCCTGGCAGTGCCCGGCAAGGTGGTCGGGATCGGAAAACGGGACAGCACGCCTATGGCGAGCGTCGACTTCGGCGGCGTCGTCAAGGAGGTCTGCCTCGCCTATGTACCCGAGGCAGAGGTCGGCGAGTACGTGATCGTCCATGTGGGATTCGCCCTCCAGCGCCTGGACGAGGAGTCAGCCTTGGCCTCACTGCGCCTTTTCGAGGAACTGGGCCTGTTGGAGGAGGAGTTCGGCGACCCCTGGGGCCGGGCGGCCGCCGAGGCGGGCCTGACCGAGGCGGGCTTGGCCGAGGCGGGCTTGGCCGAGGCGGGCTTGACCGAGGCGGGCTTGACCGAGGCGGGCCTGACCGAGGCGGGCCTGACCGAGGCGGGCCTGACCGAGGCGGGCCTGACCGAGGCCGACATCCCCGAGGTGACAGAGGCCCAGAAGGAGCCACGATGAAGTACATCGACGAGTTCAACAACCCGGATCTCGCCCGGCGGCTGCTCGACGACATCCATGCAACGGCCACCGGCGGGCCGTGGGCGATGATGGAGGTCTGCGGCGGCCAGACCCACTCGATCATCCGGCACGGCATCGACCAACTCCTGCCCGACTCGGTCGAGTTGATCCACGGCCCCGGATGCCCCGTGTGCGTAACACCTCTGGAGATGATCGACAAGGCTCTGGAGATCGCCTCCCGCCCCGACGTGATCTTCTGTTCGTTCGGTGACATGCTGCGCGTGCCGGGCACCGGCCGCGATCTGTTCCGCGTACGCAGCGGGGGCGGCGACGTCCGGGTCGTGTACTCCCCGATGGACGCCCTCGACATCGCGCGCCGCCACCCGGACCGCCAGGTGGTGTTCTTCGGCATCGGCTTCGAGACCACCGCACCCGCCAATGCGATGACCGTCCACGAGGCGCGCCGCCTCGGCATCCGCAACTTCAGTCTGCTCGTCTCACATGTACGCGTCCCCCCGGCCGTCGAGGCCATCATGAGCGCCCCGAACTGCCGGGTGCAGGCGTTCCTGGCGGCGGGACATGTGTGCAGTGTGATGGGCACCGGTGAATATCCGGACCTCGCAGAACGGTTCGAGGTCCCGATCGTGGTGACGGGTTTTGAACCCCTGGACATCCTCGAAGGCATCCGCCGCACCGTGCACCAGCTCGAACGAGGCGAGCACCGGGTCGAGAACGCCTACGAGCGGGCGGTCCGCGCGGACGGGAACCCGGCGGCTCTGCGCATGATCGAAGAGGTCTTCGAGGTGACCGACCGCGCGTGGCGCGGCATCGGCGTCATTCCACGCAGCGGCTGGCGGCTGACCGACGCGTTCAGGGACTTCGACGCGGAGCGGCGCTTCGACGTGGGCGGCCTGCGCACTGATGAGCCGAGGGCCTGCCGCAGCGGCGAGGTGCTCCAGGGGCTGATCAAGCCCCACCAGTGCGAGGCCTTCGGGACCACGTGCACCCCCCGTACCCCGCTCGGCGCCACGATGGTCTCCAGCGAAGGTGCGTGTGCCGCCTACTACCTCTACCGCCGCCTGGAAGTCCCGGCGCGGCCCGTGCATGTCCAGGAGGCGACGACCGTTGGCTGAAACCATGACAGAGACGAAGGCTCCGGTCGACCCGGCCACCTGGTCCTGCCCCGCCCCGCTGCGCGACCACCCGGTGATCGTCATGGGACACGGCGGTGGTGGAGCCCTGTCCGCCGAACTCACCCGTCACCTTTTCACTCCGGCGTACGGCAACGAGACACTGGCCGGCCTGGGCGATTCCGCCGTGCTGCCCGTGGGCGGATCCCGGCTGGCGTTCTCCACCGACTCGTACGTCGTGCGGCCGCTGTTCTTCCCCGGTGGCAGCATCGGTGACCTGGCCGTCAACGGAACGGTCAACGACCTGGCGATGAGCGGCGCCCGCGCCGCGTTCCTCTCCTGCGCATTCATCCTGGAGGAAGGTGTCGGCCTCCCCGTCGTGGGACGGGTCGCGGACGCGATCGGGGCGGCCGCCGCGGCGGCGGGCGTCACTGTCGTCACAGGCGACACCAAGGTGGTCGAAGCAGGGCACGGTGACGGTGTCTACCTCAACACCTCGGGGATCGGCTTCGTCCCGGACGGCGTGGACATCCGCCCCCAGCGGGCCGCTCCTGGGGACGTCGTCATCGTCAGCGGCCCCATCGGCATGCACGGCATCGCCATCATGAGCGTGCGTGAGGGCCTGGAGTTCGGGGTGGAGGTGGTGAGCGACACCGCGCCGCTGGGCGGCCTGGTCGAGGCGATGCTGGCCGTCACCCATGAACTGCACGTCCTGCGCGACCCCACCCGCGGCGGTCTCGGCACGGCGCTCAACGAAATCGCCACCGCCTCGGGCACCGGCGTCGTCCTCACCGAGCGGGACATCCCGGTACCGGATGCCGTGGCCAACGCCTGTGGGTTCCTGGGGCTGGATCCTCTGTACGTCGCCAACGAGGGCCGTCTGGTGGCCTTCGTGCCGCGCACGGACGCGGACGCCGTCCTCGCCGCCATGCGCGCGCACCCCCGGGGAGCGGGCTCCGCCGTGATCGGCGAGTGCGTGGCCGAGCATCCGGGCATGGTGGTGGCCCGCACCGGGCTGGGCGGTACACGCGTCGTCGACCTGCCCCTCGGGGAACAGCTGCCGAGGATCTGCTGACCTCACCGTCCGACGCCGACCGAAGCAAGCGATCGTTTCCCGGTAGACCAGGTAGACCCTGTAGACCCGGAAGACCGGGTACACCCGGAACCTTGGCGACCCGGACGCCGGCACAGCGGTCACCGTGACCGGCGCGCAGTGCTCTGCACACCGGCGGTCCAGGCAGCCCGACTGCCCGATGTCCCGGCCACCGGCCGGAGAGACCCCCCTCGGCCGGTCCGACCGAGGGGGGAAGGGAGAGGCCTGTCCCGCGCACGGCACGCGCGACTGCCTGCACCGTCACATCGAGGCCCTCCGCGTGCAGCAGCCGGCGGTGGTCGGACGACACTTCTAGGTGAGGCTCGATGGGACGATCCCGTAACGGCGCATCTTGCGGTACATGGTGGCGCGGGAGATGCCGAGATCCTGTGCGGTGCGCTGGACGTTGGAGCTGCGGTCCATCAGCCCACGCAGAATGGCATCCCGTTCCAGCGCTTCGATGGTGGTCAGAACCTTGTGCGACGATACCCGGCATTCCGGCGGGAGATCCTCTACTCGGATGATCCGGCCAGAAGGTCGCCGCGCGAGGCCACGGATCACCGACTCGAGCTGCCGGACATTCTCCGGCCAGGGGCAGCGCTGCAGCATCGCAAGCGCATCCGGGGAGCAGCCGCTCTCTCCGCTCGGCCGGTATTTGAGCAGGAAGAACCGGACCAGGTGCTCGATGTCTCCATAGCGATGACGCAGCGGCGGCACCTCCACCGAGGCTTCGCACAGACGGTCGAGCTCGTCGTCCGTCGTCACCATGGACGGCTGGCTGGTCATGACCAGTTTCCCGATGGCGGTCCCGTCGACGTGCGCCAGGAGGCTTCTCAGCTGCCGGCGCAGGTGGTCGCCCAGCAGGTGGACATCGCGCAGGACGACCACGATCGACGGTTGGGCCAGCAGCTCGCGGACGTTGCGCAGCCAGGGCTCGGTGGTGTGCGGTGACTCCGACAGCGGCGCTTCCACCATCTCGAGCCGGCGCCCGGCACCGTGGGCTCGATGGATGGCATCGACCAGCGTCCTCTTTCCGACACCGGCTTCGCCCACGAGATGAAGCCACGACCCGGCGACGAACGCCGCTTCGGTTTCGGCGACCGCGCGCAGCCATTGCGGTGAGGAGCCCACCAACCCCAGGCCCGATCGTCTGGGTCCATCGGAAATGACCGGTCCGGACTGGGGACGTCCGATGACCCGGACTCGGAAGATGGCGCCCGAGTCGCTGTCCTCGCGCCGGCTACGGCTGACCCGGAGTTCGGCGACTCGTCCGGAGGGGAGGGCGATGCTCCGCGTCCCTTCGAACCGGGAATCGTCGGCGACCTCACGTGCGTGGTCGAGCAGAGCGTACTGATCCGGCCCTGTCACGGCCGTTCTCAGCTGCTCGTTCATCATGACGACATCACGATTGAGAGCCAGGACGGGTCCCGGGCGCACCGAGGAGCACGCGTCCATGTAGTCCTGGAACAGGGCCCGCTCCCGTCGCGAGCTGATCGCGGCAATCTCACTTTCGATCTGGCCGGCGACAGAGCGGGCCAAGGCCATGAGCATGCCGGCAGAACCCTGACGGACCGTGGTCAGGTTGAACGCTCCCAACAGCGTGCGCCGGACGGGATGCAGGATCGGCACGGCCGCGCAGTGGAAGTCCCGCAGCGCCTCGACGTAGTGCTCGCTGCCGGCGATCATGACCGGGCGGCCGCTGGCCAACGCGGTCCCGATGCCGTTGGTGCCCACATAGCGCTCGGCGAACACGTGGCCCGGGGCCAGTTGCACTCGGTTCAGCCGCGTCGTCAGAGCCTCGTGGGAGACCTTGCGGGACAGCACCACGCCGTTCCGGTCTGTGACCATCGTGGACACCGGGTCGTCGGCAAGCTGCTCGTGCAGCCTGTTCAGGATCGGTAGCGCCGCTCTGGCGAGCGGGCTGTCCAGATTGGGGTTCTCGAAGTAGGGAGCGTCGATACAGCCCGACTTCACTTGGTACTCCATCGAGCGTTGCCACGAGGCGACCACGAGCGGGCGGGCGTTCGGATCCTTGGTGGCTTCCTGGTAAAGCTCTCTGGCTGCTGTCAGCGAGCTGCCAGGTTGACGTCGGGGCATTTAACACTCCCGTATCGCACGCGTCATCCATCGGTGGAGTGATTGGAGCAGCTCGATGACGCCGCGCCTATGGCCTGTATCACATTGATACATCCGCGGACCGCTTCTGAGACATCGGCCTGCGCGCGGCGGGCTGTGTAATCGGCGCACCATCCACCCGCCGATTCGCAGGGAGCGCCATGAAAGCCGTGCAGGTCATCGAGTACGACGAGCCGCCAGTGCTCGTGGATGTGCCGGACCCGCAGATCACCGGTCCGCTGGATGTGATCGTGAAGGTCGGAGGCGCCGGGGTCTGCCGCACCGATCTGCACATTCTCGAAGGACAGTGGAGCGACAAGAGCGGGGTTGTCCTCCCCTACACCATCGGTCATGAGAACGCCGGCTGGGTAGCGGAGGTGGGGCAGGCCGTCACACACGTCAAGGTCGGCGACCCGGTCATCCTGCACCCGCTCATGACGTGCGGTCTGTGCCGTGCCTGCAGGGCCGGCGACGACGTGCACTGTATGAACTCGGCCTTCCCGGGGATCGATACCGACGGGGGCTATGCCGAGTACCTGAAGACCACCGCCCGCTCGGTCGTGGCACTCGACCCGTCGCTTGAGCCGGCCTCGGTTGCGGCCCTGGCCGACGCCGGGCTCACGGCGTACCACGCCGTCGCCAAGGCGGCCCGGGTCCTGCGCCCCGGTGACAAGGCCGTGGTCATCGGCGCCGGTGGACTCGGGCACATCGGGATCCAGGTGCTCCGGGCCCTGTCGCCGGTCGAGATGATCGTCATCGACCGTAGCCCGGAGGCCCTCGCCCTGGCCAAGGAACTGGGTGCCGAACACACGCTTCTCGCGGACGGGAGCGAGGCCGAGCGCGTACGGGAACTGACCGGGGGCCATGGGGCGGAAGCGGTCCTGGACTTCGTCGGCGAGGGGGGTGCCGTCGAGACGGGCGTCGCCTGCCTGCGCCGTAACGGCAACTACTACGTCATCGGCTACGGCGGCCACCTCGACGTTCCGACGATCGACGTCATCTCCACCGAGATCAACTTCATAGGCAATCTCGTCGGGTCCTACAACGACCTGTCCGAGCTGATGGTCCTGGCAGCCCAGGGCAAGGTCAGCCTGCACACCCAGCGGTACCCCCTCGCGTCCTTCCGGGACGCCCTCGACGACTTGTTCACCGGTGCCGTACGCGGCCGAGCGATCTTGATCCCGTGAGCCGAAGGAGCAGTCCCATGCGCAACCGTTCATACAAGGTCGTGGTCGCCGCCGCTGCCCTCGTGGCCCTCACCGCCACGGGATGTACCTCTCAGGGTCCCATGGAGAGCAAGCCCGACAAGCCGGCGCTGTTCAAGCCGGGGTCGGAGATCAGCTACAAGAAGTACGGCAAGGACTACCCGGCCACGAAGGTCAAGGACGTCCCGGGACCCTGCAGCTACGAGTCGATAAGCCGCAAGGACTACTCCGGACAGACGCTGAAGATCATCAGCCACGCCGTCCCCGTCATCGGCGAGCCGACCCGGCTGCACGCCAGGCAGTTCGAGGAGATCACCGGGGCCAAGGTCGAGGTGATCAACGTCCCGTTCGGGGAGCTGCACCAGAAGATCCTCACGCCCCTCCAGGCAGGCCAGCCGGCGTACGACGTCATGTTCTACCCGTCCCTGTGGATCGGTGACATGGCCCCGTATCTGTCCCCGGTGCCGAACAAGTATCTGAACACTCCCGGCATGATGGACGTCACCAAGGCCTATATGGACGTGGCGACCTGGAACGGGAGGGTCGTGCAGTACCCCGTGGACGGCGACCGGCACTACCTCAAGGTCCGGACGGATGTCCTTGAGGACCCGAAGAGGCAGGCGGCGTACAAGGCGGCCACGGGCAAGGACCTGCGCACGCCCAAGACCTGGGGCGAATACCAGGAGGTCGCGGCGTTCTTCAGCGGCAAGGACGTCGACGGTGACGGCAAGCCCAACTTCGGCAGTGCCGAGGTGACCAAGCGTGACGACCTGACCTTCTCCGCGTTCATCAGTCGCGCGGCGCCGTATGTGAAGCACCCCGACCACAAGGGTGGGCTCTTCTTCGATCTGGAGACCATGAAGCCGCAGATCAACACGCCCGGCTTCGTACGAGCCCTGGACGACATGGTCAAGGCCAAGTCGACCTGGGCGCCCGGTGGCGCCAACTACGGTCTGGGTGACGAGATCTTCTCGTTCGGAGGCGGCCAGGCGCTGATGTCCTACTCGTGGGACGACGCCTTCATCCAGGCCCAGTCGCCGGACAGCAGGATCCGCAACAAGGTCCAGGCGGCGGAGTTGCCGGGATCCGACGAGGTCTACAACCTCACCAAGAAGGCGTGGGACAAGAAGCCGAACCAGGCCCCCTACTTCACCTGGGGGTGGACCTCGGCGGTGGCCAAGGCCGCGCGCAACCAGAATATGGCCTTCGACTATCTGTGTTTCTTCAGCAACGAGGCCAACACCGCTCTCGACCTGACCATCGGCCGCTTCGGCGTCAATCCCTACCGCAACGCCCACTTCGACGCGGCGTTCTGGGAGAAGCAGGGCTGGGACAAGGCCGTGGCCCAGTCGTACGTCAAGACGCTCTCCGGCATGGAGAAGAGCCCCAACCGCGTCTTCGACCTGCGCGTACCGGGTGTCAACGGATATATGTCCGCGCTGGCCAACGGCGTCGCCGCGGCGCTGGCGGGACAGAAGGCTCCGCAGCAGGCGCTGGACGAAGTGGCCAAGGAATGGGCCAAGATCACCAAGCAGATCGGCGAGGACAAGGTCCGCAGCGCCTACCGAAACGTAGCCGCACTCGAGGACAACTCCTGACCCGATAGCAGGACGCCCCGGGTGGCCGCCCAAGCCGGCCGGCCACCCGGGGGCGCCCGCCCACTTCCGCAAGGAGAACCATGGACGGCCTGCGCCGGCACAAGAGCATGTTCCTCCTACCAGGACTGCTCACGCTCGCACTCATCATCATCTTTCCGCTTCTGTTCACCATTCGTGTCAGCTTCTCCGGCTGGAACGTCAGCAACCCTCAGATGGACTTCATCGGTGGGGCCAACTACGCCACGATGCTGCACGACAGTCGTTTCTGGGCCTCGATCATGCGCCTGATCCTGCTGGCGGGCGGCACCGTCCTCCTCCAGTACGTCATCGGATTCGGGATGGCCCTGCTCGTCTGGCGTGAGGTACGCGGCCGTCGTTTCTGGCGGGTGCTGTTCCTCGTCCCCATGATGACCACTCCCGTAGTGATGGCCGCCATCTGGCAGATGATCTTCCACGAGTCCCTGGGCCCGGTGAACGATCTCCTCAGGATGCTGGGCTTGACCGAGGTTCCCTGGCTCACCGAGTCCGGGCCGGCGCTGGTCGCGCTGATGACCGTCGAGGTCTGGCAGTGGACGCCGTTCATGTTCCTGCTGCTGCTGGCCGGCCTCTTGAGCCTTCCCAAGGAACCGTTCATGGCCGCCGCGATCGACGGCGCCGACGTTTGGCGCACCTTCCGGAAGGTGACCTTCCCGCTCATGGCGCCGGTGTCGGTCGCGGCGGTCATCATCCGGCTGATCGAGGCGTCCAAGCTCTCCGACAGCGTCTACGTGCTGACCTCCGGGGGACCGGGCTCCTCCACGGAGACTCCCGGCTACTACCTCTACATCCAGGGGCTCCGGGATCAGCAGACCGGGTACAGCGGGGCGATGTCCCTGACCTATCTGGTCCTGATGATCGTCACGCTCACGGTTGTCGCCGCCTTGCTCACCAGGGCCTTCAAGCTGAAGGGGGACTCATGAGGTCGCGCCTTTATCCCGTATTCAAGTACACCGTGATCGCACTCTGGGCCTGCTTCGTCGCGGGACCGTTCTTCTGGGCCATGACGACCAGTTTCAAGGACGCCAACGCGGTCCAGGGTGGCGCCACCTACCTTCCATGGGTCCAGTACGAACCCACCGCCGCCGGGTGGCGCAACATCTTCGGTGGAGCCGGTGGTGTCGATGTGATGCAGCCTTTCCTCAACAGCGCCATCGTCACCGTCGCCGCCTCGGCCATCAGCCTCGTCCTCGGGTCCCTGGCCGCCTACGCGTTGTCCCGCTACCGGTTCAAGCTCGGCTTCATCAAGAACAGCGACATCGTCTTCTTCTTCGTGTCACAACGAATCATGCCGCCTGTCGTCCTGGTGATCCCCTTCTTCTACCTTCTGCAGTGGGTCAACCTCCTGGACAGCATCGCGGGCCTGGTCATCGTGACGGTTGCCCTGCTGCTGCCTATCGCGGTGTGGGTAATGGTGGACTTCTTCAACGGCATCCCGCGTGAGATCGACGAGATGGCCATGCTCGACGGATGCGGCCCGTTCCAGACCTTCGTGCGTGCGATCCTGCCGAACTCCCTGCCCGGGCTGACCGTGGCTGCGATGTTCTGTGCGGTGTTCGGCTGGAACGACTTCTTCTTCGCCTTCAGGCTGACGTTCACCGAGGTGCAGACCCTGCCCCAGGCGGTCGTCGCCCTCAACTCGTCGATCCCGCCGTGGTGGACCCTGTCCGCCGCTGCCCTCTTCGGCGTAGCGCCGTTGATCCTGCTCGCGCTCTGGGTGGAGCGCTATCTGTCAAAAGGCAACCTGTCGGGAGCGGTCCGATGAACATGAGTACCACTGATCTGTGCCTGACCGTCGACGGCGTGAACCATCTCAAGGATGTGACCGCGACCTTTGTGCCGGGACGGCTCCATACCGTCATCGGCCGGACGATGGCGGGAAAGACGACGCTGCTGCGGGTGCTGGCCGGTCTGCAGGGGGTGGACTCCGGCTCTCTGACCAGAGATGGAGCCGACTTCCTGAAGACGCCGGTCTGGCGGCGCGACACTGCCATGGTCTACCAGCAGTTCATCAACTACCCGCATCTCAACGTGTTCGACAACGTGGCCTTTCCGCTCAGGCGGGCGGGACTGTCACGAGCCGAGATCCAGCTACGTGTCAGGAAGAGCCTGGCGAGTGTCGGCCTGGCCGACCTGGAGCGGCGTAAACCATCTCAGCTCTCCGGCGGACAGCAGCAGCGAGTCGCGGTGGCTCGCGCCCTTGCACGCGGCACGGGCATTCTTCTGCTCGACGAGCCGCTGGCGAACCTGGACTACAAGTTGCGTGAGCAGTTGCGCGACGAGTTCAAGACCCTCTTCTCGGACCAAGGCGACACGATAGTGGTCTACACGACCACCGAACCCGCCGAGGCGATGATTCTGGGTGACGTGGTGCTGGTCATGCATGAGGGTCAGATCCTCCAGATCGGCCCTCCGCAGGAGGTCTTCGAGCGCCCGGCGACGACCACGGTGGCGTCCATCATCAACGACCCTCCCATGAACATCTTCACGGGCCGTATCGAGGGCGGTCAGGTCACCGTGGCCGGCTTCCAGGCCACGCACGTATCCCCGCATCTCGCCGACCTGCCCGACGGCGCCTACCAGTTCGGTCTGCGGGCAACGGACGTCAGTCTGGCCTCCGCCGGTGTCGAGGGCGAGGTCACCTTCGTCGAGATCTCCGGGTCCGAGACCTTCGTTCACGCGGTCGTCGGCGAGACTCCGTTCGTCGTGCAGATCGAGGGCATCCATGACGTCGCTCTCGGTGATCTGGTGAAACTGCGGCTGCGTCCGGAGCGGCTGTTCGCCTTCGACGAGAAGGGCACGCTCGTGCAGACACCTTCATACGATCTTGCTTCAGTGGAAGGGCGTTGATATGGCGCAGTTGGACATCATCGACGTCGGGCACAGCTACGCGCCGGGTGTCGAAGAGGAGCAGTGGGCTCTCAAGCCACTGCAGCTGACATTCGAAGCCGGCAGGACCTACGCATTGGTCGGACCGTCGGGTTGCGGCAAGACCACGCTGCTGAACATCCTGTCCGGACTGGTCAGACCGTCACAGGGCCAGGTCCTGTTCGACGGCGTGGACGTCACGGCGCTGCCCACGAAGGCGCGCAACATAGCCCAGGTGTTCCAGTTTCCCGTCATCTACCAGTCCATGACGGTGTACGAGAACCTCGCCTTCCCTCTGCAGTGCCGCCGCTGGGACAAAGCGAGGATCGACGCCAAGGTCCACCAGGTCGCCGAGGCGCTGGACCTGGATGATCGGCTCAAGCAGCCCGCCCGGCGGCTCACCGCCGACGACAAGCAGCTGATCTCGCTCGGCCGTGGTCTCGTCCGCGACGACGTGGCGGCCGTGCTGATGGACGAGCCGCTGACCGTCATCGATCCGCAGCTGAAGCACTCGCTGCGGCGCAAAATCCGTGAAATCACCGAGCACTTCCAGCCCACAGTGATCTACGTTACCCACGACCAGTACGAAGCAATGAGCATTGCGCAGGAAGTACTGGTCATGAAGGACGGCCTAGCCATGCAGCAGGGCACCCCGGAGCAGCTTTTCGAGGCACCCTCGTCAGCGTACGTCGGCTACTTCATCGGCTCCCCGGCGATGAACTTCCTGACGGTGGACGGGCCACGCGGGAACTTCACCCTTGGCGGCCGGGCCCTGGCCGTGGCGTGGGACATCCCGGATGGCACCACCGAGGTCCAGGTGGGAATCCGGCCCGAGTACGTCAAAATCGTCACGGAGCCCGGGCCCAATACGTTTCCCGCCAGGCTTCGGGGCGTCCGGGACCACGGGCCGCAGCGCGTGCTCGAGATCGAGGTGGCCGGCCGGCTCATCAAGGCGAAGGTGCCTCGGGAGGACGGAGTTCCGGCGATCGAGGCATTCCTGGTGCATCTGCCGCGCGCCAAGGCCCTCCCCTATGCGGACGGTCGCCTGGTACTCCAGTCGTAGAATGTGTTGTTGCCGACGGCAGGTCAGTTGCCGTTGGGCAGGAGAGGCGCCCTACCCTCGACGGCTCTGACGTCGGCGTGTACACCGTTCACCGCAGCGGACGGCCATGCCGATCTCGGCTTCGATGCCTTGCGAGTACGTCATCTGCCGATCGAGGGGAGGGCGCTTCCCACACCGCCCGGCCAGGCAGCCGATCGGCCACGTCGTTCTGGAGGTTGCGCGACGCTGCCACCGTGGACACCCGGGGGCGCCTGTCGCGGCGGCAGCGAACGAGCGGGGAGGGTGGATCAGGGAGCGGTCGCGTTGGCGGCCTGGGCGGCGGCAAGGACATGGTCGCGGGAGGCCGTGACTTCGGCGCGCAGCGCGGGAATGTCGACGTCGAGTACATGGCCGTTGAACTTGCGGACCTGGCCGGCGATCAGGACGGCGTCGATGTTGCGGGCATCGGAGCCCAGGACGACGGTGCCGATCGGGTCGTTGAGCGGCATGTTGTTGATCTCCTCAGCGGTGATCACCAACAGGTCGGCCTGCTTGCCCGGTGTCAGCGAACCGACCACGTCGGCCAGGCCATTGGTCCGGGCGCCCTGCAGGGTGGCGAAGTCCAGCACATCGGCGGTGCTGACGCGGACCGGCTCACGCTCGGTGCCGTAGACGCCGTTGACGGCGCGCATCCGCTGGATGGCGTGCAGGGCCCGCATCTGGGTGAACATGTCGCTGGCCAGCGCGACTTCGACATCGATGCTGAGGCCGGGGCGGACGCCGACGGACAGGGCCTCGTCCACGGCGGGGATCGCGGTCTCCAGGCCGATCTGGGCGTCGGAGGTGGGGGCCAGCGCGACGGTGGTACCGCTGGCGCCGATGGCGCGCCAGGCCTCGGCGGTCAGGCCCGTGGAGTGGATCAGGGTGAGGTCCGGGCCCAACAGGCCCTGCCGCTCCCAGGCCAGGATGGCCTGCGAGGAGGAGGTGCCGAAGACCGCGTCGACGCTGACGCCGATGCCCAGCTCCTTGGCGAACCGGGCGAGCTCGGGGCCGTACGCGATCTCGGGTCCGGCGATCTCGTCGGTGGCCAGGGTGGCCAGGCGGAAGGTCAGCAGCTCGCTGCCGTACTCCTTCTGGAGGCGGGCGACATCGGCCGGCCACTGATGGTCCCACGCGCCGAAGTGCGGGCCCATGGCGGCGTGGACGCCGCGGATGCCGGTGTCCAGCAGGGCGCGGACCGCAGCGTCGGAGTGGGCGGCGGTACGGGAGTTGTGGGAGAAGTCCAGCATGGTGGTGATGCCGGAGTCGATGGCGGTGAGCGCCGCCAGCTTCGTCCCCGTGTACATGTCCTGAGGCCGGTAGACCGGGGCGTAGCCGAGGAGAGTGGTCGTGACGTAGGCGCCGAGGTCGTCGACGTCCGGCATGATCCGGCGCAGCTGGGCCTCCCACGCGTGGCGGTGGGTATCGACGAATCCGGGTGTGACGACGGTGCCGGCGGCGTCGACGACGACGGCGCCCTCGGCGGCCCCCTGGGCGCGCAGGTCGCCGCCGACGGCGGCGATGGTGGTGCCCTGGACGAGCACGTCGCCGAGCGGGAGGGTGCCGAGGGCGGGGTCCATGGTGACCACCGTGGCGCCGGTGAACAGGATGCGGCGGTCGGGGTCGGTTGCGGTGCGGCGCAGCTGGTCGAGGACGGTCTGGCGCGGGGTGTGGTCGAGGTTCATGGTCGCGTCCGTTCACGTATCGGGGGGGCGGGGCGCCTCCGGTGGGCGTCGGTATGAGCAGCCTCCGACGGCGCGCGGGCGAGAGCCAGGCCGCCGTTCACCTGGGTGTACGACACCCCCTGCCGGCCCGGCGCCGGCACGCCGGCGGGCCGCCACCGGCCGATCGTTTCGGCGACATACATCAAGTGCCTGCTGGACGGCGCCGAGCCGAGCGACGACGTGGCCGAGCTGCTCACCAGCGAGGACTGGCGGCTGGTCGAGAGGAACACCGGCCACTGGCCGATGTTCTCCCAGCCACTCGAGCTGGCACGGATCCTGCACCAGTCAGCCGTGGAATCCTGAGCCACGGTCAGCGCGTGGCGCCACTTCAGTGCCCTGCGCTCCAGGCAGAGGCTCCTGACGGAGTCCACGCTGACGTCCCAGGTGATCGGACACTTCGCGTCGGCCCCGCTCTGGAGCTGGGTCAGGATGAGCGGCTGATTGCGGGGTGGTTACTCGGAGGGCCGGTTGCGCAGGGCCGGCCGGGCCAGGGCGATGCCCAGGACCAGGGCCACGGCCACGATGCGGAGGATGCCGCCGAAGCCTTGCCCGGCGAGGGCGCCGGTCAGCTGCGGGCCCAGGCTGGCGCCGAGGCGAGGGCCGTCAGCGCTTGGAGAAGCGGTATCCGGCGTGGTGCAGGTGGTCGTCCTGGAACTCGCCGAAGGCCCAGAAACCCAGGTCGTCCAGGTAGTCGATGCGGGTGCCGTTGATCCAGTAGCGGCCCTGGTAGGCGCTGGGGCGATCGCCGCGTGCCTCGTCGTAGCGCCCGTCGGGCAGCAGTTCCTGGCGTACGAAGTCGTTCTCGTCGACCCACATGCCCACGTAGGCGTGTGCCGGGTCGTAGACGGGTGCCTCGTCGGTGGCGGGGGTGGCGGTCTCCGCCTCGTCCAGGGGTCGGCCGTTCCAGAGGCGGACTTCTCCGCCGGCGACCAGGACGTCCAGGTGAGTGCCGCGGGCCGGTACCGCGCCGGGCGGGTTGCCGGGGGCGTCGGCGAGCCGGAGGACGGCGATGTCGGCGGTTTCCCCCGGGGTGAGAGCGCCGCTCTTGTGGGGCTCGCTGAAGTCGGTGGCGGCCGGCAGGACGAGGGTGCCCGCGCAGTCGATGACGATCATGTTGTCGTCGCCCGCTGCGGTCAGCAGGCCCGGGCCGACTCCCACGATCACGGAGCCGCCGATGAGGACGTCGGCCTCCTGCCAGTCGCCCATCAGCGGGTTGCCGGTGACGACCGTTCCGCCGGTCAGCAGCAGCGGTCGCCCCTGGGGGTTTCGGAGTTCGTGCAGGGCAGCGTCGTCACGGCGCGGGCTCGTAGTAGTGGTGGCGGTGTTCGTCATGGCAATACCTGTCTCAATCGCCGGTGGGTGGGCCCGGGGTCTCTATGCGTCCCAAAGGCCCTGATGTCAGATTCACGGTTGGTGCGGTGCGCATCCAGGCCGTGCATTTCCTGGGTGTGTGCCACCCCCTCTGCGGAGCGTGGGGCTGCCTGCGGAGCGTGGATCGCCGGCTCGGCGGGCGGACACCGCACCGGGGGCGGCGCTCAGTAGGTGGTGAGGTTCAGCACGTGCTCGCGCGAGGCCCGCATCTGCGCGAACATGTCGCCGGCCAGGGCGACTTCGGCAGGAAGCCTGCCCATGTGAGGCCGGGCGCGCAGACCCGCGGCGAGGAGCGGGGGCCGTCCACAACGCTGGGTGCGCGGCACCCAGGAAGCCCTCACCTGGGGAGACGGCGGTCTGGTTGCTCCACGCCGCGAGGGCCGACTGTAGAGCCATGACCAGCAACGAAATGCCCCTCGATCCGCATCCGTACGTCGGGATGTGGGTGACCGCGGACGGGTTCATCCGCCAGGAACTGCTGCCGAACGGCCGCTACGACGAGGCGCGCGGCAACCGCCGGAGCGCCTACACCGGCGGCTATACCGTCACCGACAGCCACATCGACTACGTCGACGACACCGGCTTCACCGCCACCGGTGACGTCCGCGACGGGATTCTCTTCCACGAGCACCTGGTGCTCTACCGCGAAGGTGACCGGCGCGCCCGCGAGGGAGCCTGACCATGGCCGAGATCCGGACTGGACCCTCAAGCAGTAATCGGCTGCGGCCTTGCCCCCTGATCAGCCGCCGACGCGGTTGACGCACCGACTCGTCGCGTCGGCTGCTTCCTATGACAGGGGATTCTGTTCATGGCCACGTTGTCGTCGATGCCGCGTTGGTTGCGCAGGTCGCTCAGCGCGGTGCGCTTGATGTCCAGGGGCCGCCTCCAGCGCGTACACGGCGCTCAACTGCCGCCGCACGCAGCAGACTTCCTCTGAATATCTGGCCACACGGGCAAGGGAACTATGTGTCGCTGGGGACCCGGTCGGTTTCGGTCTGCTGCTCCGCGGGTTCGCGGTGGTCGGCCCGGGAGCGGAGTTCGGCGAAGGCGGCGGCGGTGGTGCCGGCGGGTTCGGCCTGGTAGACGACCAGCTGCTGGTGCGGGGCTTCGTTGACGGTGAAGGCGGAGAACTGGATTTCCAGGTCGCCGACCTGGGGGTGCTTGAGGTTCTTCGCCTGCCGGGTCTTGCCCTTCACATCGTGCCGCGCCCACAACTCGGTGAATTCCGCGCTCTTCGCGCAAAGCGTCTCGACGACTTCGGTGATACGCGGGGAGTCCGGGTCATGCCCGTAGGCCGCGCGGATTTCGGCGACGCACGCGTGCGCGGCCTTCTCCCAGTCCTGGTAGAAGTCACGTCCCGCCGGGTCCAGGAACACCATGCGGGCCAGGTTGTCGAACCGCTCGAATCCGCTGTGCAGAGCCGCGGCGAGGGCGTTTTGCGCCAGCACGTCCAGGGCCGGGCCCAGGACGAATGCGGGGGTGTCGGGCCAGCTGTCGAGCAACTGGAGCAGCTGCGGGCTGATCCGGTCGTGGCCGACGGGAAGGCTCCGGCGTTCCTGGCGTGCCCGGGTGAGTCTGCGCAGGTGGTCGGTGGCCTCCTCATCAAGGTGGAGGGCGGCGGCGACGGCGTCGACGACCTGGGGCGAGGGGCTGGTCTCCCGGCCCTGTTCCAGACGCATGTAGTAGTCGGAGCTCACACCGGCCAGCATGGCGACTTCCTCGCGTCGCAGCCCGGGCACCCGCCTGCGACCATGCTCGGGCAGGCCCACATCCTGTGGCTTGAGGGCTTCGCGCCGTGCTCTGAGGAACTCTCCCAGAGGAGTGCTGTCGCTCATGGTCCCAGGCTAGTCGAGGAAGGGGTGCCGGGCTCAGGCGGTGGGGCCCGGTTCGCTGTGCACGGTGGTACGGGCATCGTCGGCGAGTGGCTCGATCGCCCAGGTCGCCAGGAGCCTCAGGGCGGTTTCGGAGGGAGAGTCCGGCTCGGTGGTGTAGATGAACAAGATCTGGTCGGTGTCGCCGGGCAGGGCGAGGGCCTGGTAGGTGACGGTGAGGTCGCCGACGACCGGGTGGTGGTAGCCCTTGGTCCCCTCGGTGCGCTCGTGCACGCGGCGCTCGGCCCAGCACTCCCGGAAGTAGGTGGAGCCGCGAGCGCGCACTCAGTCGGTGCCCATCGCGGTGTCCTGCGCGCGCACGGGGATGGCGCTCAGAGAGCCGAGCAGGGCAAGGGCGTCGGCGGAAGTGCTTCCCAGTTCGGCTTGGTAGACGATGAGTTGCTGACCGGGAGCACTGTTCACGGTGAAGGCCTCGTAATGCAGCTCCAGGTCGCCGACTTCGGCGTGATGGAAGCGCTTGGCCTCGCGAGTCTTGCCCCGCACGTCGTGCCGAGCCCACAGGGCGCGGAAGTCGGCACTCTTCATGGACAGTTCGCCGACGAGTTCGATCAGTCGCGGGTCCTCGGGGTCGATGCCGGCCGCACGCCGCAGTGTGGCCACGCATGATTCGGCGGCACGGTCCCACTCGCGATAGAAGTCGTGCGCGGCCGGGTCCAGGAACGTCATGCGCAGCAGGTTGTCGGAGTAGGTGAAGCCTGCGTACAGGGCGCCTGCGAGCTGGTTGCGCACCAGGATGTCCAGGGCGTGGCCCAGGACGAAGGCGGGCGTGTCGCTCCAGGTGTCGACGAGCCGCCGCAGGTGCGGGGGGACGCGTTCGACGCGGGGCGCGCGGCGCGTACGGCGCGTGGTCGTGGTGGCCACGCGGTACAAGTGAGCCACCGCTTCGTCGTCCAGCCGCAGAGCTCGCGCGACGGCTTCGAGTACCTGCTGGGACGGGTGCCGTTCGCGGCCTTGTTCCAGGCGCATGTAGTAGTCGGCGCTCACCCCGGCGAGCGCGGCGACCTCTTCGCGGCGCAGACCGGGCACCCTGCGGCGGCCGGATGTGGGAAGCCCCGTGTCTTCGGGGCGCAGTTGGGCACGCCGTGCGCGGAGGAAACCTCCCAGCGCGTTCTCGGCGGCGGGGCGCTTGTCTGTCTCCATGGTGTCGAGGCTAGGGCGGCCCGACGCCGTGTGGTGAGGGCGAAGGGGGGCGTGCTGCACCCAGGAGACGCACCCCCCGGATATCCACGGGGCGGTCGCCTGCCGGTGGTGGCACGGGGGCTTCGTCCCTCATCCCACGTGAGCCGTACGGGCGGTGGCGGGCAGGTTCGGTGACGTTCGGCCCCTCGGACCGGGTGCCGGGCCCGAGGAAGATCGCCGAGGCACTGTGCCTCTGGGCACCACCCCACTCCGGCGGCCACGTCGCCAGGATCCGCTCTGCCCGGCGGCGACACGGCGGCAAACTGCCGGCGCAGTGGAAAGGGGGCATCCGCAGCCTGCGAGTGCTACTCCCAGGAAACTCTCGGCCTTCTCGCCTCTTGCGCGTCCGGTCCAGCTCGAATTCGTCGGCGGAACCCGCGGTCGAGATCCCGGTGGGCGCGGAGGTCGAGGTGCATGTGCCGACGGCTCGACGGTCGGACGCGGCCGCGCCGCAGGGGGCCCGCTCGCCCGCTCGGCCGTCGCTCGACGCCACCGGGGACGACGTGCGGCTTCACCACGCGTGTGATGCGCTTGATGGAGTGGACGACCCGCGGTACTACCCGGGCCCGACCCTTGGCGGGCCTTTCTCCACAGGCGGTCTCCGCGCAGGAGCGGAGACGGGCTGTGACAAGGAGGAGCCATGTCCGACACGACGAAAGCGGCCCGTCACCTGAGCGGCCTGCGGAACGCTCGCTACGGCGAGGTCCTTCTCATCTCGCCGGGCGAGGACGGTCGTCTCAAGGCAGCCGTCTATAACACCTTCGGTCTCAACGACTGTCCGCCGGAGCGGTGGAACGCGCTCGACCCCCGTGCGCTGGCGGAGCAGTTCAAGGTGCCGATGGTGTTCCTGAACGGACCCCGCTTCTGGACGATCGACGAGGTCACGGCGTTCGAGTGGGGGGACACCGCGATGTTCGACGGCCTGGAGGCCCGCTGCGTGGCCGAACTCCGTATCCCCGCGGAGATCGACCTCACCGGGGCGACGGCCAAGAAGTTCTACGTCGATTCCACGGTGAAACGGGACACCGAGTACGTCCTGTCCAGCGGCAAACCGGTGCATGCGCTGCTCGCCCCGGGCGACCGCACATACGTCCTGCAGGCGTACTCCCACACCGTGGACGACAGCCAGACGATGGACTCCCTGGCCACACTCGGCCAACGGCTGCGACCCCCGCAAGGCTGGCAGTATCGGGTCCATACCCCGGAAGACGACCTTGTCGTGCGGACTGTCGCGGGAGATGCCCACGTCGTGCAGGACGAACTGGAGAACACCTACATGCTCCTCGCCCACTGAGCCGTGGCCCGGCGGCAGGCGCTGCGATCCTTGAGGTCAGGCGCGTAGGCGGGCAGTTGGTGCCGCAGGTCAGCGCACCCGTCCCCGTGGCTTGAGGCCACCGGCGGCAGTGACGAAACCCAGTCCAATTCCAAGCCGCCCGCCACCACCACCACTTCGCCCCCGCCGACCACGGCCGAGCGGGTCGGCACCCGGGGGTGCCGACCCGTCGGCTCAGGCATCTCGTGGCGGTTGCGTCGCGCCTTACGTGGCGTAGCTCCGTGCGCACTCCAGCACACGTGGCTCCAGCAACTGGCCGAGGCCTAGAGCCTGCTGGGCGCAGGCCACGAGGGTCGTCTCTGCTGTCATCACACCCTCGGGGCGATTGACAATGACGGTGTCGGGGTCCAGCCCGGGCAATGCCTCGAGCGCCAACGAGTAGATGTCCGCGAGCAGCTCTGAGGACGGGTCGTCCATCTTCATGTCCATACGGTCCGCAAACCCCGCCTTGGGCTGGATGTTCATGACCCAAAGGAGGGTGAACAGCGCAATCTGCGCGACTAGTTCACCGTTGCCCTGACGGTGCGCTGCGCGCCCGACTGCCGTCAGCCACTTCCAGGGCCGGTCGATGCCACTGTCGCCGGTCCGTATCTGCGCCAGACCTGCTTCCTGCAGGCTCAGAGCTCCGGCGGCCTCGGCGATCGCGAGCGCCCCCATCCGCACCCCCCGGTCGTCCATGGCCACTAGAAAACGCGGCAGCAGATGTGCCGCGTTGGCAAGATCCTCGTCGTCGACCGTCAGCGGCCTTGGAACGGCCTGCGGCTGTGTCTTTTTGCTGAACAGTCCCATGTGGGTGAATCCCCCCCCATCCGGGAACGAGCCAGGCGCAGTTCAGCACCGGCGCGTGCCCTCCTTGCCCGGCTCCGGAATACACGCGAAAGTTGCGAGATCCGGCCAGGGTCCAACAATGTCCCGTGGCCGGAAGGGGACGTCAAGGGAAGTCACGAATGATTGCGAACCCTTACACTCCTGCTCGAATCTGACCGCAGCGCAGGTATCGCGTGATCACCCCACATTCACTCCGGCGTGCGCCCCTTGGATCGCTCGGCGGCACTACATGGGCGCCCCGCCTCCCCGTCGCGGCCATCACGCTCTAGAAACCGCGAGGGAGCAATGGCAGACTGTTCACTCCACGAGGTCATGCATATGCGAAAAGTGAACTGCGGCACGGCGGACTACCGGATCGTGTGGAGGTCACCAGCGTGCAGGAAGCACCACCTTCGTCGCCGGTGTCCCCAAGCCTGATCTTTGTAGGAGGAGTACACGGCCGCACAGGCACGAGCGTGGTGAAGCGTCTGCTGTGTACTCATCCCGAGGTGAGCGCCGTCGGCGGCGGTGAGACGCGCATGCTGGAGGCGGTAAACGATCTGTGGCCGATGCTGCTCGCGGATCTCGGCTATACGCCCGGCGGGGCAAGTACCGCGTTGGCCGCGTTCGCGCGTCACGTGCGGGAGACCCTGGGCGAGGCGAATGATCTGCAGGAGGCGCTGGAGCATCTTTTTGATGGGGTGCGGGCTCACGACTTGCGTCTCGTAGGGCGCGCGCGGTCTCCGATGCCGGCGCCGATGCAAGAACCCGATCTGGCACGGGCGTTGGGTAGATTCATTGCTGAGGCGTTCCGCCTGGTGGCCTTGGACCCTTTACGGCCTGTGCTGTGTGAGAAGACGCCGAGCAACGCGCAGTACGTTCGTCGCCTGCAGCTCCTTCTGCCTGAGTCGCGGGTGGTGGTCATGGTGCGTGATCCGATGGCCGTTGCTCTTTCCCATACGCAGCGCGACTGGGGCCCGACCGATCCTGTCGAGGCGGCCGCATACACGGCCGCTTACTTCCGGTGCTGGCGGGAGTTCGCGCCTCACGCCCAGAACTGTTTCGTGGTGCGACACGAGGACTTGGTCGCCGAGCCGGCTCGGACTCTGAGTGCCGTCATCCGCTTCCTGGGCCTACGTCAGGATGCTGCCTGGTTGCGGTGCGCCAGTGATGAGATCCGCCCCAGCACAGACCGGGTCGGCGCGCTGCCGGACGTGGTGGCCGCGCAGATGCGCGCCCGGCTCGCCGAGGAGGCACGGGAGTTCGGTTACCCCGTAGTCAGCGGTGCGCGATGAGCAGCGGCAACGCGCATGTGTCTGTTCCGGGGGCCAGCGGACCGCCGACTCAGCCGTGCTGGTCGGGGAGCGAGCCCGAGTGTGGCTCGGGTTCGCCGGAACATGTTCCCTTGACCCGTCCCTTCATGCCGTCGCTGCCTGAGCTGATTCCCTTGTTGGAAGGGATCTGGGAGCGCGGCTGGGTGACCAATGACGGGCCGGTGCTAGGCCGGTTCGAGGCGGCGCTCCAACAGATCTTGGGCTGGCACAACGTGGCCGCAACGGCTAACGGGACCCTGGCCCTGCAGTTGGCGTGCCGTGCGCTTCGGCTTGAGGGAGAGGTGGTCACTGCGGCGTTCACCTTTCCGGCCACGACGCAGGCGCTGCGGTGGAACGGACTGGTGCCCGTGATGGCGGATGTGGAGCCTGCCCATCTGACCCTTGACCCAGCGGCTGTCTCGGCGGCCGTCACTTCCCGCACGAGTGCCGTCCTGGCCGTCCATACTTTCGGGCATCCGGCCGATGTGGAAGGGCTCCAGAAGGTAGCGGATCGCCATGGTCTCGCTCTCCTCTACGATGCCGCGCCTGCGGTGGGTGTGCGGGTGGCTGATGTTCCTGTCACGGCGTTCGGCGATGCGAGTGCCGTCAGTTTCCACGCCACCAAAGTGATGCATACGCTCGAGGGCGGTGCGGTCTGTACCCGGCATCCTGAGGTGGCCGGGGCTGTGCGCCGGCTGCGTAATTTCGGGTTGGCCTGGGCTGGAGGCGCTCTCGAGTACGGCACGAATGCCAAGTTGAACGAATTGCAGTCTGCGGTGGGCTTGTTGGTCCTCAATGCGCTGGGCGGGGAGATCAGTCGGCGCGCCGTTGCGATGGAGGTGTACGGCGGGCTCCTTGCCGGCATGCCCGAGGTGCATCTCATGCGGCCTGCCCACGGCGTGCACAGCAATCATGCGTATGCGGTAGTTCGTCTACGTTCCGGTGGACGCCCACTCGCGGATCGGGTTCATACGCATCTGCTGAGAAACGGGGTCAACAGCAAGCGGTATTTCGGTCCTGGTTATCGGGCAGGAGGAACTGTCATGCGCGAGGCGACACCGGTGGCAGACAGTGCGGCCGAGGACGTGCTGTGTCTGCCGCTGTGGGGGGCTATTCACCGCTCTACCCTCGGGCGGATCGCTGAACTCGTCGGCGAGGCTGTGGCATGAAGGGTCAGCGCCGCTTATGGGTCCGCAACCCGCCGTGTGAAGAGCTCCTCGGGCGTGTTGCGAGCGGCGGTGGCGTGGCTTTCGCCAAACGCACCCACGGCGTGTGGGATCACCTCGCCCTGCTCAATACCGGGGGCTGGCGGGCCGATGGCTGGCGACGGTGCGATCAGATGATCTTCAAGCGGCCCATGGAGTCCACGGAGCGGGTTCGCGGGGAGCGGCGGGCGTATCTGGACTACCTGGACGAACTTCTGCGAGATGTGGTGGACCCTCCGGCCGACCCGCGTTGGATACAGACGATCAGCCTCGATCTGGAGTATCTGACCAGGAAACTGCAGCGGCCTGCTTTCGACCTGAGGATCGGCGTAGATCCACGGCTGCTGCGCTATTGGGAATGGGACTACTCCTATGCCGACCTGGTAGATCGGTTCGCCCTGACCGACCGGCCTTTCCAGTTCGCTCAGACGCTCACCGCCGGCCTCGTCTCGTGTTCCCTCCTGGAACTCCCGCAGATCGCTCGGGACCGTCACGTCATCCTCGTGGCACCGGAAAAGATGCGTGACCTGGCCGAACGCTGGCGTCTCGATCCTGCTCACTTCACCTTTTGCCCTTCCCCAGCGTGGCCGCACGCACGCCCCAACGGCTCTCTCTTCACCGATCCCGTCCTACCGGCGCTGCAGACCCATCGCATCCGGCGCGATCTGTTGGTGCAGCTTCGCTCTGTTCGCTCCACCCGCCCTCGCCTCTATCTGTTTGAGCTGGGAACGTGCGCGCAATGGCTCATCGCACGCCTGTTCCGTACGCAACCCTCTGATTCCTACCTGGACATGGGCCGCTGTCTTGAGGCGTGGTATCCCGACACACCGTGGCCGTTGAAGGCCCCGGTGGCGGCTGTCTACCGGCGTGCTGCGCGGGCCTACTACGGGGACCGCCGCTATCTGCTCCTACGGGCACGAGCATGACCCGCCCTCTCGTCCTGACGAGCTCGACCAGCGGCGTCGGCATCGCTGCGCAGCAGGCCGCCGCGGTGAGCTCTCACACCTACGCGATCACCGGTATCAGTTCTTGGCCTGCTCGACTCCTGTCTGGTCTTCGTGCGCTTCCCAGTCCGGCGACCCAGGACCGTGAAGCCTTCCAGGAACGGGTGCTGACGCTCGTCGAGGAAGTCGGGCCGTGCTTGGTGGTGGCCGGCAGAGATGAGGATGCGACTGTGCTCGGCCAGGTCGCCGATGACCTTGCCGCCCGCGGTGGGGTACTGGGAAATGGGCCGCCTCACACTGTTCAGGCCGCCTACGACAAGGCGGTGACCAGTTCTCTGTTCGCTGGCTCAGCACTCTCGATCGCCATGACCGCGGCCACTGTGCGCGACGCGCTCCGCCTGGCCGGCACGGTGGGCTGGCCCATCCTGGTCAAACCCCGGTGCGGGAACGCCTCGCGCGGTGTGCGCCTTGCAGACAACGCTGAGGCGCTGCGGGCCTGTTTCCGCCCCGGTATCGATATTGCGCAGGAACTGCTGCCTCTTGACTCCCAGGACCGTCGGCCTTGGGACCGACGCGCTCACCTCTTGAGGCAGGACGGCGAGTACTCGGTGCAGGTCCTGATCGGGCCTCGCGGGCGAGACCTTGGATGCTTTGTCAGCCGCAACAACCTGGTCGGCGGTGTCCCCCACCTCGTTGAGATCGTCGATGACGCGTTGAGCAGGCTCGTGTCCCGGCATGCTCGGGAGGCGCTCAGTCATCACGGAGCATGGGGCGCGTGGAACTTCCAGGGTCGGCGAACGCCGGACGGTGACATCCGTATCTTCGAAGTCAACGCCCGGTTCACTGGGCTTACCGGAATGCGGTCATGGCTGGGCTTCAACGAGTTGGACCTGCTGTATGAAGCTCTCGTTCTCCAGCAGGAGACGTTCCCCCCACCCTCTCCTCCGGCGGGGCTGCTGATCGAGCTGTCCACTGCGGCAGGTGGCCGTCCAGCGAAGGAAGCCGCACCGTACGCAGAAGCCGCAAGGTGATCACCGCAGTGAGCGGCGCTTCGGGCTATCTCGGCAGCGCCGTGGCCAGAACGTTGGGAGAGACGGGCAGGGAGAGCCGTCTCGATCTTGGGCGGCTGGAGCGTCTGGCTCCCGGAACGCTCGACTGCCGGGCAGTGGTTCACTGCGCCGGATCCTTGCGCGGCCAACCAGCTACACGGATTTGGGCCGACAACGTCACCGCGACCGCCGCGTTGCTCGCCGCCGTGCGCGCCGACACTGTGATCGTGTTTTCCTCCTCGCGTGCGGCCGCCGATCCCGCGCAGGACCTCTATGCCCGCAGCAAGTCTGCTGCCGAGATGCTGACCAGTGCGCATCCAGGCCCTGCATGGCTGATCCGCCTCACGGTCCTCGCCGGTCCCTCACCGCGCGGGACTGGCGGATCATTCCTGACGCGCATGGCAGGTGCCGCACTGCGCACCAGCACAATCACCATCCCGCCCCACGACCGCTGTGTGGATCTTCTCGATGTCCGCGAGGCAGCTGCTGTGATGTCTGCGCTCACAGAGCTGCCTGTCGCATGGCCCGGTCCCGTCGCGGCCACCACCGGGCCGTTGACTCTTGGCGCACTCGCCGAGCTGACGGCTGCCGCAGTCCGGGACCTGACGGGTCGCAGAGTCCGGATTGCGCAGACCCCTTTGTCGGCGAGCCGCCGTCAGCCACCCGCATGCCCCACCGGATGGAATGAACTGCGCTCCCTGGTGCGGATCCCGCCGGTCCCGGTGGAAAGCACCGTGCACGACACCGTAGCTGCCCTCGCCACCCCAACGGAGCATGCCGATGACCGGCGCTGAGAATCCCAGAATAGTCTTCGTTGCCGCGGGGCCCGGTCGCTCAGGCGCCGATGCAACAGTGCGAGCAGTCAGTGCCCATCCCGCGACAACCGCTCCCCAGAACTGCGGACTACCCGTGATCGCAGATCTCACCCAACTCCTCGCCCACGCACCATGCGACGGGCAGACATGGCTTCCCCGCCGCGCGGCGCAAGCCCTGACCGATTTCACGAACCGTCTGGCCGCCACATCGGATGCGGGACGTCACGCCGCGGCCAGCCTCAAGGAGGCCACGGGGGCTCAGTCGGTCACCATCCCGGTCTACGGTCACCTACTCATGCCGCGCCCCCTGCCCCGCCCCCGGTGGCAATCACTGGTCCGGCAGTCACTTCTCATGCTGGCGGGCGACGCTTCCCATCTCATTGTCAAAGTCGGACCCCACACAGCCCGACTCATTACGGATATCCTCCAGCCTGAGGATTGCCTGCTCTACGCCATGCGCCATCCGGTCGAAACTGTCATCGGCCTCGCCACGTCCCAGGTAGACGGAATGCGGCCTGCCGAGGCAGTCCATTTTGTCGAAACATCCCTCATCCACGCTCGTACCGTCCTTGCCGCTGTCAGCGCCTCAACTCACGTGGTCCAGCTGGAACAGCTCGTTTCCACGCCGGAAGCCGTTCTGGAGGATGTCGCACGCACGGCCCAACTCCCGGGCGCCGACTGGCAGGGACACGCGCGAGACACGCTCCCCCAAGACGTCGAATGCATCCCCCGCTGGGAACACCCGCACTGCCGCGGCTATCAGGACCGACTAGCGGTGCTCGCCTCGGCGTGGAACTACGCATGAACGTCCTGCCGACCCTCACGGCCCGCGAACAAGCGACCGCGGAGAGCTGGCTTTCGCTCCTGCGCCAGTACGGCATAGCGGTCGCGCCCGCTTGGGTAGCGGGCAGTCGGCTCAACGGTCTGCTGGACGAACACGAACGCGCCTTCAATGAGGTGACCGTCGGAGTGCGCGAAGTCGACTACCGTCCAGGGATCTCCTCGCGGGCCTTACGGCTCAATGCAGCCAAAGCGCACTCCTTTCCAGGAATCCGATCCTTTCTGTCCGACAGCACACTGACTGCCGTAGCGGCCGACTACCTCGGAGCCGGCGCCACGGTGCACAAGTTTGCGTACCTGACACAAGATGTTCCCGACCTCACTCCGGTCACAGCGCTGCACTATGACCGCAAGCACGCGCTCAAGGCATATCTTTGCCTGACCACCGCGCGCCAGGATTGGGGTGCTCCCTCATTCGTACCGGCAAGCCACCGCCGCAGTCGAATGATTCGCGAGGCACATCTCGCAGTCGGCACCCCGCAGGCACGGCTCCCCATCACTCAGGGACACGAAACAGAAGTTCCGATTCCACTGGCAGGGCCGGCAGGGACGCTGGTGCTCTTCGACACGGATTGCCTGCATCAAGGCGGCGTTGTCGAGCCGGGGAACGTACGGAGAGTGGTGCGCGGCCATTCTCACTCCTCCGCCAAGGACAACAACTGAGATGAGCGCCGATGCGCCGGAGGGCCCTGCCTGACGACGCAGGCCGACGCCTTGCGACGGCAGGTGACCGACTGCGGGCATCAGAACGCGGAGTGGCTGAACCAGCGGGTGAGTAGGCGCTCGTCGCCCGATACCTCGAAGGCCCTGCTGTCGTGGGTAAGCCTTCCGTACATGAGCAGAAGCATGTCAGCGGCCCGACCCCTGACCTTGGCGTGCTCGAGTGTCTGCCCTGCCGGGGCCTCCTCCGCTCGTTCCGGCTCGATCCCGAACGTGTCGGGCCGCAGCCGGACGACCCAGCTGTCACCGTCGCTCTCACGGTCGGTGCACTCGAAACGGATGGCCTCGCCGTTCCCGCGCAAGTTCGCCACGTCTGGTGCGAAGGAGCTGGCGTAGGGCAGATTGACCAGGAACTCGTCCACGCCGTCTGCGGCCAGTGTGGCGTCGATGTCCGATGTCCGACCCACGGTCCGTTCCGCGTCGACCCGGTGTACCAGTGTTTCGAAGGCCATCCGCCGGACCCAGAATCGCGCGTGCTGGTCGGCACCCCAGGCCCACATCGGGGCGTCGGGATCGGTGGTGCGCACGAGGGCGAGGACCTCGGAGACCCCAGTTGAGAGCCATTCGGCAAGAGCGTCCTCGCGCTCCGGCAGCCCCAGTTCCACCGTGCGGTCGCGTGGCGGCTCCTGGACGACTCGGGTCAGCAGAACGCTGAACCAGCGCTGCACCGCTCCGAGGTGTCTGGTCAGATCAGCCAGCGTCCAGTCGGGGCATGTGGGGACGGCTGCGGTGGGATCTTTGGCCGTGACGGCGGCTGCGAATCGGGCGGTCTCCCGCTTGATCGCCTCGAGGTAGCGGTCGTATGGCAGCGGGTGCCCGGGGAAATGTGCGATGGTCACTCGTCCTCGCTCTAATGGCGCGTGCGGGTTGGCCTGACGGCCGCTCGCCAGTCTCACTCTTGGAGTGCACTCGAAGGCAAGCCGATCCGCCGGTCGGGGAGGCCGAGCAGCAGAAAGACGCGGTGCGCCGCACCCGTTTCGGGGCGTACGACGAACAGGAGGGTGACGGCCGCGGCCACCGGTACGCCGAGCCACCAGCCCAGCAGGTGAACCAGCACACTGGCGGCCACAGCCGTGCCCAGCGCCACCCCGAAGACGGCGCCCAGCACGGCAGCGACGATACGGAGCCGCCCGGCCACCACGCCGCCCTCGCCGCCGCCCGCCGCGAGCTGCCCCGACCTGACCCAGGAGACCATCAGCGCCAGCATCGCCGGGACGATCACCGCCCCCATCCCGTACAGCGTCAACGCGACAGGCGAGGCCAGCCAGTCGCCCGCGCGCGACAGTGCCTGCCCGAGGCCCGGATGCTTGGGCCAGGCCGCGAAGGTATCCCGGTCGGCGGAGAAGAACCGCTGGTAGCCCCGGCCGTCCCAGCCGTGGACAAGAATGAAGAACATGCCCGCGTACCCCAGTCCTGCCTGGAGGAAGGCTGCGTACACCCGGCCGCGCGCGATCAGCCGCGCCGCGACCCAGTAGCCGAGGACGCCCTGGCTCACATTCGTCGCGGCGAACAGCGCGACCAGCCATGGCGGCAGCGAGCCGTGGCCGCTGGCCGTCTGCATCGTCTCCCAGTCCGGAAAGCCCCACAGCAGCCACGCTCCGCTCGGCGCGAACAGCACGGCGCAATA
Source organism: Streptomyces sp. NPDC002868 (assembly GCF_055563295.1). Classification (NCBI taxonomy): domain Bacteria; kingdom Bacillati; phylum Actinomycetota; class Actinomycetes; order Kitasatosporales; family Streptomycetaceae; genus Streptomyces; species Streptomyces sp. NPDC002868. The sequence continues at coordinate 1,145,769 of NZ_JBVHDR010000001.1, read as the reverse complement.
CAGCGTGGTGCCCAGCAGATACGGATCCGACCATCGGCCGGCACGGCCGGCGTCGGCGCTCCTGAGCTGGTACGCGGCGGCAGTGGCGAAGCTCGCCCCTATGCCGTACGACCAGAAGACATCAACCTGGACCATCGTTCTCCCCTTTCCGGAATGACATGTCATTCCGTTCGGAAGGCAAAAGAAATGAGCGGTCCTTGCACCTCTTGCAACCGCGGCTCAGGCGGAGCCGAGGCCGTCGAACATGAGCGTCTCCACGGTGTGGATCCACGGCTCGCGCATGGCTTCGGGATCCGGCGCGTGCAGCAGCCGTAGCGCCCCGGTCGTGATCATCCCGTTCACGGCCAGTCCGACCACCGTGGCGTCCACATCGCGGCGCAGGAAGCCCCGGTCCTGCCCGTTGTGGATGAACGCGGCCGTGAAGGCGGCCGCCGACTCCATCACCCTCCCGGCGAAGTCCGCATCGGCCCGGTCGATTGCTATGGCGTCGTAGAACAGGATGCGGCACAACTCCGGCTCTGCGGCGACGAGGTCGAACAGCTTGTTGCCGATCCGCCCGACCTGCTCCCGGTACTGCGGCAGGGTCTGCGAGGAACGCGGGTCCTCGTCGGCCAGTGCCTCGCTCACCTGCTGCAGAGCGCGCGACACCACGCTGCGCGCGATGTCTTCCTTGTTCTTGAAATACCGGTAGAACGTGCCGTGCCCGGCACCGAGTTCGCGGGCGATGTCGGAGATGCCGGTCGCGTGGTAGCCGCGCTCGGCGAACACCCTCCTCGCCGCGCGAAGGATCGCCTCCCGCTTGTCGACCGCGCCGCCCGTGCCAACGGCGCCTGTAGCCACGGGCGTTCCCCTCCTGCCGACGGAATGACATGTCATTCTCAAACCGGCGGCCGACCCCCGTCAACCATGCGGACGCGGGATGGCCGAAAACCTTCGCGAGTGGCACACGCCGCCGGCTCGGCAACACCTGATGGAGTGTGCTCCGCGCCGCATATCCGCCGCACCGCACGTTCTCGACGGCGCGTTGCAGTAGGAGAACCACCGCGTCGCCTGCGGCCGGGACGTGCCGCGCCCGCCGACGCCGGTCTCGCCCTACGACGAGCATCCGCTCATACAGACGTACGAGGATGCAATCCGGAGACCGGGGATGCGGCGAGGGATGGCCCTTGAGCAGCTTCGGGTGCATCCCCATGAAGAGGGCCGGCAGAGGGTGGTCGTACACGCTCCTGTGGCCTGACGGGACCGTGGACGAGGAGCCGGACGGCTCCTACGGGCCGACTCGCTGAGAAACGCAACGCCGCCGTCGAAGCCCAGCTGCTCGGACCTCGGAGTGGATAAAGGTCTTCTTCGCACCGATATGATGCATTTTGTGATCACGCCCGGGCGGCTGCGGCGCCGTCGTCCTCCCTACGGCGGCCGGTGGGAAGCTGCCCTGCTGTCACCGGTGATCCTTACCGTCCTCATCGCCGGCCTGGCGTTCTCCACACCGAGGGAGATCGCCTTCAGCCGCCTCCTGCCCGCCGCACCCGCCCTCGCCGCCGCGATGTGGCCCGTGCTCCCCACGATCCTGCTGGGGACGTTCTGCCTGCTGGTCATGATCAGCCTCAGCTTCTTCTACACCGACCTGGGGACGCCATACACGGCGGCTGCGATCGTCGCGGTCACCCTGGCGGCCGCATATGCAAGCCGTGTCCGACTCCAGCGGGAGGAGACACTCTTCCACGTCCGGCTCGTCGCCGACGCAGCCCAGAAGGTGCTGCTGCGCCCCCTGCCGCGCCGCATCGCGGACGTCGAGATCGAGTCGCTGTATCTGGCGGCCCAGGAGCAGGCCCGGATCGGCGGGGACTTCTATGAGGCAGCCGACACACCGTACGGGGTCCGGCTGCTCATCGGCGACGTACGAGGCAAGGGCCTGCCCGCGGTGGGGGCGGCCGCGGCGGTGATCAGCTGCTTCAGGGAGGCCGCGTACGACGAGCCCGATCTGAGGGGCATCATCCATCGCCTGGAGACCAGCATCACCCGTTACAGCGCTGCGTTCCCCGGCCAGGACCTGCCGGAGCGCTTTGCTACCGCGCTTATCGCCGAGATTCCGCACGGCGGCGGCCACGTCAGACTTCTCAACTGCGGGCACCCCCCGCCCCTGCTCGTGCACCGCGGGGAGATCCGCGTCCTGGAGCCCACCGCCCCCTCGCCGCCCCTCAACCTCGCGACGCTCATCGGAGACCGCTACTGCGTCGACGCCGCCGCCTTCGCTCCGGGCGACCAGCTGCTGCTCTACACCGATGGCGTAACGGAGACCCGGGACCGCACCGGCGAGTTCTTCCCGCTGCCGGACTGGATCCGGCAGCAAGGCCCGGCGCCGCCCCGCGAGCTGCTCGACCGGCTTCACCGGGACCTGCTCCACTACAGCGGCGGAAGGCTCAACGACGACATCGCGGCCATCGCCGTGCGGTGCCTGAACACCCGGGCCCAGGAGCACCCCGCGTAGTCAGCGACACGTCCGCCTGAACAACCGCGTCCAGATCGCGATGCTCATCCAGGATGCCGAAGTCTGACGGCCGACCGACTCCCCTACGGGGGCGGCGGCCCGGGAACCTCACCCGGGCCGGCCGCGTACGCCCGCACGAAGCAGGCGTCAGCCGATCTCGATGAGCAGATCGCCCGCCTCGACCTGCTGGATCTTTCCGATCGCCAGCCGCGCGACCGTGCCCGCGCACTGGGCGGTGATGGAGGCCTCCATCTTCATCGCCTCGATGGTGGCCACCGTCTGACCCGCCGACACCGAAGAGCCCTCCTCCACCTGGAGCGTCACGACGCCCGCGAACGGCGCGGGGACATGCCGGTCGTTGCCGCGCTCGGCCTTCTCCGCGGCCTTGACCTCGGTGGCGACGGACTTGTCCCTCACCGGCACCGGGCGCAGCTGGCCGTTGAGCGTGGCCAGCACCGTACGGAAGCCCCGCTCGTCGGCCTCGGAGATCGCCTCCAGCTCGATCAGCAGCGTGACACCGGCCCCCAGGGTGACCGTGTGCTCGGTGTCCGGCTCCAAGCCGTAGAAGAAGTCCTGCGTGGGCAGTACGGAGGTATCGCCGTAGGCCTCGCGGTGGGCGTCGAACTCCTTGGTCGGGCCGGGGAACAGCAACCGGTTCAGCGTCGCCCGCCGGTCCCGGCCCAGTCCCTGGCGGTCCTCGTCCGACAAGGTCGGGGCCTCGGCCTGCGCGGGGCGGCCCTGGAGTGCGCGCGTACGGAACGGCTCGGGCCAGCCTCCGGGCGGGTCGCCCAGCTCGCCGCGCAGGAATCCGACCACCGAGTCCGGTACGTCGAACTTTCCGGGGTCGGACTCGAAGTCGGCCGCTTGGACCCCGGCTCCGACCAGGTGCAGGGCGAGGTCTCCCACCACCTTCGAGGAGGGGGTCACCTTGACCAGCCGGCCCAGCATCCGGTCGGCGGCCGCGTAGCAGTCCTCGATCAGCTCGAAGCGGTCGCCGAGGCCGAGCGCGATGGCCTGCTGGCGCAGGTTCGAAAGCTGTCCGCCGGGGATCTCGTGGTGGTAGACACGCCCGGTGGGCGAGGCGAGCCCCGACTCGAAGGGCGCGTAGACCTTGCGCATGGCTTCCCAGTACGGCTCGAGTCCCCCGACCGCGTCGAGTGAGAGCCCGGTCGCGCGCTCGGTGTGGTCGGTAGCCGCGACGAGCGCCGACAGGGACGGCTGGCTGGTGGTGCCCGCCATCGAGGCGACGGCGGCGTCGACGGCGTCGACGCCCGCGTCGATCGCGGCGATCAGCGTCGCGAGCTGGCCGCCCGCCGTGTCATGGGTGTGCAGATGCACCGGAAGGTCGAAGCGCTCGCGCAGCGCGGTCACCAGGGTGCGGGCGGCGGGCGGGCGCAGCAGTCCGGCCATGTCCTTGATGGCCAGTACGTGCGCACCGGCCTCGACGATCTGCTCCGCGAGACGCAGGTAGTAGTCGAGCGTGTACAGCTGCTCGGCCGGGTCCGACAGGTCCGCGGTGTAGCACAGGGCGACCTCGGCCAGCGCGGTGCCGGTGGACCGTACGGCATCGATGGCGGGCCGCATCTGCGAGACGTCGTTGAGCGCGTCGAAGATCCGGAAGATGTCCATGCCGGTCGCCGCTGCCTCGGCGACGAAGGCCTCGGTCACCTCGACGGGGTAGGGCGTGTAGCCGACGGTGTTGCGCCCACGCAGCAGCATCTGCGTACAGATGTTGGGCACCGCCTCCCGCAGGGCCGCGAGCCGCTCCCAGGGATCCTCGGCGAGGAAGCGCAGGGCCACGTCGTAGGTGGCGCCGCCCCAGCACTCCAGGCTCAGCAGCTCCGGTGCGGTGCGGGCGACATACGGGGCGACGGCCAGCAGATCGCGCGTCCTCACCCGGGTGGCCAGCAGGGACTGGTGCGCGTCGCGGAAGGTCGTGTCCGTCACCGCGACGGCCCGCTGCGCGCGCAGCTCCGCTGCGAACGCCTCCGGCCCGAGTGCCGCGAGGCGCTGCCGGGAGCCTTCGGCGGGCGGACTGCCCAGTGAGGCGGGAGGGAGCTTGGCGGCCGGGTCGATGACCTGGGGACGCGGGCCATGGGGACGGTTGACGGTCGTCTCGGCGAGATAGGTGAGCATGCGGCTTCCGCGGTCGGCCGAGGGGCGCGCCCGGATCAGCTCCGGATGCTCGGCGATGAAGCTCGTCGTGACATGGCCCTCGCGGAAGCCGGGGTGGTCGAGCACGGCGCCGAGGAAGGGCAGGTTGGTGGCGACTCCGCGGATACGGAACTCGGCGATCGCACGCCGTGCGCGGCGGGCGGCGTTGGCGAAGTCGTGGCCGTGGCAGGTCAGTTTGACCAGCATCGAGTCGAAGTGGGCAGACACTTCGGCGCCGGTGTGGACGGTGCCGCCGTCGAGCCGTACACCGGGGCCGCCCGGGGAGCGGTACGCGGAGATGGTGCCGGTGTCGGGTCGGAAACCGTTGGCGGGATCCTCAGTGGTGATACGGCACTGCAGGGCCGTGCCCGTGAGGACGATGTCGTCCTGCGTCAGGTTCAGTTCCGGAAGCGTCCTTCCCGCGGCGATCCGCAGCTGCCCGATCACCAGGTCCCGTCCGGTGACCTGCTCGGTGACCGTGTGCTCCACCTGGATACGGGGGTTCATCTCGATGAAGACATGGTTGCCACGCTCGTCGACCAGGAACTCCACGGTGCCCGCGTTGACGTACCCGATGTGCCTGGCGAACGCGACGGCGTCGGCGCAGATGCGCGCGCGCAGCTCCGGGTCGAGATTCGGCGCGGGCGCGATCTCGACCACCTTCTGGTGGCGCCGCTGCACCGAACAGTCCCGCTCGTACAGGTGGACGACGTTCCCCTGGGCGTCGGCGAGGATCTGCACTTCGATATGGCGCGGGTTGACGACGGCCTGCTCCAGGAAGACGGTGGCGTCTCCGAACGCCGACTCTGCCTCGCGCATCGCCGCGTCGATCGCCTCCCGCAGCTCGGCGGGCTCGGCGACGCGCCGCATTCCTCGCCCGCCGCCGCCGGCGACAGCCTTGACGAACACCGGGAACCCGATGGAGTCGGCCGCGCCGACCAGCGTGTCCACGTCCGTGGACGGCTCCGACGACTTCAGTACGGGAACCCCGGCCTCGCGGGCGGCCGCCACCGCGCGGGACTTGTTGCCGGTGAGGTGCAGTACGGAAGCGGGGGGCCCGACAAAGGTGATCCCGGCCTCGGCGCACGCGGCGGCGAGGTCGGGGTTCTCCGACAGGAAGCCGTATCCCGGATAGATGGCGTCGGCACCGGCCTTGCGCGCGGCCTTGATCACCTCGTCGACCGAGAGATAGGCCCGCACCGGGTGGCCCTTTTCACCGATCTGGTAGGCCTCGTCGGCTTTGGCCCGGTGGAGCGAGTTGCGGTCCTCGTAGGGGAACACGGCCACGGTGGAGATGCCGAGCTCGAACGCCGCGCGGAAGGCGCGGATCGCGATCTCGCCGCGGTTGGCGACCAATACCTTGCGGAACATCAATGTCCCCTGTCGTGTTGCGGGCGCGCGGCCTCAAGGTGGCGACGTCATTCCGGCTGCCGGGATCGGCATCCGCTGTTCCCGTGGACGGTACCGATCAGTAGCGCTGGCGTCGATCTCCGACCGGCGGGAGCTACGTCACGCCGGTCGGAGCAGACGTCGGCACAGTCCAAGGCGGTGGCCCCGGGGCGGGAGCTTCTTGCGCGGCTCCGGCAAGGGCGAGTCCACCGCCTTCCGCACCGTCCGACACATCACGCCCATCGAGCCTGCTACTGCTCGCGCTGCACGAGGGCATCAACCGCCACACCCAGCTTCCGATCGAGGCGACGGTCACGCAGTTCAAGGCCATCAGCACCTTCTCCCAGCGGGAGAGCCCGCGCGTCCTGTTCGCTGTCGTCCGGACCTACCTGGCGTTCATCCAGGACACCGGGACGCCGCATCCAGCCCCGCGTCGAGCCTGGCGAACTCGCCCCGCTCCCGCTGCCGTTGATCCTGCGGACACGACCTAGGCGCAGGATGGGCACAGCCCGCGGTAGGTGACCTCGACCTCGGACACCATGAAGCCGAACCGTTCCTCGGCCGGGAGGTCAGCCAGCGGATTGCCGGTCGGGTGGACATCGCGGACGGTGCCGCAGTTGGAGCACACCAGGTGCTGGTGCGGGTGGTGTGCGTTGGGGTCGTAGCGCTTGGCACGGCCGTCGGTGGAGACCTCTATGACCTCACCGAGGGAGACCAGCTCGCCCAGGGCGTTGTAGACGGTCGCGCGGGAGATCTCGGGCAGCCGCTGTGCCGCGCGGGCGTGCACCTCGTCGGCCGTGAGATGCACGTGGTCGCCGTCGAGGACCTCCGCAACGACACGCCGCTGGGAGGTCATCCGCCAGCCACGCCCTCGCAGTCGCTCCAGCAGGTCACTCATATCGGTTCACCTATTCAAGTTCGGTGGGATACCCGAAGTTTACCGGTGGACGTCCGGGTTCCGATTGAATACGAGTTTGGCACGCTTGTTGACCTGGACTCTGTCCATCGTAGGATCGGTTCCGGCGATAGCCAAGAGACAGGAAGACTCCAGTACGGCAGGAGACAGAGACGTGACGGGACCACCACCGAGGAGCTGCGCGGTGCAGGCTTGCGGGTGACAGCCGCCCGCGTGGGCCATATCTCCCTTCAAGTCTTGGGTGAGGCCCTTCACGCGCTCACCGCGGCGGGACTCGTACGCCGCCTCGAACCGGTCAGCAGCCAGGCCCGGTTCGGGGGACGCGCCGTGTCGTCGCTGACGTCGACTGAGCGGTCGGCGAGGCCCCCTGCCTGACCGCGCCCGACGACCACGGCTTCTCGATCGACGAGGCCGAGGTCACCTACTGGGGCCTGTGCCCCGACTGATCCACCGCCCGCAGTTCCTGAGCAACATGATCCGCCCAGTCCGGAAGGATTCCAATGTCTGAGAACCATGATGCAATCGTCGTAGACGCGAAGGCGGAGGGCGGAGGTGGCTGCCCGGTCGCGCACGGACGCGCCCCGCACCCGACTCAGGGCGGCGGAAACCGCCAGTGGTGGCCGGAGCGGCTCAATCTGAAGATCCTCGCCAAGAACCCCGCCGTGGCCAACCCCCTCGGCGAGGAGTTCGACTACGCCGAGGCGTTCAAGACCCTCGACCTCCCGGCCGTGAAGCAGGACATCGCGGGGGTGCTGACGACCTCGCAGGACTGGTGGCCGGCCGACTTCGGCCACTACGGCCCGTTCATGATCCGGATGGCGTGGCACAGCGCGGGCACCTACCGGATCAGCGACGGCCGCGGCGGTGGCGGGGCCGGCCAGCAGCGCTTCGCCCCCCTCAACAGCTGGCCGGACAACGGGAACCTCGACAAGGCCCGCCGCCTGCTGTGGCCGGTCAAGAAGAAGTACGGCCAGAGTCTCTCGTGGGCCGACCTCATGATCCTCGCGGGTAACGTCGCCCTGGAGTCGATGGGCTTCGAGACCTTCGGCTTCGGCGGCGGTCGTGCGGACGTCTGGGAGCCCGACGAGGACGTCTACTGGGGTCCCGAGAGCACCTGGCTCGGCGACGAGCGCTACACCGGCGACCGGGAGCTGGAGAACCCCCTCGGCGCGGTCCAGATGGGCCTCATCTACGTCAACCCGGAGGGCCCGAACGGCAACCCGGACCCGCTCGCCGCGGCCCGCGACATCCGTGAGACGTTCCGCCGGATGGCGATGAACGACGAGGAGACGGTCGCCCTGATCGCGGGCGGTCACACCTTCGGCAAGACCCACGGTGCGGGCCCTGCGGACAACGTGGGCGCCGACCCCGAGGCCGCCTCGATCGAGGAGCAGGGCCTCGGCTGGAAGAACGCCTACGGCACCGGCAAGGGTGGCGACACGATCACCAGCGGTCTCGAGGGTATCTGGACGAACACCCCGATCACCTGGGACAACAGCTTCTTCGAGATCCTGTTCGGCCACGAATGGGAGCTGTTCCAGAGCCCCGCCGGTGCGAACCAGTGGCGCCCGAAGGAGGGCGCCGGGGCGGGCACCGTGCCCGACGCCCACGACGCGTCGAAGACCCACGCCCCGACGATGCTCACGACCGACCTCTCGCTCCGGTTCGACCCGGCCTACGAGCAGATCTCGCGGCGCTTCCTGGAGAATCCCGCCGAGTTCGCGGACGCCTTCGCCCGCGCGTGGTTCAAGCTGACCCACCGTGACATGGGCCCGGTCGTGCGCTACCTCGGCCCCGAGGTCCCGTCCGAGACGCTGCTGTGGCAGGACCCCCTGCCCGCGGTGACGCACGAGCTCGTCGACGCGGCGGACATCGCCTCCCTCAAGGGCCAGATCCTGGCCTCGGGTCTGTCGGTGTCCCAGCTCGTGTCCACCGCGTGGGCGTCGGCTTCGTCCTTCCGCGGCAGCGACAAGCGCGGCGGCGCCAACGGCGCGCGCATCCGCCTCCAGCCGCAGAGCGGGTGGGAGGTCAACGAGCCCGACCAGCTGGCGACGGTGCTGCGCACGCTGGAGGGCGTCCAGGAGTCCTTCAACGCGGCCCAGACCGGCGGCAAGCAGATCTCGCTGGCCGACGTGGTCGTCCTCGCCGGTGCTGCCGGCGTCGAGAAGGCCGCCAAGGACGCCGGCTTCGACGTCGAGGTCCCCTTCACGCCGGGCCGCGTGGACGCGTCGCAGGAGCAGACGGACGTGGAGTCGTTCGCCGCGCTCGAGCCGACCGCCGACGGGTTCCGCAACTACCTCGGGAAGGGCAACCGGCTGCCGGCCGAGTACCTGCTGACCGACCGGGCGAACCTGCTGAACCTGAGCGCCCCCGAGCTGACGGTCCTCGTCGGTGGCCTCCGTGTCCTGGGCGCGAACTACCAGGACTCGTCGCTCGGCGTCTTCACCACGACCCCCGGGTCGCTGACCAACGACTTCTTCGCCAACCTGCTCGACCTGGGTACGACGTGGAAGGCGACGTCCGGGGACGCGAGCACGTTCGAGGGTCGCGACGCCGCCACGGGCGAGGTCAAGTGGACCGGCAGCCGTGCCGACCTCGTCTTCGGGTCGAACTCCGAGCTGCGCGCGCTTGCGGAGGTCTACGCGAGCGATGACGCGAAGGAGAAGTTCGTGAACGACTTCGTCGCGGCGTGGGACAAGGTGATGAACCTCGACCGGTTCGACCTCGTCTGATCATGACGTCCAGGTCGGCCCGCGCCGGCCGACCTGGACGTCCTCAGCCCGAAGGATCTCGGCACCGTCCGCATCCAGCGCGACGTCGGGAGGGTCGCGGTCGGTGCAGGGGCGAGCCGGTGAGCGTGCCCGCGCGGTCAGCCGGCCTCCGGACGGCACCGCGGGCACAGTCCCCAGTACGTGACATCGGCCTTGTCGACCGGGCCACCGTCGTCGTCCACCGGATCCAGGCAGGTCGGCTGCCCCACGACGCAGTCGACGTCATCGGTCTCGCGTACGCGTACAGGCCCTGGAGACAGCACGTCGCCCACTCGTCAGCAGGGTCGGCAAAGGGTCAGCAGGAGTCTGATCAGACCTGGTCACAGGCGCCAACACCGGCAACTCGTTCCCCGCGACAGAGTGGATCACTTCGAGGCGCGGGCACCTCGTGCCGCATGGCAGGCGAAGGAGCCCGGCACTCGCACCTTCAACACCGAGGCCAGTGCCTGTAGCGCCAGGTCAACGTACTCGTCCGCGCGGCTTCAGAGGCACCGGCGGGAGTTCGGGAGCCGTCAGCGGAGTTCCGTCGTAACCCTTCACCTCACCGAACCGGGCCCCCTCTACCCATGCCTTCCGAGCCTCATCGATTTCCTGATGCGAGCGTCCGACGAAGTTCCACCACATGACGATCTCCTCCTCGAACGGCTCGCCGCCGAGGAGCATCAGCCCGGCGTCGGATTCGGCCCGCAGCGGGAGTTCCGTACGGCCGCAGCCGAGGTAGAGCATCGCGCCCGGCAGTACGGGCACGCCGTCGACATGGGCCTCGCCGGACATGGCGAGCACGGCGTACTCGAAGTCGGGGTCGAGCGGCAGGCTCGTCTCGGTCCCCCTGGCGAGCGCCAGATCGGCGCCGACGATCGGGGTGTACGTCGTGCCGGGCGAGGCGGCGCCGTCGAGGGCCCCGAGGATGACCGTGGCGGTCAGGCCGGGCGCGGTGACGGTCGGCAGCTCCGTGTGGTGCTGGAACTGCGGCTCGACGCTGCGGTGCGCGTCGGGGAGCGCGACCCAGAGCTGGGCTCCGTGGAGGAAACGCGCGTGCGGCTTGGGGCTCTCCTCGGAGTGGCTGATCGCGCGCCCGGAGGTCATCAGGCCTAGTTCCCGGGGGCGGATGGTCGCCAGGCTGCCGGTGCTGTCGCGGTGCAGCACCTCGCCGTCGTGCAGCCAGCTGACGGTCTGGAGGCCCATGTGCGGGTGGGGTGGGACCTGCATTCCGGGCTCGTCGGCGATGTCGTCAGGCCCGTAGTGATCGACAAAGGCCCAGGCGCCGACCATACGGCGGCCGAGGTTGGGCAGCAGTCGGCGGACCTCGGTGGACTCGCCGAGCTGGACTCGGCGGGGATGGAGAAGTTCACGGACGGGCTCGGCGACGACGAAGCCACGACCGCCGCAGACGGAGAGGGCGGCCTGACGATCGAGATTGCTCATGGCGCTCAACCTATTCCTGTACGGGTGCGAGCCGGCAGCCCCCACGCCCCAAAGGATAGTGGAATGTTCAACCATCATTCTGTGTTGACGTGGGTGCACGCAGCAGGACGAGTCCTTGAGGAGGAGGGCAAGTGAACGACACCTACTACGAGTTCGGCACCGCCGCCGATCGGTGGGACCGGGCACAGATGTTCTTCGACGCCAAGGAGTACATGACGGCAGCCCGCATTCTGGGTGGTCTCGTCGAGGAGGCGCCGGAGCAGATCGCGCCGCGTCTGCTGCTGGCCCGCGCCTACTACCACTCGGCGCGGCTGAGCAAGGCCGAGGCCGAACTGCGCGCCGTGCTGGAACTCAGCCCGGTGGAGCACTACGCGCGGCTGATGCTGGGCCGCACGCTGGAGCGGCAGGGGCGGCCCGAGGACGCCGCGCCGCATCTGCGGATGGCCGCGGCGATGTCCGGGGATCCGGTCCCGGAAGGAGTCCCGGAAGCGGAAGGCGTCCCGGAAGGAGTCGCGGAAGGCGGTGCTCGCCAGTCGCTGCCCGTCAGGTGAGCAGCAGGCCTACGGCGAACACAATGAGGAGGCTGGCCGCGAACACCGCGATGCCCGGGGTGGCCAGATCGGGCACCTGTGACCTGGACAGCGTCAGGAACAGCAGCGCGGGCATGGCGAACGCGAAGGCGAACCGCCCCAGCACGGTCTGCGCCTGACCGCCGAGCACATTGAACCGCCCGGCCGCCCAACCGACAGCGGTGATCGCCCAGATGGGCAGGAAGCCGGAGAGCACGGTCACGCGGCCGGCATGCCCGACGGCGATCATCGCGCCGCAACTGCCTCCGGCGGCCCGTGACCAGGTGCGGAACCGGCGTACCCCCCACTGCTCGTCCCGCGGCAAGTGCACACCCTCGGCCGAAAAGTGCTCATCCCAAATCAGGCCTTGTCACGCTCGGAATTGGCGCGAACATTAAGAGACATGGCGATCGTTGTGCTGGTGGGGACTCTGGACACCAAGGGCGAGGAGTACGGCTGGCTCCGGGACCGGCTGCTGCGGTTGGGTGTTGAGGTGGTGCTCATCGATGCGGGCGTCATCGGGGAGCCCCTCGTGCGGCCCGACATCCCACGCGACGCGGTGGCCGAGGCGGCGGGCGCCGACCTGGGACTGCTCCGCGAGGAAGGGGACCGCGGCGCTGCCGTGACCACCATGGCCCGCGGGGCCGCCGAGACAGTCCTTCGCCTGTACGCCGAGAACCGGCTGCACGGTGTGCTGGCCATCGGCGGCAGCGGTGGCACCTCGATCGCGACCAGGGCGATGCGGTCGCTCCCGCTGGGTGTGCCGAAGCTGATGGTGTCCTCGATGGCCTCGGGCGATGTCTCGCCGTACGTCGGCTCCACCGACATCACGATGATGTACAGCATCGTCGACATCGCCGGGATCAACACCGTCTCGGCACCGATCCTCGCCAACGCGGTGGACGCGATCACCGCGATGGCCAAGTCATTCGCGGCGGCGTCACGGGCTGTACGGCCGGCCGATCTCGGGGCCGGCGGCAGGCCACTGGTGGCCGCGACGATGGCCGGCGTGACGACACCGGGCGTCGACGCCGCCCGGGAGCGGCTCACCGAACTCGGATATGAGGTCCTGGTCTTCCACACCAGCGGCTCCGGCGGACGGACCCTGGAGTCACTCGCCGAACAGGGACTGTTCGCCGGCATCCTGGACCTGACACTCAGTGAGCTCGCCGACGACCTGGTGGGCGGCATCCTGACCGCCGGACCCGACCGACTCCGGGCCGCCGGGCGCAAGGGCATACCGCAGGTGGTGAGCCTGGGCGCCCTGGACATGGTCAAGTTCGGGCCGCTCGACACCCTCCCGGAGCGCTTCCGGGACCGCCAAGTCCGCGTGCACAACCCGTCCATCACCGTCATCCGCACCACCGCGGCGGAGTGCGCCGAGCTGGGCCGCGGCGTCGCCGCGAAACTGCGGGCCGCCACCGGGCCGACGGCGGTGTGCCTGCCCCGGCGCGGGCTCTCCACGCTCGGCGGCCCTGGAGGCCCGTATCACGATCCGCACGCAGACGACGCGTTGTTCACCTCGCTCCGTGACGGGCTACGGGGCAGCACGACCGAACTGCTCGAATTCGATACCCACATCAACGATCCGGCCTTCGGCCGGGCGGCGTCCGAAGAGCTGCACAGGATGATCACCGCGCACCGGCCCACCGCGAGCGAGGACCGGGTGGCGTAACCAGGTACCGGGGCCCGGGCGCGGCCGACGGATCGCACAGGCCGGATCCGTCACTGCCGCGATTGCCTTGATTTCTCCACAAAAGCTCGATTCCTCCATAAAGAGGGCTCTACCGGCACATCGTCGTAATCTGGTAGTACTCACCCTCCACGAGCCTGGGGGAGATCATGGAACTTGGTTTTCTCAAGCCGCTCTTCGACCGTCCAGGCCCCTGGGCCTCTGTGTACATCGACACCACGCGTGCGACCGAGGAGGCCCAGAAGCTGCAGAAGCTCCGTGAGCGCTCCGTCGCGTCGCAGCTCATCGACGCGGGCGCCGACGCCTACACCATCAGGGCGCTGATGGACAGGCTCACCCACGAGCCGGTCTCCGGGGCACCACCCGGCCGGGCGCTGTTCGCAGCGGGCGCCGAGGTAGTGCTCGACATACCGCTCAGCGTGACCCCGACCGTCATCGAGGCGACCTGGTCGGTCCTGCCGCACGTCGCGCCGCTGGCCGGCCTGCGGGGCGACGAGCCGTCGTGCCTGGTGGCGTACATCGACCGCACCGGCGCCGATCTGGAGCTGCGCGACGCGCACCGCCGCGAGGCCGTGGGGCAGGCGAACGGCAAGGAGCGGGGCCGAGGACAGCGCAGCGTCCCCACGGGCGAGTGGCACTTCCGGAACAAGGTCGAGAACAACTGGAACGAGACCGCCGACACCATCGCGGGCGAGCTCGCCAGGCAGTGGCCCGGCAGCGGCGCACAGTTGCTGATTCTGACCGGCGACTCCCGCGAGCGCAGGGCGGTGTACAACCGGCTGCCCGAGCGCATCCGGGCCGTCACCGTCGAGGCCGAGAACGGCAGCAGGTCCCCCGGTGCCTCGAAGAGCGTGCTCGACCGGCAGATCGCCCAGGCCTGCGAGGAGTACACGCGCGACCGGCTCCAGAGCGCCCTCGAGCGCTTCCGCATCGGACGCGGCAGGCCGGGCGAGCACCGCGCGGCCTCCGTCGACACCGGTCGCGGAGAAGCCGCTGAAGGGGTACCCGCCGTCGTGGACGCTGCCCGCAGCCACCAGGTGGCCACGCTGCTGCTCGCGCAGGACGCGTCCGACGCGGGCCGCGATGTGTGGATCGGACCCGGCGTCGACGAGGTCGCCGTGCAGCGCGGCCAGGCGCAGGCGATAGGCGTCGCCAAGCCCGTACAGGCACGTGCGGACGACGCCCTGCTGCGGTCCGCCGCGGCCGCCGACGCCGAGGTGCTGCTGGTTCCCGAGGGCATGCAGGGCCCGGCGGGCGGGCTGGGGGCAGTGCTGCGCTGGAGCCTCTGAATTGACCGGCCGCATGAGGTCCCGCATCGAGGGGCCTGCGCCACGCGCTCGGCGGGCGGGTTGGCCGTCAGCTGGCTAGCGTGGCAAAAGGGGACCACGCACCGAGCGGGAGGCAGAGCTATGGCCGTACATCCTGAGGGCACGCCGTGCTGGGCTGATGCGATGTTCACCGACGTGGAGGGCGCGAAGAGCTTCTACGGTGACGTGCTGGGCTGGACCTTCGGCGAAGCTTCGTCGGAGTACGGCAATTACACACAGGCGTACGCGAACGGCAAGGCGGTCGCCGCCGTTGTGCCCCCGATGCCGGGCCAGGAAGGCCAGTCGGCGTGGTGTCTGTATCTGGCCTCGCCGGACGTCGCCGCCACCGCCGCGAAGATCCGTGACAACGGTGGCGAGCTGCTGATGGAGCCGATGCAGGTCGGCGAATTCGGGTCGATGCTGCTCGCCCGCGATCCGAGCGGTGTCGTCTTCGGGGCGTGGCAGGCGGGTACGCACGAGGGCTTCGAGGCGAAGGCCGTGCCGGGCGCGTACGTCTGGGGTGAGGTGTTCACCCGGGAGCCCGAGAAGTCGGACGCCTTCTTCCCCGCCGTCTTCCCGTACAGCGTGCAGCGGGTGGAGGACGACGCGATCGACTTCAAGCTCTACAACCTCGGCGACTCCACGGTCCTCGGGCGCATGAAGATGGAAGACGCCGACTTCCCGCCCGAGGTGCCGCCGTACCTCAACGTGTACTTCACCGTCGTGAACTGCGACGCGGCGGTGGCGACGGCGACCGAGCGGGGCGGGGCGCTGCGGTTCGGGCCGATGGACAGCCCGTTCGGCCGGTTTGCGGCGCTGAGCGATCCGCAGGGTGCGGCGTTCTCCGTCATCGACATCAACACGACCAAGGGCGACATGCCCAAGACGTCCAACGCGTCCTGAGCCGATCGGAAGCGAGCCGGTCTGCACGTCATGCACGTGCAGACCGCGGTCGCTGCCTCAGCCTCGATACGACTCCAACAGACGCAACCACACCTCGCTGATGGTGGGATACGCGGGCACCGCATGCCACAGCCTGTCGACCGGCACCTCACCCGCCACCGCCACCGTGGCCGAGTGCAGCAGTTCGCCGACGCCCGGGCCCACGAAGGTGACGCCCAGCAGGATTTCGCGGTCGAGGTCGACGACCATGCGCGCGCGGCCTCGGTAGCCGTCGCCGTACAGGCTGGCTCCCGCGACCGAGGACAGGTCCTGGTCGACGGCGCGGACGCGGTGGCCCGCCGCCTCGGCCTCCGCGAGGGAGAGGCCCACGGCCGCCGCCTCGGGGTCGGTGAAGACGACTTGTGGGACGGCCGAACGGTCGGCGGTCGCCGTATGGGCGCCCCAGCGGTCGGTCTCCAGCAGCGGGACGCGCTGCGCCCTCGCCGCGATGGCGGCTCCGGCAATACGGGCCTGGTACTTGCCCTGGTGTGTGAGCAGCGCGCGATGGTTCACGTCGCCGACTGCGTAGAGCCAGTCGCTGCCCTCGACGCGGCAGCTGTCGTCGACGGGCAGCCAGGAGCCCGGTTCCAGCCCCACCGTCTCCAGGCCGATGTCGTCGGTCCGGGGGGCGCGGCCGGTGGCGAAGAGGACCTCGTCGGCCTCGATACGCTCGCCGTCTTCCAGTACGAGAGTGACGGGGCCGGCGCCGTTGGAGCGCTCGACGGACTTCACGGACGTGTTCGTACGGATCTGTGCGCCGCCCTCGGTCAGGGCCTCGGCGACGTGCTCGCCGACGAAGGATTCCATCCGGGGCAGCAGTCCCCCGCCGCGGACCAGCAGGGTGACCTGGGAGCCGAGGGCCTGCCAGGCGGTCGCCATCTCCGTGCCGACCACACCGCCGCCGACGACCGCGAGCCGCCCTGGCACGCGAGAGGAGCTGGTGGCCTCGCGGCTGGTCCAGGCCCTCGCGCCGACGAGGCCCGGGATGTCGGGCAGGACGGCGCGGCTGCCGGTGCACACGACCACGGCGTGCCGGGCGGTCAGGACGTGGTGCTCCCCCTCGGGGCCGTCGACGACGGCCTTCTTCGGGCCGTGCAGCCTGCCCTGTCCGCGGTAGAGGCGGGCGCCGATCGAGTCCAGCCAGGCGACTTGGCCGTCGTCCTTCCAATGGGAGGCGTATTCGTCTCGATGGGCAAGGACGGCATCGGCGTCGAGCGGCCCTTGTACCAACTGGCTCAGGCCCGGCGTGCGGCGGGCGTCGGCACGGGCGATCGCCGGGCGCAGCAGGGCCTTGCTGGGCATGCACGCCCAGTACGAACACTCGCCCCCGACCAGTTCGCTCTCCACGACCGCCGTGCTCAGACACGCCGCCCTCGCACGGTCCGCCACGTTCTCGCCGACAGGGCCCGCGCCCACCACCACGACGTCGTACTCCACAGGTTCTGTCATAGAGCCAGTCTGGTCCCGGGTGTGCGTCCTGGCCACATGGGCAGGGGCAGGAATAGCACGGCCCCAGGCACCGTTGTCGGGGGCGAGTCCGCCGGACATCAGGAAGAGGTAGCACGTCATGAGCACTGTTGAGCTCACCAAGGAAAACTTCGATCAGGTTGTCACCGACAACGACTTCATCCTGATCGACTTCTGGGCTTCCTGGTGCGGTCCGTGCCGGCAGTTCGCCCCGGTCTACGAGGGTGCCGCGGAGCGCCACCCCGACCTGGTCTTCGCGAAGGTCGACACGGAGGCTCAGCAGGAACTCGCTGCCGCGTTCGAGATCCGGTCCATCCCCACGCTGATGATCGTCCGTGACAATGTCGCGGTCTTCGCCCAGCCCGGCGCGCTGCCCGAGGCCGCCCTGGAGGACGTGATCGGTCAGGCGCGCGCGCTGGACATGGACGAGGTCCGCAAGTCGATCGAGGACGCGCAGGGCGCCGCCCAGGCGGAGACGGCGACGGAGGCCTGACGCGCACGATCAAGGCCTGACGCGCACGACCGAGGCCTGACGCAGGCTCGAAGGCTGTCCGGCTCAGCGCTCCAGGACCAGGGCGATGCCTTGGCCCACACCGATACAGAGGGCGGCGACGCCGGTTCCCGAACCGGCCGCCGCCAGCTGGTGAGCGACCGAGCCGGCCAGCCTGGCCCCTGACGCGCCGAGCGGATGGCCGATCGCGATGGCGCCGCCGCGCGGGTTGACCAGGGACGGGTCCAGATCCGGCCATTCGGCGAGACAGCCGAGCGACTGGGCGGCAAAGGCCTCGTTCAGCTCAAAGGTGGTCAGGTCCTCGAAGGTCCTGCCCGCCTTGGTGAGCGCCCGCCGTACCGCCTCCACCGGGCCGAGGCCGAAGAGCTGCGGCTCGATGCCGGTGACGGCGGAGGCACGGATCCGGGCGAGGGGCGCGCGGCCCGTCGCCCGCAGCCCTTCCTCGTCGACGAGAAGGAGCGCCGCCGCCCCGTCATTGAGCGGTGAGGAGCTGCCCGCCGTCACCGTGCCGTCCTTGCGGAACGACGGCTTCAGCTTGGCGAGCGCCTCCATGGACGTCGAGTCGCGGATGCATTCGTCGCGCGGCAGCTCCACTCCCTCGTACGCGACGACCTCACCGTCGTACAGCCCTTTGCCCCAGGCCTCGGCGGCCTTCTGATGGCTGGCGAGGGCGAAGGCGTCCTGCTGCTCGCGGGTGATGTCGTGCTTCTCGGCGATGAGTTCGGCGCTCTCGCCCAGTTGGACGGTCCACTGTGCGGGCATGCGCGGGTTCGTCATACGCCAGCCCAGCGTCGTCGAGTAGAGCTGCTGGTGGCCCGCGGGGAAGGCCCGTTCGGGCTTCTGCAGCACCCAGGGTGCGCGGGACATCGACTCGACGCCGCCCGCGATCACGATCGACGCGTCGCCCAGTGCGATGGCGCGGGCCGCCTGGATGACTGCCTCAAGTCCCGAGCCGCACAGGCGGTTGACGGTGACGCCGGGGACGGTGACGGGCAGGCCGGCGAGAAGGACAGCCATGCGGGCGACGTCGCGGTTGTCCTCACCCGCGCCGTTGGCGTCACCGAGCACGACGTCGTCGATACGGGCCGGGTCGAGCTCCGGGGCACGGTCCACGAGCGCCTTGACGACATGCGCCGCGAGGTCGTCGGGCCGTACGGAGGAGAGCGCGCCCCCGAACTTGCCGATCGGGGTGCGGACGGCATCGACAATGTAGACGTCGCGGATGCTCATCAAAACTCTCCCAGGCTTGGCCGTGCGTACAGCGTTGTTCACTTGGTGAACCAACGTTCACCATTGGCCCAGCCCGAGTCTCTGCCGGGTGTCGGCCCATGTCAACGGCCACTGTCGACGGCCCGGAGAGGCACCCATGCGGAGAAGTCGCCGTCAGCGGTCTGCCACGTCGAGGACCCGCACGGAGAGTCCGTAGTCCAGCTCCGACCCGTCGACGAGCAGCGCCTCGACCGTACGCGTCGCAGGGTCGATGTCGGCCACCACACCCTCGCCCTCATAGCGCGGATAGCCGGAGGACCCGCGCCGGCCCGTGGCCTCCACGACGGCGGAGCGGATGGCGCTCTTGGCCAGGGAAGCGGCATCGCGGCCCTCGACATGCTCGGGCACCACCAGGATCTCGAAGCGCTGCGGGTCAGTACTCATGCAAGTGACGCTAGACACGCACCGCCCGGCCCGCATGTCGTCAGAGCGGCGCCCCCGGGTCAACTGGACTCGCGGTGGAGGGCCCGCGCCCCCATCAGGCCGTGCCGCTCCGGCTCGGCGCCCGGCTCGCGTACGACGCGGTCGACGAGTTCGGCCAGCCGCTGACCGGTCGCCATGTCGATCCGCACGGTGCTGAGCCGGGGCCGCAGCAGTCTGCCGAGCAGCAGATTGTCGGCGCCCACCACTGCGGTCTCGCCCGGGACTTGGATGCCCGCGTCCTGGAGAGCGCGCATGAGCAACATGGCGTGCTCGTCGTTGTACGCGTAGACCGCGTCGAGGCCGAACTCGCGCCAGCGGGCGGCGAGCTGGGCCGCCGACTCCTCGTCGTACGACAGGGGAAGCGGCTCGATCCGGGCGCCGGTGCCCGCCGCGGCCCGCCGGGCGCCCACCAGACGGGGGTCGGAGAAGAGCTCCAGGCCCGGCTCCTGCGGCATGACCACGCCGATGGCGCGCCGGCCGCGCCCGACCAGGTGGGTCACCGCGCAGCTGCCGATCTCGCTCTGGTCCATGACGAGGGAGTGCGCGCCCTGGACGCGGTGCGGGCCGAGGGTTATGACGGCTTTCGCGCCGGAGCGCTTGAGGACGTCGACACCGTGCGGGGTGAGCGCCACCTCGCCGAGCGAGACGACCGCGACGGGACGCAGCTCGGCCCAGGCGCGGGCGGCCTCGTCGCCGTCGAGGCCGAGGCTGCCGTACTGCACGACGGTGTAGTCCAGGCGGCGCAACGCCCGCTGGAGCTCGTTGAAGAAGCGGCTGTAGAGCGGGCCGACCGGGACATGGGCGGTGGGCAGCAGCACCATCCGGGTGTGCCCGGCGCGCAGACTGCGGGCCGCGGCGTGTGGCACATAGGCGAGCTCCTCGGCGGCCTCGCGGACGCGCCGGCGGGTGGGCTCGCTGATCCGTACGGCCGAGGTGTTGTTGAGCACGTACGAGACGGTGGCTCGGGAGACTCCGGCCAGCCGGGCGACGTCGGCGCTGGTCGGAACGGGGCGTTCTGCGGATTGCTTGGGTGTCTGGCTCATCGCCCTGGGCATCTTTCCAGACCAGTTCCGCACGGGGTCTTGAGGATGGCCTGAAACGAGTGCTGGACGGTGTCCTACCGTGAGGCGGTGACATTCTTCCCCCGTGCATCCGGTGCACCAGACGCCTACGACGGCCCCTTCGACCTGCCCGGCAGTAGCGGCCCCGCGGCCACCACCGAGGCCGATCCTGTCGAGGTGGGCCCGGTCCGCACCTCGTACGCCCCGGACCGCGACGGCGATCCCGACCCCGGCGAGATCGTCTGGACGTGGGTGCCGTTCGAGGAGAACGACGGGCGGGGCAAGGACCGTCCGGTCCTGGTGGTGGCCCGCGAGGAGGCCGGCACGCTGCTCGCCGTGCAGCTCTCCAGCAAGCGTCACGACCGGGACCACGAGTGGGTGCCGATCGGCGTCGGGCCGTGGGACCGGGCCGGACGCGAGTCATGGGTCGACCTCGACCGGGTGCTGCGGGTACACGAGGACGGCATGCGCCGCGAGGCCTGCGCGCTCGACCGGCCCCGCTTCGACGTGGTCGTGCGGCGGCTTCAGGAACGCTACGGCTGGAGCTGACCGAACGGCTGGAGCTGACCCGCGAAGGTCCGCCGGAAGGCCCCCAGCGTGGTCGCCCCGGCCGTGCGGTCGAGGACCGCGAAGACGATCTGCTCGAAGTGGCCGGCGAACCGGCCACCGTCGGTGAGCAGTGTGTGGAAGGCGCCCGCTACCGCCGCGGGGTCGTTGCGGAAGACCCCGCAGCCCCAGGCTCCCAGCACGAGGCGCCGGTAGCCGCGCTCGGCCGCCGTCTCCAGGACGCGCTCGGCGCGGGTGGCGATGGCGGCCGGGATGCGGTGCGCCTGGTCGGGGGTGCGGCTGGTGATCACCCCGGCGTTCGGCGCGGGCGAGGTCAGGAATCCCACGGTGTACGGAGCGTCCAGGAGCCGTCCGCGGTCGTCGCGGAAGACCGGGACGCCGGGAGAGTGAATGACCCGATCGGTGTAGAACGGGCTGCGGTCTGCGCGGTGGTGGTCGTAGAACTCGGGGGCGCGCAGCAGCGTGGCGTACAGCGCCGAGGCCCGGCAGAGCGCCTCCTCCTGGGCCTGTGCGCCGTTCAGATAGCCGCCGCCGGGGTTGCGTGCGGAGGCGAAATTCAGGACAACGACGGGTGCCGCGTCCGCGGAGGTGAGCCGGCGGGCGGCTTCCGTGCTGCTCTCGCCCGTGACCTCGAAGGACGTCGTACGGTCCGTGTCCGCGGTGACCTCCACGGCCTCGGGTCCGTACATCGTCGTGCCCGCCAGCGCGGCGGCCAGCTCCCGCCCGATCTCCACCTTCCGACCGTCGAATGCCAGGTAGTGGCCCTTTTCAACGATGTCTTCGGTCTGCTTCGCGATCCCCCGCAGTCGTGCACTCATGCCGGACATCGTCCTCACCGGCCGCAGCCACGGCAATCGATTTTCTTACGTCCCGCGGACATCATGAGCACTCTTGTGCGAACCAGCGGGCGTGGCTTTAGGTTGGCAGAGTGCCTTCGCGACTGGAGGAGCAGAACATGCACCCACCCGATACCGGCGACTTCGGCCGGCCGATCGACCTGGATGAAGCGGAGGACCTGCTTCGATGTATTTGCTTCAAGAACGGCCCGCCCCGCACCGTCGGCGTGGAGGTCGAATGGCTCATTCATGAGCTGGAGCGGCCCGAGCGCCCCGTCCCCGCCGACCGCATCGCCGCGGCCCACGACCAGGTACGTTCGCTACAACTGAAATCGGCCCTCACTTTCGAGCCAGGCGGCCAGCTGGAGCTCAGCTCTCCCCCCGCCGCCTCCTTGATGGAGTGCATCGACTCCACCGCCGCCGATCTGGACGCCGTACGCGCCGCGCTCCGCCCGGCAGACCTCACTCTCACCGGACTCGGCCTCGACCCCTGGCATCCGCCGCGCCGGCTGCTCCACGAACCCCGCTACGACGCCATGGAGGCGTATCTGGACCGAACGGGTCCGGCCGGCCGCGCCATGATGTGCACCTCAGCCTCCATCCAGGTGTGCCTGGACGCGGGCGACGAGGAGCCGGGACCCCTCGGGTACGGCAGACGCTGGCAGCTCGCGCATCTGCTGGGCGCGGTGCTGATGGCGGCGTTCGCCAACTCGCCTGCACAGCAAGGGCGTTACACCGGCTGGCGGTCGACCCGGCAGGCCGTGTGGGCCGCGCTCGACGACGTACGGCCCCTGGCGCCGCCGCTGGACCAGGAGCCGCGCTCGGCCTGGACCGCACATGCGCTGGACGCCCCGGTGATGTGCGTCCGGACGGCCGAGGGGCCGTGGGAGCTGCCCGACGGCCTCACCTTCCGCCAGTGGCTGCGCTCGGGGAATCTGCGTCGGCCGACCCGGGAGGACCTCGACTACCACCTGACCACCCTCTTTCCGCCCGTAAGGCCGCGTGGCCATCTCGAGCTGCGCATGATCGACGCCCAGTCCGGCGAGGACGGCTGGCTGGTGCCGCTCGCCGTCACCACCGCCCTGTTCGACGACGCCGAGGCGGCGGAGACGGTCTATCGCGCCGTCAAACCGCTCGCGGAGTACGCCGGTTCGCAGCCGGCGCCGCGCAATCCGCTCTGGGTCAACGCCGCCCGGCACGGGCTGGCCGATCCCGAGCTGCACGCCTCGGCCGTGACCTGTTTCGCCGTCGCCCTGGAAGCACTCCCCCGCATCGGCGCGTCCGACGCCGTGCTGGGGGCCGTCGCCGCATTCAATGAGCGCCATGTCCTGCGGGGCCGATGTCCCGCCGACGATCTGCGCATCTCCTCCCTCGGGAAGGAACTGAGCACATGACCGAAGACCTCCGGCGCCGCGCCCTCGATGCGCTGACCGCCGCCAGAGCCCGTACGGCCACGCTCACCTCGTGCGTCGACGACCATGAACTGACCGCCCAGCACTCTCCGCTGATGTCCCCGCTGGTCTGGGACCTCGCCCACATAGGCAACCAGGAGGAGCAGTGGCTGTGGCGCACCGTCGCCGGGCGTGAGGCGCTGCGGCCCGAGATCGACTCCGTCTACGACGCCTTCGAGCATCCACGTGCCCTGCGGCCCACCCTGCCGCTGCTCGCCCCTGCCGAGGCACGCGTGTACGCATCCGACGTACGGGGCCGGGTCCTCGACGTCCTGGACCGCACCCCGTTGGAGGGCGGGCCGCTGGTCGACGCCGCCTTCGCCTTCGGGATGATCGCCCAGCACGAGCAGCAGCACGACGAGACCATGCTCATCACCCACCAGCTGCGCAAGGGCCCGGCCGCGCTCACCGCGCCCGAGCCGCCGGCCGGCAGCGCGCGCGGCCTGCCTGCCGAGGTCCTGGTCCCGGGCGGCCCGTTCACCATGGGCACATCGACCGAGCCGTGGGCGCTGGACAACGAACGGCCCGCACACCAGCGCGTCGTGCCGCCGTTCTTCATCGACACAGTGGCGGTGACCTGCGGCGCGTACCAGGCCTTCATCGAGGACGGCGGCTATAGCGACCCCCGCTGGTGGGCGGCCGATGGCTGGGACCAGATCCGACAGCACGACATCGGCGCACCGCTGTTCTGGCGGCGCGAGGGCGGGCAGTGGCTGCGCCGCCGCTTCGGGGTGAGTGAGCCGGTGCCCGACGACGAGCCGGTGCTGCATGTGAGCTGGTACGAAGCCGATGCGTACGCCCGCTGGGCGGGGCGGCGACTGCCCACAGAGGCCGAGTGGGAGAAGGCCGCCCGCCACGATCCGGACTCGGGCCGCTCCCGCCGCTTCCCGTGGGGCGACGAGGATCCGACGCCGGCGCACGCCAACCTCGGCCAGCGCCATCTGCGGCCCGCCCCGGTGGGCAGCTATCCGGAGGGTGAATCGGCGCTCGGCGTACGGCAGTTGATCGGCGATGTGTGGGAGTGGACGTCGAGCGACTTCCTGCCCTACCCGGGCTTCGCCGCCTTCCCCTACCGGGAGTACTCCGAGGTGTTCTTCGGCAGTGCGCACAAAGTGCTGCGCGGCGGTTCGTTCGCCGTCGACGCGGTGGCCTGCCGCGGCACGTTCCGCAACTGGGACCTGCCGGTGCGCCGGCAGATCTTCGCCGGGTTCCGCACGGCGCGGGACGCGGCGCCCGGGGAGGCGTCGTGAGCGCGCCGCTGCCGGGCCGCCGGCTCCGCCGAGGGGGCGAGTGCTGATGTGCCGCCATATCGCCTTCCTCGGACCCGAACTGCCGCTCGGGCAGCTGCTGGTCGAGCCCGCCCACGGCCTGTTCCGGCAGTCCTGGGCGCCTCGTCACCAGCGGTACGGAACCGTCAACGCCGACGGATTCGGCGTCGGCTGGTACGCCGACGGCGATCCGGTGCCGGCCAGATACCGGCGGCCGGGCCCCATCTGGGCGGATCTCTCCTTCGCCGATCTCGTCCGGGTGGTCCGCAGCGGGGCCGTGCTCGCTGCCGTCCGCGACGCCACCGTGGCCGGCGCGGACGGTGAGGCGGCGGCCGCGCCGTACACCGCCGGGCCCTGGCTGTTCAGCCACAACGGCGCGGTCAGGGGCTGGCCCGGCACGCTGGCTCCGCTCGCGCGGTCGCTGCCCGCCGCCGAACTGCTGTCGCTGGAGGCGCGCTGCGACTCCGCGCTGTTGTGGGCGCTGGTGCTGCACCGGCTGCGCGACGGCGACGAGCTGGGCCAGGCGCTGGCCGACACGGTCCGCGAGGCCGCCGAGGCGGCGCCGGGATCGCGGCTCAATCTGCTCCTCACCGACGGCGAGACGATCGCGGCGACGGCGTGGGGCGACACCCTCTGGTATCTCGCCGAGCCCGGCCGCCGCACGGTCGTGGCCTCCGAGCCGTACGACGACGATCCCCACTGGCGCGAGGTTCCCGACCACACCCTGCTGGCCGCGACCCGCACCGATGTCCTGCTGACCCCGCTCAAGGAGCCCACTGCGTGAGCCCGTTCCTGCTGACCCGCACCCTGCCCGAGGACGCCACGGACGCCGCTCTGCGCGCCGATGTGCTGCACGGGCTGACCCGTACCCCCAAGGAACTGCCGCCCAAGTGGTTCTACGACGCCCGTGGCAGCGAGCTCTTCGAGGAGATCACCCGGCTGCCCGAGTACTACCCGACCCGTGCCGAGCGGGAGATCCTTGTCGCCCGCGCTTCCGAGATCGCCGCCGCGAGCGGTGCGCGCACCCTGGTGGAGCTGGGCTCGGGATCCTCCGAGAAGACCCGGCATCTGCTGGACGCACTGCCCGCGCTGCACAGTTATGTGCCGGTCGATGTGAGCGAGAGCGCGCTGACCGGTGCGGCCGAGGGGCTGCTGGCCGAGCGTCCCGGGCTCAATGTCCACGCTCTGATCGCCGACTTCACCCGCGGTCTCGCGCTGCCCGGCACGCCGGGACCGCGGCTGGTCGCGTTCCTCGGCGGCACCATCGGCAATCTGCTGCCCGCCGAGCGCGCGGTGTTCCTGCGTTCCGTGCGGTCGCTGCTGGACCCCGGCGACGCGCTGCTGCTGGGGACGGATCTGGTGAAGGACGAGGAGGTCCTGGTCAGGGCGTACGACGACGCGTCGGGGGTGACGGCCGCGTTCAACAAGAACGTGCTGTCCGTCATCGCCCGGGAGCTGGGCGCGGACGTCGACCCCGGCGACTTCGATCATGTGGCTGTGTGGGACCGGGAGCAGGAGTGGATCGAGATGCGGCTGCGGGCGCGCTCCGCGCTGACCGTGAAGATCCCCGAGCTGGATCTGGCGGTGTCCTTCGAAGCGGGCGAGGAGATGCGTACGGAGGTGTCGGCGAAGTTCCGTCAGGAGGGCGTGCGCAGGGAACTGGCGGCTGCTGAACTCGAGTTGACGAAGTGGTGGACGGACACGGAGGGCAGATTCGCGCTGTCCCTCTCGACGGCCAGCTGAGCGGCGCGGGCCAGTGAGCGGCGGTCGGGGTGGCTCCCCGCGGGGATGGGCGACAGCAGCCGGATCTCCGCGGTGAGCCCGCCGGCCGCCACGACCCGCCACAGGGACGCGGCCAGCGGGTCCTCCCCGACGAACGCGGCAGCTCCGGTGGGCAGATAGTTGATGCGTACGGGCTGGACGGCGGCGTCGGCGTCCAGCGCGGCCTGGAAGACGGCGTGCCGGAAGCGGCCCTGGGCGCGGCCGCACCAGGTGGAGCCCTCGGGGAAGGCGATGACGCGGGCGCCGCTGCCCAGCGCGGACGCCATCTCGCGGACGGTGGCGGGCAGTGTACGGAGCCGGTCGCGCTCCAGGAAGAGGGTGCCGCCCCGGGCGGCGAGCGGCCCGAGCACCGGCCAGCGCCGGACCTCGCTCTTGGCCAGCATCCGACCGGGCAGGGCCGCCGCGATCAGCGGTATGTCCAGCCAGGAGATGTGGTTGGCGACGACGAGGGACCCCCGGGGGCCGTACGGCCGGCCGACGACCCGTATGCGTACGCCGAAGGCGCGTACCACCGCACGCGCCCAGCAGCGGGTCATGGCGTCCCGCACCCGGGTGCCGAGGAGGGCGCCGAGCAGTACGGCCACCGGCACGAGGAGCAGACCGGCGAGCACGGCCAGCGTCCCGGCCAGCAGCCGGGCGGCGGCCGTGAACGAGCCGGCCGCCGGTCCGTGGTGTGTCGCGCAGCCCCCCGGGGTGCAGGGCGCGCTGGGCAGCCAGACGCTCATCGCGCGGGGGCGAGGGAGAGGAAGTGCCGCAGGTAGCGGGGGTTGGTGCGGCGCAGTGAGAGCAGCACGTACAGGTCCGCGACGCCGAAGTCGGGGTCGTGGGCGGGCGCGCCGCACACCCAGGCACCGAGCCGCAGATAGCCGCGGAGCAGGGCGGGCAGCTCGGTGCGTCCTTCGGGGCGGGTGACGGAGTCGGGGTTCCAGAGCTTGTGGGGGGTGACCCAGTACTCCTCGGGGGCGAGGTTCTTGGCCTTCACGGTGTCCCAGGTGGCGGCCGCGAGTGTGCCGCCGTCCGCGAGCGGGATGGAGCAGCAGCCGGCCAGCCAGGTGTGGCCGGTGCGGGTCATGTAGCGGGCGAGCCCGGCCCAGATGAGGGCGATGACGGCCCCGTTGCGGTGCAGCGGGTGGACGCAGGAACGGCCGACCTCGACGAGGTCGTCGCGGATCGGTGCCAGACGGGTGAGGTCGAACTCGGTCTCGGAGTAGAGCCGGCCCGCCACCTTGGCGCGCTCGGGCGGCAGCACCCGGTAGGTGCCGACGACCTCGCCGGTCTCCGCCTCGCGCACAAGGATGTGGTCGCAGTACGCATCGAAGGCGTCGATGTCCAGACCCGGCTCCGGGCCCTCGAGCCTGGCGCCCATCTCACCGGCGAACACCTGGTGGCGCAGACGCTGCGCGGCCCGTACGTCGTCCTGGTCCCGGGCGAGGGAGACGACGTAGCGGGGCTGGTCGCCCTCGGCGAGCGGCGTGGGGGCGGGCGCGGGCGCCGAGAACTGCGCGGGGAGGGAAGCGGTGACTGGGGCGGGGACGACAGTTGGCGATGCGGGCATGACGCTCTCCTGTGCCGGACGGTAGGGGGCGGACCGCGGGTGCGGCGGCCCGGCTCCTTACTTCTTCCGTGGTCGGCTGGATTCGACATGACAGCCCGGCGGAGAGTGGATGTGCGAAGGCTGAATGCCGGGGAATGCGGTGCCATGAAGGGAGCACGGAGGGTAGCGGGGGCGGACGGCTCAGTGAGGCGCGAGGGCCTCGGTGATGCGCACGGATGCGATCCGCGCCGCGCGCCTGGGCTCCTTGCCCTGCAGAACGTCCGTCATATAGGGCTTGATCGGGTTGTCGGCCTCGACATCGGCCCACTGCGGCGAGTTGGGCGTCGCCCTGCCCCGCGCGGCGCCGGCGGCCATCGCCGCGGTGCTCTCCTCGCCCTCGATGACGCCCGCGAGGGTCGTCTTGTTGGGTACGTAGTGCATGGTGCGGGCGAGGTCGGTCTGCCATTTCTCGCCCGCGAGCGCCTTGACGACCTCGATCGCGGCGGCCCGCTCGCGCGCCATCTCGGGCACGATCAGATCGGAGCCACCGGTGAAGACGGCGCCGGGCGCGGCGGCCGTCTTGCCCGGTACGGGGAAGAAGCCGAGCTTGCCCTGGAGATCGGGGTTGTTCTTCTCGATGAGGGTCGCGGCGCTGGGCACCGCGATCATCTGGGCGACATTGCCCCTGGCGAAGACTTCGGCCTGCGGCGGGGTCTCCTCGTCCGCGTTCTTGGGCCCGCTGCCGTGCGCCTGGAGCTTCTTGTAGAACGCCATGCCGCGCAGCGCCGCCGGGGTGCCCAGCGTCCCCTGCCATTCGCCGCCCTGGTCGACGGCGAGTTCCCCGCCCTCGTCCCAGATGAAGCCGGCGAGGGTGTACCAGTCCTGGCCGGAGAGGTAGATGCCCTGTGTGCCGCCGCGGTTGAGTCTTTCGCAGTCTTTGAGCCACTGGGCGCGGGTTCTGGGCGGCTGTGTGATCCCGGCGTCGGCGAAGAGGTCCTTGTTGTAGATGACGACGCGGTTGGCCGCGTACCAGGGAATGCCGTACTGCGAGCCGTTGATGCTGCCCGGTTCGGCGAGTCCTGGCAGCCATTCCTCGTTGCCGAGGTCCCGCACGGATTCGAGGGTGAGGTCCCGCAGTGCGTCGCTCTCGGCGTACTGGGCGACCTGAGTGTTGCCCACCTCGATGACGTCCGGCGCCTTCTCGCTCTCCAGCGCGGCGGTGACCTTTTTGCCGATGCCGGTCCACTCCTGGAAGGTGAACTCCAGCCGTACGGAGGGATTGTCCTTCTCGTAGGCGGTGGTGAAGCGCTTCAGGAAGTCGTCGGAGACGCTGTCCTTCATCAGCCAGATCCGGACAGTGCGGGTCTCGGTCCCGCCCAGGACGCCGCAGCCGCTGAGGGTGAGCGCGGACACGAGTACGACGGACACGATGACGGACAGGTTGTGGGAGCGCTTCTTCACGGAGGTCACCTTCAGCGTGGGAGCACGGGAGTGTGAACCCGACATGGGGGGAAGCGCGCTCCGCGCTCGCACGGGTGTGACCGGAGTTTGGTCTGTACCAAAGGACCGGTCAAGCCCCGGAAGGTGTGACGGGGTCCGGCCGCGGGGCGGACGCACACCTGGCGCCCGCCCCTCGAAGCGTGATCACTGGCCGGGGACGGTGTCCTCGAAGGCCGTTCCGCCCGCCCGGTTCGGCGAGGCCGGGCAGCCAGTCGGCGCCCTTGAGCTCCTCGACCTTGCCGACGAGGTCGGTGACTCCGCCGCTCGCCGCGTACCGCGCGACCTGGGTGTTGCCGACCTCGATGACGTCCGGGGCGTCCTTGCTGGCCAGGGCGGCGGTGACCTTCTCGCCGATGCCGTCCCACTCCTGGATCTGGATGTCCAGGGCGGTGCCCTTGTGCTGCTGCTCGAACTCCTTCTTGAACCGCTGGAGATAGGCGTCGGAGACGCTGTCCTTCATGATCCATACGGTGAGCCGGCTGCCGCCGTCCGCCGAGTCGGAGCTGGACGGGGAGGTGCTGCAGGCGGTGAGCGCGGTGGCGGCCGCGAGTGCCGCGGCAGCGGCGATGAAGCTCCTCACTCAAGTCACCTCGGGAGATAGCTAACCAATTGGTCAACTGGCAAACGAGGTGGCTAGAAGGTGGCATGGACCAATGTCATCGTCAAGTGCCCTGAAAACATGGGCCGTTCAAGGAGAGGATGATGAGCCACTGGTCAGGTTGTCGTTTACCATCTGACCAGTTGTCGATGGTGTGGAGCAGAGAGGCCAGGTGCCAGGTCCATGGGGAGCAGCTCTTCAGGTGCCGTACTGAAGCGGGAGCGGGTCAGGGAGTTCCTTCTCGCCCTGGTGGAGGACCGCCGGCCCGGCGACGCCATCCCCTCCGAACGCACCCTCAGCGCCGAACTCGGCGTCTCCCGGCCCACCTTGCGCGCCGCCGTCGACGAACTCGTCGCCACCGGACAGCTCGTACGCGAACACGGCCGCGGCATGTTCGTCGCCCCCGCCAAAATCACCCAGGAACTCGTGTCCGACGACGCCGCGTTCGCCGTGCCGCGGGCGTCGGGCGCCTGGTCGAGCACCGTGCTGAAGCTCGCCACCATCCGGGCGGGGGCCCGCATCGGCCGCAAGCTGCGCGTCTCCCCCGCCGCCGAGCTGGTCTACATCGCCCGGCTGCGGCTGGTCGACGGTGCGCCGATGGCCATCGAGCATCTGCACATCCCGGCCGAGCTGGTCCCCTCGCTCACCCCGCAGGAGCTGGAGGCCGGTGATCTCTACGACCATCTGCGGGAGCACCATCGGGTGTACGTCGACGAGGCGGTGCAGTCCATCGAGCCGACCGTCGTCAACGAGGCCGAGGCCGCCGTGCTCGACGTGCCGGTCCTCTCCCCCGCCTTGCTGGTGGAGCGGCTGACCACCGACACCGCCGGCCACCCCGTCGAGTACGTCCACTCCGTCTACCGCGGCGACCGCTACCGCATCGTGTCCCGGCTCGCGCTCGGTACGTCAGTGCCGCATCCACGCCCGGAGGGGCACCACCCCGGCATCCCGCCGGGCGACTTCGCGCACGGCGACATCATCAACTCGTCGACGACGGGCGACGCGTACTGAGACGTCTGCGCCCGGCATCTTCGGGCACCACGCGGGCGTGGCGGGCAATGGTGTCGAGGAAGGCGGTGATGAGCGGATCGGGGTGGGGGCGGGTGTAGGCGGTCAGCAGGCGGCGCACCGGCGGGTCCGGGCGCAGCAGGTGCCCGCCGAAGCCCGGCGGGACGAGGTTCGCCGGGACCAGGGCGGGGCCGAGTCGGCGGCGAGCAAGGGGGCGGCCGCGGTCTGCTCGGTGCGTACGGCCGTACGAGGCTGGAATCCAGCGGCGGCGCAGGCCTGGTCGAGGACTTCTGCGAGGCCGTTGCCAGGGGCCTAGTGCACCCAGTCGCGGTCCGAGAGCGCCGCGAGCGCCACCCGGCCAGGCTCGTCGGTGGCGGCCAGGTCGTCGTCGGCGACGACGACCACGAACTCCTCCGTTCCCAGCTCCCGTACGGGACCGCCCCACGAGCCCGGCGCGGGCCCGACAGCGAGGTCGGCACGGCCCGCGGTCATCGCGTCGACGAGGGCGTCGGTGTGGGCGAACTCCAGCAGCCGGATACGGACGTCGGGGTGCTGCTCACGCCAGGCGCGCAGGACCGGCGGCAGCACGCCGAGCGTGACCGAGTACACCGCGGCCACCTGGATCTCACCGCCGTCGAGGCCGACGGCACGGCGGGCAGCGGTACGGGCCCGCTCGGCGTCGGCGAGTGCGGCGCGGGCGTGCGGCAGCATGGCACGGCCCGTCGGCGTCAGCCGGACGGCGCGTGGCAGGCGTTCGAGCAGGGGGCCGCCCGCATCCCGTTCCAGTGCGCGGACCTGGTGGGACAGGGCGGGCTGGGAGACGTGCAGAAGCTCGGCCGCGCGGGTGAAGGAGCCGGTGTCGATGACAGTGACCAGGTATTCGAGCTGCCGGAGTGTTGCCATGACCAAGGGCTATGGCAGCGATGGAAGACAAGCCCTGGACGTATGGGTGGCGGGCGCGGAGCACCTGGCCGACGAGGACGCCAATCGCCGTGGCCGCACCGCGCGGCCAGGCGTCTTCGACCACCTGGTCCCACGGCCGTGTCCGACCCGCACGGCATCCCGCACACCCGCCCGAATGGCCCAACCTCCTTGCCGCACCGCCGAGATGGACGTTGGGCCTGGTGGAGGGAGTTGCGAGTCCGAGCCTCTATGGTGGATGCCATGTCCACCCCTGAGCTGATCCGCATCGTCTCCCGTGACTCGCCCATGGCGCTCGCCCAAGTGGAGCGTGTGCGCGCCGAACTGGCCGCGCTCCACCCCGGCATCCGCACCGAGGTCGTCCCGGTCAAGACGACCGGGGACAAGTGGATGGGCGACCTCTCCCTGGTCGAGGGAAAGGGCGCGTTCACCAAGGAGGTGGACGCCGCCCTGATCGCCGGGGAGGCGGACCTCGCCGTGCACTGCGTCAAGGACGTGCCCGCCGACCGGCCGCTGCCCGCCGGGACGGTCTTTGCCGCCTTCCTCAAGCGCGACGACATCCGCGACGCCCTCATCCATCCCGCGGGGCTCACTCTCGACGAGCTCCCGGCAGGGACGCGAATCGGCACATCCTCCGTACGCCGCAGGGCCCAGCTCGCCGCCTCCCACCCGCAGCTCGAGTGCGTGCCGATGCGCGGCAACGCCAACCGCCGTCTGGACAAGCTCGCCCACGGCGAGGCGGACGCGCTGCTGCTGGCCGTCTCCGGCCTGGAGCGCATCGGCCGCACGGATGTGATCGCCGAGGTCCTCACGCCCGAGGTGATGTGCCCTCCGATCGGCGCGGGCATCCTGGCCCTCCAGTGCCGCGAGGGCGACACCGACGTGATCGACATCGTCAGCGGCCTCGGTGACCCCGACGCCCACCGCGAGGCCACGGCGGAACGTATGTTCCTCCACGTTCTCCAGGGTCACTGCAACAGCCCGATCGCCGGTTACGCCAAGTCCGAGCGCAGCGGCGATCTCTCCCTGCGCGCCTGCGTGTTCACGCCCGACGGCAAGACGGTCCTCAACGCGCACGAATGGGCCGGCCCTCTCGACCCGGCCACCCTCGGCACCTCCGTCGCCGTCACTCTCCTCCGCCAGGGCGCACGAGCGTTGATCGACTCCATCGCGCACTGAACACCGGGGCCGGGCACGGCCCGGCCTCAGGCGGACTTCTCCCTGCGCTCCCCCGCCTCGCCCGGCTGCTCGCGCGGCACCAGGGTCGGGTTGACGTTGTCGAGCACGGTGTCGCGATCGACCACGACGCGGGCCACGTCGTCCCGGCTCGGCACCTCGTACATCACATTGAGCAGAACCTCTTCGAGGATCGCCCGGGCCGCCCGGGCTCCAGTACGTCGGAGCAGGGCCTGTTCGGCGATCGCGCCGACGGCCTCATCGGTGAACTCCAGCTCGACGCCGTCGAGTTCGAGGAGTTTCTGGTACTGCTTGATCAGCGCGTTGCGCGGCTCGGTCAGGATCCGCGTCAGCGCCGTACGGTCGAGCGGCCGGACACTCGTCACCATCGGAAGCCGGCCGACGAACTCCGGGATCAGCCCGAACTTCAGCAGGTCCTCGGGCATCACCTCGGCGAAGGCGTCCCGGTCCGCCCGCTCCTGGGCGGTGGGGATCGCGGCCGCGAACCCGATGCCCTTGCGCGCGGTCCGCTGCTCGATGATCCGCTCAAGACCGGCGAACGCTCCGCCGACGATGAACAGCACATTGCCCGTGTCGATCTGGATGAACTCCTGCTGCAGGTGCTTGCGTCCGCCCTGCGGCGGGACTGAGGCCGTCGTGCCCTCCAGCATCTTCAGCAGCGCCTGCTGGACGCCTTCGCCGGAGACGTCCCGGGTGACCGAGGGGTTCTCGCTCTTGCGGGCGACCTTGTCGATCTCGTCGATGTAGATGATGCCGGTCTCGGCCTTCGCGACGTCGTAGTCGGCCGCCTGGATCAGCTTCAGCAGGATGGTCTCGACGTCCTCGCCGACGTAGCCGGCCTCGGTGAGCGCGGTTGCGTCGACGATCGCGAACGGTACGTCGAGCATCCGGGCGAGCGTCTGAACGAGGTAGGTCTTGCCGCAGCCGGTCGGGCCGATCAGCAGGATGTTGGACTTGCCGAGTTCGACCGGCTCTTCCTGCGCGAGGTGCCGCGACTTGGCGCCGCCTTCGGACCGGATGCGTTTGTAGTGGTTGTAGACCGCCACCGAGAGCGTCTTCTTGGCGCTCTCCTGCCCGATGACGTACTGCTCGAGGAACTCGAAGATCGCGCGCGGCTTGGGCAGTTCCTCCCACCCCACCTGAGAGAGCTCGCTCGGCTCGTCGTCGATGAGCTCGTTGCAGAGCCCGACGCACTCGTCGCAGATGCACAGCCGGTCCGGGCCCGCAATGAGTCTGTTGACCTGCTTCTGGCTCTTCCCGCAGAACGTACATGCCAGTAAGGAGCCGCCGTCACCGATGCGTGTCACTCGGAAGCGTCCCCTCGCTGGTTACGAGTTGCAATGTCAAGACCATATGACGTCACCATCTGAATGGCGACGGTATCTTGAACCGCGACAGACGGCAACACGGCGATGAGTGAGGGGCAATGGGCCGGCTCAGCAGAGCGGAGCTGCAGCAGCTCAACCGCGCCAAGGTGCTCGCCGCCGCCAGGGCCGAGTTCGCCGGGCGCGGCTTCCGCGACGCCAAGGTGGACGGCATCGCCGAGCGCGCCGGGCTGACTCGCGGTGCCGTCTACTCCAACTTCCCAGGGAAGCGGGCCCTTTACTTCGCGGTTCTGGCCGACCTCGCCGATCGCGCGCCCGGGCCGCCGGCTCCGGATGCAGCGGCTCCGGATGCGGCGCACGAGCCGCCGCATCCGGAGCCGGACAGCACCGTCTTCGAGGCGCTCGGCGCGTTCGCCCGCGCCTGGGTCGCCCGGCTGCCACTCGCTGGGGCCGGCGCCGACACCGACGAGAAGCAGGGCTCGGCCCGGCTCGGCATGCACCTGATGCCCGAGATCCTCGCCGACGAATCGATTCGGCGCCCGTTCGGGCAGCTGCTGAAGCTGGACGCGATCCTCCTCGGGCTGGCCCTGGAGCGGCTGAGACCGGCCGACGCGACACAAGGCCGCTTGGTGCGCGTTGCCGAGGCCGCCCTCACGACCCTGTACGGCGCGACCCAACTGGCCGACGCCGCACCCGGGTTCATCGAGCCCTTCAACGTCGTCAGGGCCTGCGAGCAACTGGCGGGCCTCGATCTCAACGACGCGTGGCCCCCGCCGTACCTCCCCTACATCCCGCAAGCGCGCCCGGCCGACGAGCCGTGGGACCCGCCGCGGGCGATGGACGCGGTGCGCGGCGCGCCCGCGCGCCTCGCGGACGACGGCGTGGTGGGCATCCTCGGGCTGCACCGCCTGGAAGCAGCCGAGGAGTTGGTACGGGCCGCACCGCCCGGCGCAACAGTCACCGCCGTCCTGGTCACTGCCAACCCCGGCGAGCTGGCACCACTGGCACTGCTGAGCGTCGTCGGCCTCCGCGACTGCCTGCGTCAGGCCTTCCCGCCGTCGGCCTGGCCGCGCCTTCAGGTGGTGTGCGACGAGTCGGGCGCCCTCGCCGCGGCCGCCGGCGTGCCCGCCGTGAGCGACGCGACCGAGGCCGCCGTCCGTATCGAAGCCGGCCGGATCGTCGCCCGCGCGGACGGCCGCGGCGCGTGCCACGCGGCGGCGTCGGCCGGTGCCGCCGTCCAGGCCCGGACGGAGCGGGCCGGCGGCCGGAGGGGCCGAGAGGGGTACATCAATGAACGACAACCACTCTCCTAAGGCGGTGCTCAAACGCGAACGGGTGCGCGCGTATCTGCTCGCCCTCGTCGAGGACCGCCGGCCCGGTGACGCCATCCCCTCCGAGCGCACGCTCTGCGCCCAACTGGGCGTCTCCCGGCCCACCTTGCGCGCCGCCGTCGACGAACTCGTCGCCACCGGACAGCTCGTACGCGAACACGGCCGCGGCATGTTCGTCGCCCCCGCCAAAATCACTCAGGAGCTGGTCGCGGAGAGCGGCCCGGCCGCAGCCCCGCAGGCTCCGGGTGCCTGGGCGAGCCGGGTTCTCGAATTCCGTACCGTCACCGCCGGTGCGCGCATCGGGCGCAAGCTGCGGGTCTCCCCCGCAACTGAGCTGGTGTACGTGGCCCGGCTGCGGCTGGTAAACGGTGCGCCCATCGCGCTGGAGTATCTGCACATCCCCGCCGTTCTGGTGCCCGGGCTCACCCCTGAGCAGATGGAGGCCGGCTTCTACGCGCATCTGCGCGAGGAGCGCAAGGTCGTGACCGCCCGGGCCGTGCAGTCGATCGAGCCGACCGTTCTCAGCGAGGACGAGGCCGAGCTGCTCGGCGTCCCGGTCCTCTCCCCCGCTCTGCTGTTCGACCGCGTCACCTCGGACAGCGCGGGCAGGCCGGTGGAGTACGTGCGGTCCCTCTACCGCGGCGACCGGTACCGCATCGTCTCGCGGCTGGCGCTCGGCCCGGCCGCGGAAGACCGTCCGGCTCCCGACGCCTCGCGGACTGCCTCCTGGTGGGGCACGGTGGAGTGAACGCATCGAGAGGAGTGCGACACACATGTCACATCACACCTACCGGGTCACCGAGATCGTCGGCACCTCCCACGAGGGCGTCGACGACGCCATCCGCAACGGCATCAGCCGTGCGTCCCAGACCCTGCGGGGACTCGACTGGTTCGAGGTGACGCAGGTCCGCGGAAATATCGTCGACGGGCAGATCGAGCACTACCAGGTCGGTCTCAAGGTCGGCTTCCGGCTCGACGACGGCGACTGACCGCCGGGCCCGTACGGCCACCGGACCGGATCAGGTGCGGCCCTCCCGTTCCTGCGCGTCCTTCATCGCCTCGGACCTGTCGGCCGCCCATCCGGCCCGTACGACCCGGAAACCAGCCCGCTCCGCGTCGTCGCACACCAACTCGTCGTCGTCCACCAGCATCCGGATCTCCCGGTCGCGGCCCAGCCGCCGCAGGATCTCCAGCTTGGTCGTGCGGGCGGGCCGGCGGTCGTCGTTGCGCCGCATGAACACCCTGCCCTCGGGCAGTGTCTGCTCGGCCAGCCAGGCCAGGGTGTCCCTGCGGCACCTCTCCGGCCTGCCCGTGAGGTACATGACCTCGCACTCCTCGGCCGCCTGCAGGCACATCTCGATGCCCTTCGCCAGCGGCGGGTCGTCGGGGGCCGCCGCGAAGAAGGCGTCCCAGTCGCGCGGTTTGCGCTCCAGGAAGCGCTGCCGGTGCCCCGAGTCGGCGAGCGTCCCGTCCAGGTCGAATATGGCCAGTGGCCTGCTGTTTCGCGTCACGGCCCCCACCCTAGGCAAGGCCGGGGGAATCCCGCTGCGGTGAGCGCGTTGAACTGGGTGTGAGCTCAGTGATCGCGTCCACCCGGCTGTCCGTACTCGACCGTTCCCGCACCCGCGAGGGATACGACGGGCCCGCCGCCCTGCGCGACACGGTTCGTCTCGCGCAGGAGCTGGAGGCGCTCGGCTATCACCGTTTCTGGGTGTCCGAGCACCACAGCGTGCCGGGGGTGGCCGGTTCGGCGCCGACCGTCCTCGCGGCGGCCGTCGCGGCCGCGACCTCCACAATCCGCGTCGGCACGGGCGGCGTGATGCTGCCGAACCATCAACCACTGTTCGTCGCCGAGCAGTTCGGGGTGCTCGAATCGCTCTTCCCCGGCCGGATCGACATGGGGCTCGGCCGTTCCGTGGGCTTCACGGACGGGATACGCAGGGCGCTGGGCCGGGACAAGAAGGACGCCGAGGACTTCGCCGGGCAGCTGGAGGAGCTGCTGGGCTGGTTCACGGGTGAGCAGACGGCGCATCCGCAGGTGCACGCCCGCCCTGCGGAGGGTCTGCGCGTGCCGCCGTTCCTTCTGGCGACCGGTGAGGGCGCCCAGATCGCGGCCGCGGCCGGGCTGCCGCTGGTCATCGGCGACATTCGGGGCCGCGAGCGGATGCTGGCGGCCATCGACCGCTACCGGCGGGACTTCCGGCCGTCCCCCTGGTCCGAGGAGCCGTATGTGGTCGTCTCGGGCACGGTCGTGATCGCCGCCACGGAGGCGGAGGCCCGCCGGCTGCTGATGCCGGAGGCGTGGGCGCTGGCGTACTCCCGTACGCACGGTGCCTTCCCACCGCTGGCGCCGCCGGAGCAGATCGAGGAGCTGACGATGACGGAGAAGGAGCGCGGGTTCTACGAGTCCGGGCTGCGCGGCCATATCGCCGGGACCCCGGAGCAGGTGGCGGATGCGCTGGAGGCGATTGTGAAAGACAGCGGCGCGGACGAGGTGCTGGTCACGACCAGTACGTATGACCGTGCGGCGCTGCTGGACTCCTTCCGCCGGCTCGCCGGGATCGCGGGGCTGACCAGCTGCGACGCCTAGAATCGTCCGCTATGCACAGCCCCCACGACCCATACGTCCGCGTCCGCGGCGCCCAGGAGCACAATCTGCGCGGCGTCGACGTCGACATTCCGCGCGACGCCCTCGTCGTCTTCACCGGCGTCTCAGGGTCCGGGAAGTCCTCGCTCGCTTTCGGCACGATCTACGCCGAGGCGCAGCGGCGTTACTTCGAGTCCGTCGCCCCCTACGCCCGTCGGCTGATCCACCAGGTCGGCGCGCCGAAGGTCGGTGAGATCACCGGGCTGCCGCCCGCGGTCTCGCTGGAGCAGCGCCGGTCGTCGCCCACCTCCCGCTCCTCGGTCGGCACGGTCACCACGCTCTCCAATTCGCTGCGCATGCTGTTCTCGCGGGCGGGCGACTATCCCGCGGGGGCCGACCATCTCGACTCCGACGCGTTCTCGCCGAACACCGCGGCCGGCGCGTGCCCCGAGTGCCACGGCCTGGGCCGGCCCACCGCACCAGCGAGGAGCTGCTCGTCCCCGATCCCTCGCTGTCGATCCGGGAGGGCGCCATCGCGGCCTGGCCGGGCGCGTGGCAGGGCAAGAACCTGCGCGATGTGCTGGACACGCTGGGGTACGACGTCGACCGGCCATGGCGCGATCTTGAGCAGAAGGACCGGGACTGGATCCTGTTCACCGACGAGCAGCCGGTCGTCACGGTGCATCCGGTGAGGGAGGCGGGCCGGATCCAACGCCCGTACCAGGGCACGTACATGAGCGCCCAGCGCTATGTTCTGCACACCTTCGCGGACTCCAAGAGCCAGACGCTGCGCACCAAGGCCGAGCGGTTCCTGGCGAGTGCGCCGTGCCCGTCGTGCGGGGGCAGCAGGCTGCGCCCGGAGGCGCTCGCGGTGACCTTCGCGGGCCGTACGATCGCCGAGCTGGCGGCGCTGCCACTGACCGCGCTGGCCGAGGTACTGGCAGCCGGCGGCGACGGCGGCGAGACCGCACGGGTGCTGACCGCGGATCTGCTCGCCCGGATCGCGACGGTCACCGAGCTGGGGCTCGGCTATCTGAGCCCGGACCGCAGCACACCGACCCTGTCCAGCGGTGAGTTGCAGCGGCTGCGGCTGGCCACCCAGCTGCGCTCGGGGCTGTTCGGCGTCGTCTACGTACTGGACGAGCCGTCGGCCGGGCTGCACCCGGCCGACACCGAGTCGCTGCTGGTGGACCTG
The DNA here is from genome assembly GCF_055563295.1 of Streptomyces sp. NPDC002868. Lineage (NCBI taxonomy): Bacteria > Bacillati > Actinomycetota > Actinomycetes > Kitasatosporales > Streptomycetaceae > Streptomyces > Streptomyces sp. NPDC002868. Next base: position 1,106,284 of record NZ_JBVHDR010000001.1, on the reverse strand, counting down.
GAGCGGCTGAAGGCGGCGGGCAATTCGGTCTTCGTGGTGGAGCACCATCTCGATGTGGTGCGCAACGCGGACTGGCTCGTGGATGTGGGTCCGCACGCGGGCGAGCACGGCGGTCTGGTGCTGCACAGCGGGCCGGTCGCGGAGCTGGCCCGCATCGAGGAGTCGGCGACACGGCGCTACCTCTTCGACGGGCGGGCCGCGCCGGTGCGTGCGGTTCGCGAACCGTCCGGGTGGCTGAAGCTCGGTCCGGTCACCCGGCACAATCTGCGTGGCCTCGAAGCGGACGTGCCGCTCGGGGCGCTGACCGCGGTCACCGGCGTGTCCGGATCCGGAAAGTCCACCCTGGCCGGTGAGGTCACTGCCGAACTTGTGGGCGTAGGACGTCTGGTGACGGTAGATCAGAGGCCCATCGGCCGCACTCCCCGCTCCAACCTCGCCACGTACACAGGACTGTTCGACGTCGTACGCAAGCTCTTCACCGCGACCGCCGAGGCGAAGGCCCTCGGCTACAGGGCGGGCAGGTTCTCGTTCAACGTGGCCGGTGGCCGCTGTGAGACCTGCCAGGGCGAGGGCTTCGTCTCGGTGGAGCTGCTTTTTCTGCCCAGTACGTACGCCCCATGCCCGGACTGTCACGGCGAGCGCTACAACCCGGCGACGCTGGAAGTCCGTTACGAAGGGCTGAACATCGCCGAGGTCCTCGACCTGACGGTGGAGGCTGCCGCGGACTTCTTCGCAGGTGTCCCCGCGGCAGAACGCAGCCTGCGTGCTCTGCTCGACGTCGGGCTCGGCTATCTGCGGCTGGGCCAGCCCGCCACCGAGCTGTCGGGCGGCGAGGCACAGCGCATCAAGCTGGCCTCCGAGCTCCAGCGCGTCCGCCGCGATCACACGCTGTACGTCCTCGACGAGCCGACAACGGGGCTGCATCCCGCCGATGTCGAGGTGCTGATGAGGCAGTTGAACGGTCTGGTCGACGCGGGGCACTCAGTGGTGGTCGTCGAGCACGACATGGATGTGGTCGCGGCTGCGGACTGGGTCATCGACCTCGGGCCCGGCGGGGGCGACGAGGGCGGGCGCATTGTCGCGGCGGGGACCCCGGCGGAGGTGGCGCGGGCGGCCGGCAGCCGCACCGCGCCGTATCTGCTGAGGTGCCTCCCTGACGTCTGCTAGGCCGCCGTGTCGAAGGTGTAGTAGCGGGTGTGGTCCAGCATGTCCGCGGGGGTCACGTTGTTCCACGGGCGCATCGTGTCGTTGAGGTCCACCACATTGGCCGTGCCGGCGGCCGGGAGGTAGGCAGAGCCGGGGTGGCGGGCCCGCCAGTCGGCCCAGAGTTTGTCGAGGAAGGCGTGGTGGAGCCAGAAGACCGGATCGTTCGGCGAGGCGCCGGTGACCATCTGACCACCGACCCAGACATGCACCCGGTTGTGCAGATTCGGGCCGCGCCAGCCTTCCAGGTGGTTGCGGAAGCTGTTCGACGCGCTGTTCCACGGCGCGGCGTCATAGGTGGTCATGGCGAGTACGGAGTCGACCTCGGCCCTGGTCGGCAGCTGCTGTCCGCCGGCGCCGAGGTCCCGGCGAAGATATCCGCGGCCGTCCACGCGGACGCTGACCGGCCACCTGCCGGCGGCGAAGGCGAACGGTCCGTCCATCACCTGGCCGTCCCTGGTGCGTCCGGTGCCGCCGAGGAAGTCCGCCGCCCAGAGCGAGGAGGCGGCGGTGCGGTCCGCGGTCCAGTCCCAGTACGGCAGCGCCACCGAGGGGTCGACGGCCTGGAGCGCCTGCTCGAACTGGATGAGGAATCGGCGGTGCCAGGGCAGGAAGGAGGGCGAACGGTGCCCGACGCGGTCTCCGTTGTCGGTGTCGCTCATGATGAAGGCGTTGTGGGTGGTGACGAAGGTGTCGTACTGGCCATTGCGCTTGAGCGCGAGCAGCGCGTCGGCGAAGCGGCGCTTCTCGGTGGCGGTGAGCTGGGCCTGGTTCTTGCGTACGGTCATGGCGGTGCTCCCGGATCAGGCGACGGCGAGGGGAACGAGCTGGGCGCCCTGGAGTTCCTCCACGGCGGCGCGGGCCACCGCGCGGGGCGTGGCGAACGTCTCGTAGTGGTTGACGACGCTGATCCAGGTGCCGTCGGCGTTGCGCATGACGTGCAGTTCCTCGCCGTCTATGCGCACCGCATAGCCGCTCCCGTGTCCCTCGCCTCCCCCGTGTCCGCCGTGGTGTCCGCCGCCGTGCGACGGCGCGCCCTGTATTCGGCGGCCCCGGTAGACCTCGTCGAAGGACGCGGGATCGGCCGCGGTCGACACCTTCCGCGCGGCAGCGGCGGCGGTGCCTCCCACGGCGAGCGCGGCGGCCGCTCCTGCTGCCGCGCCCAGGGCGCGTCGGCGGGTGATTTCAGGCATGGCAAAACCCCCAGGAATTGCAGTGGTTCGGTCGGTCACGGCGTGGTCGGTTGCCGTGACCCGGCCATGCCTACCGGCTGACCCGAGTCCCACTGAAATCCCTGAGGACTGATTGGCTGCTAAGCGGACATGTCGAGATATCCAGTGCAGAATTGAACAAAGCTGATCTTGTTGTCCGCGCGCCCAGTCGCCGCCAGAAGCGCAAATCCTGCGGCCAATACGGCAGTTGTGTGAATATCTTGTTGCGGGAGGCGTGGCGACGTGTTCGGCTTCACACGGGAAAGCTGACCGGATCCCCGCCTCAGCGGCGCACCTTCCGGGTGGCCCGCAGCCACTCCTTGTTCATGGCCGAGATCGACGGCAGCGGGATGCCCTTCGGACAGGCCGTCGCGCATTCGCCGGTCAGCGTGCAGCCGCCGAAGCCCTCCTCGTCCATCGTCGCGACCATGTCGAGCACCCGCGTCTCGCGCTCGGGCGCGCCCTGCGGCAGCACATTGAGGTGGTTGACCTTCGCCGAAGTGAAAAGCATCGCCGAGCCGTTGGGGCAGGCCGCGACGCAGGCTCCGCAGCCGATGCACTCGGCGTGCTCGAAGGCGAAGTCGGCGTCCGGCTTGGCCACGGCCGTCGCGTGCGCCTCGGGAGCCGCGCCGGTGGGGGCGGTGATGTAGCCGCCGGCCTGGATGATCCGGTCGAAGGCGCTGCGGTCGACTACCAGGTCCTTCACCACGGGGAAGGCGGAGGCACGCCACGGCTCGACGTCGATGATGTCGCCGTCCTTGAAGGACCGCATATGGAGCTGGCAGGTGGTGGTGCGCTCCGGGCCGTGGGCGTCGCCGTTGATGACCAGACTGCACGCTCCGCAGATGCCCTCGCGGCAGTCGTGGTCGAAGGCGACGGGGTCCTCTCCGCGCAGGATGAGTTCCTCGTTGAGGGTGTCGAGCATCTCGAGGAACGACATGTCCTTCGAGATGTCGTCGATGTCGTACGTGGCCATGGCGCCGGGGGCTTCGGTGTTCTGCTGACGCCAGACGCGCAGGGTGAGCTTCATGCGTAGCTCCGCTGAGTGGGGTGGACGTATGCGAAGACGAGGTCTTCCTTGTGCAGGACGGGCGCCGCGCCGGTGCCGGAGCTGTGCTGTCCCGGGGGGCGACCCCCGGACCCCCGAAATTCCCAGGCCGCGGCGTAGCCGAACTCCTCGTCCTTTCGGGCGGCTTCGCCGTCCGGCGTCTGGGACTCCTCACGGAAGTGGCCGCCGCAGGACTCGGCGCGGTGCAGTGCGTCGAGGCACATCAGCTCGGCGAGCTCCAGATAGTCGACGATGCGGTTGGCCTTCTCCAGCGACTGGTTGAACTCTCCCCCTCGCTTCGCTGGGGGGACCCCCACGCCGGTGCCCGGCACCTTGATGCGGCGCCAGAACTCCTCACGGATCTGCGGGATGCGGTCGAGGGCCTTTCGGAGGCCCTCGTCCGTGCGGGCCATTCCGCAGAACTCCCACATGAGTTCGCCCAGTTCGCGGTGGAAGGAGTCGGGGGTACGGTCGCCGTCGACCGAGAGCAGCAGATTCAGCCGGTCCTCGGTCTCGGCCAGCACCTCTGCCACCGCCGGGTGCGAGGCGTCGACGCTCTCCGGGTGCGGATTGCGGGCGAGGTAGTCGTTGATCGTGGACGGCAGGACGAAGTACCCGTCGGCGAGGCCCTGCATCAGCGCGGACGCGCCCAGCCGGTTCGCGCCGTGGTCCGAGAAGTTGGCCTCGCCGATCGCGAAGAGACCCGGGACGGTGGTCTGGAGGTCGTAGTCGACCCACAGCCCGCCCATCGTGTAGTGCACGGCGGGGTAGATCCGCATCGGGACTTCGTACGGATTCTCGGCGGTGATCCGCTCGTACATGTCGAAGAGGTTGCCGTACTTCTCCTCGACCTCCTTCCGGCCCATCCGCCGGATCGCGTCGGCGAAGTCCAGGTAGACGCCCTGCCCGCCGGGGCCGACACCGCGGCCCTCGTCGCAGACGTTCTTCGCGGCCCGCGATGCGATGTCGCGCGGGACGAGGTTGCCGAAGGAGGGGTAGATCCGCTCCAGGTAGTAGTCGCGCTCGCCCTCGGGGATCTCGTTGGGCGGACGCTGGTCGCCACGCGCCTTCGGCACCCAGATACGGCCGTCGTTGCGAAGCGACTCGCTCATCAGGGTCAGTTTGGACTGGTGGTCGCCGGTGCGCGGGATGCAGGTGGGGTGGATCTGGGTGAAGCAGGGGTTGGCGAAGTACGCGCCGCGCCGGTGTGCGCGCCAGATGGCGGTGGCGTTGGAGTTCATGGCGTTCGTCGACAGATAGAAGACGTTGCCGTATCCGCCGGATGCCAGCACCACGGCGTCCGCGAAGTGGCTGGAGATCTCCCCGGTGATCAGATCGCGGGCCACGATGCCGCGCGCCCGCCCGTCGACGACGATCAGATCGAGCATTTCGGTGCGGGCGTGCAGGGTCACAGAGCCGGCCGCGATCTGCCTCGACAGCGCCTGGTAGGCCCCGAGCAGGAGCTGCTGTCCGGTCTGGCCGCGGGCGTAGAAGGTACGGGAGACCTGGACGCCGCCGAAGGAGCGGGTGTCGAGCAGGCCGCCGTACTCGCGGGCGAAGGGCACGCCCTGCGCGACGCACTGGTCGATGATCTCCACCGAGATCTGGGCGAGCCGGTGGACGTTCGACTCGCGGGCGCGGAAGTCGCCGCCCTTGACGGTGTCGTAGAAGAGGCGGTGGATCGAGTCGCCGTCGTTGCGGTAGTTCTTCGCGGCGTTGATGCCGCCCTGGGCGGCGATGGAGTGTGCGCGGCGCGGCGAGTCCTGGTAGCAGAACTGCTCGACGTGGTAGCCCTGTTCGGCGAGTGTCGCGCCGGCCGCGCCGCCCGCGAGGCCGGTGCCGACGACGATGACGGTGTGCTTGCGGCGGTTGGCCGGGTTGACCAGCCTGGCCTCGAAGCGCCGGCGGTCCCAGCGCTCGGCGATGGGTCCTTCCGGGGCCTTGGTGTCGGCGATCGGTGCGCCGGTCTCGTAGGCCGTGTAGTCGGCGTAGTCCTTCATGTCAGCTCACCACTCCGGTCATGACGGCGACTGGTACGGAGACGAAGCCCGCGGTCAGCACCAGCGCGAGGACGCCTGCGAGCGCCTTGAGCGCGCGGTCGCGGGTGGCGTTGCCGGCGCCGAGGGTCTGGGCGGCGCTGAAGAATCCGTGCCGGATGTGCAGACCGACGGCAAGCATCGCGACGATGTAGATGATGTTGCCGTACCAGGTGGAGAAGGTCGCGACGACGTTCTCGTACGGATGGCCGGGCTGGGCGTTCTCGTTGACGGTGAGCGTTGTCAGGTCGAGCAGATGCCAGACGATGAACAGAGCGATGATGATGCCGCCCCACCGCATGGTGCGGGTGGCGTAGCTCGCGCGCCGGCGCTTGTGCGCGTACGGAGTGGGCCGGGCTTTGAGATCCCGGCGGCTGAGCTGGTACGCAGAAACCGCGTGCCCCACGACGGCCGCGAGCAGCACCACACGGACGATCCAGAGCCCCCACTCGTCATGCAGGACGGGCTCGCCCATGGTGCGCAGCCAGTGGCCGTAGGCGTTGAACTCCCCCGGCCCGAAGAAGACCTTGAGGTTGCCCATCACATGCGCGACCAGATAGCCGAGCATGATCAGGCCGCTCACGGCCATGACCGCCTTCTTGCCGACCGTCGACCCCCAGAAGGTGCGCGTGGGTGGCGGTTTTCGATCCGTCCGCGTTGCCAGAGCCATGTGAGGAACGCTAGGGCCGAAGGGCTCCAGAGGTCCAAGACATGATTCGGCTCATCTCCATAGCCATGCCCTATCGTGAATCCCATGCAGTTCCAGCAGCTCCTCTACTTCGTGGCGGTGGCCGAGACCCGGCACTTCACGCATGCCGCCGAGCGTGTCCATGTTTCCCAGCCGTCGCTCTCCCAGCAGGTCAGGGCGCTGGAGAAGGAGCTCGGCGCCGAGCTGTTCAGCCGGGCGCGGGGCAATATCGCGCTCACGGACGCGGGCGAGGCGCTGCTGCCGCTGGCCCGGCGCATCCTCGCCGACGCCGACACCGCCCGGCACGAGGTGCAGGAGCTGGTCCAGCTGCGCCGCGGCCGGGTCAGGCTCGGCGCGACGCCCAGTCTCTGCACCGGCCTGCTCCCGGATGTGCTGCGCGTCTTCCACGATCTGCATCCCGGCATCCAGCTGCTGATCGAGGAGAGCGGTTCGCACGATCTCGTACGGGAGCTGGCGCGCGGCTCCCTCGACCTGGCCCTGATCGTGCTGCCGCTGCCGCACGCATCGCCGGCGCTGACGACCGTGGAGCTGCTGCGGGAGGATCTGGTCGTGGTCTCATCGGCCGCGGCTGCGGCGCCGCGCCGGCCGGTGCGGATCGCCGATCTGCGCGACCAGCCGCTGGTGATGTTCCGGCACGGCTATGACCTGCGGGAGCTGACGGTCTCCGCGTGCCGCGCGGAGGGCTTCGAGCCGAGCTTCACCGTGGAGGGCGGCGAGATGGACGCGGTGCTCGGTTTCGTACGGGCGGGGCTCGGCGTAGCCGTGGTGCCGAGCATGGTGGCCGAGCGGGCGGGCCGCGACCTCAGGGTCACGCGGCTGGCCCGGCCGGGGCTGCGGCGTACGATCGCGCTCGCGCACCGCAGCGACGTGGCCCCGCCGCGCGCCGCGCGTGAGCTGCAGCGGGTGCTGCTGAACTCGCACGCCGCGGTGCTCTAGCTCCGGGGCTCCGCCCCGGACCCCGCGCCTCAAACGCCGGCGAGGCTGAATTTCAGCCCGACCGGCGGAAATCAAGCCCGAACCGCTACACCGCGTCCGCCAGCGACAGGGCGTGCAGTTTGTCCGGCGGGCCCGGCCGGGCGTAGTACCAGCCCTGCGCGGTGTCGCAGCCGAGCTCCCGCAGCTGTTCCGCCTGGGCGCCCGTCTCCACCCCCTCGACGGTGACGGCCAGCTGAAGGCTGTGCGCCAGCGAGACGATCCCTTCGACGATCTTCAGGTCGACGGGGTCGGCCGGGTGGCGCTGCATTCCCTGGGTGAAGGACCGGTCCAGCTTGAGCACGCTGACCGGCAGCCGGCGCAGATTGGCGAGGTTGGAGTAGCCCGTGCCGAAGTCGTCCAGCGCTATGTCCACGCCCATCTCTGCGAGTTGCCGCAGCGGCTTGAGCAGATCCTCGTCGGCACCGATCAGCGCGGACTCGGTGACCTCCAGGCAGAGCGCGCCCGGTTCGAGGCCGGAGCGCTCCAGGACGTCGACCGTGTCGGCGACCAGACCCGGGTGGTGCAGCTGGGTGGGCGAGAGGTTCACATTGATCCGCAGCGGGCCGCCGTCGGAGTGGCGCTCCTGCCAGTACCTGGCCTGGCGTACGGCCTCCTGGAGCACCCAGCGGCCCAGCGGCACGATCAGCCCGGTGTGCTCGGCGAGCGGTATGAACTGGTCCGGCCCGAGCACGCCGTGCTGCGGATGGCACCAGCGCACCAGTGCCTCCGCGCCGTGCACGCTCCCGTCGCCCAGGTGCACCAGGGGCTGGTACTCGATGAAGAACTCACCGCGCTCCAGCGCAGCGGGCAGCGCGGTGGTCAGACCGTGCCGGGTGATGGCGCGGGCGTCCGCCTCCGGGTCGGCGAGCTCGAAGCGGTTGCCGCCCGCGGACTTGGCCCGGTACATGGTGATGTCTGCGCTGCGCAGCACTTCGGCTGAGGTGCGCTCGCCGGCCGGACCCTCGACGATGCCGATGCTCCCGCGGACGGTGAATTCCCGGCCGTCTACGCAGATGGGCGAGGCGAGCACGGCGAGGATACGGGTGGCCAGCTCGTCGACCTCGCGCTGGGTGTCGGGGCCGGTCGTCAGCGCCACGAACTCGTCGCCGCCGAGGCGGGCGACCATCTCGCCCGGCGCGGTGGCGCAGCTCTGCAGCCGGTCCGCGACCTCCACCAGGAGCCGGTCCCCCGCCGCATGGCCGAGGCTGTCGTTGATCGCCTTGAACCCGTCGAGGTCGAGGTAGCACAGGCCGAAGCGGGCGCCGTCGCCGGCGGAGAGCGCCTTCTCCAGCCGTTCGAAGAACAGCGTGCGGTTGGGCAGTCCGGTCAACGCGTCGTGCGTGGCCTCGTAGCGCAGCCGCAGATTGAGCAGCCGGCGCTCGGTGGTGTCCTCCATCAGCGCCAGCTGGTACTCCGGCTGACCCTCGGCGTCTCGCAGCAGAGAGACCGTCAGATTGGTCCAGAGCACGGTTCCGTCGTTGCGGTAGAACGGCTTCTCCACCCGGAAGTGTTCGCGCTCGCCGCGCACCAGCTCCCCGTACAACTCCCAGACGTGCGGCCGGTCTTCGGGATGCGCCCAGTCGGTCACCCTCCTGCCGCGCACATGGTGCTCAAGGCCGCCGAACATTCGCGTCAGGGTGTCGTTGACCTCGAGCACATTGCCGTCGAGGTCGGCGATCCCGATGCCGATCGCGGCCCCCTCGAACACCGCGCTGAAGCGCGCCTCCGTGGCGTGCAGCGCCTGCATCGCGTCGCTGCGGGCCAGCAACGAGGAGCGGGCGATGGCCTCCTGCTCGGCCAGCGTACGCTCGCGCAGTCCCTGGGCGAAGCCGGCGGCCAGCGCGTGCTGCAGCTTCGCGCAGCGGGCCCGGCTCTCCTCGGCCGACTGCTCGGGATCACCACTGCCGCAGTACAGCACCAGGTACGCGTCGATGACGCCGAGCGTGCGGCTGAGCGCCTCGGGGTCCGTGCAGTGTGCCTCGACGAGGGCGGCTCCGACCCGCTGCGCGACCTGTGGGTCGAAGGGGCGCGCGTGCAGGGAGAGGCACAACTCCCGGGCCAGCGGCAGCAGATGCTCTTCGACCTCGGGCCGGGTCAGCGATGTGGCCGTCACCGGGAAGATGGCACGGCTCCAGATCGTGGCGAATCTGCGGAGTCTGTCCTCCAGGCCGTCCGGGTCCGCCGCTGAACCCGCCGCCTGCGACGGCGCCATCACGCCTTGCGCCCCACCCCGGCGAAGCCAGCGAAGGCATATGGGTCCTCCTGCTCGGCGGGAGTGTCGGGCCGCCAGAGCGGCATGGACACCAGCCCGGGCTCGATCATCTCGTACCCCTCGAAGAACCGCGCGATCTCCTCGCGCGAGCGCATGACCAGCGGGTTGCGTATGTTCTGGTAGACGTCGACGGCGCCGCCCGCCTGTTCCTTGGGCACCGGGATTCCTTCGTACGAGGCGTGGGTGACGATGACGAGGCTGCCGGGCGCGAGCGCGTCCCGCAGCTCCGCGACGGCGCTCTGCGGGTCGTCCTCGTCCTCGAGGAAGTGCAGTACGGCGACGAGGAGCAGCGCCACGGGCCGCTCCAGGTCGAGCAGTCCGGTCGTCTCGGGGCTGTCGAGTATCTGCTGCGGCTTGCGCAGGTCGGCGGAGACGACGACGGCCTGCTCGTTGCCGTCCAGCACGGCCCGGCTGTGTGAGACGGCGACCGGGTCGTGGTCGACGTACACGACCCGGGATTCGGCGCTGGCCTTCTGTGCCACTTCATGGACATTGCCGAAGGTCGGAATGCCGGAGCCGATGTCGAGGAACTGGGTGACGCCCTCGCTCACCGCGTAATTCACGGTCCGTCGCATGAACGCGCGGTTCGCCTGCATGATCTTGGGGAGGCCCGGCATGAACTCCATGGCCTTGCGGGCAGCTTCCCGGTCGACTTCGAAATTGTGCGAGCCGCCCAGGTAGTAGTCATAAATGCGGGACACGCTCGGCACCGATATGTCGATGCCCTGCGGGGCCCAGGCGGGACGCTCCATCGATGTCTCCAACAAGTCGCCACGGGGGAGTTCGGCCATGTCCATGGCCAGTGTTCGAGCCGAGGCTACTGATCGCCCGCCAAGAGAGCGAGCCCAAACGGAAATTAGCGGTCCGTTCTTGGTCACACGCCGACGTTACACAGCAACCGGCCCGTCATCACGCGGGGGGCGTGAGACGGGCCGGCTCCGGGCCGGACGCGCGGCGTGGGGACTACTTGGGCGCTCCGACCAGCTTGCCCTGGGGAGATACCGCGTACCAGGTGCCGCCAACGCCCTGACCGTTGGTGTCACCGGGCTTGGCGTCGCCCGAGAAGGTGTAGATCGGCCAGCAGTCGATGGTCTGCTGCTTGATTCCGTCGGGACGGTTGAAGGTGACGAAGCCCTTCTTGAGGATTCCCTCGGTGTCGTTCTTGTCTACGGGGTCGACAACCGGCCACTTCTTGAGGCAATCGCCGGTGCAGGCCGTCTTCATGGGCCAGGCGGAGTCCTTCTCGAACCGGTAGACCGTCATTCCGTTCTTGTCGACGACGATCTCGCCGAGCTTGGGGTCCTTGCGGACCGAGAGCCCGGCCAGGTCGGCGGCGTCGCCGCCCGCCTCCTCACCGGCGCCCGCGCCGTCGCCGTAGTCTCCGGAGCCCGCCCCGGCACCCGCGCCACCGCCGGCCTTCTTGCCGTCGGGGGCGGCGGCGTACCAAGTGCCGCCCACGCCCTGGCCCTTGGCGTCGCCGGGCTTGGCGTCCTTGGCATAGCGGTACATCGGCCAGCCGCCGATGGTGAGCTGCTTGGAGCCGTCGGCCCTGGTGACCTCGCCGATCAGTGAGGCGTCGGTGCCGGGAGCGGCAGAGGCGCCGCCGGCAGCCACCACGGGCCATGCCTTCGCGCACTCGCCTTCGCAATTGGACTTCGGCGGGCTGGCGGTGTCCTTGTCGAAGCGGTAGAGCGTGAAGCCGGCGCTGTCGGTAACGACCTTGCCGAGCTCCTTGCTGTCCCAGACTGCAAGTTGGCCGGCCGGCTTCGCGGCCGCCTGGTCCGCGGCGGCGCCGCCGTAGTCCGAGCCGTAGCCGCCGGCGCCGGGCTGCGCCGCCGGGTTGGCCGCGCCTACCGCCTGACCATTGGGGTTCTCCGTGCCTTTGTCCTGACCGCACGCCGTCGTCAGCGCGAGTACGGCCGCCGCAGTCACCGCGAGCGAGGCGTTCCGCCAGGTGTTCATGTCCACTCCCGTAGTCCATCGATCTTGCCTCGGCGCCAAGGTGCGCCGTTCATGGCCCTAGGTACGGACAGCGGGGCGCGATGTGTTCAACACGTTTGAAAAAATCTTCTTCAGTCGCAGTCGCGAATCGTCGAAATCCCCCTTCCACCAGGGGAATTCGCCCCAAGACGGAATGGCTTGATCTCAACCGCACCACTGACTCCGTCAGTCACTCAGGGAACTGAACCGGTCGAGTGCGCCGCGTATCTGTGCCCGCATCGAAGCGCTGCCTTTGTGCCCCGAGTCGTCGACCACGACGAGTTCGGCGTCGGGCCAGACGCGGGTCAGTTCCCAGGGGGTGTCGAGCGGGCTGCTCAGATCCAGTCGGCCGTGGAAGAGGACGCCGGGAATTCCTTTGAGCCGATCCGCCTCGCGCAGCAGGGAGCCCTCTTCCAGCCAAGCGCCGTGCGCGAAGTAATGGGAGGCGATCCGTACGAGCGCCAGCCGCGCGGCAGAGGGGCGGCCGCTGTAGGGACTCGGCCCGCCCTGGGGTTCCAGGGACAGTACGGCGTCCTCCCAGCGGCACCATTCGGCGGCGGCACGCTCCCGTACGCCGACGTCGGGGTCCGCCATCAGGCGCGCGTAGGCAGCGACGATGTCGCCCTCTCGGTCAGCCTCGGGAACGCCGGACCTGAAGCGTTCGTGCTCCTCGGGGAAGAACCGTCCGACGCCACCGTAGAGCCAGTCGATCTCCGACCGCCGGGTCGTGGTGACCCCATTGACGACGATCTGCGACACCCGCCGCGGATGCCGCTCGGCGTACGCGAGAAGCAGCGTCGAACCCCAGGATCCGCCGAAAAGCAGCCAGCGCTCGATGCCGAGGTGCTCCCGCAGCCGTTCCATGTCGGCGAGGAGATGGCCGGTGGTGTTGTGGGTCAGGTCGGCCGCCGGATCGGCGGCGTGCGGAGTACTGCGGCCGCAGCCCCGCTGGTCGAAGAGGACGACGCGGTAGCGGTCCGGGTCGAAGTAGCTGCGTACGCCCGTGGAGCACCCGGAGCCCGGACCGCCGTGGACGACCAGGGCAGGCTTACCGTCAGGGTTGCCGCAGACCTCCCAGTGGACGAGGTGTCCGTCGCCGACATCGAGCATGCCTTGTGCGTGCGGCTGGATCGGCGGATACAGCTCGGACATGCCTGCGCTCCTTGTCTGCCCGGACGGCTTGCGTCCCCAGTACACCCCGGTCGTACGCTCGCGGCACGCGGTCGCTCCCTCAGCCGGCAGCGGAAATGACGCCGTGACACGCCCGGGCGGTGCGCCGCACGGGGGACATCGTTACCCCATTCGCGCGACAGCGATCGCGGTGGGTAACCGCCCCTTTTAGCGTTTCGGTCATCGAGGTGCATTCTCTGCATTTTGTGGAAATCCGTTCCGCAGCTGCTCCTCGGAGACCCGGAGGAATGTCCATGCGTGCGATACGTGTCGCATCCGCCGCTCTGCTGGGAGTGGCCTCATTCACGCTGACCGCCCCCACCGCGGCGGCAGCCGACAACCAGGTGACGTCGCCCGTTTTCAGCGTCAGCCCCTCGACCGTCGCGCCGGGCGGGCGCGTCACTCTGTCCGCCAGCGGATGCAACACGACGGCCACCGCCACTTCCGGGGTCTTCGACACCGTCACCATCCGCCCGGGCTCCTCCACCACTGCCGTTGTCGACTCGGACGCCAGAGTCGGCGCGCAGTACTCGGTCCAGTTCAACTGCCCCGGGCAGGGAACCGGATCGTTCAACCTCATGATCTCGGGCGGAAGGTCCACTCCGACCATCGGCAGCACCGCCACCGCCACCGCACCCGGGCCCGCCAGGGGCGGGATCGGCGGCAGCATCGGGGGGCTCAACGCCGGGCAGCTCGCGGCCGGCACCGCACTGGTCGTGGCCGCGGCCACCGCCACCATCTTCGTCGTCCGCAGGCGGAGGGAGGGCCGCCAGCACTGAGGGCTGCGCCCGTAACACCCCCCTGATACGCCCGTCGCCCCGAGTCCTGGCCCAGGACTCGGGGCGACGGGCGTATCGACGTCTGACGAGGATGTTCAGTCGGTCAGGCGTCTGTGCTGACCATACGGCGGCGACGGGCGACGAAGAGACTGCCGCCGACGGCCGCGGTGAGCACCAGCCCGCCGCCGATCGCCATCTCGGTGGAGCTGGGGCCGACGGAGCCGCCGAGACCGCCGAGCGCGCCCCGGCCTGCGAGCACGGTGAACTGATCGGTCGCGACCCTTGAGTTGTCATTGCACCTGACCGCCAGGTTGTACTGACCCGGCGCCGCGTCGTTGTGGATCCGCGCGACGGCGGTCGAAATACCGTTGGAGTTCGCGGAGAGATTGGTCTGCGGGAAGGCGTTGGACGTGACCGTGCCACCGCGCTTGCAGCCCTGGACCGAGATCGTCAGGGTGCCGCCCTGGTGTACGGATCGCGGGTTGACGTTGATGGCGATGGCACCGTTGCCCCCCTGACCGCCGCCCAGACCGTTGACTCCCTGGTGGCCGTTCCCGCCTAGGCCGTTGCCGCCTTGGCCGTTGTCTCCCCGACCGTTGTCTCCCTGGCCGTTGCCGCCTTGGCCGTTGTCTCCCCGACCGTTGTCTCCCTGGCCGTTGCCGCCTTGGCCGTTGTCTCCCCGACCGTTATTCCCCTGGCCATTGCCGTTGCCGCCCTGGCCATTGCCGTTGCCGCCCTGGCCGTTGCCGTTGCCGCCCTGGCCGTTGCCGCCCTGGCCGTTGTCTCCCCGGCCGTTGTTCCCCTGGCCGTTGCCGTTGCCGCCCTGGCCATTGCCGTTGCCGCCCTGGCCATTGCCGTTGCCGCCCTGGCCGTTGCCGTTGCCGCCCTGGCCGTTGCCGTTGCCGCCCTGGCCGTTGCCGCCCTGGCCGTTGTTCCCCTGGCCGTTGCCGTTGCCGCCCTGGCCGTTGCCGTTGCCTCCCTGGCCGTTGTCTCCCCGGCCGTTGTTCCCCTGGCCGTTGCCGTTGCCTCCCTGGCCGTTGTCTCCCCGACCGTTATCTCCCTGGCCGTTCCCGCCCCGACCGTTATCTCCCCGGCCGTTGTCTCCCTGGCCGTTCCCGCCCCGACCGTTGTCTCCCCGACCGTTATTTCCCTGACCATTGCCGCCCTGACCGTTATCTCCCAGGAAGTAGTCTCCCGGGCCGATCCCCCCTTGAACTTGACCTTGACCGATTCCCCCTGGATCGACGTCGCCGCCCGCGGCGGCCAGCGGGGCAGTGAGCGCGACGGCCGCGACGGCGGCCGCGGCCACTGCGAGAGAGCGTGTTGAACGCATCGTAGAACCTCCTGTGGAAGACGCCCCAAAGCGGGCGCTCCGGGAAAATCGACGAGTACGCCTTCCATGACGAACACTCACTGGGGCGAACAAACCCCGCATTTCGACACTGGTCCACCCCAGTGAGGCGACACGCCGACGACGCGCCGGGGGACCTGACTGAGCCGCAGGTCACAGACCGTCAGAAATTTTTTAATGACTGATTGCTCGGATGGGGCATCGTCCAGGCCCACCACCCGTTCGCCCCTCCCTCCTCGCCGCGTGGACAGAGCGCGCTTAGCGTGCTTACAGACGCCACGAAGGGAGAACCATGGGCCTGCACTACGGCGGCTCGGAGAAGAAGAGGCGCTCACCTTGGGGCGTGCTGGCCCTCGCCCTGCTCAGCGGAATCGCCCTTATAAGGAATGGCTCGGATGTCTCCCTCGGACCGCCCCAGCCTGCGGCGGCCGCCTCGCTGACCGGCCGCGCCCAGGGCGAGACGTTCATCCCTGTCGACCTCGAGCCGCTCGCGTACGCGGCCGCGGAACGCGTGCGGATTCCGGCGATCAACGTGGACGCTCCCGTCGTGAATGTAGGCCTGGACCAGGAAGGCTGGATCGCCGCGCCGCCCGCGCACGACCCCAATCTGGCGGGCTGGTACCAGAACGGCATCGCCCCCGGCCAGCGCGGCACGGCGGTCGTCGTAGGCCATGTCGACAACCTTTCCGGGCCTGCCGTCTTCTACGGCCTCGGCTCCATCCAGAAGGGCCAGCATGTCGAGGTGAGCCGCTTCGACGGCAAGACCGTGGTCTTCGAGGTGTACGGCGTCGAGGTGTTCTCCAAGGAGGACTTCCCCGGCTCCCAGGTGTACGGCGACACAGGGCAGGCGGAGCTGCGGGTGATCACCTGCGGCGGCGGCTACTCCAAGGCGAACGGCTACGACGGGAACGTCGTCGTGTTCGCACGGATGGTCAGGATCCGCTGATCGCGGCCCTTGCGTGCAAGCTGACGCGTGGCGTCGAGCAGCCGCCGCGCGGCTCAGCGGCGCGGAACGGTGATGCGGTACCCGGCGTCAAGCAGCTCGGGCAGATAGCTGCGCAGCGCGGCGACGCTCTGCGAGCGGTCGCCGCCCGCGTCGTGCGACAGTACGACGACGCCGGGTCCCGCACCGTCCAGCACGCGGCGGACGATTGTCTTCGTGCCGGGCTCGGTCCAGTCGAGGGTGTCGACGGTCCACGCCAGCGGCTCCATGCCGAGCTGCGCGCCGATCTCGAAGGAGTGCTTGTTCCAGGCTCCGAACGGAGCCCGGTACCAGAGCGGCGGTGTGCCCAGCGTCTCTTCGATCACTTCGCTGGTACGGCCCAGCTCGTCGCGGATCCTGGACGGCGGGAGCTTCGGGATCAGAGGGTGCGACCAGGTGTGGTTGCCGACGACATGCCCGTCGTCGGCCATCTCACGGAGCAGATCGCGGTGGTCCGAGGCCAACTCGCCGCAGACAAAGAACATCGCGGGCACCTCGTACTTGCGCAGGGTGCTCAGGATGTCCGGCGTGTAGCGGGGATCGGGGCCGTCGTCGAAGGTGAGCACCATGGTGCGCCCGGCCTCCGACACTTTCAGAAAGGGCCGCTGGCGCACGGGTGGCATCGCCCGCCGGAATCTCGGCGGAGAGTACGCCGTCATGGGCTGCAGCCGGTAGGCCGATGCCTTGGCCGGCGGGCGCGCGACGGCCCGGGCACCCGCTGCCGGGCGTGGGACCAAGGTCCTGGCGGGGGCCGACCCCCGCTCGGTGAAGAGCAGCCCGGCGGTGGCGGCTGCGCCGAGGCAGGCGGCGATGCGCAGCACCGACCGACGCCCCGGGAGCATCTGATCCGTTTTCATGACCAACTGCTCGCACGGCTGCCGCCCCGGGCACCTCATCAACACCGGTAATACAAGCGAAAGCACCCGATGGGAGCAGCGGGAGGGTTCAGGCCGTCAGCTGCGGCGCACCAGCGGGAAGGGCAGCGTCTCGCGGATGGTCAGCCCGGTGAGGAACATGACGAGCCGGTCGACTCCGATGCCGAGACCGCCGGTCGGCGGCATGGCGTACTCCAGCGCGTCCAGGAAGTCCTCGTCGATCTCCATGGCCTCCGGGTCGCCGCCGGCGGCGAGCAGCGACTGGGCGGTGAGCCTGCGCCGCTGCTCCACGGGGTCGGTCAACTCCGAGTAGGCGGTGCCCAGTTCCGTACCGAAGGCCACCAGGTCCCAGCGTTCGGCGAGCCGTGGGTCGCGACGGTGCTGACGGGTGAGCGGGGAGACGTCGGTCGGGAAGTCCTTGTAGAAGGTGGGCATCTTGGTCCGCTCCTCGACGAGGCGCTCGTACATTTCGAGCACCACATCGCCGCGGGTGTCGTCCGGGATGTGCGGGACGCCGGCCCGGTCGCACAGTCGGCGCAGCACGGCCTCGTCGGTGTCGGCGTCGACCTCCTCGCCGAGCGCCTCGGACACCGCTCCGTACAGCGTCTTGACCGGCCAGGGGCCGGAGATGTCGTGGGCGACGAGTCTGCCGTCCGGGCCGGCCTTGTGCGCGATCGGGGCGCCGAAGGCCGCGGTGGCCGCGCCCTGGATCAGCTCACGGGTCAGATCGAGCATCACGTCGTAGTCGGCGAAGGCCTGATAGGCCTCCAGCATCGTGAACTCGGGGTTGTGCTTGTAGGAGACGCCTTCGTTGCGGAAGGTGCGGCCCATCTCGAAGACCTTCTCCAGACCGCCCACGCACAGCCGCTTCAGATACAGCTCGGGCGCGATGCGCAGATACAGGTCGAGGTCGTAGGCGTTGATGTGCGTCGTGAAGGGGCGGGCGTTGGCGCCGCCGTGGATCTGCTGGAGCATCGGCGTCTCGACCTCGAGATAGCCGCGGTCCAGCAGGCCCTGGCGCAGTGCCTGGACGGCGGTGGATCGGTGGCGTACGACATCGCGGGCCTCGGGGCTCGCCACCAGGTCGAGATAGCGGCGGCGGACCCGGGCCTCGGGGTCGGCCAGGCCGTGCCGCTTGTCGGGCAGCGGGCGCAGGCATTTGCCGGTCAGCTGCCACTCGGTGACGAAGACGGAGAGCTCGCCCTTGTCGCTGGCGCCGATCTCGCCGTCGGCGGTGATGTGGTCGCCGAGGTCGACGACGGAGGTGAAGTCGTTCAGCACTCCCTCTCCGCAGTCCTCGCGGGTGAGGGCGAGCTGGAGGTCGCCGGACCAGTCGCGCAGTACGGCGAAGACGACGCCGCCGAGGTCGCGTACGGCCATCACGCGCCCGGCGACGGTGGTCTTGCGGCCGGTGCGGGTGCCGGGTTCGGGCGCGGGGGTCGCGGCCCGGATCTCGGCGAGGGTGTCGGTCCGCTGGGCGATTCCGACCGGGTAGGGGTCGGTACCGTTGGCGCGCAGCCGCTCCAGCTTGCGGTGGCGGATCCGCACCTGCTCGGGCAGTCGCTGCTCCCCTGCCGAGGCGGGCGAGTCCGGACCCACCAGGCCGAGCGAGTCGATGGACGGCAGCCCCTCGGTGGTGACGGGGGTGACCACTCCCTTCGGCCGTCCCTTTCCCTTCCCCCAGAGCTTGCGCAGGCTCGGTACGGAGACGAAGCCCTCGGCGATCCCGGAGGCGAGGCCCACTCGGGCGAGGGAGCCGCCGTCGCCGTAGCAGAGGAAGCGCGGATACCACTCGGGCTGGTACTTGACGTTGGAGCGGTACAGGGCTTCCAGCTGCCACCACTTGGAGAAGAAGAGGAGCAGCTTGCGCCAGATCCGCAGGACGGGGCCCGCGCCGATGCGAGCGCCCTCCTCGAACGCGGAGCGGAAGACGGCGAAGTTGAGGGAGATCCGGCGGATGCCGACTCGGTGCACATGGGCGCACAGCTCGGCGACCATGAACTCCATGACGCCGTTGGGCGCGGTGCGGTCACGGCGCATCAGGTCGAGGGAGATGCCGTCCCTGCCCCATGGCACGAAGGAGAGCAGGGCCATCAGATGGCCGTCCCCGTCGAGGGCCTCGACGAGCAGGCAGTCGCCGTCGGCCGGGTCGCCGAGGCGGTCGAGCGCCATGGAGAAGCCGCGTTCGGTCTCGGTGTCCCGCCAGGCGTCGGCCTTGTCGACGATGCGCCGCATCTCCTCGTCACTCAGGGCGGAGTGACGGCGGATCCGGGTGGTGGCGCCGGTTCGCTGCACACGGTTCACGGCCTGCCGGGTGACCCGCATGTCACGGCCGTTCAGGTCGAAGCGTCCGACATTCAAGATCGCCTCGTCGCCGAGCTGGATCGCCCCGAGCCCGGAGCGGGCGAAGACCTTGGCGCCCTCCTCGGACGCGCCCATCACGGCGGGGGCCCAGGCGTAGCGTCTGGCGACGTCCAGCCAGGCCTCGATGGCGGGGGTCCATGCCGCCCGGTCACCGACCGGATCGCCGCTGCCGAGGCAGACGCCTGCCTCGACGCGGTAGGTGACGGCGCCCTTGCCGTTGGGTGAGAAGACGACCGCCTTGTCGCGGCGGGTGGCGAAGTAGCCGAGTGAGTCCTGGGCGCCGTAGGCGCCGAGCAGGGCACGGATTCGGGGCTCCTCGTCACCGTGCAGGGCGGCTTCCATGCGCTGCGAGCGAAACAGCGTCGCAGCGGCGCTGAGCAGGGCGATCGCACCGAAGAGGCCGAGCAGGAAGAAGAGCAGGCGCGGCGGGCGGCCGTCGAATTCGTCGCCCGAGACAAGTCCGCCGAGCACCCGGTTGGCGGCCCACAGCAGCCGCTGGCCCTGGGGCAGCCCGCCCGGGAACAGCTCGACAAGACCCCAGCCGACAAGGATTCCGGCGGCGAGCCCGAGGACCAGGACGAGGAGCGCGCGCCGCAGGGCGCCACGCCGGGTCTCGGCGTAGAACTCCCCGCGGGCCATGACGAGCACCGCCAGGGCGATCGCGCACAGCACCAGACTGGGGATCCAGGCCCAGTCCCTGTCGAAGATCAGCACCAGTACGTCGGTGATCAGCAGCAGGGTCAGATAGCCGACGACCAGCCACCAGGCGGCCTTCTTGCGGGCGCCGATGGCCGCGGCGAGCAGCAGCAGGAACGCGGCGTAGGCGAGGTTCGCGCTGACGGGGACGGTGACCCGGTCCAGGAAGAGGGCGACCGGTCGCAGCACATGCCGCAGCGGAGGGATGAGTGAGAGAACGACGCAGAACACGCCGAGTGCGCCGAAGAACATCGCGAATGCGCCGGGCACCCTGCTCAGCAAGCTGCCACGGGCGGGAGTCGGCTCCTGCACGGTGACACTCATGATCTGCACTCTAAGGAGGCCATCGGCGGGCCGCCTGTCGGGAGCGACTAGCCTCGTTGGTGTGACAGAGCAGCCCCGGCAGCAACCGCACCAATTCGAACGCGGCACTGACGGCCCGAAGGTCATCGTGGTCGGCGTGGACGGTTCCGATTCCTCGCTGCGGGCGGCGGCGTACGCGGGCGGTCTCGCCCGTCGGCAGAACGCTCTGCTCGCCATCGTGTACGTCCAGCCGGTGATGCCGGCGGGCGCGGCGTTCGGCGTCCCGGTCGGGGACACGACCGGGGAGATCGCCGAGGAGCTGGTGGCCGAAATCCGTTCCGCCGCCGAGCGGGTCAAGGGGATCTGGGACGTCCGCTGGGAGTTCCACACCGTCCGCGGTGACCCGTACAGCGGACTGGTCACAGCGGCCGACGAGCTGAAGGCGGACGCCGTGGTGGTCGGGGCTTCGGAGTCGGCGGGACACCGGATCATCGGGTCGGTGGCGGTCCGTCTGGTGAAGGCCGGGCGCTGGCCGGTGACTGTCGTTCCGTAGCCGGTAACCCATGCGGGTGGGGGACTGTCCGGCGCAGCCTGCCGCGGCGGTGAGCAATACGACGGTGGCGGCCACCGGTCCCTGACGTGTGCGCCGACCGTTCACCGCACCATTCGCCGCTCCGTGCGACCGCTCGCCGAAGACAACCGTGCGTCATCTGTCCCTCCGCGCCCGGATGCGTTCGTATACGCCACGTAGCAGCGACTCTGCACGAAAGGTGTTGGCAATGGCGACCGCGACCGCTTCCGCGACAACCGACGAGCGGGCCTTGGCGGAGCTGCAGCGTGATCACGGCCCCGCTCTGTTCAGCTTTCTGCTCGGCCTGACCTACGGGGACCAGCAGCGCGCCGAGGATCTGCTGCAGGAGACGCTCGTACGGGCCTGGCAACACCCCGAGGCGTTCGACGGCCCTTATGAGTCGATGCGGCCGTGGCTCTTCACGGTCGGCCGCCGCCTCGCGATCGACGCCCGCCGCTCCCGGCTGGCCCGTCCCACCGAGATCGGCGACGGGGTCCTGGCCACCACGCCGGACCCGGCGGACGTCACAGAGGCGGCCGTCGCCGCGCTCGACGTCCGGGCCGCCGTGGAGTCACTGAGCCCCGAGCACCGTGCGGTGCTGGTGCAGATCTACTTCCACGGGCTGAGCGTCAACGAGGCCGCCGAGGCGCTCGGGATACCGGCGGGGACGGTCAAGTCGCGTTCGTACTACGCACTGCGTGCGCTCGCCCGCTGCCTGCCGGGCTACGCGCGCCCGCGTGCGACGGCGAGCGCGGGCCGTCCCTGACGCCGCGCACCGGCCCGCCGTACCGCTCGTCGCGCCCGTTCGACCGTTCGTCGCCGCCCTCGTCGTCCCATTCTGCCGCTGAGCGCCCAGCAGGCCCGTATACGCCAGGTGGCGGATAACTCCGAGGGCACGTCCCGCCACGCTCTGAGGGTCGGTGCGGCCCGGCCGACGGGGTCTTCACCCCACCCGGCCCTCAGAAGGAGAGTTACGGTGACAACCACCCTGGACCAGCAGACCGGCGCCACCGCGACCGCGCCCCGTACCGACGAGCGGGTGCTCGCCGAGCTGCAGCGTGAGCACGGCAGGGCCCTCTTCGGCTTCCTCCTCGGACTCACCTACGGGGACCGGCAGCGGGCGGAGGATCTGGTGCAGGAGACCTTGGTGCGTGCCTGGAAACACCCCGAGGCGCTGGAGACCGACCACGAGTCGATGCGCCCCTGGCTGTTCACCGTGGGCCGCCGGCTCGCGATCGACGCGCGCCGGGCCCGGCAGGCCCGCCCGGCCGAGGTGGCCGCCGAGAGCCTGGAGCACTCCCGGGTGGCCGACGACCACACCGAGTCGTCGTCGACCGCGCTCGATGTGCGCGACGCCGTCAGGATGCTGAGCCGGGAGCACCGCGAGGTGCTGGTGCACATCTACTTCCGGGGGCTGTCGGTGGCCGAGGCCTCCGAGGCGCTCGGCATCCCCGCGGGCACGGTCAAGTCCCGTACGTATTACGCGCTGCGCGCCCTGCGCAAGGTGCTGCCCGGCTACGGCGCGGTGACCGCCTGACCCCTCTCACTCCCCCGCGGCCTGCAGTGCGGCCTCCCTCGCCACCTCGGTGCGCGACCGCATCTGCAGCTTGCCCAGGATGTGCGACACATGGGTCTGGACGGTCCGCCGGGACAGGAACAGCTCGGTGGCGATCTCCGGGTTGGACCGCCCCTGTGCGACCAGCAGCGCGACCTTCAGCTCGGCGGGGGTGAGCGACTCCCAGCCGCTGGTGGCCCTGCGGCGTGTCGCACGGCTGCCCCGGCGCACCCCCAGCGTGCGCAGCCGCGCGTCGGCCCTGGCGATGTCCCACTGGGCGCCGAGACCGCCGTACGCCTCCACGGCCCGGTCCAGACTGACCCGCGATGCCGCGAGGTCGCCGTGCCAGGCCTGCGCCACCGCGAGATCCTCCAGCGTCTGGCCCAGCAGCAGCGGCCACGAGCCGCCCTCGTAGTACGAGAGCGCCTGCGCGAGAGGCGCGGGATCCTGGGCGAACATGCCCCGGCAGCGGATCGCCGCGGTCCTCGGGCCGGGGTATTCGGGGGCCTTCGCCGCCTCCGCCTCGCAGGCCGCAACCGCGGCCTCGGCGCTCCCGGCGTCCCCCGACTCCAGGGCGAGTCGGACCACTTCGGGCAGCAGCCAGTGGCGTTCATGGACCATGCCGGCCGTGTACTCGTCGGACAGCACGGGCAGCAGCACCCGCAACGCGTCCCGCGGGCGGCCGTCGCGCTCCGCCAGCAGTGCCCGGGCCAGCAACAGGTGGCCTGCGTCGCGGAGCACCGCCGTGCCGGCGGCCAGAGCGTCCGGCTCGACCCGCTCCAGATGGCGCAGGGCGCCGGCGCGCTGATCGCGGTGGCCGAGGATCAGCGCGTGCATGCCGTGGACCAGCACTGGAACCCACCCGTCCAAGACCTTGAGTTCGGCGGCCCGCTCCAGATGTCCGGCCGCGCAGTCCCAGCGTCCACGCCGGAAGTGGAATTCGGCGGAGCGCGCCTCCATGCCGACGAGCCGGCCCGTGGAGCCCACGCGCCGGGCCAGTGTCCGCGCCTCGTCGAGAGCCTGCTCCGTGTCCTCCGGCTCGTCGAGCCTGTCGTGTCCCTCCGCGACATTGGCGAGCATCAACAGGCGGATGTCCGCGGCGGCCGGGATCTGCCGCGCCCGGGCGATGCCTTGCGCGCCGTGGCGGAGGGCCTCCCGCTCCCGGCCGAGCCGGTAGTACACGTACGCCATCGCATGGCGCGCCTCGGCCTCGGCGAGCGGGTCCCCGAGCCGCTCCGCCGCCGCGACCGCCTCCTCACCCTCGGCGCGCGCCGCGTCGAGCCGGTCCAGGTCCGCGTGGCAGAGCACCCGGCAGGCCACGAGTCTGATGTGCCAGGCGACGGAGAGACCGGGCTCCGCCAGAGCCTCCTCGGTGGCCTTCAGCGCCTGGGCCATGTCTCCCTGCACCATCAGCGCCGAGGTCAGCATGAAGCCGAGGACCGCCCGGCGCGCCGGGTCCTGCGCACGGTCGCGCATGGTGCGTACGAGACCCGCCGACTGGGGGCGGCGCAGCAGCGTCGCCGCCTCGGCGAGGCGCTCTTCGAGGACGGGGCGGTCGGCGTCGGTGGGCCAGCCCTGCTCGATGGCCCGCTCGATCAACTCGGCCGCGAGAACCGGCGACTGGGCGTTGAGGGTTCCGGCGTGCTCCACGAGCCAGCGCACCGCCCACCCCGTCATCGGGCCCGACACTCCCCGCAGCTGCCCGGCGACGACGGGCGGGGACGCTCCGGCGTCGGCCAGGGCCCGCGCGGTGTCGTGATGCAGCGCCGACCGCACCGAGCCGGGAATGTCGGCGTACAGCGCCTCCCGGATCACCTCGTGGCGAAAGCGCAGCCGGTCACCGGTGTCGCTCAGCAGCCCGGCGGCAATGGATTCGCCCAAGGCGTCCAGGAGCTGGCGGGTGGTCCGGCCGAGTACGACAGCGAGCTGGCCGGCCTCGAACTCCACTCCGAGGAGCGAGGCCTGACGGAGTGTTTCGTACGAGGACGGCGTAAGGAAGCCGATCCTGTCCGCCAGGGAGCACAGATGGCCACGTCCCCCGTCGGGGGTGGTGAGCTCGGCCCGCCCGCCCACGATGTCGATGGCTCCCTCGGCCAGCAGGCCGGTCACCAACTCCTTGATGTAGCGCGGGTTTCCGCCCGCGAGCCCCACGCGGCCGCGCAGTCTGGGCCCCGGCGGTGCGCCGGCCAGGCTCGCCACGAACCGCTCCGACTCCTCAGGCGTGAGGGGTCCGAGGCGGACGGGCAGAGTGCCGCGCTCGACCAACCCGGCGCGCAGCCGGTCGAGTTCGCGGCGCCTGGGCACCGGCCGGCAGGAGGCCACCAGGAGCAACGGCAGCCGCGGTGCGGCCTTGGTCAGGCGCTGCCACATCAGCAGGCTGGCGTCGTCGGCCCACTGCAGATCGTCGAGTGCGACGACGAGCGGACGCTCGGCGCAGATCTCGTCGACCTGGGCGAGCAGCCGGTCCATGGCCGCCATCAGTGATGTCTCTGAGGCCGGTGTGCCGGCGCCGTCGCCGTTCAGCAGTCCGACGATCTCGCCGCGGCCGCGGTCCCCGGCGGCGCCGTCACCGTAGAGACAGTCGAGCACCGCCCGGAGAGGGTAGCCCTGCCACAGCTCGTCGCCGCTGCCGTGCCGGATGCGACAGCCGAGCCCTTCCGCCGCTGAGAGCGCTTCCTCCAGGAGCCGGGTCTTGCCGGCGCCCGGCTCGCCCTCCACCAGCGCCGAGCCGCCGCGCCCTGCCACAGCCTCGTCGAGCAGTGTGCGCACCATGCCGACGTGCTCTTCCCGACCGACCCACACGGCGGCCACCACCTCGTCCCCCCGACGCGCCACGGAGGCGGAATCTCTCCGCCCAGCGATCGTCGACGCGCGCTGTCCCGCATTATCGGTGCGCCGCGGCTCGCTGGTCCACCGGTGGGAGTGTCGCCCTTCCGGAGCGGGTGGCCCAGTCACGCGCGCCCCGGATGTCCCGCCGGTTACCTCGTCCCCCTGGGATCACGGCCAAGGGGCGACCGTATGCGAAACCTCACGCTCAAGTTGAGTAAATACGGGCTCCCAGCCGTGTCTCTCGGTGGAGGCTCTTCGTCAGGGTCGGCGCACGAAGCCGCCCAACGAAGTCGTCCGGGAGGAAGGTGGGAAGCGTGCGGCCCGAGAGTTCGAACGGCACCAGCGGAGGCGGGCTGGCAGTCCCCATGGCGTGGCTCTGCGCCGAGTACATCGCCGAAGAGATGCTCCGTACGAGCGCTCTCGTCGAGGGCGGCTCGCTCGAGTTCCGGGCGGGCCGGGAGACGCTGGCGCTCACCATCTATCTGTGTGACAGCGCGGAAGAGCTCGCGGGCGTCCGGGTGGTCTCCCGCATCGACGAGTGGCTGTCGCTGACCTCGTACGGCCATCCCTGGCGGGAGTGGGTGGAGGAGCGGCTGGCCGTACGGCGGCAGCGGGAGAGCGAACTGGGCGACGGCGCCGACCCGGATCTGTCCCTCGGGCTGGGCACCTGGAGCTGGCTGCGGCAGACCGAGCTGCTCGCCGCCGACCTCGGCGAGGGCGGCGATCCGTGGCACGCGCCGAACCCGATGGACGCGGCCGTGGACGAGTACGCGCAGATATGGACGCCGGCCTGGCAGTTGGGACTTCCGCTGAGCCATCTGGCCATCCACCTCTACTGCTGAGCCACCTTGCAATCCACCTCTACTGGTCATCCGCCTGCTCCGAGGAACCTGGAGGAAGGCCACCGGGACTGGCTAGGCGGCGCCGAGCTGCCTCGCCCCGCGGCTGAGCTGCCGCACGGCGCGGGTGGCCCGCAGATGCACCTCGGTCACCGGAAGCCCGAGCGCGGTGGCCGCCTCGAAGGGGCTGCTGCGCAGCACATGGAGCTGATGGACCACCGCGCGGTCGCCCGGGTCGAGCGCGCCGAGCAGGCTGCACAACTCGTCACGGGCGGATCTCACCGTCGGCTGTACAGTGCACATGTCGCTTACTCCCCCACGTAGGTGTCTATTGCCACCGGTTGATACGAACCGGGCAGGGGGCCGACTCAACGCCGCGCCGAAATCTCAGTCCGTGGACGGGCGGCCCGCCGAGGAGTGCACACCCGCCCGGTACTTGGGGATCCGGATCGTGATCTTCATGCCCGCGCCTGCGCCCGTTTCGATGACGAGCCCGTGATCGTCCCCGTACACCTGGCGCAGCCGTTCGTCGACGTTGGACAGGCCGATGCCCGACGACGGCGTCCGCTCCCCCGCGAGGATCCCGCGCAGCACGTCCGGGTCCATCCCCACACCGTCGTCCTCGATGGTCACCATCGCCTCGGCGCCGGCATCCCGCGCCGCGATCGTGACGCGGCATTCGCTCTTCGAGTCCTCCAGGCCGTGCTTGACGGCGTTCTCGACGAGCGGCTGCAGACACAGGAACGGCAGCGTCACCGGCAGCACCTCCGGCGCGACCTGGAGTGTCACCTTGAGCCGGTCTCCGAAGCGGGCCCCGGCCAGCGCCAGGTACTGCTCGATGGAACGCAGCTCGTCGGCGAGGTTGGTGAACTCACCGTGTCTGCGGAAGGAGTAGCGGGTGAAGTCGGCGAATTCCAGGAGAAGTTCACGCGCCCGCTCGGGGTCGGTGCGGACGAAGGAGGCGATCGCGGCGAGCGAGTTGAAGATGAAGTGCGGCGATATCTGGGCGCGCAGCGCACGGATCTCCGCCTCGATGAGCCGGGTGCGGGACCGGTCGAGCTCGGCCAGTTCCAGCTGTACGGAGACCCAGCGGGCCACTTCGGTCGCGGCCCGCACCAGGACGGCCGACTCCCGCGAGCCATAGGCGACGAGCGCGCCGAGCACACCCTCCTCGCCGGTCAGCGGGGCGATCACGGCCCAGCGCAGCGGGCACTCCAGCTCCTCGCACTCGGTGTGCACGCTCTGGCTGCGCCCGGAGTCCAGCATTTCCGCGACGCGCACCATCACGCGCTGCTCGTGGTGGTCGGCGCCGGGACCGTCCCAGGCGAGGACTGATTCGCGGTCGGTGAGGCAGAGCGCCTCGGTGCCCAGCAGCGAGCGCAGCCGCCGGGCGGCCTTGCGCGCGGTGTCCTCGGTGAGGCCGGCGCGCAGTGGGGGCGCGGCGAGCGATGCGGTGTGCAGGGTGAGGAAGGTGGCCCGTTCGACGGGCGTGCCCAGGTCGAGGTCGGACTTGACGACGCGCCGTGCCGTCAGCCTGCCGAGCGCGATTCCGGCCGTGAGCAGTACCGCTCCGGCCGCTGCCAGTGCGGCCATTCCCATCCCGGTCATCGTTCCGCTCCTTCGGGCTGCGGCCTGCCGACGAGATCTTCCGGCAGGTGCAGCCGCGCGAGGATGGCGGTGGCGCCGGGAGGTATGTGGCTGGGCGTGGCCAGCGAGACCAGCACCATGGTCAGAAAGCCGACGGGCACCGACCACACTGCGGGCCAGGCCATCAGGGTGTGCGCCCAGCCCTCTGGCGCGAGGCCGGCGCGGGTGGCCATCACCGCGGTGAGCGCCGCCCCGCCGCCGACGACGAGCCCGGCGGCGGCACCCGGCGGGGTGAGTCTTCGCCACCAGATGCCGAGCACCAGCAGCGGGCAGAAGGAGGACGCCGAGACGGCGAAGGCCAGCCCCACCGCGTCGGCGACCGGCACGTTGGTGGCTACGATGCTGACGGCAAGCGGCACCGCCATGGCGAGGAGGGTCGCGAGTCGGAAGTGCCGTACGCCGCGCGAGGGCAGCACGTCCTGCGTGATGACGCCGGCGACGGACATGGCCAGTCCGGACGCGGTGGACAAAAACGCGGCGAACGCGCCGCCCGCCAGCAGCGCCCCGAGCAGGTCCCCCGCTATCCCGCCGACCATCCGCTCCGGAAGCACGAGCACGGCCGCGTCCGCGTCCCCGGTCAGGGAGAGTTCGGGCGCGTAGATCCGCCCGAGCGCGCCGTAGACGGGCGGCAGCAGATAGAACGCGCCGATCAGCCCCAGGACGACGAGGGTGGTGCGCCGCGCGGCACGTCCGTTGGGGCTGGTGTAGAAGCGGACGGCGACATGCGGAAGCCCCATCGTGCCGAGGAAGGTGGCGAGGATGAGTCCGTACGTCGCGTACAGGTGGTAGCCGTCCCGGCCGCCGGAGAGCGGCTGGGACCAGCTGGCCGGATCGGTGCCCGACGAGGCCCGTTCGGGCACTGCGGCACCCTGCGGAAAGCCAAGTTTCGTCCCGGCCTCGATGCGGTGGGTGCCCTTGTCGAGAGTGATCTTCCGGTCCTCGTACCGTGTGTCGTCGACGTCGCCGGTGACGGTGAGGGTCAGCGGCTCGTCGAGATCGACGCGGACGGTGTCGTCGATGCGTACGGCGGTGTGCTCGCGGAAGACCGCGGGCGCGTCGAAGCGTGCCCGGGGTGTGTCGTCGCCGGCCCAGGCCGCGACGAGGAACAGCGCGGGCACCAGCAGAGCGGTGAGCTTGAGCCAGTACTGGAATGCCTGCACGAAGGTGATGCTGCGCATGCCGCCCGCCGCGACGGCCCCGGTGACGACAAAGGCGACGACGAGGCCGCCCACCCAGTCGGGTGCGCCGGTGAGGATCTCCAGGGTGAGGCCCGCGCCCTGTAGTTGGGGCAGCAGATAGAGCCAGCCGATGCCGACGACGAAGAGGCTGGCGAGCCGGCGCACGGCGGCGGACTCCAGCCGGGCCTCGGCGAAGTCGGAGAGGGTGTACGCGCCCGAGCGGCGCAGCGGGGCGGCGACCAGCACCAGCAGGACGAGATAGCCGGCGGTGTAACCGACCGGGTACCAGAGCATGTCCGGGCCCTGCAGGAGGACCAGCCCGGCTATGCCGAGGAACGAGGCGGCGGAGAGGTACTCGCCGCTGATGGCGGCGGCATTGAGGCCGGGCTTCACGGTGCGGGAGGCGACGTAGAAGTCGGAGGTGGTGCGCGATATGCGCAGGCCGAGCGCGCCGATGAGCACGGTGGCGAGCACCACGACGGTGACAGCCGTCACCGCGTAGGTCTGGTTCACGAGGTCAGCGTCCTTCGACGAGCCTGGTGAAGTCCTCTTCGTTGCGCTCGGCCCGGCGCACGTACCAGCGGGCGGTCAGCCACATCACGGGGTAGACCGCCACGCCGAGCGCCGCCCAGACGAAGGGCTCGGGCGAGGAGAGGGTTCCGTCGAAGACGGCCGGGAGCGCGAAGAGCAGCGGCAGCGAGCCGACGAGCAGGGCGAGGGTGCCGAGCGCGTAAAGCGCGGCCCGCAGCTGGCTGCGCATGAGCGAGCGCACATACGTGGCGCCGAGTGTCGTCTGCTCGCTGATCTCGGACCGGGCGGGGGCGTGCCCGGGCGCGCGCCTGGCGCTGCGCGGCACGCCGGTGACCACCTCACGGCGGGGTTGTTGCTCTGCAGACATCGTCGTCCGCTCCAGCGTCTGTCGGCGAACTCTCCGGAGCTGTGGAGTCTACGCAGGGACGATTACCTACGGTAGACACCAGCCGTTCCTCGAGACGGAGGGTACGGCGACGCCTCTCAGTGGCCGCCCGTGCGCTGTGCGCAGTCACTCAGCGCGATCTCCAGCTCGACGTAGGACTCCTCGGCCCTGCGGAACGCGACTTCGAGGGCGGCTTCGGTGCGCGGGCCCGCCAGCCCGTGTGCCGATTCCTGGATCTCGTACAGCACATCCGCCCAGCGCCCGGCCGCGCTCTTCACCGTGGTGAGCAGTGCCTCGAGGTCACGAGCGCTGGACGCCCGGGTCTTCGGCAGGCTCCGGAGTTCCTCCAGCAGTGCTTCGATGTCGGACATCAGGCCCCTTCTCCCCGTACCCGATCAAGGCTAGGCGGCGGGCGGGGGCGGTTACCGCCGAATCCTGCGACGGCTCGGTCAGCGGATGACGCCCGTCGCCGTACGGCTGTGGTGCGGCGACGAGCGGCTCCGTCCGCCCGTCCAACGGTCGGCCGGGTCCAGGCAGGGTCCACCCGCTCAGCCCCGGGCGTGCCGCATCAGCAGTTCGCGCAGCTGGCGCGCATGACGGCGGCTGACAGCGAGCTCGGCGGAGCCGACCCGGACGGTGGTCGTCCCGGCGTCCAGGCGCAGTTCGTCGATACGGGCGAGGGCGACGAGATGGCTGCGGTGTATGCGTACGAACCCGCGCGACGCCCAGCGCTCCTCAAGGGTGGACAGCGGGATGCGCACCAGGTGGCTGCCGTCCTCGGTGTGCAGCCTGGCGTAGTCCCCCTGGGCCTCCACATAGGCGATGTCGTCGATGGGTACGAACCGTGTGACACCGCCAAGTTCGACCGGTATCTGCTCGGCGGCGGTCCCCCCTCGGGCATGCTGTGCGACGGCCGGTGGGGTGCTGGGTACGGGGGTGTGCAGCGCGGGGCCCGCCGGGTCGGGCTGCCGTGGCTCGCGCGCCGAGACAACCAGGTCGCGGACCCGGCGTACGGCTTCGGCCAGCCGCTCCCTGCGCACCGGCTTGAGGACGTAGTCGACGGCCTTGAGGTCGAAGGCCTGGACGGCGAAGCCCTCGTGGGCGGTGACGAACACGATCAGCGGCGGCCGGGCGAATCCGGCGAGCAGTTTGGCGACGTCGAGACCGGTGAGACCGGCCATGTGGATGTCGAGGAAGACGACGTCGATGCCGTCGTCCCCGTCCGGGCCCGCGTCCAGCGCGCGGCCGATGCGGCGCAGTGCCTCGGTCGCGTCCGTGGCTCCTTCGGCGCTCTTGATGCGGGAGTCGGAGCGCAGGAGGTAGAGCAGCTCTTCGAGTGCCGGTTTCTCGTCGTCGACAGCCAGTACACGCAGCATGCTACGGAGTGTAGGCGCGCCTCGACGGCCGGACTACGGCGTCTGGTCGCCGTCGGGCCTGTCGGGCCTGTCGAGCAGATCGTCCTCGGAGAACATCGCCAGCAGCGCGGGGGCGTCGGCCATGTCGAGGTACGCGATCCGGCACGGGTCGCAGACCTGCAGGTGGCCAGCAACCCGGGTGTCCTCGGCCGGGCCGAGCGCACCGAGGACATACGCGCCGAGCAGCAGTTCCACATGGGCGCTGTCGGGGTGCGGCACGATCATGCTGGTCCCCGTCTCTCCACCTGTCACGCACACATCATGCGGGCAGTACTCGCCCGGTCTCAAGACGGTTCCGCAAGCGGGCCGTTCATACTGCGGCACGGTCCGGGCGGCCCGGCGGTTGCGCTCGACGCGCACGGAGTTGAGCACGGCGCGCACCTGGTCCGTACTTCAGGTCGACAGACCCACTACAGACCCGCGACAGACCCGCTACAGACGCAGTACGGCAACGGGGCGAGAGACGAATCGAGGACGCCATGAGCTTGCAGCAGCGGCACCGGGACGTGGCCGCCTATGCGCTGGGCGTCCTGGAGCCCGCGGACGCGTTCCGGTTCGAGGAGCATCTGGCGGACTGTGTGATGTGCACGGTACAGCTCTCCGACTTCGCCTCGGCCGCCACGTCCCTGGCCGAGCTCGCTGGACCCGACCGGATCGAGGTCCGTCCCAGCAGGCGACTGCTCGACCGGCTGACAGACGAGGTCGACGCGGTCCGGCGGCGCGGCCGCAGGCGTCGGCTGAAGCTGGTCGCGGCGGCCGCGGCTCTGATCGTCGCCCTGCCCGCCGCGGCGGTGGCGCTCGAGGAGGCCGGGAGCGGGAACCCCGCCCTTCAGCAGATCGTGGCGAAGGATGCCACGACGGGCGTCACTGCGGCCGCCGCGACGCAGGACCGGGCCTGGGGCACGGCGGTCGCTCTGCGTCTGTCGGGTCTCAAGGGGCCTGGCGCCTGCCGTCTTGTCGCCATCGGCAAGGACGGCATCGAACACCCGGTCCTCACCTGGGCGGTGCCCGCCGGTGGCTACGGGATACCGGGTTCTCCGGGGCACGAGGACCCGCTGGACATCGAGGGGGGTACGGACCTGCCGAGCGGCGATATCGGCCGCTGGGAGGTTCGCACCCTCGACGGACAGCCTCTGATCTCCCTCAAGGGGTAGCTCAGGTCCTGTGCTACTTCAGCAGGCGGGAGAGTCTGCGGTCTGCGAGCGGCTTGCCGCCGGTCTGGCAGGTAGGGCAATACTGCAGCGAGGAGTCGCTGAAGGAGACCTCGCGGATGGTGTCGCCGCAGACGGGGCACGGCTGACCGGTGCGGCCGTGGACGCGCAGACCGCTCTTCTTCTCGGCCTTGAGCCGGCCGGCGGCGACTCCGCGCGTGCGCTCGACGGCATCCCGCAGCGTGGAACGCAGGGCCTCGTACAGGACGGTGATTTCGTCCTCGCTCAGGTTCTGCACGGGCTTGAAGGGCGACATCTTCGCGGCATGCAGGATCTCGTCGCTGTACGCGTTGCCGATGCCGGCGATCAGGCCCTGGTCGCGCAGCGCGCCTTTGATCTGCCGGCGTTCCCCGGCGAGCAGCGCGGCGAAGGTGTCCCGGTCGAAGCCGTCGGCGAGCGGATCGGGGCCGAGTCGGGCGATGCCGGGGACCTCGGCCGGGTCGTGTACGAGATGGACCGCGAGCCGTTTGGTGGTGCCCGCTTCGGTGAGGTCGAAGCCGCCGCCTGAGGCGAGGACGGTACGCAGAGCAAGCGGGCCTTTGCCGGGGCGTGGTGGCGCCGCCGGGAACTCGTCCTTCCACTGGAGCCAGCCCGCCCGGGCGAGATGGGTGACCAGATGCAGTGGGCCGACGCTGATGTCGAGCCACTTCCCGTGCCGGTCCACGGCGGTGACCTCGGCGCCCTCTACGGCGGTCAGCGGCGGGTCGTACGTCTTCAGGACGCTGATCGCCAGCGGCAGGACGCGGACGATCTCCTGCCCCACCAGGTGGGTGTCGAGGAACTCTCTCAGCGCTTCGACTTCGGGCAGCTCCGGCATGCATCCAGGATGCCAAAGGGGCGGGGCGGGCGCAGGTTTACCGGGATTCACCGCGCGGGGGCAGTCCGTAGACGCGGCTCGCGGTGGTCTCGAAAACGGCGCGGCGTTCGTCGTCGGCCAGCCCGTGGGTGAGCGCGCGGGCGGCGGCGACCACCTCGGCGTAGCTCGCGGCGAGCCGGCAGACCGGCCAGTCGGAGCCGAACATCAGCCGGCCGGGGCCGAAGGCGTCGAGGACCGTATCGGCGTACGGGGCCAGATCGGGCGTGGTCCAGGTGGACCAGGCCGCCTCGGTGACCATTCCGGAGAGCTTGCAGACGGTATTGGGCTTGGCCGCGAGTGCGCACACTGCGGTCGCCCAGGGCTCCAGTTCCTCGGAGGCGATGGGCGGCTTGCCGAGATGGTCGAGTACGAAGGTGAGCTCGGGCAGCCTGGCCGCCGCCTCGGTCGCCGCGGGCAGCTGGTGCGGCAGCACCACGAGGTCGTAGACGAGTCCCGCCGAGGCGACGGCGGCCAGGCCGCGCAGTACATCGGGGCGGAGCAGCCAGGCGGGGTCGGGCTCGCCCTGGACCTGGTGGCGGATGCCGACGAGGCGGTCCCCGCCCGGGACTTCACGCAGGGCCGCGAGGGTGTCGGCGATGCCGGAGGCGGTGAGGTCGGTCCAGCCGACGACGCCCGCGACGAGGTCGCTGCCGTCGGCGATGGCGAGGAATTCCGGGGTCTCTTCGGCGACGGTGACCGTCTGGACGAGGACGGTGGCGCGTACGCCCGCGGCACGGGCCTCGGGGGCGAGATCGTCGAGGGAGAAAGTGCGCCGGATGGGGGCCAGGTCGGGGCCGGTGATCCAGCCCTGGTCCCGTACGGAGAGGTCCCACACATGGTGGTGGGCGTCGATGATCGCCATCGGCTCACAGCTCCCAGACGACGGGCAGTCCGGCTTCGGCGCCGTCCGCGGAGTAGTCGTGCACCACATCGAGGAGTTCGGCCATCCGGGCCTGCCAGGCGATGTTGACGGGCAGTTTCTCGAGTGCGGCGAGCAACTGGGCGTAGTCGGCACAGTCGAGGAGGTGGAAGAGGTCGGTACCGCTGCGCCAGATGGTCCAGGAGGTGACGCCGGCGGCGCGGATCGCGGCGGTGAGCTCCTTGGGGACTTCGCGGTGCGCCGCTTCGTACTCGTCGATGCGGTCGGCGCGCACCGTGGTGTGCAGGGCGACTCTCATCAGGCGTCCCCGTCCTTTCGGGCATACCTGTCCATCGGGAGCAGTCCTTCGGCGCGCAGTTCGTCCCAGAGCGCGGGCGGGACGGCCAGGGCCAGCATGTCGGCCGCGTCCCGTACTTCATCGGCCGAGCGGGCGCCGACCAGGGCGCCCGCGACGGCCGGATGAGCGAGCGGATAGTGGAGGGCGGCGGCGCGCAGCGGTACACCGTGGCGTTCGGCGACGGCCTTGAGCCGCAGAGCCCGCTGCAGGATGTCGTCGGGCGCGGCGGTGTAGTCGTACGTGGCCCCCGGGCGCGGATCGGCGAGCAACCCGGAGTTGAAGATTCCTCCGACGACAACGCTCTTGCCGCGGGCGGCGGCTTCGGGCAGCAGCTCGGCGAGCGCGCTCTGGTCCAGGAGGGTGTAGCGGCCGGCGCACAGGACGGCGTCGACGTCGGTGTCGCGGAGGAAGCGGGTGAGCATCGGTGCCTGGTTCATGCCGGCGCCGATCGCGCCGACGACGCCTTCGGCCCGCAGCCGCTCCAGCGCCGGGTAGCCGTGGCGGAAGGCGGCTTCCTCGTGCTCGTCCGGGTCGTGCAGATAGACGACGTCGATCCGGTCGAGGCCGAGCCGCAGCAGGCTCTCCTCGATGCTGCGGAGTACGCCGTCGGCGCTGAAGTCCCATACGCGGCGGTGGTCGGCGGGTACGGCGAAGCCGCCTGCGAGGTCGTCTCCGCCGGGCGGGCAGGGTTCGAGCAGCCGCCCGGCCTTGGTGGAGAGGGTGTACGCGTCGCGGGGACGGGTGCGCAGGGCCTCGCCCAGTCTGCGTTCGGACAGGCCGAGCCCGTAGTGCGGCGCGGTGTCGAAGGTCCGGATGCCCGCGTCCCAGGCGGCGTCGACCGCCGCCGCGGCGGCGGCGGGCTCCACGGGGGTGTAGAGATTGCCGATTCCGGCGGCCCCGAAGGACAGTTCGGTGATCTCGACCGTGCTGCGTCCGAGCGTGCTCCGTCGCATTCCGCTGCTGCCCCTCGCTGTGGCGTTCACCGATCACGACGAATATTCATCGGATCACTTGGGGGCGTCAACACCCTTGAGGGGGCGAGATCTTGCGCCGGACCTCTGAGCTGTCCGATCTATCGGACCGGCATATCGAGCGAGGCCTCTCCAATCAGGTGGAGGAGTTCCACGAGCTCCTCCCCCAGGCTCCGCGCCAGCCGGTCGAGATCGGGCAAGGCCTTGCCATCGGCGACCAGGCCGACATGCACCCGCCCGTCATAGGTGGACATGGCAATGGCCAGGGACTGTCCGCGGGCGAGCGGTGCCATCGGATAGACCTCGCGCAGCGGGCAGCCGCCCAGCGACAGGGCCGAGCGCGGCAGCGGCACGTTGGTCACCAGGACGTCGAAGAGCATCCGGGCCGCGCCGCCCGCCAGCGGCGCGCCGAACCGGTGTGCGAGCGGCGGCAGTTGATCGGCAAGCACGGCCAGCGCCCCGGCGCCACGCGAAGGACCAGCCGCCTTGTTGCGGTCCATGGCGGTACGTACGGCGTCGAGCCGTGAACGCGGATCGGGGTCGGAGACCGGAAGTTCCAGCAGATACGCGGAGAACTTGTTGCCCGAGCCGGGCGGGCTGCCTGGCCTGCGCTGGGAGACGGGCACCAGGGCGCGCGGGTCGGCGGCCGGCAGCCGCTCGCCGCGCTCGTCCAGCCAGCGCCGCAGCCCGCCCGCGACGATGGCGAGCAGCACATCGTTGGCGGTGCCGCCCACCGCCCTGCGTACGCGCTGTACGTCTTCCAGGTCGAGTACCGCGGTGCCGAGTCGCCGTGTGCCGCTCGAACCGGCAGTGAGTGCGGCCATGCCGCGCGGGTCGAGCCTGCTGGCACGTACGACCGAGGCCCCAACTCCGACGGCCCGGCCCAGCTCCTCGATCCGGCCGCGGGCGAAGCCGGCCACCTGCGAGGGACCCGCGAACCAGGACCGGGGCGGCACGGTGCGCGCCCGCCGTACGCCGACCGTGCGGGCGTCGGCGATCTGGTCGAAGATGCCGGCCCCGATGGCGACCGCGCGCATGCCGTCCGCCAGCGCGTGATGCAGCTTCACCAGCACCGCGAACGGGCCGCCCGGCTCACCCGTCAGGAGGTACATCTCCCACGGCGGCAGACCTCGTTCGAGAGGCCGTTCCATCAGCTCGCCGGCAATCCCGGCGGCCTCGGTGGCGAAGTCGCCTGCCGGGAGGCGGACATGGTGCACATGCCGTCGTACGTCGAAGTCCTTGGCCACGGTCCAGCGGGCGCCGCCGACGGGCAGCAGGACATCCCTCACCCGCATCCGCAGCCGGCGGATTGCGGCGGCGCGCGTGGCGAGCAGTTCGAGGACGCTGTCGCCGCTCCGCGTCCCGGGGGCGGGCGCGAAGAAGGCGAGGGCACCGAGGTGCATCGGATGACCGGCGGACTCGAGGTGCCAGAACGCCAGGTCGAGGGGGGCAAGAAGCTCGCTGCTCAAGGGGACCTCTTGTCCTAGAAGGTGTCCTAAAGGATGTCCTGAAGGGCCACAGAGTACGAAGTCAAACGCCTGCGGTCGGTTACGGTCAAGTACGATCACTTCACGCACAGTTAACAACAGGTTTCCATCAGTTGGGCGGCCTGTCGGGGACTATGAACTCGCACCAGACGCATTTGCCGCTGCCCCTGGACTCCACGCCCCAGGCCTCCGCCAGTCGGTCCACCAGCATCAGCCCGCGGCCGGACACGCCCGACTCGCCCGCATCACGCCGACGCGGCAGCGCACTGGAGCGGTCCTCGACCTCCACCCGCAGCCGCCGCTCCGGGCCGGACAGCACCCGGATGGTCACGATCGCGCCGCCGTCCGTGTGCATCAGCGCGTTGGTGATCATCTCGTCGGCAGCCAGCTCTATCTCGTCCGACCGCTGGCGCGCGCCCCAGGCCCGTACGGCCGCCCGGATCATGTGCCGGGCCGAGCGAAGCGCCTCCGGGTCGTTCTGCCCGACATGCTGCCGCAGCCGGCCGCCCGCCTGCGGGGTGTACGCGCCCTTGCGGCGCAGCAGCAGGATCGCCACGTCGTCGTCGCCACCCCGCTCGCCCGCCACCTCGCACAGATGGTCGGCGAGCAGCTGCAGATCGCGCGGGCCGCCGCGCACCTGCGCGGTCAGCAGCTGCATCCCGTCGTCGAGATCGGCGCCGGGCTGCTCGACCAGTCCGTCGGTGTAGAGGAGCAAGGTCTGGCCGGGGTCCAACTCGACGGTGCTGACGGGGTATTCGAGCTGCCCGAACTCCGCCGAGAGCCCCAGCGGCAGCCCACCCTCCACCGGCAGCCGTCGGCAGCTTCCGTCGATGTCCCGGATCAGCGGGTCGACATGCCCCGCCCGCACCAGCTGCACCACACCGGTGGACAGATCGGCCTCCGCGTACGTGCAGGTGGCGAACCGGTCGGTGTCGAGCTCATCGAGGAAGATGGAGGCGCGCGCCATCACGGTGGCCGGGGTGTGCCCCTCGGCCGCGTACGCCCGCAGCACGATGCGCAGCTGCCCCATCACCGCGGCCGCGTCCACGTCATGCCCCTGCACGTCGCCGATGACCGCGCCCACCCGCCCGCCGGGCAGCGCGATGATGTCGTACCAGTCGCCTCCGATGTCCCGGCCCATACGGGCAGAGCGGTAGCGCACCGCGATCTGCGCCCCGGGCACAGCGGGGATCCGGCGCGGCAGCATCGCCTGCTGGAGGCCTTCGGCGAGATCGTGCTCCTGTTCGTAGAGCATGGCGCGCTGGAGGCTCTGGGCGATGCTGCTGCCGAGGGCGACCAGCAGATTGCGCTCCTCGGAGCTGAAGCCGGTCTTGTCGCCGTACAGCAGGCCGAGCGCCCCTATGGGGCGGGCCTGGGCGATCAGCGGCAGATAGGCGGCCGAGGTGATCTTGAGATCTTTGATGTGCGGCCAGAGCAGCGGATATGACTCGGCGAAGTCCCGTTCGGACTCGATGAAGCGGGGCGTGAGGGTACGCACCACCTCGCTCATCGGGTACCCCTCGTCGACGCGCGTGTAGCGGGTGCCCGGCACGAACGAGCCTTCCGGCCCCTCGGCGACCAGATGGATCCGGCCCGATTCCAGCAGCCCCATGACCAGGCTGGTCGCGCCGAAGTGCTCCAGGCCGTGCGAGTCCCTCAGTACGTCGATGACGTCCTGGACGGTCCTGGCGTGGGCGAGGGCCGCGGTGGTGCTCTCGACGACGCTGGTCTGCCGACGGCGCTCGACTTCGACTTCGAGGCGCTCCCTGGACTCGGCAAGCTCTTCGGTGGCGTCGCGGACGATGCCGATGATGCGCAGCGGGCGGCCCGTCTCGTCGCGGCGGACGGAGGCCTGCGTGTGGGCCCAGCTCAGGCTGCCGTCGCGGCGGCGGATGCGGAAGTACGCCCCGTAGCGGTCACTGCCGTTCTTGAGCGCCTGCGCCACCAGGGTGTCCAGCCGGGCGGCCTCGTCCGACGGCACCCGGGAGGCCAGACTCTCCGGGCGGCCGTCGTACTCGCCGGGGCGCAGATCGAACACCTCGTGACCGGGCTGGTCCAGGTGCATCAGCCCGCTGACCAGGTCCCAGTCGAAGCTGCCCATGCCGTTGAGGGTCAGGCTCAGATCCGGGTCGGCCGGCCAGTCGTCGGGAAGCGACAGGGCACCCGCTGCCCGATCAACCATGGGGCCACTCTGCCATCATTTGTCGGATTCTTCGACCGGTTCGGAGGGCATGCTCAGCCCTGGAAGGTGTCCGGCGACGCCGGCTCCTCGTTGGGGATGAGCAGGTCCGGCTGGGACGGTGTGACCCCCTCGTCGGAGGGCACATCGGGGTTGACCGGCGGGGGCAGTGCCTCGCTCGGTGTGTCCAAAGGCGGTTCGGCAGGCGGCTCCACGGGCGGGCTGACCGGCTGCTCCGGTGTCGTCGGCGTGAGACTGCCGTCGCTCGGCACGTTGGAGACACCGGGCTCGGGCGTCACCGGCGGATAGACGAAGACGTCGTCCGGGGTCACCGGCGGGAGCACGTCGGGCCGCTTGTCCAGCTCGCCGTCGGTCCCGGCCTGCCGGTCGATCCAGGTGTTGGTGACGATGTTGACGATGACGAAATTGTTGATGACCTGGGTGGTCGGCTTGATGACGACGACCCGGTCCGGCTGGTAGCCCGCCCAGGACTGGCCGTTGTGGACCACGGCGCCCTTGACGGCGACCGGCGGCTTCAGCGGGTTTCCGCAGGCACACCGGACGCGCGGCGTGCCGTACTGGTCCACCAGCACGGCGGTCCCGGCCTGCAGCACGGACTGATAGGTGGTGGCGGTGCCGTCGCGGAAGCCGTGGCTGGTGACGCGGGTGTCGGCGCGCAGCACGACGGGCGTCAGTCCACGCAGATAGTCCGGGACCTCAGTCTGGGAGACGTCGGCGGCCCGGGCAAAGGCGCGCTCCTTGGCCTGGTCGGCGACGAGGAGGTTCACCTGCTGCTCGACGTCGCAACTGCCCAGCGATTGCGTGCCGCCGTACAGGCCTGGCGTCGAGCCGGAGAGAGTGCGCAGCGTCTGCCCCCCTGGGGGGCTGCTCGGTACACCGGACGGGACGGACGGCGGAGGCCCGATGTCGTTCCTCACCGTGGAGGCGGTGTACGGGTCCGGGCCCCGCGCCGCGGCAGGCTCGAGGTAGACCTCCGAGTCCGTGGCCGCCCTGCTGCTGCCGCCGCATCCGGCGACCAGGAGCATGCAGGACAGCGCCGCGAACAGCCCGGCGACCGCCGCGTACCGACGGCGAATGGGTGGACGCACAAAAGTCTCCCGCCTCTTCACCCCAACTGGTTCCTCAAGTTCTGCCGGATACCCGCCACCCCCGCGACTTGAACGCGTTCAAGTAAGCGCATAGTCTCGACCGCAAGGAATTGAACGCGTTCAAGCCTGGGGTGGGGTGCGTGGTGTCCGTACTGGTCAGCCTGATCGTGATGCTCGGCATGCTGGTGGTCGTGCCTGCGGGACTCCGCCTCATCGACGCCGCCGGCCTCGCGCCCATTCGGCGGACATGGCCGCTGTTCGCGGTCCCGGGAGTCATCTCCCTCTGGCTGCCGCGCTCGACCACGGCGACCGTGCTCGCGGCTGTATACGCGCTCGGCACGCTGGCTCTCGCCGCGCATGCCCCACGCAGGCTGGTCCGGACCCGATCGCTCGCGCCCGCAGAAATCGCGGTGCTCACAGCGCTCGTGACCCCGTCGGTCGCCGGTGTCGCACTCGTCGCGGAACGCTCCGGGCACGAGCTCTTCGGCTTCAGCCTGCCGATCCTGGCGCTGACCGTGCCGCACTTCCACTTCGCCGGGTTCGCGGCCGCGCTGGTGGCGGGCCTGGTCTGTCGCACATCGGCCGGTCCTGCCGGGCGCTTCGCAGCGCTGAGCGTGCCGCTCGGCACCCTTCTCGTCCTGGCCGGCTACTTCCTGGACGACTGGGCCGAGCTGCTCGGTGCACTCGTACTGACCGCGGGCATGTGGGCCGTCGCGCTGCTGACCTGGCGCGACGTCCGGGCCGACGGCCGCGACCGGTTCACCCGCGGCCTGCTCGCCGTCTCGGCCGCCGTGCTGGTGGCGACGATGCTGCTCGCCCTGAGCTGGGCGCTCGGCGAGGCTACCGGTCTGCCCCACCCGACCCTGACCTGGATGGCCGCCACCCACGGCCTCGGCAACGCCCTCGGTTTCGCACTCTGCTCGGTGCTGGCCTGGCAACGACTCAAGGAGACGGCCGCATGAATCGCGTACACGCCCTCAACTATCCCGAGACCGGCGCCACCCGGCTCGGCCCGCTGCCCGACGGCTACCACCATCTCCACCACACCACCCGGATCGGCCGCGGCCACGCCGTCTTCGAGGCGGCGGGCGCGGCGGTCACCAGCTGGCGGATGCACCGCGGGTCGGGCGCCCGGGTGCGCACCACGGCGGCGCGGGCCGAGCCCGGCGCCCGGCTCGAGGTCTCGCTCGGGGTCGGCCGGCTGCGGTTCACCGCGCCGTGC
Organism: Streptomyces sp. NPDC002868; assembly: GCF_055563295.1. NCBI lineage: Bacteria > Bacillati > Actinomycetota > Actinomycetes > Kitasatosporales > Streptomycetaceae > Streptomyces > Streptomyces sp. NPDC002868. The sequence goes on along the minus strand of NZ_JBVHDR010000001.1, from coordinate 1,065,128 downwards.
GAGGTGATCTGGACGGCGTACGAGAAGGACCGGACGGGGTTCGCATACGGCACTTTGGCGGGGCATCCCGAGCGCGGTGAGGAGTCGTTCATCGTCGACATCCGCGACGACGGCTCGGTGTGGTTCACCGTCATGGCCTTCAGCCGTCCGGCGAGCTGGTACACCCGGCTCGCGGGTCCGCTCGTACCCGTGGTGCAGAAGTGGTACGCCAAGCGGCTCGGTCGTACGGTGCGACGGCTTGCCACGGCCGATACTGGAGGTGATGGAGTGGTTCAGCGACGGTGACTACTGGCTCAGCCGACTGGTCTTCCAGCGGGCTCTGGCCGCCGTGTATCTGGTCGCCTTTCTCACCGCCGCCCTGCAATTCCGGGCGCTGATCGGCGAGCGGGGCATGCTGCCGGTGCCCGCGTACGTACGCCGGGTGCCGATGCGCCGTGCACCGAGCCTGTTCCAACTGCGCTACTCCGACCGCCTGTTCGCCCTCTGCGCCTGGGCCGGCTGCCTGCTCTCGGCGGCGCTGGTGGCGGGCGCGGCCGACCATGTCCCGCTCGCGGCCGCGATGGCGTGGTGGGCGGCGCTGTGGGTGCTGTATCTGTCGATCGTCAATGTAGGCCAGACGTGGTACGGCTTCGGCTGGGAGTCACTGCTCCTGGAGACGGGCTTTCTCGCGGTCTTCCTCGGCAATGAGCGCACGGCCCCGCCCGTGCTGGTCCTGTGGCTGCTGCGCTGGGTGCTGTTCCGGGTGGAGTTCGGCGCGGGGCTGATCAAAATCCGCGGCGACGAGTGCTGGCGCAAGCTGACCTGCCTGGACTTCCACCACGAGTCCCAGCCGATGCCGGGACCGCTGAGCTGGTTCTTCCACCATCTGCCGAAACCCCTCCACCGGGTCGAGGTGGCTGCCAACCATGTGACCCAGCTCCTCGTCCCCGTGTTGCTGTTCACCCCTCAGCCGATCGCGAGCGCGGCCGCCGGGACGATCGTGCTGACCCAGCTGTGGCTGGTGCTGTCCGGCAACTTCGCCTGGCTGAACTGGCTGACCATCGTGCTCGCCCTCTCCGCCGTGGACGGCTCGCTGATCGCGGATCCGCCCGCGCTGCCCGCGCCCCCGCTCTGGTACGAGATCGTGGTGATCGCCCTCACCGCCCTGGTCGTCGGCCTCAGTTACCGTCCGGCGCGCAATCTCTTCTCGCGGCGGCAGCAGATGAACCGGTCCTACGATCCGCTCCATCTGGTCAACGCCTACGGCGCGTTCGGCTCGGTCGGACGGGTGCGGCACGAGGTAGTGGTCGAGGGCACGGACGAGAAGGTGCTCCATCAGGGCACGGTGTGGCGGGAGTACGAATTCAAGGGCAAGCCGGGTGATGTACGCAGGCTGCCCCGCCAGTTCGCGCCCTACCATCTGCGGCTCGACTGGATGATGTGGTTCGCCGCGCTGTCCCCCGGCTACGCGGCCTCCTGGTTCGGCCCGTTCATGGAGCGGCTGCTGGACGGCGACCGGGACACGCTGCGGCTGCTGGGCCGCAACCCGTTCCCGGACGCCCCGCCCGCGTACGTCCGCGCCAGGGTGTACCGCTACCGGTACACGACCTGGCGCGAACTGCGGGCCACCGGCGCCTGGTGGCACCGCACCTATGTGCGCGAGTTCCTCAGGCCGACCAGGCTACTTTGAACACCCAGACGTGCTTGCCCGCCCGGCGGGCCGCGGCAGGCACGTCGATCGCCAGCTTGCCGCCGGTCGTACGCCAGGCCAGCGGCCGTCCATGACCGAGCATGGTCACCTTGTCGCCGGGCCGGACGGGCACCGGGGCCTCGACGGTGAGCGGGCTGCCCGGCGCGGCGAGCGAGTGGATGTAGAAGGCCTTGTCCGGGCGGACGGTGAAGCGCAGATCCTCGCCGAGCTGCGGCATCCGCGCCCAGTACGTACTGCCGTAGATCGCCTCGCCGTTGACCTTCAGCCACTCGCCCGTCTCACGCAGCCGGCGCTGCATGATCTCGGGGATGGTGCCGTCGGCGCGCGGCCCGATGTCGAGGAGGAAGTTGCCGTTCTTGGAGACGATGTCGACGAGTGAGTGCACCACCTCCTCGGTCGTCATATAGCGGTCGTCGGGCGTGGCCGCGTTGTAGCCGTAGCTGAACGGGTCCAGGCCGCGGCTGGACTCCCACTTGTCGGTGACGATCGAGTCGTACGTCGTGTACTCGGGCGTCGTGAAGTCGTGCGGACCGATTCCGGAACGGTTGTTGACGGTCACCTCGATGGGCCGGGCCCGGTTCTTGGCGTGGTTGAAGTACTCCGCGAGCACCCGGTGGCTGTCGTTGGCGCCGCCGATGTCGCACCACAGGACCTCGGGGTCGTATCCGTGGATCAGCTCCAGCATCTGCGGGGCCTGCAGGTCCTTGATGTAGTCCCCGGGCCGGTGTCCGGTGTACGGAACGGGCTCCAGCGTGTACGGATTGCGCGGCGCGTGCCCCGTCCAGGGGTTGTCGGGGTTGAACCACTCGGGCATCGAGAAGTACAGACCGCGATGGAGTTCGGGGGCGTAGCGGCGGGAGGCGTCGAAGAGCTCCTTGATGAGGTCCCGCTTGGGGCCCATCTTCACGGAGTTGCGGTCGCTGACCTTGGTGTCCCAGAGGGCGAATCCCTCGTGGTGCTTGGAGGTCAGGACGTGGTACTGCGCGCCGGCGTCGCGGAACAACTCGACCCAGGAGCGCGGATCGAAGCGTTCGGCCCGGAAGCGCGGTATGAAGTCGTCGTACGCGAAGGACTCTCCGTACGTCTGGCGGTGATAGGCGTACGTCGGGTTGTTCGGGTCCTGCATGTGACTCCAGTACCACTCGGCGTACTGCTTGCCGACGGGCGCCCATGCGGGCACGGAGTAGACGCCCCAGTGGATGAAGATCCCGAACTTCACGTCCTGGAACCAGTACGGCGCCTGATGGGTGTTGAGCGATGCGTCGGTGGGCTGATAGTCGGGGACGCCGAGGGTGAGCGCCCGCCGGGCGGCAGCCGCCTGCTGGCCGCGGCCGCGGGCGACCACCGTGCCGTCCTGGGTGGTGCCGGGTTCGGTGCCCGGACTGCGGCGGATGCCGATGCGGACCCTGGCCTGGTCGCCGGGGGCGAGCCGGGTGACGGGGGCGGGCGCGACGGTGCGGGCGCCGGGCACGTCCACGGAGAGGGTGAGCCGGTCGGAGGCGAGGATGCCGACCGTGCCGACGTTGATCACGGTGGCCTCGACGCTCTGCGCGCCCGAGTCGAGCAGGGAGGTCGTGGAGTGCGCGTCCCGCAGCGCCAACGCCCGTCCCTGGGCGGCCGGTTGCAGGGTGAGCGCGAAGATGTGGAGGGAGCTCCTGTTCGGCTGCGCCGGATTGGTGACCGGCAGCGTGAGTGCCACAGCCTGTCTGGTGGAGTCCATGGCGAGCTCGGCGGTGGCGATGACGACCTGGTGCGGGTCCTTCTGTCCGGCCGGGTTGTAGCGGTAGGGGGCAGTGAGGGGACCGCTGCCGGAGTACCAGTCGGGGCCGCCGAGCGCCGCCTCCTGGGTGGTGCCGTCCGCGTAGTGGACGGTCGCCTTGCCGGATGCCGCACCGTAGCTGCCGGCGACGAGGAACAGGCCGGAAAGATAGCGGCCCTTGGGGAGTTCGATGCGCTGTCCGAGGGCGACGATGTTGTTCTTGGCGCCCGCCGTGGCGGCGGGGAAGAGGTACGCGATGCCGTCGATGTCCAGCTGTCCGGAGGGGAGTTCCTCGCCGGGGAAGGTGTAGCCGGAGCCGTCGAAGTTACCGCCACGGGCTTCCGCGGTGTCGATGCCGTCGTTGTCGAACCAGCGCTCCAGCGGTACGGGCACGGCGGCGGGGACGGTGCCCCAGTCGCCGTCTCTCGCTTCCTCGTTCCCGTGTGCTGCCGCTGTCCGAGGGGTCGCATCGGCCGTGGCCGGGTGGATGAGGGCGGCGCCGACTGCCGCCCCCGCCGTCATTCCAAGTACATGGCGCCTGGGAAGTTCGGTCATGAGGTCCGATGATTGAAGCGTGACAGTGACCTGTCAATGCTCTCCGGACACAAGTGAAACTGCTTCTCCCACCCATCGGATGAATCAGCGTGACCTGCGGAATCGGCGACGGTGCGCGAGCGGCCCCCGAACGCCCCGTACCCCCTGCCGGTGCGGCAGGGGGTACGGGGCGAAGCGATCCGCTCAGTCGATGCCGGGCAGGATGTGCGGCTCGGCCAGGTCGTCCTCGTAGCCGGCCAGCCGGATCGGAGCCGATCGGGCCCAGACTTCCAGGCTGCCGAGTTCTTCGGGCCGGCCGGCCCGTTCGCCGCCGCGTTCCGGCGGTCGCTTCTCGTGCTTCTTCACATCTGATGTCACCGCGCACTCCTCTGTGTCGCGTAACTGGGACAGGGCAGTTCGGTCGCGGTGGCGCCGGTACTCGGGCGGGACCGCAGCCTGGTTGCAGACCTGTCCCAGGACGGCCAAGGGGGTTTCGTGGGCCCTTTGGTGGCGTCCGTTCACCCCAGAGTAACCAAATGAGCAGAGGTCCGCTCGATGGGGCCTGTAAATCTCCTGTAAACCAGCTCAATTCCGGCCAACGATCTGTTCCTGTGCGGAGCTTCGTGGGATCGTACGCGGATGATTTCCGGGCCTGCGCAGAACTGCCTCGAAGGCAGGACAGCCCTGGTGACAGGGGCTTCCCGTGGCATCGGCTTCGCCATCGCCGGCGCACTGGCCGGGGCGGGGGCCGATGTGGTGGTCACCGCACGGGACCCGGATGGAGTAACGGCGGCTGTGGCCAAGCTGCGGGACGCGGGAGCGCGGGCGGCGGGCTGTGCCGGCAGCGTGGCCGACCCGGCCCATCTCGATCGCTGCACCGCCCTCGCCGTGCGGGAGTTCGGGCGGCTCGACATCCTGGTCAACAACGCCGCTACGAACGCGCCCTACGGTCCGCTGATGGAGGCCGATCTTGATCAGTGGCGCCACGCGTTCGCGGTGAATGTGGAGGCGGCGCTGCGGCTGGTGCAACTCGCCTGGCGGGCCTGGATGCGTGAGCACGGCGGCGCGGTGGTCAACATCTGCACCGAGGGCACACACGGGGTGGGCCCGCGGGTGGGCGCGTACGGCACGAGCAAGGTGGCGCTGCGGCACCTCACCCAGCAGCTTGCCGGCGAACTCGCCCCGGCGGTACGGGTGAACGCGGTCTCACCGGGTCTCGTACGCACCGAAATGGCACGCTTCGTCTGGGAGGGCGCCGAGCGGCGGATCGCCGACGGGCTGCCGCTGGGCCGGATCGGCGAGCCCGACGATGTGGCGCGGGCGGTGCTGTGGCTGGTCTCGGACGAGTCCGCGTGGGTGACCGGGGCCGATCTGCTGGTGGACGGCGGTACGAGGGTGCGCGCGGCGGCGGGCACGGGCTCGTACGCCGTCCATGACCAGCTGCGGGCTACCAGTTCGCCGGAGCGTAGTCCTTGAGGAAGCAGCCGTAGAGGTCCTCGCCGCCCTCGCCGCGCACGATCGGGTCGTAGACACGGGCGGCGCCGTCGACCAGGTCGAGCGGGGCGTGGAAGCCCTCGTCGGCGAGGCGCATCTTGTCGGGGTGCGGGCGCTCGTCGGTGATCCAGCCGGTGTCGACGGCGGTCATCAAAATGCCGTCGGACTCGAACATCTCCTGGGCGCTGGTGCGGGTGAGCATGTTCAGCGCGGCCTTGGCCATGTTGGTGTGCGGGTGGCCCGCGCCCTTGTAGCCGCGGCTGAAGACGCCCTCCATGGCGGAGACGTTCACCACGTAGGTGCGCTTGGCCTCGGCCCCGGCCATGGCCGGGCGGAGCCGGCTGATCAGGATGAACGGCGCGGTGGAGTTGCACAGCTGCACTTCGAGCAGCTCGACCGGGTCGACCTCGGAGACGGTCTGGATCCAGCTGTTGGTGTCGTGCAGATCGGGGACCAGGCCGCCGGCGTCGATCGCGGTGCCCGCCGCGATGCGCTCCAGGGATGCCGAGCCGGAGACCAGCGCGAGGTCGGTCACGTCCTGGGCGGTCAGGCCCTCCCCGGCGGCGGACGGCAGCGCGGCGACGGAGTCCACGGCGCCGCTGCCGAAGGTGCCTATGACCTGGGCGGGCGGCAGCTCGCCCGCGGGCAGCGGGGCGGACTCGGCGGCGACCAGTTCGCTGTACGCCTGCGGGGAGCGGCGTACGGTCTGCGCGGCGTTGTTGATCAGGATGTCCAGCGGGCCCGCGGCGGCCACCGAGTCGGCGAGGGCGACGACCTGCGCGGGGTCGCGCAGATCGATGCCGACGATCTTGAGGCGGTGGATCCACTCGTCGCTGTCCGGCATCGCCTTGAAGCGGCGGATCGCGTCGTTCGGGAAGCGGGTGGTGATGGTGGTGTGGGCGCCGTCGCGCAGCAGTCGCAGCGCGATGTACATCCCGATCTTGGCCCGGCCGCCGGTGAGCAGGGCGCGCTTGCCGGTCAGGTCCGTGCGGGCGTCGCGGCGGGCCCGGTTCTCGGCGGCGCACCCCTGGCAGAGCTGGTGGTAGAAGGCGTCGACCTCGATATAGCGGGTCTTGCAGATGTAGCAGGACCGGGGGCGCTGGAGTATCCCCGCGATCTCTCCGGTGACGGACGAGGACGGCAGCAGGCCCTCCGTCTCGTCGTCGATCCGCTCGGCGGAGCCGGTGGCGGTGGCCTCGGTGACCGACTTGTCGTGAGCGGTCTTGGCGGCCCGGCGCTCCTGGCGGCGGCGCTGCTTCACGGTGCGGTAGATGCCGGCGGTGGCGCGCCGTACCGTGATCGCGTCGGGGTGGTCGACGTCCAGCTTGTCGAGTTCGTCGAGCACGCTGAGGCAGACGGCCAGGCGCTCCGGGTCGATGCCCGGGCCGTACACCGGGCTGTCCTCTGTCACCGTCATTGCCTTGCCGTTCCTCGATCACTCGCGCGCTGTGGGTTTCAAAAGCGCAACTTTACTGAGCAAAAGGGTGACGACAAAATCCCGTGACCGGGAGCTTCGCCCCCGGACCCCCAGGGAGGGTCCTGGGGCGAAGTCCCCGTCTGCTCCCACACCGGCCTCACGCAAACAGACCGGTCAGCCACTTCTGCCAGGCGTCCTCGTTCTTCCCCGCGTCCGCGTCACCCGCGAAGTCGTGCACGCTGACGCCGACCGGCGCACCGAAGTGGTTACGGCCGAAGATCCGGTACATCGCCTCGTCGGTGCGCAGCCCGATGAAATACGCGTTGCGGTAGTCCAGGACCGCGTCCACCGGTCCGGCGCCCGGCACCTCGACCCGTACCGTCGCGCCCTGGGCGGCGTCGTCCGCCAGCCCGAGTCCGCGGCTGACGACTTCGAGGCCGCCCGGGACGTTGGAGGCGGCGGGGGCGTCCAGCGTCGCGAACGTGGCGGCCCGGCCTGTGAAGTGCTTGAGGTACTGCCGCAGGGTGTGCAGATAGAAGTCGGTGTGCTTGTTGGCGCCGTCGTACTGGTTGTCCCAGTCCTCGACGAGGATGCCGCTGTGCACATAGCGCACCCATGAGCCGCCGCCCTCGCGCGGCTCGATGACATGCTCGAGCTGGTTGAAGGTCTGCTGGGGCACGCCCTCCGCGTCCTCGGTACGGCCGATGAGGCGGTGCGGCGGGTCCCAAGCGGTGACGGTGCCGCCGAAGGGGGCCGCACCGCCCTCCTTGGGCTCGTACTCCATGGGCCACAGCCAGCCCGCCGTGCCGGTGGTGATCGCGTCCCAGACCTGCTCGGGGCTCGCGTCGACCTCGAACTCGCGGACGATCTCGAATTCCTTGGACATGGTGACTCCTGATACTCAGGCGCTCTGCGGCGCGTAGACGATGTTCATGACGTCCTGCTGCTTCACCCTCATGACGCCTCCTCGATGGCGGGCGGGGTTTTCACGGTGGGGTGGAGGGCCACGACGATGCGGTGCTCGCGGCCACCCGGGGCACTCTCGTCGTGGTACTTGGCGATCAGGGCGCCGACGCCCTGGGTCAGCTCCTCCACGAACGCGGCCCGGTCGGCGGCGGAGGCGAAACGCACCTCGCCGTCGAGCGCGTACGTCGCAAGGCGCTTGCGGGCCTTGGCGGCGCCGGTGATCAGGGTGCCGACGTCGCGCACCAGCCGCGCGGCGACGGCGAGCAGCCAGCGCGCGGAGAGCTGGTCGCGGAAGCGGGCCGGGTCGGGCTGCACCGCGGCCAGAGCGAGCGGGGAGATGACGTACGAGGCCGCGGTGGCCCGCATCAGCCGCTCGGTGACATTGCCCTTCCTGCGCTCGCCGGCCAGCTCGACCAGGCCGTGCCGCTCCAGCGCCTTGAGGTGGTAGTTCACCTTCTGGCGGGGCAGCCCGACCCGGCCGGCCAGCATGGCGGCCGACGCCGGTCCGCCGGCGAGCTCGGCGAGCAGCCGGGAACGCATGGGGTCCAGCGAGACGGCGGCAGCCGCCGAGTCCTCGATCACGGTCACGTCCAACATGTCTCCACCGTCCCACCGAAAACTTTTTTTGTCCAGACTCATTTCATTGTCGGAGAGCGCGTCTGGCCGAATCCTGCGAGTAACGCGGAAGAATTTTCTTTGGTCCAGACCCTTGACGGTCGCGTCCCGTCCGGGAGTCTCTTCGCGCCCCCTTGACCTGTGCGTCCGGCGTCGGGGAGAGGCGGGACTGACGCCCCACGGCGTGTCAGAGACGGTGATCGGTGATGCACTCGGTCAGAGACATTGCATCCGTTTCGCGCCAGGTTTCACAATGCCCACACAGATTCCCCAAATTACGCCCCACTATGTGATCCGACAGAGAGCGGGACACGCGGGGCGTCCTAGACGCGCCGACCACCGCTGGGGGGGCAAGGGCATGCCGGACTTCGGTCCGGCATGCCCTTCCGGGGAGGAACCGAACACATGAGGCGCAGCGTCCGCACGGCTGCCTTGTCCACTACGAGCGCACTTCTGCTCGCATTCGCCGCACCGGCTGCCCAAGCGGCAGCGGCACCGGCGCCACGTATCGATCTGAGAGTCCTGGTGGTGGACGACGGGGGCCCTGCCACCGCCGCCATCACCGCCGAACTCGACGGCTCGGGAACGCCGTACACCCTGCTCGAACTGCATCGGGCGGACCGTCCCGTGATCGACGCGGGCTTCCTCGCCGACACCGTGGGCGGGCGGCCGCGAGCCAAGTACCAGGCCGTGGTGCTGCCCAACGACAACCCCTTCGGGGCCGGCTCGGCGGAGATGGCCGCTCTCGCCTCGTACGAGAAGAGCTTCGCGATCCCGCAGGTCGACGCCTACACCTACGCCCGCCCCGAAGTGGGCCTGGACTACCCCGTCAACGGCGGCTACAGCGGCTCGCTCGACGGCGCGCGGGCCGAGGTGACGGCCGCCGGCAAGACGGGCCCCTTCGGCTATCTCGACGGGTCCGTCCCCTTCGAGGACAACTCACCTTCCGTGGGCGAGAGTTACGCGCATGTTGCCAGGCCCGCCGCGGGCGCCGACTTCACCAGCTACGTGGACGCGCCACTGCCCGGCTCGCAGCAGCGCGGTTCGATCGTCGGCGAGTACCGCCACGACGGCCGCCGCGAGCTCGTCGTCACCTTTGTCTACAACCAGTACCAGCAGCAGTTCCGGCTGCTCGCGCGCGGCATTGTGAACTGGCTGACGCAGGGCGTCCAGATCGGCGCGGCCCGCAACTACTTCGCCGTCCATGTCGACGATGTCTTCGGCGCCGACGACCGCTGGGACAGCGTCCTCAACTGCACCCCGGGCGACGTGGACTGCGCGCCGGGACAGGGCGAGCCGGACCCGATCCGGATGACGGCCGCCGACGCGCAGTACGCGGCGCAGTGGTCCGCCTCCAAGGGCTTCACCCTCGACATGGTCTACAACGGCGGGGGCAGCGAGCTGTTCAAGGAGGAGCATGGCGGCAGCGACCCGCTCGCGCAGCAGCTGACCGCCGACAAGAACGCCTACCGGTGGGTGAACCACACCTACAACCACCCCTTCCTCGGCTGCGTCCAGGACGTCACCGTCGTCCCCTGGGTGTGCGCCAAGAACGCGGACGGGAGTACGAAGTACGTCAGCCGCTCCGCGATCTCCGCCCAGATCGGGGACAACCGCTCCTGGGCCCAGCGGGCCGGACTTCCGCTGCAGAGCGACGAGTTGGTCACCGGTGAGCACTCCGGGCTGCGGATCCTGCCGCAGCAGCCGGACGACAATCCGAACCTCGCGCCCGCGCTCGCCGACAACGCCGTCGCCTGGCTCGGCTCCGACAACTCGCGCGACCGGGCCCAGCGCCGGGTCGGCTCCGCCCTGACCGTCCCCCGCTTCCCGATGAACGTCTTCTACAACGCGGGCCGCACCGCCGAGCAGATCGACGAGTACAACTGGATCTACACCCGCTCGGCAGACGGCGGCAGCGGCATCTGCGAGACCGCGGCCAACTCCACCTGCCTGGCAGAGCCGCTGGACACCGCGACCGGGTACGCGGACTACGTGGTGCCGCTCGAGGCCCGCATCGGACTCGGCCACGCCCTCGCCAACGACCCTCGGCCGCACTTCATCCACCAGTCCAACCTGGCCGAGGACCGTATCGCCTACCCCGTGCTGAACCGCGTCCTCGACGACTACGCGGCCCTGTACGCGGACAGCACCCCGCTGGTGAATCTGCGCCAGCGCGACATCGGCGCCGAACTGCGCGACCGGGCCGCCTGGAACACCGCCGTCAAGGCGGGCCAGGTGACCGCCTACCGCATCGGCGACGCCGTCACCGTGCAGGCCCCCAGCGGCGTCCGGGTCACCGCGACCATGCCTTCCGGCACCCGGCAGAACCTGCTCCTCGGCACCGCCGACTTCGGCAGCGCATACGCCGGCGCGGTCTCCGGATGGGCCGGCCCGGGGCTGCTCCAGGACCGGGTCACGCTCACCCTGCCCGCCGCGACGCCGACGGCGGCCCGCACCGCGAAGGCCGCGCCGGTCCAGGCGTCCGCGCCGCGGCTGCCGCTGCCTGTGGGCGTGCGCCAGCGGGTCCCGTACGGCGTGACCGGCTGACGCCTCGCCACACGCGGTCCCGGGGCCAGTCCCCCGGGACCGCGCGCTCGACGCGCCGCCGCCCGCCCTTCGGGCGAGGCGCCCCCTTCCCTTCTCGCATCCAGGGGAGCAGTTCCACATGGCCGAGTCCTTATGCGCGCCGCGGTCCGGCGCGCCTCTGGTCACCCTCCTCACCGAAGGCACCTATCCGCACAGCCATGGCGGCGTGAGTGTGTGGTGCGACCAACTCGTCGGCGGAATGCCTGACTTCGACTTCCACCTCATCGCGGTGACCGGCACCGGCCGGGAGTCCCTCGCCTGGGAGCTGCCCGCCCATGTCGCCGAGCCCGTCAGCGTTCCCATGTGGGGGCCCGACCCGGCCGGAGCCGCGCCGCGCGGACGCCGACTGCGGCGGCTGACTGAGACGTACGAAAGGTTTCTGACCTCGCTCCTCGACCCGGCGGCCGAGGCGCACTTCGGTCCCGCGCTGTACGAACTGGCCGGGGCGGCCCGGGACGGCGTACTCGCGCCCGCGCTGCGCACCGACCGGGCCGTGCGCATCCTGGCCGCCGTCTGGAACCGCCGCGACCTGCCGGTGTACGCGGCCCGGCCCACCCTGCACGACGCGCTCACCGCCACCGATCTGCTGGAACACGCGCTGCGGCCGCTCGCGGCCGCGCCGCCGGAGCGGGGCGTCGCGCACGCGGTCAGCGGCGGCATAGCGGTCCTGCCCGGTCTGGTCGGCCGACAACTCCACGGCGTACCGCTGCTGCTCACCGAGCACGGGGTGTATCTGCGCGAGCGCTATCTCGGCTACCGCACGGGCCCCTACCGCTGGCCGGTGAAAGCGCTGCTGCTCGGCTTCTTCCGGCTGCTCGCCGAGGAGACATACCGCACGGCCGACCTGATCACTCCCGGCAATCGCTACAACCGGCTGTGGGAGGAACGCGGCGGTGCGGACCCGGGGCTCATACGCACGGTCTACAACGGCGTCGACCCGGCGGCGTTCCCGCCCGCCGGGCCCGAACCGGACGTGCCCACGCTGAGCTGGGCGGGCCGCGTCGACCCGATAAAGGACCTGGAAACCCTGATCCGGGCCTTCGCGATCGTACGGAAGGACCTGCCGGACGCGCGGCTGCGGCTCTTCGGCGGCACCCCGCGCGGCGGCGAGGCCTACCGCGAGCGCTGCGAGGCGATCGCCGCCGAGCTCGGGCACGCGGACGCCGTCACTTTCGAGGGGCGGGTCGACGACATACGGGACGCGTACGCGGCCGGCAATGTCGTGATGCTGTCCAGCATCAGCGAGGGCTTTCCGTTCACGCTGATCGAGGCCATGTCCTGTGGGCGCGCCACCGTTTCCACCGACGTCGGAGGGGTACGCGAGGCCGTCGGCGACAGCGGTCTCGTGGTGCCGCCGCGGGAGCCGGAGGCGATGGCGCGCGCCGCGCTGGAGCTGCTGCGTGATCCGCGGCGGCGGGCCGCGATGGGCGAGGCGGCGCGGCTGCGGGTGATCGAGCAGTTCACGCTCCGGCAGACCGTCGACACCTTCCGCTCGATCTATCTCGAACTCGCCCTGGGCGCCCATGAGCCGGCGGCCTCGGCATGGCCCGCGGAGGTCCTCGCATGAGCGGCCCGTTTCGCCTTCTGCCGGGCGACGGCGACACCCTGCCTGTCATGCCCAGGCCACGCCTCCGGACGCGCTCACGGCCCAGCTGGGCCGAGGACCCGATCGACGAGCTCGCCGAGCGTCTGGTCGAGCAGGTCGCGACCGCCGTCCATCCGTACGAGGTGGCCGCGCTGCTGGAGTCGGACGGTCTGACGGGTGAGCAGATCACCGAACGCTACGCGCGTCCGGACCTCTTCACGCTCGCCGAGGATCTGTACGCCCGCGTGCCGCGCCACTACCCGGAGCCGCCGCCCGCGCCCGACCCCTGGCGGCCCGACCATCTGCGCTGTGCCCTGCGCGGTCTGGTCTTCGCCCTGCCTGGCCTTGCCTATGTGCTGGGCGCCGGGCTGTGGCACGGCACGGCGGACGTCTCCGGGCTCATCGTCTCCGCGCTCGCGGCCTGGGCGTGGAACCAGGCGCTCAGCCATCGCGCGTATCTGCGGCTTGCGGCCGAGGGGAAGGCCGCAGCCGGGCGGACCCTGCGCATCGGCGCGCCCGCCGGTGCGCTGGGGGCGGCGGTCACGGGGCTGCTCGTATCGGGTCCCGGTACGGGCGCGGCCTTCGCCGCCGGTCAGTCCTGCTATCTCGCGGCGGCGAGCGTCCTGCTGGTCCTCGGCCGCGAACGGGCCCTGCTGCTCACCCTGTTGCCCGTGGCCGCCGGTGCGGGAGGCGTGCTGATACGGCAGCCCCCGGCACCACTCGCACTCGGGCTGCTGCTGGCGACGGTGACGCTCGCAATCCTGGCCGCCGGTCATGCCGTACGCGATGCCGTGCGATCCGAGACCACGGCCGCGGGGGCCACGCCCAGGGTGCTGCGCTCCCTTCCGTACGGGCTGTTCGGCCTCGCCGCGGGCCTGCTCGCGGCGCTGGCCGGGGCCGACGACCCGCGCTCGGTCGTCGTCCTCACGCTCAGCATGGGCTTCGCCGAGTGGCTGCTGTACCGCTACCGCTCGCTCGCGCTGGCCGCGCTGCGGGCGAGCACCACCAGTCGCGGCTTCACGCTGCGCGCCGGGCGGGCCCTGGCGTACTGCCTCGGCGCCTATCTGGCGGTGCTCGGTCTCGGCTCGCTGGTCGCGGGGACCTGGCCCGCTCCCCTGCTCGGCCTCGGTGCCGTGCTCTGGACCGCGCTGCTGCTGCAGGCGTTCTCGCTGGCCTGGACGCCCGCCGCCGTCACGCTCGCCGCCGCGGCCGCGGAAGCCACGGCCCACTTCGCCGGGCTGCCGCCCGGCCCCGCCCAACTGATCTGTCGCACCGTGGCGGCGGCCGTCCTGGTCGCCGCGGCCTGCCGGCTGCTCGGCCGGCCCACCGCACACCGCTGACCACATCCCACCTCAACGCACCGCCCACGGACCACTCACCACCGTCCACGGACCGCTCACCACCGACCACCCACCACCGACAACAGGAGCAACTGTCGTGACATCCAACGCGCTTGTCGCCGTCACCGGAGCCGAGGGCTTCATCGGATCGCATCTGACCGAGGCCCTCGTCGCCGCCGGCTACCGGGTCCGCGCCATGGCCCAGTACAACTCCTTCTCCTCCTACGGATGGCTGGAGACGCTCTCCCCCGACACCCTCGACCAGGTCGAGATCGTCCTCGGCGACGTCCGTGACGCCGGCTCCGTGCATCAGCTCGCCGAGGGCGCCGAGGCCGTCTACCACCTCGCCGCACTGATCGCGATCCCGTACTCGTACCGGGCCCCGCACAGCTACGTGGACACCAATGTCACGGGCACCCTCAATGTGCTGGAGGTGGTGCGCAAACTGGGGATCCCGCGCATGGTGCACACCTCGACCAGCGAGACGTACGGCACCGCGCAGACGGTGCCGATCACCGAGGACCACCCCATCAACACCCAGTCCCCGTACGCCGCTTCGAAGGCGGGCGGGGACCGGCTCGCCGACAGCTACCACGCCAGCTTCGGCACTCCGGTCGTCACCCTGCGCCCGTTCAACACCTTCGGGCCGCGCCAGTCGATGCGGGCGGTCATCCCGACCGTCATCGGCCAGGTCGCGGCGGGCGAGCGGGTCATCACCCTCGGGGATCTGCGCCCCACCCGCGACTTCCTGTACGTGAAGGACACCGCCCGCGCCTTCCTCTCCGTCGGCACCGCGCCCGCCGACGCCGTCGTCGGCCGCACCTTCAACGCCGGTACCGGCGGTGAGATCTCAGTGGGCGAACTCACCAGGCTGATCGGCAAGTTGATGGAGGCCGACCTCGATGTGCGCGAGGACGAGGAGCGCATCCGGCCGGCGGGGTCGGAGGTGATGCGGCTGGTCGCCGACGCGACTCGGCTGCGCGACGCCACCGGCTGGCAGCCCGGACACGACCTGGAGAACGGGCTCGTACGCACCATCGAGTTCTTCCGCAACCCGGCGAATCTCGCCCGCTACAAGACCGGCATCTACAACATCTGAGCCACCGGACCTGACAGGGGAGTCCCCATGCACGCAGTGATACTCGCAGGAGGCAAGGGCGTCCGGCTGCGGCCGTACACCACCGCTTTACCCAAACCGCTGGTGCCGATCGGCGACCAGCACGCGATCCTGGAGATCGTGCTGCGCCAGCTGGCCGCCGCCGGCTTCGTCAGCTGCACCATCGCGATCGGCCATCTCGGCCACATCATCCGCGCCTACGTCGGCAACGGCTCGCAGTGGGGGCTGCGCGTCGGCTACTCCACCGAGGAGAGTCCGCTCGGCACCATGGGTCCGCTGCTCACCATGATGGACCGGCTGCCCGACGAGTTCCTCGTCATGAACGGGGACATCCTCACCGACCTCGACTACGGCGACGTCCTCAAGCACCACCGGAATTCCGGCGCGCCGCTCACCGTCGCCACATACGCGCGCACGGTCTCCATCGACTTCGGCGTGCTCACCACCGAGTCCGGCCGGGTCGTCGGCTTCGCCGAGAAGCCGAGCATGGACTACCGCGTCTCCATGGGCGTATACGGACTCACCCGCGAGACACTCGCCGGCTATACGCCCGGTCTGCCGCTCGGCTTCGACGAGCTGGTGCTCGATCTGCTCAAGGAGCAGAACCCGCCGCACGCCTACGAGTTCGACGGCTACTGGCTCGACATCGGCCGGCCCGACGACTACGACCGGGCGAACGCGGAATTCACCACGCACCGCGGCCTGCTGCTCAAAGGAGCGTGACGGTCCGTGCGCATCCTCCTCCTGGGCTCCACCGGATTCCTGGGCGGGCACACCGCCGAGCAGCTGCGCGCCCTGCCGGGCGTGCGGCTGCTCGTCGGCGGCCGGTCCGCGGACGCCGACGTACGGCTCGACCTCACCGCCACTCCCGGCGCCCTCGCGGACGCGCTGCTGGCGGCCCGGCCGTCCGTCGTCGTCAACTGCGCGGGCCTGGTGGCCGACAGCGCCGTCCACCTCACCGACGTCAACGCACGCGGCCCGGCCGCGCTGTGCGAGGCCCTGGGCGACGCGGCACCCGACGCCCGGCTCATCCACCTCGGCTCCGCCGCGGAGTACGGGCCGACCGCGCCCGGCGAGCCGGTCACCGAGGCTGCCGCGACCAGGCCGCTGGGCCCGTACGGCGCCACCAAGCTGGCCGGCACGGTCGCCGTCGGCGCCTCGGGGCTCGACGCGGTCGTGCTGCGCGTCTTCAACCCGGTGGGCCCGGGAGCGCCTGCCGCGGGCCTGCCCGGGCGGCTCGCCGCCGAGCTGCGGCGGACCGCCGACGCCGACGACACAGTGCGGGTCGGCGACCTGTCAGCGCACCGCGACTTCGTCGACGTACGGGACGTGGCGGACGCGGTGGTGCGCGCCGCGACTGCCGAGGGTCCCCTGCCGCCGGTGCTCAACATCGGCAGCGGTGTGGCGACTTCGGTACGCGACCTGGCCCACGGTCTGGTCCGGACGGCCGGATTCCGCGGCCGCCTGGAGGAGACCGGCACGGGGTCGGCGCGCTCGACGGCGGTCTCCTGGCAGTGCGCGGACATCACGTCGGCCGCCCGGGCTCTCGACTGGCGGCCGAGGCGCTCTTTGGTCGACTCGCTGTACGACCTTTGGGCGTGGCCGACGCCGACGGGGGCGCCGCGATGAGGGGGCGGGTCGGCTCCGGCGAACCCGTGGCCTCCCCGTGAGCGGCGGACCGGCATGAGCATGCTCGTGCCCATGTACGTACACCCCGCCGTCGACCCCGCCGCCTGGCAGGCCCTCGTCGCGTCCGCTCCGCTCCTCTACGGCGTGGTGCTCAACGTCGACGACGGTCCCGGCGCCGCCCCGGACCCCGCGTTCGTCGCCGCCGCCCGCGAACTGCGGGCGGCCGGCGTGCCGGTGCTCGGGTACGCGGACACCGACTACGGGCGGCGGCCGGCCCGCGAGGTCGCACGGGACTTCGAGCGGCATCGCGACTGGTACGGCACGGACGGGTTCTTCCTCGATCAGGTCGCCCCCGACGCGGCCGGGCTGCGTCACTACCGGCGGCTCACCCGGGCCGCCCGGTCGCACGGCGGGCGGACCGTCGTCCTCAATCCGGGCGCCCACCCCACCCCCGGCTATGCCGCGCTCGGGGATCTGCTGATCACCTTCGAGGGCGACTGGGACAGCTACCGCGCCGCCCCGGTCGCCCCGACGTGGACCAACCGCCTTCCGCCGAGCCGGTTCTGCCATCTCGTGTACGGGGTTCCCCGCGGGCTCTGCCGGCTCGCGGCCCGTACCGCGGAACTGCGCGGCGCCGCGGTGCACTGTGCCGTAACCGGTCACGGCCCCAATCCCTGGTCGGCTCTGCCACCCGCCCTCCGGAAGGACTCATGAACCGCACGCCGTGTCTGCGGACCGCGATCCTCGCTCTTGCCCTCGCGATCCTCGCCGCGTGCTCGGGCCCGCCGCCGGACCCGTCGCCCCACCCGCGGCGCTGGCAGCCGAGGCCCGGAACCGCCTGGCAGTGGCAGCTCGACGGCCGGGTCGACGCCCGCGTCGACGTGCCCGTCTACGACATCGACGGGTTCGAGAACGACGCCGCGACCGTCCGCCGGCTCCACCGGGACGGCCGCAAGGTCATCTGCTATCTCAACGCGGGCGCGTGGGAATCCTTCCGCCCCGACCACGGGAACTTCCCCGCCTTGGTACTCGGCAGGGCCAACGGGTGGGAGGGCGAGCGCTGGCTGGACATCCGGCGTCTCGACATCCTCCGCCCGCTGATGGCGAAACGCATGGACCTCTGCCGCGACCGTGGCTTCGACGCGGTGGAGCCCGATCTGCTGGACGGCTATCTCAACGACACCGGGTTCCGGCTGACCGCCGCCCACCAGCTCGCGTACAACCGCATGATCGCGCGTCTCGCCCATGACCGCGGCCTGTCGGTGGGACTGAAGAACGATCTGCCCCAAGTCAGGCAGCTGGTACGGGACTTCGACTTCGCCGTGAACGAGGAGTGCGCGGAGTTCGGGGAATGCGCGGCGCTGAAACCGTTCGTGCAGGCCGGGAAGGCGGTCTTCCATGTCGAATACGCGCTTGAGGTCGACAAGTTCTGCAAGCCGGCGCGGGCACTGGGGCTCAGTTCCATGCGCAAGAAGCTCAACCTGGGGGTGTGGCGGCAACCGTGCTGAGCCGGGACGGCTCCCTCAGGACGCGGCGAGAACCGCCTGTACGGTCTTGCCGCCGCCGGGTCCGCCCCGTACGGCGAGGGTCTGCGCGAGCTCACGCACCATCACCATGCCCCGCCCGCACTCGTCCGTTTCCACCGGCGCGCACAGCCGCGGCGGAATCGGGCTGAGGTCCTCCACCTCGACGGTCACCAGCCCAGGATCGACGTGCAACCGCAGCCGGCAGCTGCTGCGGCCGTGCCGGGTGGCATTGGTGACCAGCTCGGAGACGACCAGGGTGGCATCCTCGACCTGGTCGCCGGAGAGCTTCTCGCCGCAGCCCCGGGTGAGGAAGGTCGTCGTCAGGTGCCGTGCCCAGCGGGCGGATGTCTCCGCCTGCGGCAGGACATACGTCGCGCGTGCGGCACGCCGACGCGAGCGCCTGTGCGCACGCATGTGCATCACTCCGTCCGGTAGAGCGGCCCAAATCAGCCAGAAATCGGCCGGGAAAGCCGACTGGGGCGGGCCGTCGGCGGTCCAGGCACAATGACAGGCCCCTAACCCCCCTGTGATGCCCGCAGGCAGTGATCGGCAATCAGCCACGGGGGCTCCGGTCCGCCTGCGCAGCGGCGGACCGGAGCGGCCGGCCGGTCAGAAGCTCGCGCACTCCGTCGAAGCCGGGTCCGAGGCGTCACGGATCAGGGCGTCGTGCGCCGCCTTGAGCCGCTTGACATCGGGCTTCATGATCTTGCGGTCGTAGGTGAGCAGGCCGTTCAGCTCACCTTCCACATCGGTGATCTGGGTGTAGACGGCGCCGTTGCTCCCCTGGCAGGCCAGTCTGCGTACGTTGCCGAGCTGGGCCAGGTACTCGTCCGTGTACTTGGCCTGGTCGACGCCGACGTAGGTGTGCTGGACCGGCCAGGCGTGGCCCGGCACGGCGAGTCCGAGCCCGCCGTACTCACCGCTGACCAGCGCCCGTTTTCCGTCCGCCGCGGGGATCTGCGGGCTCGGATAGCCGTGCGCGTCGGCGATGTCGCCATTGCCTCCGTCGACGGCTCCGCAGCAGTTGACGCCGCTCATGTTGTTGACCAGCCGGGTCGGGTCCCATGCCTTGGCCTGATCGGCGATCCTCGCCTGGTCGTACTGGCCCCAGCCCTCGTTGAAGGTGACCCACATGACCACCGACGGGCTGCTCGAATGCTGGTCGATCATCTCCTTCAGCTCGCGTTCGTACTGGGCGCGCGAGGCGGCGTTCGGGTTGATGGTGTTCATCGCCGGCATGTCCTGCCAGACCAGCAGTCCGAGCCGGTCGGCCCAGTAGAACCAGCGGTCGGGCTCGACCTTGATGTGCTTGCGCACGGAGTTGAAGCCGAGCTTCTTGTGCATCTTGAGGTCGTACGCCAGCGCCTCGTCGGTCGGCGCCGTGTGCAGCCCGTCCGGCCAGAAGCCCTGGTCAAGGGTGGCCATCAGGAAGATCGGCTTGCCGTTGAGCACCGTGCGCGGCACGCCGTTCACCTTCTCGACGGCGATGGTGCGCATGCCGAAGTAGCTGCTGACCCGGTCGGAGCCGGTCTTCACCTCGAGGCGGTACAGATGCGGATCACCGGCGGACCACAGATGCGGCTCCGGGACGGGTACCGACAGCGGTGAGCCGGTGGTGCCGGTGGCGGTCCCGACCTTGCGATTGCCGTCGTACGCGGTGGCCGTGACTGGTACCCCGGCGCGCACCCCGCGCACCTCCACCGCCAGCTTCTCGCCCGCGACGTCGGGGGTGAGCTTCAGTGAGTCGGCGTGATCGGCCGCGACCGGCTCCATCCAGACGGTCTGCCAGATGCCGGACGAGGGGGTGTACCAAATGCCGCTCGGGTCGAGGCGCTGCTTGCCGATGGGCGGGTTCTCGCCGTCCTTGGAGTCCGTCGGGTCGTACACGCCGACGATCAGCTCCTGGGTGCGGCCGGGCTTCAGCGCGTGGGTGACATCCACGCTGAACCGGTCGTAGCCGCCCTTGTGCTCGGTGACCTTGACGCCGTTGACGTACACCTCGGACTGCCAGTCGACGGCGTCGAAGTTGAGCTTGAGGCGCCTGCCGTCGCCGACGCGCCAGCTGTCCGGGACGGTGAAGGTACGGCGGTACCACATGCGGTCCTCGTGCCGTTCGATGCCGGAGAGCTGCGACTCCACCGGGTAGGGGACGAGGATCCGGTCGCCCAGGGTCTTGCCGACCGGCGGCCGCTCCCCCGCTTCGGCGGCGGCGAACTGCCACTGCCCGTTGAGATTGCGCCAGGCGTCACGGGTCAGCAGCGGGCGCGGGTATTCGGGGTGGGCGTTGCCCGGACCGACGTCCTTGGCCCAGGGGGTACGCAGCTGGTACTCGGACTTGTTGGGCCCGCTGCTCCAGAACGCGCCGACCGCTGTGCCGTTCTCGGCGCTCAGGCCGCCCTTTCCGTCGTAGCGCAGGTCGGCGATGCCGCCGCCGTTGCCGTCCTTCTTGCCGACGACGGGCTCTTCGAGTGCGACGAGGAGGCGACGCGGGTCGGCCGGGTCGCGTGTGACGGCGCCGAGCGGCCACTTCGCGCCGCCGATGACCGCCTCGAAGTGCGCGGCGAGGCCGGCGGGCGGCGCGGCGAGCTTCTGTACGAAGTCCAGCCGCAGGCTGCGGCCGTCGGCGAGGACGGTGGCGCCGATCGCTCCGTCGTACGCGTAACCGTCGGGCAGGCGGAAGGCCGAGGAGGGCACGGGCACCTTGGCGCCGCCGGGCTCGGTCCAGTTGAGGTGCAGGTTCGAGCCGCCGTAGTGCTCGAAGTACTCCACCTTGATGTCGTACGCGCGTCCCGCGGTGAGGTCGACGGGCGGCGCGGTCTGTTCCCTGTCCCAGTCGTCGACCCAGTGGTCGATGGTGAGCCGGCCGTCGACCCACAGCCTGAATCCGTTGTCGCCGATCATCGAGAAGGTGTGGGCGCCGGTGCGGGTGGGAACGACCTTCCCGGTCCAGCGGACGCTGACGTCGTCGGCGCGTCCGGTGGCGGCGCTGAGGCGGGGTTCGAGGTTGCCGAAGTCTATGGACGGATCGAAGCCGGTGGCCTTGAGCTCGGCGAAGTCGAAGGCCCCGGGGGCGGACTGGGTGTAGTACTCACCCTTCAGGCCATGTGCTTCGACCGGGTCGTCCGCGGTGCCGGACGCCGGCGCCGACGGGGCGGACACGGCCGGTACGACGGTGAGTCCGGCAATCCCCAAGGCGGCTGCGAGAAGCAGGGCCAGCTTTCTTTGAATGCGCACAAATCCTCCTTGCCAGTGAAGGTGGCGGCTCGCTGCGACGCTCTGTACAACGTTGGAAGGAACGGCAGTTGGCATAAGAGCACAGGGTTCCGCTTGGCGTCCAGGGTCATGACAAGACGGGGGTGGAGGGCTTATACATCGTTGTACAAGCGGGCCAGGGCCGGAGGGAAACAGGCGTGAAGGTGAGTCTCAAGGACGTCGCGGAGCATGCGGGAGTCTCGATCAAGACCGTCTCGAACGTGGTGAACAACTATCAGCACGTCACTCCGGCCATGCGCGCCCGGGTCCAGCAGGCCATCGACGAACTCGGCTACCGGCCCAACCTGACGGCCCGCCACCTGCGCAAGGGGCGCACCGGAATCATCGCGCTCGCCGTGCCCGAGCTGGGCAATCCGTACTTCGCCGAGCTGGCAGGCGCGGTGATCGACGTGGCCGCCGAGCACGAGTACACCGTGCTGCTCGACCACACCGGAGGCCGCCGCGAACAGGAGGTGCTGGTCAGCCAGGGCTTCAGGGCGCGGGTCATCGACGGCCTGATTCTCAGCCCCATCGAGCTGGAGCCGGAGGACCTGCGCCGGCGCAGCGACGACGCCCCGCTGGTGCTGCTCGGAGAGCGAGAATACGACCTGCCGTACGACCACATCGCGATCGACAACGTGGCCGCGGCCCGGACGGCGGTGCGGCATCTGCTGGACCTTGGCCGCACCCGGATCGCCTTCCTCGGCGCGCGCACCGACCGGGTCAACCAGCCCGCCCAACTGAGGCTGCGCGGCTGGCGCGAGGAGCTTACGGAGGCGGGGCTACCGGCCCCGGACTCGCTGGTCGCACCGACTACCGGCTGGGACCACGCGGACGGGGCGGCGGCGATGACCGGGCTGCTGGAGTCCGGGGAGCGGCCCGACGCGGTCTTCGCGTACAACGACCTCATCGCCATCGGCGCGATGCGGGTGCTGTCCGAGCAGGGGCTGCGGGTGCCCGAGGACGTCGCGGTGGTGGGCTTCGACGACATCACCGAGGGGCGGTACGGAGCCGTCACCCTGACCACGATCTCGCCGGACAAGCAGACGATCGCGCGGCTCGCCGTGCAGTCGGTCGTGGGTCGGCTGCTGGGCACGACGGATTCGGCCCAGGCACGTGAAGCACGCGAAATCCGCCCTGATTTCAGCCTGGTTGAACGTGAGAGCACGCGGGGCAGGGTCTGACGCGAAGGGTTTACGGGCGCGGTCGTGGTGATCGCCCAGACCTGGCTCGGGAGGCGTCGGCGCATGCTGTGAGCTCCGGCCACCCTCCGTCGCGCCAGGTCCCGGTGGGTCACAGCACCGGCTGTCCCTTGCCCAGCGCGATGACGCCGTTCTTGGAGACGGTGTAGAGCTCCTGGTCCCGCCCGGGGTTGACGCCGATCGTCGCGCCGGGCGGGACGTCCACGTTCTTGTCGAGGATCGAGCCGCGCACCACCGCGCCGCGGCCTATGCGCACGTTGTCGTGGAGGACCGAACCCTGCACGACGGCGCCCTCCGCCACGGTCACGCCCGGCGAGAGGACTGACCGGGTGACCTGGCCGCGGACGACGCAGCCGGGGCTGATGATGGACTCGCTCGCGATGCCCGCGCCGATGAAGCGAGCCGGCGGCAGCTGGCCGGAGTGGGTGTAGAGGGGCCAGCGGCGGTTGTCGAGGTCGAAGACCGGCCGGTCCGGGATCAGATCCATATGGGCTTCGTAGTACGTGTCGATCGTGCCCACATCACGCCAGTAACCGTGCTCCCGCGCACTCTCGCCGGGCACATGGTTCTCATTGAAGTCATAGAGCTGCGCCACACCCTGTTCGGTGAGCATCGGCAGGATCGAGCCACCCATGTCATGGACGGAGTGCTCGTCCTCCGCGTCCCGGTGGAGTGCGTCGACGAGGACCTTGGTGGTGAAGAGGTAGTTGCCCATGGAGGCGAAGACCCGGTCGGGGTCGCCGGGCAGTCCGGGCGGGTCGGTGGGCTTCTCCAGGAACCGCTCGACCCGGGTGCCGTCGGAGGCGGGGGTGATGATCCCGAACGACGACGCCTCGGCACGCGGCACCTTGATCCCCGCCACGGTGACGCCCGCGTCGTTCTCGACATGGCGCCGCAGCATCTGCCGCGGGTCCATCCGGTACACATGGTCGGCGCCGAACACCGCGATGTAGTCGGGCTGTTCGTCGTTCACGAGGTTGAGGGACTGCAGGATCGCGTCCGCGCTGCCCAGATACCAGCGCCGGCCCAGCCGCTGTTGGGCCGGGACGGGGGTGACGTAGTTGCCGAGCAGGCTCGACATCCGCCAGGTGGTGGTGACATGGCGGTCCAGCGAGTGCGACTTGTACTGCGTGAGCACACAGATACGCAGGATGTCGCCGTTGACCAGGCTGGAGAGCACGAAGTCGACAAGGCGATACATGCCGCCGAAGGTCACCGCAGGTTTGGCGCGGTCGGCGGTGAGCGGCATCAGCCGCTTGCCCTCCCCGCCGGCCAGTACGATCCCCAGCACCGAAGGTCCACCGCGCATCGCCGCCCCTTCCACGCCCATGCCTGCCCTGCCGTGCTACGCCTGCTTGAGCAAGTCCTCGTACACCTCGTACGTCCGCCGGGCCACCTGGTCCCAGCCGAACTCACGCACCGCGCGCTCCCGGCCGGCGGCGCCCATCCTGGCGGCCTCCACGGCGTCGTCGACGACCCGGTTCACCGACTGGGTCAGGCCCGACTCGAAGGCCTCCGGGTGATGAGCGTCGTAGGGCACGAGCAGTCCGGTGCGTCCGTCGTCCACGACTTCGGGGATGCCACCGACCGCGGACGCCACGACGGCCGTGCCGCAGGCCATGGCCTCCAGATTGACGATGCCCAGCGGCTCGTACACCGAAGGGCAGACGAACACCGTGGCGTGGCTCAGCAGTTGAATGACCTGGGGTCTGGGCAGCATCTCGGGGATCCAGTGCACCCCGTCCCGAACCCGCTCCAACTCCTCGACCAGTTCGCGGAATTCACGGTCGATCTCGGGCGTGTCCGGGGCTCCCGCACAAAGCACCAGCTGCATGTCCGGGTCGAAGGAGCGGGCCGCGCGCAGCAGATGCGGGACGCCCTTCTGGCGGGTGATGCGGCCGACGAACAGCGCGAGGGGGCGGTGCGGGTCGATGCCGATCCGCTCAAGGGTGTCCGTCTCGTGGTCGGGGCGGTACATGCGGGTGTCGATGCCGTTGTGGACGACGCGCACCCTGTCCGGGTCGAGGGCGGGATAGCAGGCCAGGATGTCGGCGCGCATACCGTGGGAGACGGCGATCACGGCGTCCGCGGCCTCGATCGCGGTGCGCTCGGCCCAGCTGGACAGGGCGTAGCCGCCGCCCAGCTGTTCGGCCTTCCAGGGGCGCAGCGGCTCCAGGGAGTGTGCGGTCATCACATGCGGGACGCCGTAGAGCAGTTTGGCGAGATGGCCGGCGAGGCCGGCGTACCAGGTGTGGGAGTGGACCAGCTCGCGGCCTTGAAGCTCGGCGGCCATCGCCAGATCGACGGAGAAGGTGCGCAGCGCTTCGTTGGCACTCTCGAGTCCGGCGAGCGCCTGGTGGCGCAGGACCCCTTCGGCCGCACCCTCACCCCAGCAGTGCACTTCGAGGTCGGTCAGGGCTCGTAACTCCCGGGCGAGGAACTCCACATGGACCCCGGCGCCCCCGTAGACGTCCGGCGGATACTCGCGCGTGAGCAGTCCGACCTTCACCCCATGATGGTCACGCAGATACCGCGTACGGGGAAGAGCGCGGTCAGGATCACTCGCCACCAGTCGGTGCCCGGTCGAAGACGCAGTCGCCGCAGAGCCCGCCGCCCGGACAGCGGTAGAAGAGACAGCAACTGCGCCGCCGCATCGCACGTCCGTGGACGGTGCCGGACAGATCGGGGTGGGCGAAGAGCTCGGCGGCGAGCGCCGAGGCCCGCTCGGCCACCTCGGGCCGGCCGGCGCGCCGGGCCCAGGTGTGCAGTTCGCGTACGGCTCCGGCGAGCGCGGAGCCCGCGTTGCCCCACAGCAGCTGCGGCGAGATCCGAGTGTCGGTCCGCAGCGCGGCTGCGAGCGGGACGAGATGGCCGTACTGCACCGTCTCGCGGATCGTGGACGCGTCGGCCGCCAGCGGACGGGGGCCGGTCAGGCACAGGTCGTCGGGCGAGCTGCGGTCCGGATCCCAGTGCAGCCGCGCGGGGTCGAGGTCGGGAACCTTGCCGTGCAGCGCTGCACAGCCGAGCGCGACCGACCAGAGCCGGGCGGCGAGCCCCAGATGCGCGATGGAAGCGGCGACCCGGCGCTCGGGGGCGCGCAGCCGGGCGGCGACCGTGTCGACGCGGGCCACCAGCGGGGCAGTGTCGCCCGCGTACAGCCGCGCGAGCGGGGCATGCCCGTCGCCGGGCGTCCCGGTACGCAGGGCGAAGAAACCGCCCACGGACACCGTCTCGTCGAGGTCCACGCCCACGCTCCCGTCCCCTGTCACCGTCCGGATACGCACCCGGTCACCGTATCGATGACGTGGGGCCCTCTCATCCCCGCTGACCTGCTCACCCGCCGTAAGGGGGACTTTTGGCCTAGGCTCGTACTACGTCGGCAGTACGTCCAAGTGCCTGCTCAAGGACGACGACGTATTCGCTCAAGAGGGAGATCGTGGTCTCTATGAGTTCCCTCGCGCTGGCCGTGGTGCTGTCCCTGGTCTCTGCGGTCGCGTATGCGGCCGGGGCGATCATGCAGGAGCATGTCGCCGCCTCCACCTCGGCCCGGCCGTACGCCCCGCTGCACCACGCCGCGTGGTGGGTTGCCGTCGCTCTCAACAGCCTCGGCGCAGTCCTTCATGTGATGGCGCTCGCGTACGGGCCGCTCAGCCTGGTCCAGCCGCTCGGCGCGCTGACGATCGTCTTCGCCCTGCCGATGGCCGCCCTCTTCGTACGGCGCAGGGCGGGCGCCACCGCCTGGCGCGGCGCGATCATGGCGACGGCAGGTCTCGCGGGGCTGCTGGCGCTGACCGGCGAGGCCGACGCCCACTCACTGGGCGGCGGGCAGCGCGGGGTGCTGGCCGGCGTGACCTTGGGCGGCGTGGCGTTGATCTTCCTGGTCGCCCAGACCGTGCACCGGCCCATCCTCCGCAGCGTGGGGCTTGCCGCGGCAGCGGGCGTGGCCTTCGGCATCGCCTCGGTATTCACCAAGACCGTCGCGGTGGACTGGACATGGTCCGCACCTCTCTCCCAGTGGCCGAGCCTGCTGGTGATCTCAATCCTCGCGATCGGCGGTCTGCTGCTCTCCCAGGCGTCCTACCGCGGCGCGGGCCTCGCGGCCCCGCTGGCCACGGTCACGGTCGTCAACCCGGTGGTGGCGGCGGCGGTCGGCATAACGATGTTCGGCGAGACCTTCCGGTACGGCCTGCCGGGCACCGTGCTCGCGCTGGGCTTCGGCGTCGTGGCGGCCGGCGGGCTGATCCTGCTGACGACCGAGCGGCTGAAGGCGGCGCGCACGGAGGCGGAGGCGGAGGCACAGACGCAGGCCGAGGCGTCGGTGCGCCCCGCGCAGCAGCCGGTGTGCCGCTCAGAACCTCGCATGCTCCACGCGGATGCCCAGGCCCAGGTGCTCCCCTCAGACCGAGACGCCGCCCGATCTGAGGTAGGCGAGGGGATCGATGTCGGACCCGTATCCCGGCCCTGTACGCACCTCGAAATGGAGATGCGGCCCTGAGCTGTTGCCGGTGGAACCCGACCGTGCGATCCGCTGACCGCTGCTGACCTGCTGGCCGGAGCGCACGGTGAGCGCCGACAGATGGGCGTACTGGCTGTATTTGCCGTCGGCGTGGCGGATGACGACCTGATAGCCGTACGCGCCGCCCCAGCCGGCCGAGACGACGCGTCCGGATGCGACGGCCTTCACGGAGGTGCCGGTGGGGACCGGGAAGTCCACGCCGGTGTGGTAGCCGCTGGACCAGGCGGAACCGGCCTTGCGGTAGGGGGTGCCGGTGCTCGCGTCGACGGGGGCGCTGAGTCCGGTCCGGTGCGCGGGCTTGGTGGCGTGTACAGGCTTCGCCTGCTTCTTGGGACCCTGCTGTTTCGGAGCCTGCTGTTTCGGTGCCTGCTGTTTCGGTGCCTGCTGCTTCGGCGCAGGCCGCTTCGGAGCCTGCTGTTTCGGCGGGGTCTTGGGCCGCGGCTGGGCCTTCGGCTTCTGCGGGGCCGGTGCGTCCGGAGTCTCGACTCGCAGGATCAGTTTCTGCCCGGGGTGGATCAGGTTGGGGTCGCTGCCGACGACCGCGCGGTTCTGTGCGTACAGCCGCTGCCAGCCACCGCTGACCTCCTCGGCCTCCGCGATCTTGGAGAGTGAGTCGCCGCGGGCCACGGTATAGCCCTCGCGGTGCGTCGGCACGGTGGTCGGCGTCACCTTCTTCAGCGCGGCCTTCCGCTCGCTCTTCGGTTCTAATCGCCTGGCGGGCGCGATCTCTGGGGCGTCACCGCCGCGGGTGAGGCCCGCCCGGGTGGAGCAGGTGGGCCAGGCCTTCGGCCCCTGCCCCTCGAGGACCTTCTCGGCGATGGCAATCTGCTGGTCCTTGTCGGCCAGATCCGCGCGCGCGGCGAATCGTCTGCCGCCATAGGCCTCCCAGGTGGACTGGCTGAACTGGAGCCCGCCGTAGTAGCCGTTACCGGTGTTGATCTTCCAGTTACTGGTGGACTCGCAGGCCGCGACCTTCTCCCAGACGTCCACGGAAGCCGCATGGGACGTGCCCGCGCCGATGAGCGGCAGAGCCATGCCCGCCCCGCCCGCGGTGACGGTGAGAGAAGCCCGGTTGATGCGGCTCGGCTGGTATCGGCGGTGCCGACCGGTTGCGGCCATGGTTGG
Organism: Streptomyces sp. NPDC002868; assembly: GCF_055563295.1. NCBI lineage: Bacteria > Bacillati > Actinomycetota > Actinomycetes > Kitasatosporales > Streptomycetaceae > Streptomyces > Streptomyces sp. NPDC002868. The sequence continues at coordinate 1,036,775 of NZ_JBVHDR010000001.1, read as the reverse complement.
ACTCCCCCACTGACATAGGTCACGTCGCAAGCGGTCAACTTAGGTGCTTGGCCCGGACCATGACAAGGGTTCAGGCGTGGCGCACAGAGGCGGCAGGGCGCACCGGGTCGGCAGCCGGGGGCCGGCTGCCGCCGCGGGCCAGGAAGTCGGCCAGCGGCAGGGTCGCCGCGCCGACGGTGACCGCGTCCGGGCCGAGCTTTCCCAGCTCGATGGTGGTGCGGGCGGCGGCGTGACGCAGGGCGTACTCCCCTGCGTACCGGCGTACTTCGGGGAGCAGATGGGGGCCGATGAGCAGTCCGGCCCAGCCGCCGATGAGGATACGTTCGGGGTGGAAGAGATTGATCAGGTCGGCGACGGCCGCGCCCAGGTACTCGGCGGTGTCGTCGAGGAGGGAGAGCGCGACGGGGTCGGGCTCGGGTCCTCCCGGGCCGGGAAAGGCCGCCGCCAGCAGCGCGGCCAGCGCGGTTTCGTCGTCGGCGTCGGCGGGAAGCGGTCCGCCCGCCTCCTGCCAGCGTTCGCGCAGCGCTTCCGCGCCGGCGTACGCCTCAAGACAGCCCGGCGAGCCGCAACGGCAGCGCCGGCCCCGGATACGTACCGTCGTATGTCCCCATTCGAGGGCGCTGCTGCGGGCGTTCTCGTCGGGGGTGGCGGCGTGCACGACACAGGCGCCGACTCCTGAGCCGATCAGGGCGACGGCGGCCTCGCGGGCGCCGCGGCCGCCCCCGAACCACATCTCGGCCTGGCCGAGTGTCTTGGCGCCGTTGTCGATGAACAGCGGGACTTGTGGGGGCAGTTCGATGGAGTCGCGGACCAGTGTCTCGAACGGCACGGCGCTCCAGCCGATCGTCTGGCCGTGCACGATCGCGCCGTCCGACGGGTCCTGCTCGATGATGCCGGGGACGCCGATCCCGATGCCGAGCAGGCTCGCGGCGTCGGCGTTCGCGTCCCGCAGGACGTCGGCGACGCCGGTGCGGACATGGGCGACGACGTGTTCGACGTCGTAGCCGTGCTGGGCCAAGAGGTGTTCGGTGCGGCCGAGTTCGGTGAGCGAGAGGTCGAAGAGCTCGACGCGTACCCGGGTCTCGCCGATGTCGATGCCGATCAGCAGGCCGCTGGTGGGTTTGACGCGCAGCAGGGTGCGTGGGCGGCCGCCCTCGGAGTCGACCATTCCGGCTTCTTCCAGTACGCCCTCGGTGACGAGTTCCGAGACGACGTTGCTGATAGAGCCTGAACTCAGCCCGGTGGCCGGTCCGAGCTCCTGGCGGCTCAACGGGCCGTCGAAATACAACCGTTGCAGAACCCTGGCGCGGTTCCCGCGCCGCAGGTCACGCACTGTCCGTCTGTTGCGCTCCGCCATGGTGCTCCTTTCCTGGACGCAACATACCCCGGTCGCAGACCTTGACGCGACCTTCTTTCACCTCTTAAATCACGGCATAAATTAAGTCATGGAGGCCGTTCGGGAACCGAACGCAGCCACCCCGGGAAAGGGGCCACCTCTCATGCGCACCAGAGCCGCACTCGCTGTCACCGTCGTCACCGCGCTCGCCGCCGTCACCGGCTGTGGCGGCGGCACCTCCACCGATGGGGGCGGCAGCAACGAGTCGCCCAGGACGCTCACGTACTGGGCCTCCAATCAGGGCCCCAGCGTCGAGGCCGACAAGAAGATCCTCACACCCGAGCTCAAGAAGTTCGAGGAGCAGACGGGCATCAAGGTCAAGCTCGAGGTGATCCCATGGTCCGATCTGCTCAACCGGATCCTGGCCGCCACGACGTCCGGGCAGGGCCCCGACGTCCTCAACATAGGCAACACCTGGTCCGCCTCGCTCCAGGCGACCGGTGCGCTGCTGCCCTGGGACCAGAAGAACTTCGACGCGATCGGCGGTCGGGACCGCTTCGTCGCGTCGGCTGTGGCATCGGCCGGGGCCGAGGGCAAGGACCCCGCGGCCGTGCCGCTGTACTCGCTGGCGTACGCGCTCTACTACAACAAGAAGATGTTCGCCGATGCGGGGATCTCCCAGCCGCCTGCCACCTGGGACCAGCTGGTCGCCGACGGTAAGAAGATCTCCAAGGACGGGAAGTGGGCGCTGGGCGCCGAGGGCGGCAACCTCGCCAACAACATCCACCAGGTCTTCGTCCTCGGCAAGCAGCACGGCGCGGACTTCTTCGACTCCTCCGGCAAGCCCACCTTCACCTCGGACGGCGCGGTCGCCGCGGTGAAGCAGTACGTCGACTTCATGGCCAAGGACAAGATCGTCGCGCCGGGCAACGCGGAGTACGCCCAGAACCAGTCCCTCCAGGACTTCGCGCGCGGCAAGACTGCCATGGTGCTGTGGCAGGCCGCCGCCTCGACCTTCGCCGCCCAGGGCATGAAGCCCGCGGACTGGGGGGTCGCGCCCGTGCCGGTCCCGGCCGGCGCTCCCGGCACCGGACAGAACACCAACTCCATGGTGGCCGGCATCAATATGGCCGTGTTCAAGAACACCAAGAACATCGACGGCGCGAAGAAGTTCGTGAAGTTCATGACGAGCGACGCGGAACAGAAGCTGCTCAACAAGACGTACGGATCGATCCCGCCGGTCACGGCCGCGCAGCAGGACCCGGCGTTCTCCGCACCCGATCTGAAGGTCCTGCGCGACACGCTGGCCACCAGCGCGGCGCCCCTCCCCCAGGTGCCCACCGAATCGCAGTTCGAGACGGCCGTCGGCACCGCGGTCAAGGAGCTGTGGGCCGATGCCGCGGCAGGACGCCCGGTGACGACCGAGTCCGTCAAGGACCGGCTGGCCAAGGCCCAGCAGCAGATGCAGCAGTGAGGCCGGCGCGATGACCACCACCGTGACTCCGGGCCGCACGGACCGGGCGGGCAGCGGTGAGAGCGTGGGCAGGGATGCGCGCAGAAGGCTGCCGCGCATCCCGGACCGGATCCGCCACGGCGGCCTGCCCTATCTCCTGCTGCTGCCCGCCATCGTGCTCGAACTGCTCGTCCATCTGATCCCGATGGTCATCGGCATCACGATGAGCTTCCGTCAGCTCACCCAGTTCTACATCCGCAACTGGGGCGAGGCGCCGTGGGCGGCGTTCGACAACTACCGGGTCGCCGTCGACTTCGACGCCCCGATCGGCCAGGCGCTGCTCCACTCCTTCTATGTCACCTGCCTGTTCACGGTGCTCGCCGTCGGCCTGTGCTGGCTGTTCGGCGTCGCCGCGGCGATCATGATGCAGGAGAACTTCCGCGGCCGAGGCTTCCTGCGGGCCGTCTTCCTCACTCCGTACGCACTGCCGGTGTACGCCGCCGTCATCACCTGGGCCTTCATGTTCCAGCGCGACAACGGCCTGATCAATCACGTCCTGCACGACCAGCTCGGCCTCACCGACGAGCCGTCATTCTGGCTGATCGGCGACAACAGCTTCATCGCGCTGGTCGTGGTGGCGGTCTGGAAGTCCTGGCCGTTCGCCTTCCTCATCATCATGGCGGGGCTGCAGAACATCCCGCGCGAGCTGTACGAAGCGGCGGCCATCGACGGTGCGGGCATCTGGCAACAGATCCGCAAGATCGCCCTGCCGTCGCTGCGCCCGGTCAACCAAGTGCTGGTGCTGGTCCTGTTCCTGTGGACGTTCAACGACTTCAACACGCCGTATGTGCTGTTCGGGAGGGCGGCGCCGGAGGCCGCCGACCTGATCTCGATCCATATCTACCAGTCGTCGTTCGTCACCTGGAACTTCGGTTCGGGCTCAGCGATGTCCGTCCTGCTGCTGCTCTTCCTGCTGCTGGTCACGGCCGTCTATCTGCTGCTCACGTCCCGGGGAAGGAAGGCCGCCGATGCCTAGGCCGCCGAGCTCGCCGACCGCACCGCCGCGGTCCTTCCGCTGGACGCGCCGTATCGTCCTCACTTTCCTTACGGCCTTCGCCCTGCTGCCCGTCTATGTGATGCTCAGCAGCTCGCTCAAGCCGCTCCAGGACGTGTCGGGGAAGTTCCAGTGGATCCCGTCCGGGCTCACCGTCCGGCCATACATCGACATCTGGGACACCGTGCCGCTGGCCCGCTACTTCCTCAACTCGCTGATCGTGGCGGGCGCGGCGACCGTGCTGTCCGTGGTGATCGCGGTGTTCGCCGCGTACGCCGTGAGCCGCTACCGGTTCCGCGGAAGGCGGGTCTTCACCGTCACGGTGCTCTCCACACAGATGTTCCCCGGCATCCTTTTCCTCCTCCCGCTGTTCCTGATCTTTGTCAATATCGGCAACAGCACCGGCATCGCCCTGTACGGCTCGCGCGGCGGGCTGATCCTCACCTATCTGACGTTCTCGCTCCCCTTCTCCATCTGGATGCTGATCGGCTACTTCGACTCCATCCCGCGGGACCTGGACGAGGCCGCCATGGTGGACGGCTGCGGGGCGCTCGGCGCGCTCTTCCGGGTCGTCGTGCCGGCCGCCGTCCCCGGCATCGTCGCCGTGGCCGTCTACGCGTTCATGACGGCCTGGGGGGAGGTCCTGTTCGCCTCCGTGATGACGAACGACACCACCCGCACGCTCTCCGTCGGGCTCCAGGGCTACGCCACCCAGAACGACGTCTACTGGAACCAGGTCATGGCCGCCTCGCTGGTCGTCAGCGTGCCTGTGGTCGCCGGGTTCCTGCTTCTCCAGCGCTATCTCGTCGCGGGCCTCACCGCGGGCGCCGTCAAGTGACGCACGTGTCCCCATCAGAAAGGATGTCCGTGAACGACCTCAACGCCCTCCCGGCCGACTTCACTTGGGGTGTCGCCACCGCCGCCTACCAGATCGAGGGAGCCGTGGCCGAGGACGGCCGCTCCCCGTCGATCTGGGACACCTTCTCCCACACGTCGGGCGCCGTCGCGGGCGGCGACAACGGCGATGTGGCCTGCGACCACTACCACCGCTGGCCCGAGGACATCGGGCTGATGAAGCAACTCGGCGTCGACGCCTACCGGTTCTCGATCGCCTGGCCGCGGGTCGCGCCGGGCGGCGACGGACCGGTGAACAAGGCCGGACTCTCCTTCTACGACCGGCTGGTGGACGGCCTGCTCGAAGCGGGCATCACTCCGTTCGCCACTCTCTACCACTGGGACCTCCCGCAGGCGCTCCAGGACCGGGGCGGCTGGACGTCCCGCGAGACTGCGGAGCACTTCGCCGCGTACGCCTCGGTCGTCACCGAGCGGCTCGGCGACCGGGTCAAGGACTGGGCGACCCTCAACGAGCCGCTGTGCTCCGCGTGGATCGGCCATCTGGAAGGGAAGATGGCTCCGGGGCTGACCGATCTCGGGGCGGCCGTGCACGCCTCGTACCATCTGCACCTCGGCCACGGTCTCGCCGTGCAGGCGATCCGCGCGGCATCGTCGGACGCCCGCGTCGGGATCGTCAACAACCTGAGCCCGATCGAGCCGGCGAGCGAACGCGAGGAGGACGTCGACGCCGCGCTAAGGGCCGACGGCCACACCAACCGCTGGTGGCTCGACCCGATCCACGGGCGGGGCTATCCGCAGGACATGCTGGAGCTGTACGGCGTCCAACTGCCCGAGTACGCCGGGGACTTGGCGACGATCGCGGCCCCGCTGGACTGGCTGGGGCTGAACTACTACTTCCGCCAGATCGTCACGGCCGACCCGACCGGCTCTGTCCCGTACGCCCAGCAGATCTATCTGCCGGGGGCCCGGCACACGGCCATGGACTGGGAGGTGTACGCGGACGGCCTGGAGCAGCTACTGCTGCGGCTGACCGAGGAGTACGGCACCCAGCGCATCTACGTCACCGAGAACGGCTCGGCCTATCCGGACGTCGTACGTGCTGACGGCACCGTCGACGACCCTGAGCGGGTGCGGTACCTGGAGGAGCATCTGGCTGCGTGCGGGCGGGCAGCCCGCCGGGGCGCACCGGTCGCCGGGTACTTCGCCTGGTCGCTGATGGACAACTTCGAGTGGGCGTACGGCTATGACAAGCGGTTCGGCCTGGTGCATGTCGACTACGCGACGCAGCGGCGGACCATCAAGGGCAGCGGGCACAGGTACGCGGACATCATCCGCGCGGCGACGCGCAGGGCACGCAGGGCGGCTTGATCGGGCGTCGACATACTCGTAATCCCCAGCCCAAGTCCTGATCCGCGTTCACCGCCCCGACCGCGACGCCGCCGAAGCTGAGACCGGACGCGGCCCGTCCCTCCAGAGGCGGGGGGGGACGGGCCGCGTCGTGCGCGGATCGGTATCGGATTGGTGGAAGTGCGGCTGCCGCCGATGAATTCCTACTCGGGCGTTGATCGTTTCCCGGTGCCTCGCTCCATGTCGCGGCCTTTATTGGCCAGTTCTCACTGCCGACTGAGCTGAATACCGCAGAAGTTGTACATCCGTTGCCACTACTGCGGTTGATGGAGACGGATGTCAACTCCTGGATGAGTGAACGTCAGCGCCGGGGGCGACGACAGCCAATTCGCCGAGAGGTAGCTTCTGTCCGTACCGCGTTGACGCGGTCGGGTCTGCCACGACCATGGTCGCTTCTGCGCGCACCAAGAAAGGGTGACACCGACGCGACCGACAATTAGCGCGCCAGCCTCGTCAGGTGTCGCCCTTCGACCCGAAGGGGGAACGAATGCGACCGAATGTTTTGACGAGGACACTCGTCAGTGTCATTGCCGTCGTCGGGATTGCCGCCGGGAGCCTGACGAGTGCGGGCGCCAGCTTCGCGGCGTCCGCGCCGACCTCGAAGCCGGCGGCGAGCTCCGAGGCTGTCGCCCCGCTCGCGGTGGTCAACCTCGGCCTGAGTACTACGCAGGCCAGGTACGTCCAGTGCTGGCTGAAGGCGAACTGGGGCTACACCGGCGCGCTCGACGGTCAGCTGGGCACCAATAGCTGGAAGGCGTTCCAGCGCAACCTCAGGGCGTACTGGGGCTACACCGGCGCGATCGACGGAATCGTCGGAAGCGGCACGGTCAAGGCGTTGCAACGCCTGCTGAAGGACAGCTGGGGCTACACCGGCGCGATCGACGGAATCGCCGGATCGGGGACCCAGGCCGCGTTCAAGCGGTTCGCCAATGCCTGCAGCGGCTGGTGTTGAGCGGCTCTCTGTATGAGCACGTAGGCTTGTTCTTTACGGTCTGACCTCGAACAACGTCCCGAACGGTGTCACTCGGCCGGGAGTTCGGTGTGCGGAGACGGCGGTCTTGGCGTGATCCTTCGTGCTGATCCAGAGCGCGAGTATCGCTCCCCCAAGACCGCCGTCGGAGGTGAGTCTGCTGCAATCCGATGTCCAGCAGGAATCGTTCGCTTTCGCCGCACATTTCCGCGACTTCTTTGCGTGTCTGCACGCGCATCGGGACAAGCTGTTCGAGCTCACCGACGCGCGGCCCGGACTTGCTCAGCGGTTCCGGGTCATTCCTGACTCGGAAGATCCGGACGCATGAGCGGCGAACGAGGCGCGGTAGGCGCGGGGATTGGTGGCGAGGCGTGAGGCGAAGTGCTGGCGCATCGTGATCTCGCTGCCGAAGCCCGTACGGCGGGCGACCTCGGGCATGGGCAGGTCGGTGTGTTCGAGGAGCTTCTGGGCGGCTGCGATGCGCTGGTCCAGGAGCCATCGCAGGGGCGTCGTGCCGGTGGCCGCGGCGAAGTGACGGGCGAAGGAACGTGCCGACATGCCCGCGTGGGCTGCGAGGTCAGCGACGGCGAGCGGTTCGTGCAGGTGGTGGAGGGCGTACTCGCGCACGGAGGCGAGGGCGTCGGCGTCGCGGTCGGTGCGCGGGGTGGGGTGCTCGATGAACTGAGCCTGGGTTCCGGTGCGGAAGGGGGCCGTGACCATCGAGCGGGCGATCGCCGCCGCCGCCTCCGCGCCGTGAGCCGTGCGTACCAGGTGCAGGCACAGGTCGATGCCGGCGGCCGTACCGGCGGCGGTCCAGATGTTGCTGTCCTCGATGAAGAGGGCGTCGGGTTCGACGGTGACGCGGGGGTGATGGGCGCGGAGCAGATCGGCGAGGTTCCAGTGTGTGACCGCGCGGCGGCCGTCGAGGAGGCCGGCCTGGGCGAGGGTGAAGGCGCCGCCGCACAGGGCGGCGATGGTGGTGCCTCGGATGTGTGCGCGGCGTAGGGCCTCGAGTACCGGTTCCGGTGCGGAGGTGAGGTGGTCGTCCAGGCCGGGGACCAGGATCAGGTCGGCACGGGACAGCCAGGCGAGGGAGCGGTCGGGGGCGAGGCTGAGACCGCCGCGCATGGGGACGGGCGTGGTGTCGGCGGCGACGCGGCGCAGGTCGAAGGCGGGGACGCCGCGGTCGGTGCGATCCGTGCCCCAGACCTCGGTGATGACGGAGACGTCGAAGGCTCGGACGCCCGGGAAGCTGACAAGGGCTACACGGTACGGGACGGGGTCGGCTGCCACGATGGCAGTAAACCATCGATCGCTGACTTGAGCCCCTCTGGGGCCGGGTCGACCGGGGCGGCAGCATCGTAGGTATGGAGATCGCAGAGAACGCAGCACTGGTCGTGGTGGACGTACAGAAGGGCTTCGATGAGCTGGACTTCTGGGGCGGGCGGAACAATCCCGAGGCTGACGAGAACATCGCCTCGCTCATCGACGCATGGCAGGCCACGGGGCGGCCGGTCGTCTTCGTCCGGCACGACTCGTCGAAGCCGGACTCGCCGCTGCGACAGGGGCACGAGGGGAACGGTTTCAAGGAGTACGTCGAGCAGCGGCGAGGAAAGGGGGCCGCGGCGGAGCTGTTCGTGACGAAGACCGTGAACTCGGCCTTCTACGGGACACCGGACCTGGACGCGTGGTTCAGGGCTGAGGGCATCTCGCAGTTCGTGGTGGCCGGGATCCAGACCAATATGTGCGCGGAGACGACGGCACGGATGGGTGGAAACCTTGGGTACGAGGTGCTCTTCGCGCTGGACGCGACGTACACATTCGATCTCGAGGGGCCGTTCGGCTGGCGGCGGTCCGCGGACGAATTGGCGCAGGCGTCGGCCGTGTCACTGCACGGCGGAGGCTTCGCGACGGTGGTGAGGACCAAGGAGGTCGTGGCCGCAGCCGTCTGAACGCGGCCCACCCACACGCGGCGCACCGGCGAGACCGGGACCACACCCGCCCCGCCGGACGGGATCCGGCGGGGGCAGGCCCGGTCAGGCGTGGGCAGGCGCCGAGGGCTCCGTGCCGGTCTGCGTGACCACGGACGCAGCGACCCTCGAGGCGTACTCCAGCATGGTCCCGGCACGCTCCGGGGACAGCGCGCGCTCCCAGCCTCCCGTGGTGCCGAGCCAGGCGAGGACGCCCGCCATGAACGCGTCCCCGGCGCCGATCGTGTTGACCACCTCGACCGGTACGGCCGGTACGGACACGGGCGGGCCGTCAGGGGTGTACGCGGCCGCGCCCCGCGCGCCGCGCGTCAGCACCACCAGCCGTCCCTCCGCGGCCAGCCGGCGGCAGCTCTGGTCCGGGTCGGTGTCCGGCCAGAGCCGCGCCAGGTCCTCGTCGCTGGCCTTGACGACATGGGCCAGCGCGCACAGCTCGCGTAGCAGCGCGAGGCCCCGGCGGGGGTCGAGCGTGCGGTCCTCGCGCACATTGGGGTCCACCACCAGCAGCGAGTGCCGGGCAGCCGCCTGCGCGGTCGAGGCGACGGCCTCCGCGGCCGGTTCGACGACCGCGGCCAGGCCTCCTGCGTACACCGCGCCGAAGCGGCCGACGTCGGCCGCCCGGTCCGGGAAGCGGAAGGTCGCGGTGGACTGGAGGTGGAAGTGGTAGCCGGTTCCCGCCTCCCCCGGGTCGGCGACGGCCAGCGTCGTGGGGAGGTCGGAGCGGGCGCAGAGGCTGAGATCCACGCCCGCGTCCACCAGCCGCCGCTCGATGGCCCGCGCGAAACCGTCGCCGCCGAGGGCTCCGGCGAACGCGACCGGCCTGCCGAGGCGGGCCAGGCCGACCGCGACATTGGCGGGGGCGCCGCCCGGCTGTGCGCGCCGGACCTCCGGGTCACCTGCCACGGGGACGAGATCGATGAGCGCCTCGCCGAGCACCATTACGGCATCGGACCCGCTCACGGCTCCACCACGATCTTGCGGCCCTGTCCCGCCTTGAACCGGTCGATGGCCTGCGGGTACTGCTCCAGCGGCAGCCGGTCGCTGATGAAGACGGACGGATCGAGCACCCCGGTGGCGAAGAGCGCGGCGGCCCGCTCGTAGCTGTGCAGCACCGCCATGGAGCCGGTGATGGTGATCTCCTGGTTGTAGATCCGGTACGGCTCGATGACCGCGGTCGTCGCATAGTCGGCGACCCCGAACTGCAGGAAGGTGCCTCCCTTGGCGACCCGTCCGAGACCGTCCTGGATGGCACCGGCGTTGCCGGTCGCGTCGATGACGAAATCCCAGCCGCCCGGCTGGTCCAGCTCCTCGGCGGTGGCTGCCGAGCGGGAGCAGCCGAGCAGAGAGGCCGTGGCGAGGCGGTCCGGATTGATGTCGAGTACGTCCACGCCCGTAGCGCCGGTGCGCTTGGCAAGCTCCAGCATCATCAGGCCCATGGTCCCCGAGCCGTAGATCAGCACGTTGGACCCGAGGGTGCTGCTGCTCAGGACGTCGTATCCGCGGACCGCGCAGGACAGCGGCTCGATCAGCGCCGCGTCCTTGACGTCGATGTGGTCGGGCAGCCGTATGCAGTTCGCGACGGGCGCGACGGCGAACTCGGCCGCGCCGCCGGGCACGGTGACGCCGATGGCGGCCCAGCGGTCGCAGAGGTTGCCGCGTCCCGCCCGGCAGTAGCGGCATTCGTGGCAGTGCAGGGACGGGTCGACGGCGACACGGTCACCGACGGCCAGTTCGGTGACGTCCCTTCCGATGCCCACGACCTCGCCGGCGAACTCATGGCCGGGCAGGATCGGCAGGGTCGGCGCGAACTCGCCCTGGAGAATGTGCAGATCAGTGCCGCACAGACCGCACGAGGCCACGGAGACGACGACCTCCCGCGGTCCCGGTGTGGGGTCGGGAACCGTCGTGACGGAGACCTTGCCAGGGGCTTCGACGATCGCTGCCCTCATTTAACAGCTCCAAGAGAGAGGCCCTGGACAAGCTTGTCCTGGGCGGCGTAGCCGGCGGCGAGGACCGGCAGGGACACAACGACGGACGCGGCGCACAGCTGGGCGAGGAAGAGCCCCTGGCTGGTGACGAATCCGGTCAGATAGACGGGTGCGGTCTGGGCGACGACGCCGGTGAGCACCCGGGCGAAGAGCAGCTCGTTCCAGCTGAAGATGAAGCAGATCAGCGCGGTTGCGGCGATCCCCGGAGCGGCCACCGGCGCGACCACCCGGGCCAGGACCGTGGGCAGCCGCGCGCCGTCCACCTGAGCGGCCTCGATGATCGAGACCGGCACGTCCGCGAGGAAGGACTGCATCATCCACACCGCGATCGGCAGATTCATCGAGGTGTAGAGGAGGACGAGGAGCCAGATGTTGTCCAGCATCCCGGCGTTCTTCGCGAAGAGGTAGATGGGCAGCAGACCGGCGACCACCGGCAGCATCTTGGTGGAGAGGAAGAAGAACATCACGTCCGTCCACTTGCGTACGCGCCGGATGGAGAGCGCGTAGGCCGCGGGGAGGGCGAGGACGAGTACCAGCAGGGTGGAGAACGCGGACGCGGTGAGGGAGTTGATCAGGGACGGCCAGGGGCTCGGTCCGCCGCCCGCGCCGAAGAACTCCCGGTAGCCGGCCAGGGTCAGCGGCGCGGCGAGGGAGGGCGGATTGGTGGCCGCGTCCGCTTCCGAGTGCAGTGAGGTCAGCAGCATCCACACGGCCGGCAGACAGAACCCGATGCCTGCCACCCAGGCCAGCAGGCCCAGCGCCGTGGAGCGGCGCCTGGCCCGGCGCGCGGCGGGCGGCAGGGGCTCCGGGCGGGCTGCCTTCGTCGTGGGTTCGGGTGCCGGAGCGGGCGCGGTGTGAGCGGTCATGCGCGGTTCGCCTCCTCACGGAAGAGGGACGAGACCACCCGGAGCGCGAACGTCGCGATGATCATCGTGCCGATCACGACGACGACTCCCGCGGCGGACGCCAGTCCGTACTCGTGGGCTTGGTAGAAGGTCTGGTAGATCGTGTAGGGGAGGTTGGCGGTGCCGAGGCCTCCGGAGGTGATCGTGAACACCGCGTCGAAGTTCTGGACGATGTACACGGAGCCGAGCAGGACGCCCAGTTCGAGGTAGCGGCGCAGATGCGGCAGGGTGAGGTAGCGGAAGGACTGCCAGCTGCTCGCTCCGTCGAGGTGCGCGGCCTCCATCATGTCGGCGGGCCGGCTCTGCAGTCCCGCGAGCAGGATCAGCATCATGAACGGCGTCCACTGCCACACGAGGGCGGCCTCGACCGCGATCAGCGGCATGCCGGATATCCAGTCCGGCTGGGCGGGGGTGTCGTCGCCGAAGAGCCCGGCGATCCAGGTCCAGGCGCCGTTGAGGAGCCCGTACTCCGGGTTGTAGAGCGCGTGCTTCCACAGCAGCGCGGCCGAGACCGGGACGATCAGGAAGGGCGTGATGAGCAGGGTGCGCACCATGCCGCGTCCGAAGAAGGTGCGGTCGAGGAGCAGGGCGAGCCCCAGACCGAGCACCACGGTCGCGATGACGACGCTCGCGGTGAGCAGGACGGTGGTGAAGACCGAGTCGCGCAGCTCCGCGTCGGTGAACACGGAGGTGTAGTTGGACAGTCCGGCGAAGCTGCGCTCGTCGGGGCTCAGTGAGTTCCAGTCGAAGAGCGAGATCACCAGCGTCGCGATGAACGGCAGTTGGGTGACCGCGATCAGGAAGACCAGGGCCGGCAGGAGCGGCGCCCGGGTGGCCCAGGCCCGCACTCCCCCCTTTCTCCGCTTCGTCTGCCGCGTCTGCTTCGACCGGACCGTGGGGGACGGCGGCTGTGTGGTGACGGAGGCACTCACTGCTGCTCCTTGCCGACCTTCTCGGCCAGCTTCTGCGACTTGGCCAGGGCCTGGTCGACGGACTGGCGGCCGGCGATGGCCGCGCTGATCTCCTGCGAGACCTTGGTGCCCAGATCGGTGAACTCGGGGATGCCGACGAACTGGATTCCGGCCGCCGGGCGGGGCTGAGTGCCGGGGTTCTCCGGATTGGCGCTTGCGATGGCCTTCTCGGTGATGTCCGCGAAGGCGCCCGCGGCCTTGCGGTACTCCGGGTTGGCGTAGGTGGAGGCCCGCTTGCCCGCGGGCACATTGGCCCAGCCGCTCTTCTCGCCGACCAGCGCCTCGTACTTCTTGCTGGACGCCCAGGAGATGAACTTCCAGGCGCTGTCGGACTTCTTGGATGCCTTCTGCATGCCCCAGGCCCAGGTGTAGAGCCAGCCGGAGCTCTCCGTCTTCTCCACCGGCGCCGGTACGTAGCCGATCTTGCCCTTCACCGGGGACCCGGACGCCTCCAGGGAGCCCGCTCCGGCCGTGGCGTCGTACCACATAGCGGTCTTGCCCTGTGTCATGTTGTTGAGGCACTCGGCGTATCCGGACTGGGCCGCGCCCGCTTCACCGTGCTCCCGCACCAGGTCGACGTAGAACTGGGTGGCCTTCTTGAACTCCGGGGAGGTGAGCTTCGCCTCCCAGTCCTCGGTGAACCAGGTGCCGCCCATGGTGTTGACGACAGTGGTGAGCGGGGCGATAACCTCGCCCCAGCCGGGGAGTCCGCGCAGGCAGATGCCCTTCATCCCGCTCTCGGCGCCGTCCGCCTTCGCAGCGAGGTCGGCAACCTGCTGCCAGGTGGGCTGCGCCGGCATCTTCAGCCCCTTGTCGGCGAAGACGTCCTTGCGGTACATGAGGAAGGACGACTCGCCGTAGAAGGGCTCGGCGTAGAGCTTTCCGTCCTTCGCGGTGAGCGATTTCCGCAGCGGCTCGAGGATGTCGTCCTGGTCGAAGGCGGTGTCCTTCTTCGCGTACTCGTCGAGCCCGTGCAGCCAGCCGTTCTTGGCATAGAACGGCACCTCGAAGTTGCTGATGGTGGCGACGTCGTACTGGCCCGCCTGGTTGGAGAAGTCCTGACTGATCTTGTCTCGGACGTCGTTCTCCGGGAGCACCGTGAAGTTGACCTTGATGCCGGTCTCTTTGGTGAAGTTGTCCGCGGTCAGCTTCTGCAGTTCGACCATCTGCGGGTTGTTCACCATGAGTACGTTCACTGCCTCGTCCCCCGCGGAAGAGGAGGCGCCTGCTCCGCTGCACCCCGCGAGAAGTGCCATGGCGGCCGTGCCGGCGCCCGCGCTCAGGCGGATTCCACGTCGTCGTCGCTGGAGGTGCATGATTTCTCCTGATCATTCGTAACGGCTCGGTGATCGGTGGTTCAGGACATGACGGCTTTGCCCTCGGCCGGGCGGCCGGGGATCAAAGGCCTATGGGGTAAGGCAGTTGTGCGGCATAGGCGTGCTCAGACGCGGATGACCTGCGGGCCGAGGAGGGAGTAGCGCTGCGCCTCGGCCGAGGGCAGGCCCGCGTCGGTGACGATGGCCTCGAAGTCGCCGACGTCGGCGAAGCGGCAAAAGCTCACCGCCCCGAACTTCGAATGGATTCCGGCGAACACGCGGCGGCGTGCGCTGCGCATGGCCTGTGCCTTGACCTCGCTCACCGCGGGGTCCGGTGTGGTCAGTCCGTACTCACGGGAGATGCCGTTCGCGCCGACGTACGCCAGATCGATGACGAAGTCGGCGAGCATCCGGGTGGCCCAGTGGTCGACCGTGGCCATGGTGCCGCCGCGGACGCGCCCGCCGAGCAGCAGCACGGAGATCTTCTCTGCGTCCGCGAGGACGGTCGCCACCGCCAGGGACGCGGTGACGACGGTCAGCGGCCGGTCCCGCGGCAGCGCTTCGGCGACGAGCTGCGGGGTGAAGCCCTCGTCGACGAAGACCGTCTCGGCGTCACCGAGCAGATCGGCGGCGGCCGTCGCGATCCGTGACTTCTGCGGCACATGACGGGTGGTCCGCACAGCGAGCGTCGTCTCGAAACCGGCGGACTCGACGGGGTAGGCGCCGCCGTGCGTACGCCGCACCAGACCGTGTTCCTCCAGGGCGTGCAGATCCCGCCTGATGGTCTCCTTGGCCACCTGGAACTGGCCGGCCAGCCGGTTGACATCGACCGACCCGTCCCGCCGGGCCGTCTCGAGAATTCCCCGTCGGCGTTCCTCGGTGTCCACGGCACACCTCCCTGCTTCTGTCCTGTAGCGCGATCCATGCGCGGTCCATGCGCTGTCCGTGCGCTGGCGGTGCGCTGTCGGTACTTCCGGGCCCGGCGTCCGTTCGGGCTCATGCGTCGTTTGTACAAGCAGGCACGCCCGCTCGACCAGGCTCTTCGCTGGATTTGCTGTGCCCGTTCTTGCCCGTTTCGGCGAAGCCGTCGGCGCTGGTAGTGCGGGCCGGGGCACGCATCGCGGCGCAGCGCGCTGCCCGCTTGGCACCATTTGGGCGTCCGAACGGTGCCCGCGGGCGGACACTGGAGCGACGGCGCGATTCAGCCGTCCCGGAATGCGGAAGCGTCCGGAGGGCTTGAGGATCGATGAATGGCCGGCTCCGCCTGTACGTATGCGTAGGGGCGGGACATGGATTTTCCGACGGACATCCAGGAGCACACTGATGAGTGGAACAGCCCAGATCGGCGTCACGGGGCTCGCGGTGATGGGCCGCAATCTCGCCCGCAACTTCGCGCGCAACGGCTTCACGACCGCCGTGCACAACCGCACTGCGGCCAGGACGCGCGAGCTGGTCGAGGAGTTCGGCGCCGAGGGCACGTTCGTGGCCGCCGAGTCGGCCGAGGAGTTCGTCGCGGCCCTGGAGCGCCCGCGCCGCCTGGTGATCATGGTCAAGGCGGGCGATCCGACGGATGCCGTGATCCAGGAGTTCGCGCCGCTGCTGGAGGAGGGCGACGTCATCATCGACGGCGGCAACGCCCACTTCGCCGACACCCGGCGCCGAGAGAAGGAACTGCGGGAGCGCGGCATCCACTTCGTGGGCACGGGTATCTCGGGCGGCGAGGAGGGTGCGCTGCACGGGCCGAGCATCATGCCGGGCGGCTCGGCCGAGTCGTACGCCTCGCTCGGCCCGCTGCTCGAGAAGATCGCCGCGAAGGCTCCCGACGGCACCCCGACCGTCGCGCACATCGGCCCGGACGGCGCCGGCCACTTCGTGAAGATGGTGCACAACGGCATCGAGTACGCCGATATGCAGCTGATCGCCGAGGCGTACCACCTGCTGCGCGCGGTCGCGGGCTACTCCCCCGCGCAGATCGCCGAGACCTTCCGCACCTGGAACACCGGGCGGCTCGACTCGTATCTGATCGAGATCACGGCGGAGGTGCTGGCGCACACGGACGCGGCGACCGGAAAGCCCTTCGTCGACATCGTCACCGACCAGGCGGAGCAGAAGGGCACTGGCCGCTGGACGGTGCAGATCGCCCTCGATCTGGGGGTACCGGTCTCCGGCATCGCTGAGGCGGTCTTCGCCCGCTCGCTCTCCGGGCACGCGGACCTGCGCGAGGCCTCACACTCCCTGCCCGGGCCGACGGCCCGGCCGCTGGGCGAGGCGGATGCCGCGCGCTTCGCCGACCAGGTCGAGCAGGCGCTGTACGCGTCCAAGATCGTGTCGTACACGCAGGGCTTCCACCAGATCCAGGCGGGCAGCGACGCCTACGACTGGGACATCGACCTCGGTTCGGTGGCCGCGATCTGGCGGGCCGGCTGCATCATCAGGGCGGCGTTCCTCGACCGCATTCGCGAGGCGTACGACACCCGCCACGACCTGCCGAGTCTGCTGTCGGACAAGCAGTTCGCGGAGGAGATCGGAGCGGCGCAGGACGACTGGCGCGAGGTGGTCTCTGCGGCCGCCCGCCACGGCGTCCCGACGCCGGGCTTCTCGGCGGCCCTCTCGTACTACGACGCCCTGCGCGCCGAGCGGCTGCCCGCGGCGCTCACCCAGGGCCAGCGTGACTTCTTCGGTGCGCACACCTACCGGCGGACCGACCGCGAGGGTTCGTTCCACACCCTGTGGGGCGGCGACCGCTCGGAGGTGCACACCGACTGATCAGCGCTGCGGGCCGATTCAGCTCGCCGGACCAGGCTGGGGTTCGGGCTCCGGCGGCGGTACGGGTTCGGGGCCGGGGCCCGGCGGCTGCGGAATGGGGTCGGGCGCGGGTCCCGGCGGAGGCGTCGGCACCGGCCCCGGTCCCGGCAGCGGTCCGGGATCAGGTCCGGGCGGTCCCGGCGACGGGATCGGCGAAGGCGGGACAGGTGGGTGGGTCATGCCAGACCTCCAACGGTTCAAAGTCGTGCGTTCCCAATGTCTCCCGGTGCGCGTGCCCACGCGCGCCGGGTCCAGTCATCATGATCCGTACCTGGCGGCCAGGGCGGCGGCCCGCAGCCCGGACCGCGGGCTGGACAGGACGGGGACGTCGGTCGTCGTACGGTCTGCCGCGTCCGCCATCGACGCCTGGGCCAGCACGATGACATCCGTGGCGGGCACCCCGTCGACCGCGGCGGCCACGGCGTCCAGATAGCCGTCGCGGTCGCCCGCCTCGAGGCGCTCCCAGGCGCCTGCGACGAGCAGCGTGCGGACGTCGACCGCGCGGCCCGCGGCCTCTTCGCGGATCAGTGCGACTGTCGGCTGCAGGGTGCTGCGCAGGGCGGCGACCACCACGATCCGGTTCGCCGCGGCGGCCGCGGCTGCCATCGGGCGGTCCACCCGCAGCACCACAACGCCGAGGTCGGCGGCGCACGCCTCGGCGACGCCGCCGATCGTGGAGCAGGTGACGAGGAC
The DNA here is from genome assembly GCF_055563295.1 of Streptomyces sp. NPDC002868. NCBI lineage: Bacteria > Bacillati > Actinomycetota > Actinomycetes > Kitasatosporales > Streptomycetaceae > Streptomyces > Streptomyces sp. NPDC002868. The sequence continues at coordinate 1,019,034 of NZ_JBVHDR010000001.1, read as the reverse complement.
GGCGGCCGCACCCTCGGCGACGGCCCCGGCGAGCACGGCGGCGACGGCCGGCGCGACCGCCTCGGGGCCCTCCGCCCGGGCCCGGGCGAGGAGATCCTCGTCAACGAGATGACGCAGCGCGAGACCCGGATGGTCCTCGTCCCGCAGGGCGTCGAAGACCGTGACATGGACCGGGGAGGTGTGCAGCAGCGCCAGCATGGACCGGATGCTAGAGCGTGTCTGGAAGTAGCGCCGTCCGCCCGGTCACCAGAGCTGCGGCTGGTCCTTCAGCTGCTCCTCCGCCGTGCGCACCAGCTCGGCCGGCGGCTTGGGGGCCTCGTCGGGGTGGCTGTGGGCCCACTTGGCCGCGTACGGGCACAGTGGCACGACGGGCACGCCCTCGCGCGCCGCCATCGCGTAGAACTCGCGCACCAGTGCGCTCGCGATGCCCTTGCCCTCGTACTCCGGTTCCACCACGGTGTGCACGGCGACCAGGGCGGCCGGCGTGGCGTCGAGAGTGAAGTAGGCTATATGGCCGGTGACTTGACCGTCCTCGTACGCCTCCAGGAGCCCCCTCTGCCGGTTGTCGCGGATGTCGGGTTCTGCCATGGCGGCTGTCTCCTTCGGGCTGTCGGAACAGGTCGGACGACGGCACCGACAGCGTACGGGGCGACTCCCCGGCAGCGTCCGTGAGCTGCTCATCGGGCTGATCCTGCGCCCTCCTGCCGACCACCGCGGCCGCGGCGAGCGCACTGCCGAGGAAGGCGACGGCCACCACCCACGGCTGGTCGAAGCGGTGCCTGGTCGCGTGATCGAGGGAGTAGCGGCCGCCGCCCCCGAACCAGCTGGTCATGGATGTCTCCCTGTGCTGACGCGGTCAGGTGGTGCGTACGGGATCCACTCTCGTACGAGTCCGGCCGCCGTCCGCTGCGCTGCTGCGCCATACGGGTGACACGGACCAGGTGATCCACTGGCCGGAACCGTGCGGTAGATTTTGCGCGCCCTTGACCAGCATCAACTTATCGACACGGAGACCGTCCCCTCAATGAGCGACATCCTCAACGGACTTGGCCGCGCGAGCGCGTACGGCGCCCTCGGTGTGGTCCTCCTGATCCTCGGCATAGTCCTGGTCGACCTGCTGACGCCCGGAAAGCTGGGCCGGCAGATATGGGAGGACCGCAACCGCAATGCCGCGCTGCTGCTGAGCTCCGCGCTCCTGGGCATCGGCGGCATCGTCTTCACCTCGATCTGGACGACGTACGACAACTTCGGCAAGGGCCTCGCCTCCACCGCCGCGTTCGGTCTGCTGGGCCTGGTGATGATGGGGGTGGCGTTCCTGGTGGTGGACCTGGTCACGCCGGGCAAGCTGGGCGCGACGCTGGTCGAGCCGGAGCCGCATCCGGCGGTGTGGGTGACCGCGTCCTGCAACCTGGCGGTCGCGGCCATCGTCTCGGCGTCCATCGCCTGAGGTCGGCCAACAGCGCAGACACGCACAGCGACCAGCAGGGCAGTTGATATTCTCGGAGCTCGCCCGGAGCCCCCGGGCGGGGGCTTTAGGGGGGAACCATGAAGCCGCGTCTGGTGTTCGTGCATGGCATCGGCGGTCCGCGGGACGCCGATGCCGAACTCGACGCCTGGCTGCACGCGTTGGCCGACGGCGCCCGCGCCGCGGGCCATTCGCGCCGGGTCCTGGATCTGGTGCAGGAGTGGGCGGCGGATGCTCGATTCGCGTACTACGGCGATCTGTTCGACACGCGCGGCGCCCAGGGCGCGACGGGCTGCCCCGGCTCGGACGAGGAGACGCAGCTGGTCGGTGAGTGGCTGCTGGAAGCCCTCGACGAGCGGCTGGCCGAGACCGGCACCGACGAAGAGGTCCGTCTGCTGCGCCACGCCCGGGCCCAACTCGTCCCCGAGGGCGTGTCGCAGGGCCTCGGGGAGGTCGGCCGGCATGTGCTCAACGCCGCGAACACCCTGCTGTCGCTGCCCGGGCTGCGGACCTTCGGCGGCTGGGCCGGCGCCGGACTGATGGTCCTCCAGCTCCGCCAGGTGGCCCGCTATCTGCGCCGCGCCGAACCGGACGAGGCGGGCCTGACCCTCGACGCCCGGATCCGCCGCCGCGTCGAGGAGGCACTGGACCCCGCCGGACCCACCCTCGTCGTCGCCCACTCCCTGGGCACCGTCGTATCGCTGGAGACGCTGCACGCGCACCGGGGACGCGTACCGCTGCTGGTCACCCTCGGTTCGCCGATGGGGATGCGTACGGTGGTGCAGCCCAGGGTGCGCCCGCAGCCGTTGCGGGTGCCCGGCTCGGTCGACCGGTGGCTCAACTTCTGGGACCGGGACGATTTCATCGCGGGACGGCCGCGGCTGGAGAAGTTCGTACGCCCCAACGACCGGTCCGTACTGCCCGTCAGCAGGCGCGTCGACTCGGACGGCGTGTGGGTGCACCCCGCCGCCAAATATCTCGCGCAGCCGGCCGTCGCCGGACCGGTCGTCGAGGCGATCGAGGCAGCCGCGATCGCATGACAGCGCCGACTCCCCGCCGCCACACCCTGGTCATTGCCCCGCAGTGCGCAGAGTTGGGGCTGCTCGACGGCCTGGAGGAGGTGGCACGGTCTCTGCACGGCTCGTTCACGGACCGCTGGACCGGCGCGTGCACTCCGGCCACCGCATCGTCGCTGCTGTACGGCCCGTCCGTCGGCCAGGCGCAGATCGAGGCCGCGGTCCGCGCCGCTGCCCAGCAGGCGGGCGAAGCGGGAGCAGTGCTCGTCCTCGCCCTGATCGGCCACGGCATCACGCCCGGCCAGAACCCCACGCTGTATCTGATGGCGGGCGACTCGCGGGCCGGTGTGATCGGCTCCGCTGTGAACGTCGGGGAACTGCTGGCCCAGGCCCTTGAGACACCGGGACTGCCAGGCGTGATCGCACTCGTCGACACCTGCCACGCCGGGGGCGCCACGCCGGACCTCAAGGCGCTGGACGCCGGGGTGCGCCAGGGCGCGACCCGGCTCTCGCTGCTGATGTCCGTTGGTGCCGCGCAGAATGCGTACCGGCTCGCCTTCACCCGGGGCCTCGTCCGGGTGCTCGCCGAAGGCATCGGCGGCGCGGGCGAGTTCCTGCGGCCCGCGACGGTGCTCGATGCCGTACGGGACGCCGTGCCGGGTCAGGACGCCCGCCTCGTGGAGTACGACGGCGCGCAGTTCGGCGAACGGCCCTGGCTCGCGCGCAACGCCGGCCACCTTCTGCGGTCCGGGTCGGTGCTCGGGCCACTGGCGACCGATGAGCTCGACCAGGCGCTGGAACCTCTGGGCGGCGCTGCCCTGCTGACCGCGCCCGTCACCGGCGCCGATGTGCTGGAGCGGCTGCGCGTCACCCTGCGCGAGCGTCCGCCGGGGAGCGCCGCCGAGCTGGCCTGGGCGCTGCGTGTCCTCGACGGTCTGCTGGACGGCCTGCGCACCATCGACCTGCTCACCTCGTGGCCGGGCCGGCCGCTGACGTCCGAGCGGCTGCGGCGCGCGATGTCGGCCGCGGCGGGCCGGTCCGGTGCGGGGCTGCCGGACGCCTCGGGGAGCGAACTGCTGCGGGACGCCGTGGAGTACCTGCGGCTGCGCGCTCCACGTGTCGACGAGACGCGCACCACTCGCCTGGCGGTCTTCGTCGCGGCGCTCGCCACCGAGGACCAGCCGGTCCCTGACAGTCCCCGGCTCACCGCCTGGGCGCACTCCATCGGCGCCGAAGTCGAACTCAACGACGCCTTCGAGGCGTTGCGGCAGCAGGGCACCAGATCGCGACTGCGACTGGTCGTCAGCCTGCATGCAGCCGTCGCCGACGAATGGCCCGAGACGCTTGACGCCTGGCTCCTTGACCGCGGCGATGTGCACGCACACAAGGAGTTCGACTGCGCCCCCGACCAGAGGGGGGTCGAGCAGCGGCTGGCCGGCGTGCTGAAGTGGGCGTCCCTGCAGGCCAGAACGATGGGCGTACGGCTGCAGCGGGTCGAGGTCGCCGCCTCTGCCGCGCTGCTGCTGCGCTGGCGGCCCGAGGAGACGGACTTCGGCGAGCGGCTCGGTGTCGCCTACGACGTGGTGCTGCGCTGGAGCGAGCGTCTGTGCCCGCCGGACCATCTGTGGTGGATCAATGCGCGGGCCAGGGAGAAGCTCGAGGCGATGAGCGCGTGCGGAACGGGCGGCGCGCCCGTGGACTGGCTCGGCGAGCAGGAGACAGGACAGGCCCAGGAGCTCAGGACGCGGCTCGGGCACGGCGCGTACGCGCGAGCGGTCGCTCTGGAGCACCGGCCGGCGCGGTTCGAGCAGGTGATGGAGGTACTCCTGGCGTACGCCCCGATCGTGCTGTGGCCGGGCGGCGAAGGCAGCGTGCCTGACAGGTCCCGGGACAGCCTCGACAGGTTCTGGCATCTGCTGCCCACGGAATTCAGCGAGGCCTACCGCCGCAGCTGGGGACAGAACACATCGGCGGAGTCGGACGGCCGGGAACATCTCGCGCAGTGGCGCTCGGTGTGGCACGACTCCGAATGGCTCGACTTCTGCGACTGGTTCGAGCAGTTCACTACCGAGGGGGAGAACTCCGCATGACCTGGCAGCCTTTCTACGTCGGGGACGGCACGCCGCGCGATGTCGACCTCGGCGAGCCGCCTCCGTGGCGGAGCTTCCCCCGGCAGGCCCTGCACAAGCAGTTCCAGCCGCCGCCGGGTCTGGTCAAGGCGGTCAACGCCGCGCTGGCGCTGCGCCGGCCGCTGCTGGTGACGGGCGCGGCGGGTTCCGGCAAGTCCACGGTGATCGAGCAGGTCGCGGCGGAGCTGAAACTCGGCGACGTACTGCGCTGGCACATCACCTCGCGCAGCACCCTGACGGAGGCGCTGTACCGGTACGACGCCTTGGGCCGCATCCACGCCCAGCGACTCGACGGGCCCGGTGGCAGCGACGACATCGCGCCCTTTTCTGCAGATGGGCCCGCTGGGCACGGCGCTACTCCCGGCGCAACGCCCGCGGGCGCTGCTGATCGACGAGATCGACAAGAGCGATCTGGATCTGCCGAGTGATCTGCTCGATGTGCTGGAGCGCGGGGAGTTCGAGATCCCCGAACTCGCGCGGTACAAGAGCGAGATCGTCGAGGTGCGGGAGTGGGACGGCGACACGCGCCGCCCGGTGGAGCGCGGGCTCGTCCAGTGCGACAGCTTCCCGTTCATCGTGATGACCAGCAATGGCGAACGGGACTTCCCCGCGGCCTTTCTGCGGCGCTGCATCCGCTACACCATGCCGCAGCCGACGGTCGATGCGCTGCGCCGGGTCGTCGAGGCGCATCTGCAGGTCGGTGCGGATACGGATCGGTCCGGGGCGGCCGACCTGTTGATCGAGGCCTTCGCCGAGCGCATCGCGGCGGGCGAGAGCCTGGCGATCGACCAGCTCCTCAATGCCGTGCACCTGCTGACCGGCGGCAGTGCTCCTGCCGGAGAGGACCAGCGGGAGGTCATGGACCTCGTCCTGCGCGAGCTGTCGCGTGCCTGAGGAGGCGTCGCTGGCGCGGGCGGTGGCGGCGCTGCGCGCCGCGGCGCCGGAGCTGGACGGGACTGCGTTGGCCGATGCGCTGTGGCTCGCGGCGCAGGACGGACCGGCGAAGGCGGTGTCCGGTGCGCCTTCGCCGGAACAGTCCGCCGAGGCGGCAGACGCACCGGAGCCGGTGGCGGAGGCTGCCGTGCCGCCGCCCTCGGGTGCGGGAGCGGCCGCCTCCGAGCGTGCCCTGCACGAGCGGCTCGCCGGCGCGAGCTCGCGGGTCCGGGGCGACGCGGTTGCCGCGTCACGGGCCGCGGGCCTGCCGCAGGCGCTGGAGGTGACCCGCGCCCTGCGGCCGTGGAAGCGGCCGTGGCGTCAGGGCCGCCGGCCCGCCCTCGACATCGACGCCACGGTGGACGGCTATGCCCGCAGCGGGGAGCTGATCCCGGCGTTCAGGGCGGCGCCGGAGCGGTGGTTCGACCTCGTACTCGTGGTGGACAGCTCCCCCGCCATGCAGGTGTGGCACGAGACGATCGCCGACTTCACCGCCGTACTGGACCGGCTCGGCGCGTTCCGTACGCTTCAGGTGCGCGATCTGACTTTCGGGGACGAAGGCCCCGAACTCCGCGACGGCCAGGGCCGGTTGACGGGGACGGGCCAGCTACGGTCGCCCTACGGCCGTCGGCTGGTGGTGGCCGTTTCCGACTGCGCGGCACCGGGGTGGCGGGAGCCGAACGTGTGGCGGCAGCTGCGGGAGTGGTCCCTGACGACGCCGGTCGCCCTGCTCAATCCGCTGCCGCCGAAGCTGTGGCGCCGGACGGGTCTTGATCTGCCGACGGTGCGGGTCGCGCCCGGGGCACCGGGCTCGGTCAACTCCCATCTGGTCTTCGATCCGCCGCCGTTGCTGCCCGACGGTGATGACGGCCCGTGGCTGCCGATCCCCGTGCTGTCGCTGTCTCCCCACTCCCTGGACCGCTGGTCGCGCACTCTGATGCGCACGGCCCCTGAGGGGTGCGGCGCGGTACTCGTCCCGCCGGGTGGCCGCACGGCGACTCGTCGCCGAGCTTCTCGTTCATCGGCTGCCGACGCGCGCGCTGATGGCTTCCTGCGTACGGCTTCGCCCGCGGCGGCGCGCCTGGCTGTGCTCTGCTCCGCCTTCGACCGGCTGAGCATGCGCCTGCTGCATCTCATCCGCCAGGAGCTGGTGCCCGAGGCAACGACAGCGGATGTCGCCGAGCTGCTCACCAGCGGGCTCTTCCCGCTCGGCACGGATACGGCAGGAACGGTCGAGCTGGCCCTGCCCGAAGAGGTGCAACAGCGGCTGAGACGGGAGCTCGCGGAGCACGAGGTGTGGCGGATCAACCGGGCGCTGAGCCGACATGTGTCGTCCCAGGGGGCCGGGGTTGGGCAGCTTCCGTCGGTGGCGCACAACCCGGAGGGGACGTCGGAACTCCCGGCGGAACTGCAGCCGTTCGGGCAGGCGTCACGGCGGACGCTGGAGCTGCTGGGGCTGTCGGCGGAGGTGGGCGAGCCGCTTCGGGCGGGATCCGGGAGACCGGTGCCGGCTCAACTCCCGGCGGAAACTGTGGAGTTCTTCGTGGGTCGCGAAAGGCCCCTTGAGGAGCTGCTGCGCTTCCTCACCTCGCCGGGATCACCAGTCGTGTGTCTGGCGGCACGTGGAGGTACGGCGGGCGCGGGCAAGACCACACTGGCCCTGCGCGCCGCCCACATGGCGAAGAGCCATTTCCCGGATGGCCAGCTCTTCGTGGACCTGCGAGGTTCCAGTTCGCGCCCACTGGATCCCACCCCGGTGCTGGTCGGCTTCCTTCAGGCGCTGGGCGTACCGCTCGAGTCCATTCCCGGCACCATCGATGAGCTTGCAGAGTTGTACCGCGAGACCCTGGCCGGGCGCCGGGTGCTGCTCGTACTGGACAACGCCCACAATGCGTCGCAGGTGGCGCCGCTGCTTCCTGGCGCGGACTCTCCCGGCTGTGCGGTCGTCGTCACCAGCAGGCAGGCGATGCCACGCCTCCGTGCCAATGTGATCCAGATCGCCCCGCTGGACGAAACGCACGGGCTGACCCTGTTGAGCCTGCTCACAGGACGGCGGGGGCTCAGCAGTGCGGAACGCATGGAGCTCGTTACGGGCTGTGGCGGATGGCCGCTGCCGATTGCCTTGATCGCCAAGTGGATCGCCACACGAGAGACGCCTGCCACGCACCGGATTGCGCTGGGGCTGAAGAGCACCGACCCCACCGATTCGGCTTTGGATGCCGCCCTCAAGCTGCGCTTCAACCATTTGGACTCCGGGCTCGCGCGGGCTTTGCTGCAGCTCGCCCTGATGGACACCGCGCAGCTGACGATTCATGAGGTCGCCGCCGTGCTCGACCTGCCCCTCCGATCGGCGCTCGAGATCGTCAACGTACTTGTCCATCACGGTCTGCTGGAGCGCTCCGGACTTCCTGATCGGTACCCGTACCAATTCCACGACGAAGTACAGCGCTTCGCCCGGCAGCGAGCCTGGGGCGAGTCGGACGCCATGGAACGGCTCCTCAGCCACTACAGCAGGGAGGCAGTGCGCGCCTGCAAGGCGGATCGCCCGGGTGACCTGCTCGCCGACCGCCTGGGGCTCATCGACTCCGACGAAGCCGCCGTCGCGAGGGGCAGTGGCCTTGAGCGGCTTCTTGATGAGTTCCCCCATGTGCTGACTGTGCTGTCTGCCGACGACGTCGGCCGTAGCGTCGCCCCGCGCATCCGTGCAAATCTGCTGCTGCTGCTCAGAGATCTGGCAATGTCTCCCTTCCACGCGGCGCGGTACCGCAGCGCCGCGCTCACCATCTCCGACGACACCATCACGGCCGGGGACAGCCTGAGCCATGCGAGAGCTCAAGTAGCCTTGGCTCACAGCCTTTTCTCGGCGGGGTTGGAGTCGGAGGCGCGGGTCGCCCTGGAGACGGCCGCCACGGAAGAAGACCCCGCGACAGCAGGGATCGTCGCTCACCTCTTCGGGACCATCGCGCAGCGCGAGGGCGACTACGCGCGCGCGGCGGACCACTTCACACGGTCGTGTGCCATTGCCCATGCCGACCGTGACCGCTTCGCAGAGGCAGCGGCGCTCGACGGCCTTGCCCGGCTCCACCTGGAGCGCGGGGCGGCCGATCGTGCGGTCGATGCGGCCACTCGCGGGCTGGGGCTCCTGCGAGCACTGGGCATCTCGCTGCGGGTCGCCGAGCTGCTGCGCGTACTCGCCGATGCGCACTCCCAACTCGGCCACCACACCGAGGAGCTGGAATGTCTCTCCGAGACCGTGGCGCTGTTCCGGGAACAACGTCATCACCAGGAAGTGGGCCTGACACTCCTGCGCGTGGCCCAAACCCATCTGGCCACCGGCGACCTTCAGTCGGCGCACAGCGCCGCCCAGGCGTCGGCCGTGACGCTCGTCCAGACGGGCAACGCCTCCTATGAGGCAGAGGCCTTGATCGTACTCGGCCTTGCCCTCCATCACTCGGGTGACAGGGACACCGCCCGGCAGCGCTGGCAGGAGGCGCTGGCAGTCTCTCTGACGGCCGATGACAGCAGCCGGGTGGCCGAACTGCAGGAGCTCCTGCGGACCGAAGAAACCAGTCCGCCAGTCACCGGCCGCGCGAGCCGGCGGCCCCTACCGACCGTCGTCGCGGTCCACATCCAGGACTTCGCCGCTCAGCGGCTCGCCGACCAGCGAGTTCTGCTCAACAGCCTTGACGAGGCCCTGACCGCTGCTGGGGTGGACCGGAGCGTTCGCCGGATCCCGTTCGGGGGCGGCACCGTGCTCTATGCCTTCCCTTCGGACGTGCCGATCGCGCAGATCCTGGCCGGGCTGATGGACGACCTGCCGGGAGCGCTCGACACCGTCAATCGGCTGCAGGGCTCCCCCCGGCTCGTTGTGCGGGTGGTCCTCGACACCGGGCCGACGGAGAGCGATGTGCCGGACCTTGCCGTGGACACCGCGCTCAAGCTGCTCGACTGCCCCGACCTCGACTCGGCCGCATGGGCCTCGGGCGCTTCCCGTACGGTGTGCGTCTCCGCGGCAGCCATGGAGGCCGCGCTGCGACACCCCGATACGACGTTGTCGACGGAGCGTTTCGCACGGTTTCGCATCGTCGAAGAGGACGAGACGCTGGACGCGTGGCTCCAGTTCCCGGACCCGACACCGCTGGTGGACGACCAACTCCAGTACATGCGCGAAGCGTTCCTGACCGAGGACCCCGACGGGCACCGCATGGGGAAGTTGCTCAGAGACTGCCTCGACAAGGTCATCGACGGCTCTCGGACCGGTCGCTTCGACCCGGGTGAGCTGACGCCCACCGAGCGCAGCTACCTTTCCGAGAATGTGGAGCTGGCAGTGCGGGCGGAATTCGCGCTGCCGGACATCGAGTTCGACGTCCGCTTCTCACTCAACGGTCCGCGCTGGATGTTCCCGCCCGCGGCGGAGAACGAGCTCTCCCTCGTGCTGCACGCCGACGACGAGCGGTCCCGGTGGTCGGCCGGACTGATTCGTGTCCGGCCCGAGCTGCTGGTGGACGCCGCAAACCAGGACGGAAAGAGAGCCCTCCGCAGGCATGCCCTGCTGCGGGCCGTGGAATGGCTCCACCAGGACGCCGAGCTGCCGGAGAATCTTCTCCTCCAACTCTCCGAGGAAGACCGCACCGCAATCCTCACCCAGGCATCGGGTGCCGCCCGCGGGGCCGAGCTCTTCCGGCGTGTGACAGGGCGCCGGGTCTCGACGGAGACACTGCGCACGGTGACGGCGCACCTCGACTTCTCGCGCCGGATCCGGGACGCACAACGCGTTCTGGCCGATGAGGGCATCGAGGTCCTCAGTCATCTGCCGCAAGACCGTGAGCGAGCGCGACTGATGGGGCTTCCCGTCCCGGAGCCGGGCGAGTGGGTGAGCTTCCGCACGCCGTAGACCGATATGCCCTCACGTCACGGCGTGATCCAGAAGTGGTGCATCGCGTACGAACTCCAGGGCCGCCACCCCTCCGCATCCTCCGCCTCCGCCCCGGCGCGCCGCATCCCCGCCCGGATCGCCGCGTCCCCCGTCAGCAGCACGTCCGGGTCGCCGAGAGCGCGCATCCGGATGTAGCCCGCCGTCCAGGGGCCGATGCCTGGCAGTGCGAGCAACTGCCGCTCCGTCTCGTCCCGGTCGGCGCCCGGGTCCAGGGCCACCGCGCCCTCCGCGAGCGCGGCCGTCAGCGTACGCAGCGTGGCGCGCCGCGCGTCGGGCATCTCGAGTTCGTTCAGCGCGGCCGCCGCAAGCTCGTCCACGCGCGGGAACAGATGCGTGAGCCCGCCGCTCGGCTCGCACAACCGCTCTCCGTACACAGCCACCAGCGCGTCACCGAGTCGCCGACCCGCCGCCACGGAGACCCCCTCACCCAGCACTGCCCGTACGGCGAGTTCGTGCGGGTCGGCCGTGCCGGGGGCGCGCAGGCCTGGGCGTGCGGCGACCAGCGGGGCGAGCGCCGGGTCCGTGCCCAGTCGTTCGGCGACGGCGCACGGGTCGGCGTCCAGGTCGAACAGGCGGCGCATGCGCTGCGTGGCCGTCGTCAGGTCGCGCAGGTCCGCGAGGTGCAGCCGGCATTCCAACCAGCCTCCCGGGCCCGGCTGTTCGCCGACTTCGGCGACGCCGGGGCCGCCGGGCAGCCGCAGGGTGCGCCGGTAGACGCGGGAGCCGCGCTCGCCGACGAGTTCCTCGATTCCGGTGACGGCGCGGCGGCCCAGGTAGTCGAAGACCTCAACGGCGGCGTAGGGACCGCGGTGCGCGAGCCGCAGCGGCACTCCGGCAGCGGCACCGTTCTCGGGGGCGACCGGGCCGAAGCGTGAGCTGTGGCCGGGCCGGGCGGAGCGGAGTTCGCTGGGGGTGGCCGCGTAGATCTCCCGGATGGTGTCGTTGAACTGCCGTACGCTCGCGAACCCTGCCGCGAACGCGATCTCCGCCGCCTGCATGGTGGTCGTCTGCAGCAGCACGCGCGCGGTGTGGCCGCGCTGGGCCCGGGCCAGGGCGATGGGGCCCGCGCCGAGTTCCGCGTTCAGCTGGCGCTGCACCTGGCGGGCGCTGTAGCCCAGGCGGCTGGCGAGGCCCGCGACACCCTCGCGGTCCACGATGCCGTCGCCGATCAGCCGCATGGCGCGGCCGACGACGTCGGCGCGGGTGTTCCACTCGGCGGAGCCGGGCACGGCGTCGGGGCGGCAGCGGCGGCAGGCCCGGTAGCCGGCGCCCTGGGCCGCCGCGGCCGTCCGGTAGAACGACACGTTCCGGCGCTTGGGCGTGATCGCGGGACAGCTCGGACGGCAGTAGATCCCGGTGGTGGAGACGGCGAAGAAGAACACGCCGTCGAACCGGGCGTCCCTGCTGCTCACCGCCTCGTACCTGCTGTCCTCGATCGTCATACGGCCAGTATGGACACTGCGCCGGGCGCTCGGCTGGCGGAAATCGGACGTGACGTTCGACCTGGGACGGTCACCCGGCAGTCCTGGGTGACGGCTCAATCATGCAGTCGACGTCTCAGTGACTGAACAACCGTCGTGCACATCCCAGTTGAGAGCGCACGCACGCAACGCGCTGTTCCTTGACACGACTTCATGCGATCCGTAGCGTCCCGTACACGGATAAGATTATTGGTCACATACAAGAACGGATGGGGCTGTGGGTCCAAGGCAGATCGTGGTGTCGGGAGGCGGTACGGGCATCGGACTCGCGGTGGCCGAGGCGTTCGCCGCGGACGGTGACAGGGTCACGCTGCTCGGCCGGCGCGAAGAGGTGCTGCGCGCGGCGGCCGAGAAACTCAACGCCACCCACGGGGACGGCACGGCGAGCTGGTGCCCGGCCGATCTGTCCGAGCCGGAGCAGGTCCGCCGCGCGGAGCGGTTCATCACCGAGCGCAGCGACGCGGTCGACGTCCTGGTGACCAACGCGGGCGGCAATGCCGCACCCTCGCACGACGGAACGCTCGAAGGCATCGCGGACGGCTACCGCCGCAACTTCGCCGCGAACGTCCTCACCTCGGTCCTGCTCACGGAGGCGCTGCTCCCCCATGTCCGGCGGCCCGGCGGCCGGATCATCCATCTGTCGTCGATCGCGGCACTGCGGGGCCCGGGTTCGTACGGCGGATCGAAGGCCGCGGTCAATACGTACACCTTCGACCTGGCCCAGAAGCTCGGCCCGGAGGGCATCACGGTCAACGCCGTCGCGCCCGGATTCGTGGCCGGCACCGAGTTCTTCGGCGACCGGGCCACGCCGGAGTTCATCGCCTCGCGGGTGGCCCAGTCCCTGACGGGCAGGCCCGGCCTCCCCGCGGAGATCGCTGCGTCGGTGCGGCATGTCGCGTCGCCCGAGGCGGCGTATCTGACGGGCCAGATCCTGCACATCAACGGCGGCGCGGCGCTGGGCCGCTAGGACGGCCCCTGACCAGTTCGCGCGTCTGCCCGGACTCTCCTGACATGTCTGGGATGATGCCCGCACGCCGCCCCCGGGCGCGAGCGATCACTGGAGGAGTCATGGCCGGTCAGTTCGAGGCAACGGTCGAGATCGACCGCCCCATCGAGGAGGTCTTCGCCTTCCTCGCCGACGGAAAGAACGATCCCAAGTTCAGCCCCAGGGTGCAGGAGATCGCGAAGTCGCCGGAGGGCCCGACCGCGGTGGGCACCGTCTTCGAGAGCACGGTCAAGGACGCCGGGATGAAGACCAAGCGGCAGTTCCGGATCAGCGAGTTCGTGCCGCCCACCAAGATCCGCTGGACGGAGATCTCGAAGAACCTCGTGACGGCCGACGAGGGCGGATACGACCTGGAGTCGACCCGCGACGGCAAGACCCGCGTCCGCATCTTCAACAGGCTCGAAGGCCATGGCATCGGCAAGCTGCTCGTGGGCCTCGCCCTGAGCGCGGCACGCAAGGACGCCGACGCGTTCGGCCGGCGGATCAAGGCGGCCGTCGAGGCGTCCTGAGCGGACCCGCGGCAGCTGTGACCGTACGGTCCGTGGGGCCGAAGCATCCTCCGCACCCGCACGGCACCCGCACCGCACCCGTACCCGCTCTGGCTCGCCGAGCGCTTCGCGTGACCGGAGCAGAAAAAATCCTGGCGCAGGACCGGCAGGTCAGCGGGCGCGGCCGGCCCGTCAGCGGGCGCTGTGCACGATGGCCAGGGGTGCGCCGAAGGGGTCCAGGAACATCGCAATGCGGCCCACGCCCTCCGCGTCCATCGGCGGGATGAGCGTGGTGGCACCGCGCTCGGTGGCCTTGGCGAAGGTGGCGTCGACGTCGGCCGCTTCGAAGTACGGATGCCACTCCGAGCGGGAGCCCGCGTCCAGGTTCTCCTGCGGGAGCTGCATGATGCCGCCGTGCATGGCGTCCTGGCCTCCGCCCGCCGGGGAGACGACGGTGTAGTCGACGCCGGCGAACGGCATGTCCTGGAAGTCCCACGAGAACACGGAGCGGTAGAAGTCCTTCGCGACGGCTGCGTCCGTGGTGTAAAGCTCGACCCAGCTCAGCGTATTCACATCGGTGACCGCGCCCAGGCCCTTGGTGTCGCCGGGCTGCCAGACGGCGAATTCGGCACCGGTCGGGTCGGTGTACGCCGCCATCCGGCCTTCGGTGAAGACGTCCATCGGCTGGAGGCGGACCGTGCCGCCGGCCTGCTCGACAGCTTTGGTGGTGGCGTCGGCGTCGGCGGTCAGGAAGTACGGCGTCCACGCGGAGGTCGCGCCCTCCTCGGTGAGCGGCCCGATCGCGCCGACGGTCTTCCCCTCCAGCTGGAAGAAGCCGTACCCCCCGGCCTCCGGCCCCATGGTCCGCAGCTCCCAGCCGAACAGGTCCCCGTAGAAGGCTGCGGCCGCGTCCAGGTCGGGGCTTCCCAGGTCGAGCCAGTTCGGCGCGCCCGGGACGTATGTGGTGGTCAGCATCGCAATTCTCCTCCCGCGAGTGCGCGGTGGATGACGTATGTGGTCAGTCGCCTTCAGCATGCCAGCCCCCACTGACACCTGCCGTTCCGCGCGCCGCGACACCCTGCCGCACACGAGAGCGCACCAAGTGCGCCCGTTTCAACCCAATTGGCCCGACGGTCCGTCAGCTCCCCGGCCCCGCGCCGCCTCCCGCGGCTCGCGCACCCCGGCCCCTACCGGGAGCCCGCACGGGGGTGACAAGGGTTTTCCCCGTATCGGGTTCATCTCGGCGTTCCCTACTGTCTGCCGCACCGGCGGATCCCATCCTCTGACTCTTTAATGTCAGGTGCATGTAAATCATGGGTTCCCTCGGTGACGGCCCTTGACCAGGGGCCGTCGCGCCGGCGGCGGCGCGCGGGCAGACCCGGCCCAGGGAGCCGCGGATCGCACCCCCACAGCGAACCGCGGTTCCCGCGCCGCCCGTCGGCGCTCCGCACCGTCAGTGGAAAGGGAACACCTTGAACGGTTCCAGACGGAGACTCATATCCGTCGTGGCCGCGAGCGCCACGATCGCCGCAGTCGCCGCCACGTCATCCGTGGCACTCGCCGCCACCCCGCAGAACCCCTCGCCGAAGCCCGCTCCGGCTTCGCAGTCGATGACCGCACTCCCGACCGCGCCGGTCGAGAAGGTCATCGTCACCTACAAGTCCAAGGCGGCCGAGGCCAGTTCCAACAAGGCCGCCGCCGGCGACGCGACGGCCAAGGGCGCCGAGACCGGCGAGAGCCTGTCGTTCGAACGCCGGCTCGCCGGTGGCGCCGCCCTGGTCGACCTGGGTGACGACGCGTCCAAGAAGGACCTCACCGAGGTCATGGACGCCTTCCGGGCCGACCCCTCCGTCGCGTCCGTGGAGCCCGACATCCGCGCCTACGCGATGGCGGTCACCCCGAACGACACCGAGTACGCCAAGCAGTGGGACCTGTTCGAGGCCACCGGCGGCATGAACGTGCCCGGCGCCTGGGACAAGACCACCGGCAGCGGCGTCACCGTCGCCGTCATCGACACCGGCTACGCCGCCCACACGGACCTGGCCGCAGGCGTCGTCTCCGGCTACGACTTCATCTCCACCTCCGCGGACGCCCGCGACGGCAACGGCCGCGACAGCGACGCCAAGGACGAGGGCGACTGGAACGCCACCGACGGCGAGTGCGGCACCGGTTCCAAGGCGAGCAACTCCTCCTGGCACGGCACGCATGTCGCGGGCACCATCGCGGCAACGTCCAACAACAGCAAGGGCGTTGCGGGCATCGCGTACAACGCGAAGATCCAGCCGGTCCGGGTGCTCGGTAAATGCGGCGGCTCATCGGCCGACATCGCCGACGCCATCACCTGGGCGTCCGGCGGCACCGTCCCGGGCATCCCGGCGAACCCGAACCCGGCCAAGGTCATCAACATGAGCCTCGGCGGCGCCAGTTCCACCTGCCCGAGCGTCTACCAGAACGCCATCAACGGCGCGGTGTCGCGTGGCACCACCGTCGTCGTCGCGGCCGGCAACAGCAACGCGAACGCTTCCGGCTTCACGCCCGCCAACTGCGCGGGCATCATCAACGTGGCGTCCACCAGCCGTGAGGGCAACCGTTCGTTCTACTCGAACTTCGGCAGCATCGTCGACGTCGCCGCGCCCGGCGGTGAGACCCGCCGCGCCACCGACACGCCCGGCACCATCACCACCCCCGAGAACGGCATCCTCTCCACACTGAACTCCGGCGCCACCACCCAGTCGACGGAGAACTACAAGCCCTACCAGGGCACTTCGATGGCCGCTCCGCACATCGCCGGGCTCGCCGCGCTGCTCAAGTCGGCCAAGAGCACTCTGACCCCGGCCGAAATCGAGGCCGCGATCAAGAGCAACGCCAGGCCGCTGCCGGGCACCTGCACCGGCGGCTGCGGCGCCGGCATCGCCGACGCCACGAAGACCGTGAACGCCGTCACCGGCACCCCCGGCGGCACGGCGTTCAGCAACGCGACGAACGTGACGATCTCGGACCTCTCGACCGTGACCTCCTCGATCGCCGTCACCGGCCGCACCGGCAACGCCCCCGCCGCCCTCAAGGTCGACGTGGACATCAAGCACACCTGGCGCGGCGACCTGGTCATCGATCTGATCGCCCCGGACGGGACGGTGCGCAACCTCAAGGCCTCATCCGGCTCGGACAGCGCGGACAACGTCCTCGCGACGTACACCGTCGACGCGTCCAGCGAGGTCGCCAACGGCACCTGGAAGCTCCAGGTGCGCGATGTGGCATCGGGTGACACCGGCTACATCGACAACTGGAGCCTCACCTTCTAATAGCACCTCGCACAACTGCGTAATCGCTGGTCAGGGGCGCGTCCGCGGCATATTGCCGGGGGCGCGCCCTGCCGCCTGTCCGGCCTCGTGCGTCCGCATGCCGGACTCAAGGCCTGGACTGCGGCGGCCGGATTCGTATGCTCTGCTCCCAGGGCAGGGGGCCCGGGCGTGTCCGGAAGGGGGTGGTGGGCACGTGACAACGGCGGCGTACCGCCCCGCGACGGTCGGGCGAGGGGAACTCCTCGCGCGGCTGGAAAGCGTCCTGCACACCCGTGGGCGCGCCCTGCTCACCGGCCATGCCGGGGTCGGCAAGACGGAGGTCGCGCTGGCCGTCGCCGCGCGCGCCGAGTCCCGCGGCGAGAGGGTGCTCTGGCTCGCCACGCTCCCCACCGACCGGGACATACCCGGCGCTGCCGCCGCGGCCCTGGTCGCGTCCGTGTCGGCGAGCGTGTCCTGGGCCCTGCCGGGGGGCCACGGTGGCCCGGGAACTCCCGCCGGTGCAGGCGGTGGCGCAGCTCCGGGCGGGTTCGACATTCTCGAAGGGCTGCCCGGTCCGCAGCGGACCGCCGTCGCCATGCTGTGCCGTGAGGCGCCGATCCCCGAGGACGGCTGGGACCCGATCGCGCTGCGGCTGGCCCTCGCCCAGATCCTGCGGACCCTCGCCGCGCGCGGTCCCGTCCTGCTCGTCGTCGACGGCGTCCAGCGCATCGACGCCGACAGCGCCGACCTGCTGCGTTTCGCTCTGCATCTGGCCCCCTCCGCGCTGCGGGCCGTTGCCGTCGAGACACCGGCGGCGTACGCCCCCGACACGCCCCGTACCGGAGAGCCGCAGCCGGACGCGGCCGGCCCCGAGCCGCTGTGGGTGCCGTCCGAGGCCGATGTCCTGTTCGTGCCGCCGCTGCACGCCGACGAGATCGCCGAACTCCTCATCCACCACCGGTTGCCGTCCCGGATGGCCGGCCGGATCCACAAAGCGAGCGGCGGCAATCCGCGGCTCGCGCTCGCCGTCGGCCGGTCCCTCGCCGACGCGCGGACGCCCGTGCATCATGCCGAGGCGCTGTCCCTCTCCGGGCGCGCCCGCGATCTCGCCCGCCAGTTGCTCGGCGCCGCGTCCCCCGCCGTCCGCGGCACGCTCCTGCTGGCCGCCCTGGCGCTGCGCCCGACGGCGTCGCTGATCCGCCGCGCGGGCCGCCGCACCGCCGAGGCCGACCTCGCCGCCGCCGAGCGGGCGAATCTGATTTCCCTCACGGACGACGGGACAGTCGCGTTCACCGCCGGTGTGCTGCCCTCCACGCTGGTGCACGACGCCTGCTGGACGGAGCGAAGCGACGGTCACGCGGCGCTCGCCCGGGTCGTGGACGATCCCGTCGAGGCCGTACGGCACCGGGCGCTGTCCACGGACGTTCCCGATGAGCTGCTGGCCGCGGAGGTCGCCGTGGCCGCCGACACCGCGCGGCGCCGCGGCAACAGCGCGCTGGCCGCCGAACTCGCCCTGCTCGCCGCCGAGTCCACGCCCGTGCAGCACAGCGCGCAGCGCCTCACCCGCCTCGTCGACGCCGCCGAGGAAGCCGCCCGCGCCGCCCGCGCGGACCTGGCGATACGCGCCGCGACCGATCTCCTCGCCCGCGACGCCGCACCGGCCGACCGGGTCCGCGCGCGGCTCGCGGTGCTGGACACGGCCGGGCAGGGGCTGAGCGACCTCGACGAGATCTACGTACACGCGATGGAGGACTCGGAGGGCGACACGGCGCTGCGGGCTGCCGTCCAGCTCCGGCTGGCGGTGAAGTACGTGCTGGCCGACGGCGATCCCGCACGGTCCCGGGCCGCCGCCGTCGAATCCGCCGCGCTCGCCGGCTCGGTGGGCGACCGGAAGACGGCGGCCAGGGCACTGACCGTACAGGCGCGCATGGATCGGGTCCTCGGCTCGCCGGACGCGGAGCGGATCCTCGCCGAGGCGCGGGCACTCGAAGTGGTCGACCGCCCGCTCGGCATCCGTAACGCAGCCCAGATACTGACGATCCGTCATGCCCTGTTCGACGACCGGCTCACCGACGCCCGCGACCAGTTGAACGCCCTGCTGCCGCTGGTCGAGCGGCGAGGCCCGGTCGAGGACGCCATCGAGCTGTTCCGTACGCTCGCGGAGGTGGAGGCCAGGCACGGGCAGTGCGCGGCGGCGCTCTCGCACGCCGGACGGTCGCTCGCCCTGACCCTGGAGGCCGGCCTCTCGCCGGGGCCCGCCTGGTACGCGCTGGCTCTCGCCGAGACCGCGGGCGGCAGCTTCGCACGCGCCGCGAGCTACGCCCGGCGCAGCGCCCAGGCATCCGAGGAGGAGGGCGACCATGTCTTTCTCTCGCGCAGTCTGTACGCACTCGGCCGGGTCCAGCTCGTCGCCGGTGATGTGGCCAACGCCCTGGACACCCTGCGCCGGGTGCAGGCCGGCGAACGCGCCCAGTCAACGGTCGACCCGTCCATGCTGCGCTGGCACGAGGAGCTGGCCGAGGCGCTGCTGGCGAACGACGCCCCGGAGGAGGCCGCGGCCCTGCTCGCCGATGTGCGGCCGGTCGCCGAACGTCTCGGCCGCGCCACGGTGCTGCTCGGCTGCGACCGGGCGTACGCGCTGTATCTGGCGGCGAACGGGCAGGTCGAGGAGGCGACGCGGCTGCTGACAGAGACGGCCGAGCGCTTCGCCGTGGCCGGTCTGCCGCTGGATCGCGGCCGGACACTGATCGCGCTCGCCCGGGTCGAGCGCCGCCGCCGCAGACGGTCGGCCGCGCAGAACGCGCTGCAGGCCGCGGCCGCGGTCTTCGAACGAGCGGGGGCGTCCCCGTGGCTGGCACTGGCGACGGAGACGCCGTCCCGCACGACCGAACCGGCCCCGGACCGCGGCGGCGCTCCGTCCTCCCTCACGGACGCGGAGCTGCGCCTCGCGCTGCTGGTCCGCCAGGGGGCCAGCAACCAGGAGGCGGCGGCGAAGCTGTATCTCAGTGTGAAGACGGTCGAGGCCCGACTCACCCGCATCTACCAGAAGCTGGATGTCCGTTCGCGCGCACAGTTGGCGACCGCGCTGAACGCATGGCCCGGCCACCGGCCGACGGCGCAGACGACGGACAGCCCGGCGGCGGGCTGACCGCCCGGCCCCGAGGGATCATTGATCTCACATCGGTCCGAAACGACCATACGGAGGCCAACGATGGGTACGCAGTCCGAGGGCGTCATCTGGGAGCCCAGCGAGCGCTGGGTACGCGGGACGAAGGGCGATGTGACCGTCGTCGACAGCCGCCGCCCGATCCTGGTCTGGGAGCCCGGCCGCCCCGTGCCGCTCTACGCCTTCCCCGAGCAGGACGTCCGCACGGATCTGCTGCGGAAGGCCGCGGAGCCCGCGACCGGACGTCACGCGGGATCGACGGTCTTCTACGACCTGGAGATCGACGGCGAGGCGACCAGGAACGCGGCGTGGTCCTACCCCGGCGACGAGCTCGCCGGGTACATCTCCTTCGAGTGGTTCGGGCGGGACGTCCTCGACCACTGGTACGAGGAGGAGGCGGAGATCTTCGTACACCCGCGTGACCCGCACAAGCGAGTCGACGCCATCCCCAGCAGCCGGCACGTCCAGGTCGAGATCAACGGCACGGTCGTCGCCGACACCCGCGCACCGGTGCTCCTCTTCGAGACGCAGCTGCCGACCCGCTACTACATCCCTCGCGAGGACATCCGGTTCGGCCTGCTGACCGCCACCGGCCTGCGCACCCAGTGCCCGTACAAGGGCACGGCGACGGAGTACTGGTCCTGGGCGGGCCCCGGCGACGCCTCGGCGAACGTGGCCTGGAGCTACCCCGATCCGCTCCCCGCCGTCCGCGAGATCAAGGGCCTGATCGCCTTCTACAACGAAGCGGTCGACATCATCGTCGACGGCGAGCGGCGGGAGCGCCCGGTCTCCCCCTTCAGCGAGCTGTTCGCGTGAGAGCGGCCCGGCCAACTTGCGATACCCGCGGAACGGGTCCAGCGCGGCGCATTCGACCGACACGGTGACCTCGACCCCTTGCTCCTTGAGCCAGTCGGCGTAGCCCGTGCCGGACCTGCCCTGCACGGCATCGAGCAGCCGCGCACAGAGACGCCGGTCGGGGCCGTGGTGTCGTCGAGCCGCAGCAGGCTGACCGCCCACTCCACCGCCCGACGACACGAGGAGGCCTCGTCTCACCCTCGCGCCACGCCGTGGACCCGGACACCGCGAGACGTCTCACCCGGGCTCATCAACGAGAGCCAAAAAAATTCGGACGGCGATGTCGAGAACCCGTGACTGGCTCCGTCCCCGCAATGAACGCGACCACAATGGGTCGCACCAGTACCGAGGAGAAACACGATGGCCAAGTACCTGCTGCTCAAGCACTACCGCGGCGCCCCGGCTTCGGTCAACGACGTACCCATGGACCAGTGGACGCCGGAGGAGATCTCGGCCCACGTGCAGTACATGCACGACTTCGCGGCCCGGCTGGAGGGGACCGGCGAGTTCGTCGACGGTCAGGCGCTCGCCCCCGAGGGGACGTGGGTCCGGTACGACGGCGAGGGTCGCCCGCCGGTCACCGACGGCCCATTCGCCGAGACCAAGGACCTCATCGCCGGCTGGATGGTGATCGACGTCGACAGCTACGAGCGCGCCATCGAGCTGGCCGGGGACCTGTCGGCCGCCCCTGGGGCGGGCGGGAAGCCGATCCACGAGTGGCTCGAGGTGCGCCCGTTCCTGGCCGCGCCGCCCACCATCACGGAGTGACCTCTGAGGTGAACGACGCCCTGCTCCGGAGCCTCACGCCGAGCGTGCTCGGGATCCTCGTCCGCCGCGGAGCCGACTTCGCGGCGGCCGAGGACGCCGTGCAGGACGCGCTGGTCGAGGCGGTCCGCGTCTGGCCGGCCGACCCTTCCCCAAGCTCTTCGAGCAGGGGAGACCCCATGCGGGACCCGAAGGGCTGGCTGGTCACCGTGGCCTGGCGCCGGTTCCTCGACGCGACCCGGGCGGACGCCGCCCGCCGCCGGCGTGAGGACCTCGTCGACGAGGAGCCGGCGCCCGGGCCCGCGCCCGCGGTGGACGACACGCTCCAGCTCTACTTCCTGTGCGCCCACCCGTCGCTGACGCCGTCGTCCGCGGTCGCGCTCACGCTGCGCGCCGTCGGCGGGCTGACCACCCGCCAGATCGCCCAGGCCTACCTGGTGCCCGAGGCGACCATGGCGCAGCGCATCAGCCGGGCCAAGCGCACCGTCTCCGGCGTGCGGTTCGACCAGCCCGGCGACGTCGCCACCGTGCTGCGCGTCCTCTACTTGGTCTTCAACGAGGGCTACTCCGGCGACGTCGACCTCGCCGCCGAGGCCATCCGGCTCACCCGGCAGCTCGCGGCCGCGATCGACCACCCCGAGGTGGCGGGGCTGCTCGCCCTCATGCTGCTCCACCACGCCCGGCGCGCCGCCCGGACCGCGCCCGACGGCAGCCTGGTGCCGCTCGCCGAGCAGGACCGCGGCCGGTGGGACACCGAGTCGATCGCCGAGGGCGTCGAGATCCTGCAGGCGGCCCTCGCCCGCGACCGGCTGGGCGAGTTCCAGGCCCAGGCCGCCATCGCGGCACTCCACGCTGACGCGCCCACCGCCGAGGAGACTGACTGGGTGCAGATCGTCGAGTGGTACGACGAGCTCGCGCGCCTGACCGACAGCCCGGTCGTCCGGCTCAACCGCGCGGTGGCCGTCGGCGAGGCCGACGGACCGCGCGCCGGCCTGGCGGCGCTCGTGGCGCTGGACGACTCACTGCCCCGCCACGCCGCGGTGGCGGCCTACCTCCACGAGCGCGACGGCGACCTGGCGACGGCGGCACGGCTGTACGCCGAGGCGGCCCAAAAGGCACCCAACCTCGCCGAGCGCGACCACCTGACGCGCCAGGCCGCCCGGCTCAACGCCCGCCGGTGTCGCTGACGGGTCGCGCTCGGATTTTCCCGCAGCACTGGGAGCGGCCCCGTGGCCAGAGCGGTCGCCTCAAAGTGAGTAGGCGGGTCGAGACCAGCTGCACGACGCGTTGTCGGCGGGGAAGCTTTGCGGCGACGACAGGCGGCGTGCGGAAGGTGCGGCTGTACGACGCGCGGCACGCCTGCCTCTCGTGGATGGCGAACAACGGCGTGCCCGACACGGTGGTCTCCGCGTGGGCCGGGCACAGCGACCTGTCGTTCACGAAGCGGGTCTACGTGCACCCCGACCCGCAGTCGTTGAAGGCGGGTTCGGAGAAGCTGGCCGAACTGCTCGGCTGACCTTGAACAACGGCGCCTGTGAGAAATTGTGAGACGACGGCCCCTCAAAACGATCAAGGGCCCTGCCTCACCGAAGTGAAACAAGGCCCTGACCTGGGCTCGAAGCCCTCTTGCACCGTCGGGACGACAGGATTTGAACCTGCGACCCCTTGACCCCCAGTCAAGTGCGCTACCAAGCTGCGCCACGTCCCGATGCGCCGGTCCTCCGGGTTTCCCGGCCGAGGGCGCAAGAGAACATTACCCCACTCCCCGGGGGCGGCCGGACGTCCGGCCTGCGGCCATGTGGCGGCCGTCGGTTTGGTCGGCGGCGGCGAAGGTCCATGAGCACTGGTCGTTCATGAGATCCCTTCTCTGTTCCTCTTCCAGTCCATGTTCCGGGAGACGAACGCGGACACCAGCGCTGTGACCTCCCTGTCCATGAGGATCCCGGCGTGGCCGGTCCCCGGCGCCTCTTCGAGGGTCACATGGCGCAGGCCGGCGGCGACGGCCTTGGCGTCGGAGTACGGCACCATCGGGTCGCCCGGGTCGTGGACGGCGAGGACGGGGGTGTCGAGCCCCATGCCGAGCGCGACGGCGTCCCAGTGGCTGACGGGCACGCCGTTGCGGAGGTGGAGTTCGCGGTAGATGCCGTCGACCGTGGTGCGGGTCAGCCGCAGTCCCGCGCCGTCCCATCTGTCCAGCACGCCGCCCAGGGTGCAGGCGGGGGCGATCGCGACAAGGCAGTCGAGCGGCGGCGCGGTCCGCCGCACGGTCCGCTGCATGGCCGCGCCGATCGAGGCGATCGTGCCCAGCGAGTGCGCGACGATCACACGTACGTCCCCGAGGGTGTCGAGGACCGCCCGGACCGCCCGCGTGTACTGACTCATGGTGGCCTGCGAGCCCTTGCGCACCCCGTGGGCGGGAGCGTCGAACGTGGCGACGGACAAACCGAGTTCACGCATCGGCGCGACGAGCGAGTGCATGCTGCTGCTGTCGGACGCCCAGCCGTGGACGAGCAGCGCGGTGCCTTCCGTACCGCCCTGTTCGCCCCACAGGTATCCGTTGGGCGCGTCCGGGCTGTCGTGCACGGTGAAGTGCCGTGCGCCCGGCGGCAGTACGTTGTCGGGGCGCAGCCCGAGGGTGCGCGTGCTGCTGAAGACATCGGTCGCCCAGCGCGCACCCGCCCCGGGCGCGACCGCGCCCAGGGCGTTGTGGGCGAATCTGCGCAGGGCCCGCGCCGTCACGAGACGCCCTTCCATGGCGACGAGGTCTGGGCGAGCGCGACGCCGGGCCTGACCGTCAGCTCGACCGTCGGCACAAATGCGAGCGTCGACAGGATCGCCGTGTATGAGTCCGCAAGGGCGTCCGTGAGAAAGACGAAGCGCAGAGCGTCCGGCGGATCGTCGTTCTCGACGATCCTTATCCACGCCGTCAGCTCGGGTCCCTTTCCGCCCGCATACGGACGTGAAACACCCACCGGCCTGATTTCCATGCTGGTGGCGATGGGCATGAATTCCTTGGGAATGGAGAATACTTCAAGATCCTCGGGCACCGGTGATTCGGGAGCCGCGGGGGCGACGAGCGGCCAGTCCGCATCGCTTCCCGCACCGAAAATCGCGGACGCCTCGACATGCACGCCCTTGCCGGTCCCCGCGGACGCCGCCACCGTTGACGTATTAGGCCCGGCCCGCACCAGCGAACTCGTCATACGGAATCCGGAATCAGTCGGCCTGCCGAATCTTCCGGTGATGCTCCGCAGTTCGAGGGCATTTGGCATGCACACGACGATAGGTCGCACCGGATCCGGTCAACAAGAAAAAGCTTTGTGATGCGCGCCACACCCTGTGCTGCGTACGCGGGAATTAATTGGTCCGCCCCCCTGAACGTAACGTCAGGAAATAATTCGGAAACCCGCGAGCAGGTGGTACGGAAATGAGTATCCGGAACATGATCGTGCACTCTGCACTCTGCGGCGGACCAGGTCGGACGTGCCATGAAAGCCTCGACGTCATATGACCGAGGGTGCTGACCTGAACCAAGGTACCCATAGGCAATGAACGACACACGGTCGATATTCAGCCGAACTCGGCGAGCGTTGCGACGGCCAGAACGGGCCGCGGGCGACGAACAGCGGAATGCTGCCCTCAGGCCTCGGCGGAGCCGTCCTCGGGCTCGACCGGCCCGCTCCAGTCCCAGCCGGGTGTGCGCACCTGCAGCCGCAATTCTTCGGGAGCGACCTCCCCGCCGCAGTGGCGACAGCTGTGGACCATGTCCAGCTCCTCGCCGCAGGAGTGGCTGAACACCGCGGGTGGCTCGTCGACGAGCCATCGGTCACCCCACGCGCGCAGCGTGGTCAGCACGGTCAGCAGGTCCCGCCCCGCTTCGGTGAGGTGGTACTCGAAGCGAGGGGGGTGCTCGCTGTACCGCCGCCGGGCGAGGACGCCCACTGACTCCAGATGGCGCAGACGCGCCGTGAGGACATCGCGGGGAGCGCCGGTGTTACGGGCGATCGCGGCGAAGCGGTGATTGCCGAAGCTGATCTCCCGGACGGCCAGCAGCGACCATTTCTCGCCGACGGCCTGAAGCGACACCGCGATCGAGCACGGCCTGCCGCGCGAGTCCACGGCAAGCGGGGGGAGTGCGCCGTCCTCCGTGGTGCGTGCCTTCATACCCCCTAGGTTGCCACAGCCAACTCACTCCCTCTAGCATCCCGTGCGAGCAGTCAGTTTGATATCCAAACCACGGTGCCAGATCCGCACCCCTGAAGGACGAGCGAACCCCTATCGCGCAGCTGCCGGTTCCGGTCGGCCAGCCGCACCCTCCTGAAGAGAGTGAAGAACATGGTCCAACAGGCCTCAACCGTCGAGGACAAGGCAGCGATCTCCCGCTTCCGCCTCGTCTTCGCCGTCGTCGCCGCAGGAGTGGCGATGTCGAACCTCGACCTCTTCGTCGTGAATGTGGCGATCCCCAACATCAGCAGCCGTTTCGACGAGGCGTCGCTGTCCTCGCTGTCGTGGGTGCTCAACGCGTACGCCGTGGTCTTCGCCGCGCTACTCGTTCCCGCGGGCAGCTTCGCCGACCGCACCGGGGCGCGGCGCGCGTATCTGCTGGGCATCTCCGTCTTCACCGTGGCCTCGGTGCTGTGCGCGGTCGCGCCCAGCGTGTGGTTCCTGGTGGCGGCACGGGTCGTCCAGTCGGCCGGAGCGGCGCTGCTGATCCCCGCCTCGCTCGGCATTCTGCTGGCCGCCGCGCCGCCGGAGCAGCGCGGCTCGGCCGTACGCAACTGGGCGGCCCTGAGCGGACTGGCCGCAGCTCTCGGCCCGGTCATCGGCGGCGCGCTCGCCCAGGCCGACTGGCGCTGGATCTTCCTGATCAACCTGCCGGTCGGCATCGCCACCGTCGTCGTCGGCCGGCGTGCGATCGCGCCCTCCCCCCGCCGTACCGACACAGGCCGCGGCGATCTGATCGGCGCGGCGCTCCTGACCGCCGGGATCGGCGCGGTCGCCCTCGGGCTGGTCAAAGCCCCTGACTGGGGCTGGTCTTCGGGCTCCGTGGCGATCACGCCGGCGGCCGCGGTCGTTCTGCTCGCCCTCTTCGTCTGGCGCTCGGCGAAGCATCCGGCGCCGGTTCTCCCGCTGGATCTGCTGCGGATTCCGGCGATGGGCCCTGCCATGCTGGCGAATCTGCTGTTCGCGGTGGCGTTCGGCGCGATGCTGCTCTCCGCCGCCCTGTGGTGCCAGGACGTATGGCACTGGTCCGCGCTGCAGACCGGTCTGGCGATCAGCCCCGGGCCGCTGATGGTGCCGCTGCTGTCCAAGTACGCGGGCATGCTCGTGCAGCGCTTCGGCGCGGCCGTGGTGTCCACCGCCGGCTGTGCGCTCTTCGCGATCGGCCTCGTCTGGTGGATCGCGGCCCTGAGCGTCGATGACCACGACTACGTACTGGGGCTGCTGCCCGGCATGGTGCTGACCGGCATCGGCGTGTGCTTCACGCTGCCCACCCTGGTGGGCGCGGCGGTCAC
Organism: Streptomyces sp. NPDC002868; assembly: GCF_055563295.1. Lineage (NCBI taxonomy): Bacteria > Bacillati > Actinomycetota > Actinomycetes > Kitasatosporales > Streptomycetaceae > Streptomyces > Streptomyces sp. NPDC002868. The sequence continues at coordinate 991,997 of NZ_JBVHDR010000001.1, read as the reverse complement.
CCGGGTCCCGCCGACGAACTTCTCCACCGGCTCGGGCGTGGTGACCATGGCGCGTCAGGCCGGCAGCGTGGTGGGCGTCGCGGGTCTGGTCGCCGTGCTCGGCAAGCCGCACGGCGCGGCCGTGATGGACGCCTTCCGCCACGGCTGGATCTTCACGCTGGTGGCGACGGTCGCCGCGGCGGCGGCCTGCTGCCTGCTCCTGCCCCACACCAAGCCCGCGGCCCGCGCCGACGCCTGAGAACGACGCCGCGCCCCCGGGGGACAAACGGCCGCCGCGCCCCGGGGGACAATCGAGGCGTGGACAAGGCATCAGGCAGGGACCGCGACGCCGAGGGGCGCGCACGCAACGCACGCCCTCGTGACGGGCTGGGACGCCCCCTTCCGTACGGAAGTCCGGGAGTGGATCGGCAGGCCGAGGGGGTGGTGCGCGCGCCGGGTCAGACGCTGGCCGAGGCACAGCGGCTGCTCGACGCGGGCATGCCCTTCCATGCCCACGAGGTCCTCGAGGACGCGTGGAAGTCAGGGCCCGCGGCGGAGCGTGAGCTGTGGCGCGGGCTCGCGCAGCTGGCGGTGGGGCTCACGCACGCCGCCCGCGGCAACAGGGCGGGCGGCGCGCGGCTGCTGCTCCGGGGCGCGGACCGGATCTCCGGGTACCGGGATCCGTACGCCATCGATGTGGCCGGTCTGACGGCCTGGGCGCGGGAGCTCGCGGCCCGGCTCGAAGGCCCGGTGGACACAGCGGTGGACGCGGGCGCCGAGGCTCCCCGGCTGATCTCAGTCCTGTAGCAGCACGACCTCGAGGGTGCGGGGGCCGTGCACGCCCTCGACCCGGTCGAGCTCGATGTCGCTGGTGGCGGAGGGGCCGGAGATCCAGGTCAGCGGGCGGGTCGGGTCGAGTCGGGGCATCGCCTGCGGTACGGACGCGACGACCTGGTCCGGGGCCCGTACGACGCAGATGTGCAGATCCGGGACGAGGGTGAGCGCCCGGCGGCCCTGTCCCGGGCCCGCGTCGAGGACGATCGTGCCCGTCTCGGCGATCGCGAGGGCGCAGCCGGTCACCACGGCGTCGACGGCGTCGAGTTCGTACGCAGTGAGGGGGCCGTCGTCCGTGCGCTGACCGGCATCGGCGGCGGCGAGCCAGGCGGCGGGCAGCCCGTCCGGCACGGCGACCGACCGCGCGCCGCGATCGGCGAGCAACTGCGCGACCAGGGCGGGCAGTTCGGCCTCGCTCGCGCGGTGCACGATCGCCCGGTAGTCGGCGAGGTTCTCGTGCAGCAGGTCGAGGACCGCGGTGGGGTCGTCGGGGGTGTGGCTGTCCAGGTAGTCGCGGGCGGCCTCTGGGGCGTCGGGCGCGTCGGCGACGGCGGCGCGGATCCGGGCGAGGATACGGTCGCGGGAGCCGGTTTCGGTGCTCATGTGCGGTTCTTCTTCCACCAGTCACGGAAGGATTGGGCGGGCAGTTCGGGCAGTTCGCGGTCGGCGGTCCAGGCGCCCGCGCCCGGCGGCTTCCTCGGATGCAGCCTGCGGGTCCTGGATGCTGCCTTCTCACCGGCGGCCAGCGCGGCCGGATGGTCGAGGATCCAGCCCGCCGCTTTGATCGCGGCCTTCTCGAGACGGTGGCCCTTGCCGCCCTGGTCGGCGACCTTCTCGCGGAGGTGGACGAGGACTTCGGGGATGTCGATGGCGACCGGGCACACCTCGTAGCAGGCCCCGCACAACGAGGAGGCGTACGGCAGCGAGGCGTCGATCTCGCTCTGGATACCGCGCAGTTGGGGGCTGAGGATGGCGCCGATCGGACCGGGGTAGACGGAGCCGTACGCATGCCCGCCGGCCCGTTCGTACACCGGGCAGACATTGAGGCAGGCGGAGCAGCGGATGCAGCGCAGCGCCTGGCGGCCGACCTCGTCGGCCAGCGCGTCGGTCCTGCCGTTGTCGAGCAGGACGAGGTGGAAGGTCCGCGGTCCGTCGGCGTCGGCGGTGCCGGTCCACATCGAGGTGTACGGGTTCATGCGCTCGGCGGTCGAGGAGCGCGGCAGCGTCTGCAGGAAGACCTCCAGATCGCGCCAGGTGGGGACCGTTTTCTCGATACCGACGACCGAGATGAGGGTCTCGGGGAGGGTCAGGCACATCCGGCCGTTGCCCTCGGACTCGAAGACGACGAGGGTACCGGTCTCGGCGACCATGAAGTTGGCGCCGGAGATACCGACCTTGGCCCGCAGGAACTTCTCGCGGAGGTGGAGGCGGGCCGCCTCGGCGAGTTCGGCAGGGGAGTCGGAGAGCCCGTCGGGCGCGGGACGGCCCCAGCTCTCCATCTTCTGCTCGAAGATGTCGCGGATCTCGCCGCGGTTGCGGTGGATGGCGGGAACCAGGATGTGGCTCGGCCGGTCCTCCCCCAACTGCACGATCAGTTCGGCGAGATCGGTCTCGTACGCCGAGATGCCCTCGGCCTCCAGGGCTTCGTTGAGGCCGATCTCCTGGGTCGCCATCGACTTGACCTTGACGACCTCGCTCTCGCCGGTCGCCTTCACCAGATCCGCGACGATCCGGTTGGCCTCCCCGGCGTCGGCCGCCCAGTGGACGGTGCCGCCTGCCGCCGTGACCGCGGACTCCAACTGCTCCAGATAGCGGTCGAGATGACGGAGCGTATGGTCCTTGATCTGCTTTCCGGCCTCGCGCAGCAGCGCCCAGTCGTCGAGTTCCGCCACGGCCTTGGCACGCTTGTCACGGATGGTGTGGGTGGCGTGCCGCAGATTGGCGCGCAGCGTCACATTGTGCACGGCGTCCTTGGCGGCCTTCGGGAAGGACGGCATGCCGAGATACGTACCGCTCACAGCAGGGGCTCCTCTTCGGTGCTCGCGAGGATGTCGGCGATGTGCAGGGCGCGCTGCGGAGCGTCCTGGCGGCGCAGGATGCCGCCGATGTGCATCAGACAGGAGTTGTCGGCGCCGCACAGCACATCGGCTCCGGTGGAGGCGGCGTTGCGGACCTTGTCCTGGCCCATGGCGGCGGAGACATCGGAGTTCTTGACGGCGAAGGTACCGCCGAAGCCGCAGCACTCGTCGGCGCCGGGCAGTTCGCGCAGCTCGAGCCCCTTCACCGCCTCCAGGAGCCTGCGCGGCCGCTCCCCCAGCCCCAGCAGGCGCAGGCCGTGGCAGGAGGGGTGGTAGGTGACGGTGTGCGGGAAGTACGCGCCGACGTCGGTGACGCCGAGGACGTCGACGAGAAACTCGGTGAGTTCGTACGTACGGGCCGGGAGCGCCGTCTCCCCGAACTTCGGGTAGTGCTCGCGCACCATCGCCGCGCACGATCCGGACGGGGTCACGACGTATTCGTACCCCTCGAAGGCTCGCGCCGTGCGGCGGACCAGCGGCTCGGTCTCACGCCGGTAGCCGGTGTTGAACTGCGGCTGTCCGCAACAGGTCTGCGCGGCGGGAAAGTCCACCGCCACCCCGAGCCGCTCCAGGAGTCTCACGGTCGCGATGCCCGTGGCCGGATACACCGCGTCGTTGACGCAGGTGACGAAGAGTGCGACACGCATGGTCGGAGGATATGCCGCCACCGGTGACCCCGGTAGGTCCCGCGATCAGCCGGATGGGGCAGACTCGTCAGCGTGAGAAGGATCTATGTGATCGGCATCGGGGCGGGCGACCCCGACCAGCTGACCCTGCAGGCGGTCAAGGCGCTGAACAAGGCGGATGCGTTCTTCATCCTCGACAAGGGCGAGGAGAAGTCGGATCTGACGCAGCTGCGCCGGGACATTCTCGACGCACATGTCGAGGACCCTTCGTACCGTCTGGTCGTGGCGAGCGATCCGGAGCGGGACCGGAAAACATCGGACTACTCCCCCGCGGTCGACGACTGGCGCCACCGCCGGGCCGACCTGTACGAGCGGTTCATCGCCGAGGAACTGGGCGATGACGAGTGCGGGGCGTTCCTGGTGTGGGGCGATCCGGCGCTGTACGACTCCACCCTCGGCATTCTTGAGGAGATCCTCGAACGCGGCACGGTCGCTTTCAGCCATGAGGTGGTACCCGGCATCAGCAGCGTCTCGGCGCTGCTGGCCAAGCACCGCACCGGTCTGAACCGGGTGGGCCGCCCGGTTCAGATCACCACGGGCCGGCGGCTCGCCGACGGCTGGCCGGAGGGCGTGGACGACGTGGTCGTGATGCTCGACGCGCGGCAGGCGTTCACCCGCCATCTCGACCAGGATCTGTTCATCTACTGGGGCGCGTACGTGGGCACCGAGGACGAGATCCTTGTGTCGGGGCGGCTTTCGGAGGTGTCCGACCGCATCGAGGAGCTGCGTGCCGAGGCGCGCACACGCAAGGGCTGGATCATGGACACCTATCTGCTGCGGCGGGGCTGAGGGCACAGCCTGAGGTCTTCGCCCATAGGCCGAGGCGCGCACACGCAAGGGCTGGATCATGGACACCTATCTGCTGCGGCGGGGCTGAGGGCACAGCCTGAGGTCTTCGCCCATAGGTCGCGTACGTGCCCGAGATGGCGGGTCATCACCTCCCGTTGGATCAGTTCACCAGGCGAGATGGAGCGCTTCGGGCGAGCGGTGGATCAAGGTGGGCCGCATCACGACCGGCGGCTTGTTCTCGTCCAGCCGCAGGCCGGGCAGCCTGCGGGCGAACAGCTCAATGGTCAGGCGGAGTTGTTCGCGCGCGAGCTGCGAGCCGGGGCAGCCGTGCGCCCCGTGGCCGAAGGCCACATGCTGCCGGGAGACCGGCCGGGTGATGTCGAAGACGTCGGGCCGGTCGTAGCGGCCCTCGTCGCGATTGGCCGATCCGTACGCCACGAAGACGGTTGCCCCGGCGGGGAGTTCGGTCCCGGAGATCGTGACGGGCAGGGTGGTGGTCCGCCGGAAGCCCTGGACCGCGGTGTCGTACCGGGCGGCTTCCTCGACGGCGGCCGGTATCAACTCCGGGTCGGCGCATATCAGTTCCCACTGCCGCCGGTCGCTCAGCAGATGGAGCAGCGTTGTGCCGATGAGAGCGGTGGTGGTGAGATGCCCGGCGATCAGGAAGTTCTGGAGGTTCGACACGAGTTCATGGCGCTGGTCCAGCGTGAGTTCGCCGTCACCGGGCGCGAGCGCGGCGACCATCCCCGAACAGAGGTCGTCACGCGGGCTCTCCCGACGCTCGCGTATGTACGTATCAAGCAGTTTCTGCAGCGCGACGACGTCCTCGGCCGCGCGGACCTGCGCGTCCGGGTCGAGCGGCCGGAACAGCAGCTGTTCGGCGCGGTAGCCGCCGTGCACCGCCGCCGCGACGTCCGCCGGATCCAGTCCGATCAGCCGCCCTGTCACCTGGCCGGGCAGCTTCTTCGCGTACGCCTCCATCAGCTCGACGCCGCCGTCCGCCGCAAAGCCGTCCATGAGCGCCTCGGCGCGCTCCGCGGCGTACGGAACAAGTGCGGCGATCCGTCCGGCGGACAGGCCGCGATTGAGCGGGGCCCGGTGGCGCTGATGTGCCGGGCCGTCGGTGGAGACGACGGTGGGCCGCTTGCCGTACCCCTTGGCCAGCACCTCCAGGGCGGCGGGCGAGGGCATGACGTCGGGGAGCAGGGCGCGTACGGACGAGAACTCCTCGGGCCGCCGCAGGACTTCCCGTACATCCGCGTCCCGCGCGACGAGCCAGGCGTCCAGCTCGGGAACGAAGGTCAGGCCTTCGGACCCGCGCGCCCGCGCGTAGAGCGGATAGGGATCGCGTTGCAGCTCGTCGAGCCTGGCGTGATCTTTGCTCGCCACGCGGCGCCTCCAGGTCGGAAGGATTCTGCACGGTGGTCTCGCGGTACGTCCGGCCATCGTGCCCCAGCCCCGCCGCGCCGGGAAGGGGCCCTCGGCCCGCTCAGAACAGCAGCAGCTGCAGACCGCCGAGCACGGTCGCCGCGATGACCAGCCGCTCGAAGAGCACCTGGTCGATCCGGTCCACACACGCCTTCCCGATGAACGCTCCGGGCAGCACGAACAGCGCGAGCACCGCGTCCAGCAGGAGAGAACGCCGGTCGATCAGACCGAGGCCCACGCTGAAGGGCACCTTCGAGGTGTTGACGATCAGGAAGAACCACGCCGAGGTCCCCAGAAAGCCGAGCTTCCGGAAGCCCGCGGAAATCAGATACAGCGACAGGACGGGCCCGCCCGCGTTGGCGACCATCGTGGTGAATCCGCCGAGTACGCCGTACGAGCGTGCCTTCAGCCGGCCTCTTCGACCTTCCTGCGATGCGAGCGCCTCGTCCGCGCCCGGCCGTCTGCGCCACACGGTGGCCCCGGCCATCAGCAGCAGGATCGCCCCGATCGATGTGCGTACGGCGTCGTCGTCGGCCCAGAACATGAACAGCGTGCCGGCCACCACACCGGCGGCGACCGCCGGAAACAGTCGCAGCAGGGTCGGCCAGTGGGCGTGCCTGCGATAGATGAGTACGGCGACCACATCGCCGACGATGAGTACGGGCAGCAGCACCCCTGTCGACTCGCGCGCCGGCAGCACCGCCGCGAAGATCGCGAGGCTGACCGTGTTCGCACCGCTCACGGCGGTCTTCGAGAAGCCGACGAGTACGGCTGCCGCGGCGAGCGCAACCAGTTCCCAGCTGATGATGACGTCCATGCCAGGAGCTGATGCTATGCGCCCGGACCCCGGCATCTCGTCGGAGCCGGGGGCCGGGCCGTATTCTCCGTGCCAATCAGGGCAGGCTCCGTAATGTGGTCATTCCCGTCCATGACTCGAATCCGGTACGGCGCACCCCCTGGGTCACCTACGCGCTGATCGTGGCCAACGTGGTGGTGTTCCTGCGCACGCCCGTGGCCGTGTCCTCGATCGCGGGCGACAGCAGCCTGGCGCAACTGTGCCATCTGCAGGCTTTCCTCGAGCAGTGGGGCGCCGTCCCGCGGGAGCTGATCCACAACCGGGTGCCGGACCTGGTCCCGACCGGAACCCCCGCGGTGGGTCCCCAGGGGCAGGGTTGCCTGCTCGGACCGCCCAGTTACGACAAGGCGCCTCCGCTGTCTGTGCTGACCTCGATGTTCCTGCACGGCAGCTGGCTGCACCTGCTGGGCAACATGCTCTTCTTGTGGATCTTCGGCGACAACATCGAGGACCGGTTGGGCCGGGTGCGGTACCTGCTGTTCTACCTGTTCTGCGGGTACGTGGCCGGGTACGGCTTCGCGCTGGCCAACCCCGACTCCGCCGAACCGCTGATCGGGGCATCCGGGGCAATCGCCGGCGTGCTGGGCGCCTACCTGGTGCTCTACCCGCGGGCTCGGGTGTGGGGCCTGGTGCCCTTCTTGTTCTTCATCCCTCTGCGGCTCCCCGCCTGGGCGGTGCTGGGACTGTGGTTCGTCCTGCAGGCGTTCTACTCGGCCGGCTACGGCGTCTCGGAGGCCGGCACCGTTGCCTATCTCGCCCATGTGGCCGGTTTCGTGGCCGGGGTGTTGCTGGCGCTTCCGTTGCGGGCCAATACCCCTCCCCCGCCCGAACCGCGGCGGCTGCGGAAAGCGCCGCAGGTACCACCGCATTGGTGAGCTCATTGCCAGTCGCGCAGGAAGCCCTCCCAGGACTTCGGGGGCCCTGAACCGGAGCACGAGAAGAGGGCCTCCGCAGGCTCTGAACCTGTGAAGACCCTCAACACCGTCGGGACGACAGGATTTGAACCTGCGACCCCTTGACCCCCAGTCAAGTGCGCTACCAAGCTGCGCCACGTCCCGGTGCCCGTCTGACCTGGGGTTTCCCCTGGCCGAACGCGCATGAGAACAATACCGCACTTCGACCGGTGGTCACGAACCGCTTTCCGTCGGCCCGCCGACCAGGCGCGACGCACCGCAGACCTTCCACGACAGTGTGATGCGCGTCACGACCGAGACCGTCGACGCGCCCGACCGTGATCGTTTCATGCTCCCCAAGGGGGCACGGGCTGCCGTTGGCCGTCGGCACCGCGCTCGGGCCGCGGGCCCCGCCGCGACCCACGGCCGGCCCGGCGGGATCACGTCCGGACCACGGACCCGCGACTCGCGGTCGTACTGGCCGAGACCAGCAGAGACGGCTTCGCCCTGGCCGGACGGCGGCACCCGGAGCGGGTGATCAATGCGGGGATCCCGGAGCAGCTGATGCTCGGCGCGGGCGGCGGCATCGCACTCACCGGGATGCGGCCGATCATGCACACCTTCGCCGGCCTCCTGGTGGAGCGGCCCTTCGAGCAGGTGAGGCTGCCCGGGGCCTGGCTGACGCGGTCCCGCCGCACACCGCGGTCCCGCCGCGCGGTCACCCCGTCCGCTCGGCCAACTCCGGGTGCGCGTCCAGCAGTTTGCGTGGTGCCGCCTGGCGCCAGGAGTCGAGCAGGATCGCGTACAGCTCCTCCTCGTCCTCCAGCGCCGCCAGCCGCACCCGCAGCCAGGCGTAGTTGTCGTCGTGCCCTACGCGGATGAAGAACTTCTCCGGCTCGGAGGCGATCAGCTCCTCCCGGTCCTCCTTGGGGCACTTCACACCCATCACCTTGTCGTCGTCATCGAGCGAGGCGAAGATCTTGCCCCCGCTCTCCAGGCGAAACGTGGGCATGCCCCAGGCGAGCTTCTCCATCGCACCGGGAAGCGAGAGCGCAAGTCTGCGTACGTCGTCGGCGGTGGCCATGTGAAGACCGTACGACGCAGCACTGACACTCGCCCCGCTCCGTGCAACCCCGGGCTCACACCGGGCTCTTCCGACCCATTGACCCCCTGTAAGGCGGGAACCTACGCTGTGCAACGAATTCAGAAAGCGCTTTCTAAATGCCCGAGCCGCGGTCCGCCCACCAGCACCGGGAGCGCAATGAGTAGTCGAAGAGCACGGCTCAGCCCAGGAGCACCGCTCAGCCGCAGGTCCCTCTCCCCCTTAACCGTCATCACGGCACTGCTGGCGCTCGTCGTCGCCCTCGGGATCGCCTCGCCGCCCCGCGCCGACGCCGCGCCCTATCGCGTACTGGTCTTCTCCAAAGTCACGAACTTCTACCACGACTCCATCCCCGCCGGGATCGATGCGATCAAGAAGCTCGGCAGCGAGAACGGCTTCGAGGTCGAAGTCACCGACGACGCCGCCGCCTTCAGCGACACGAACCTCGCGCGCTTCCAGGCGATCGTCTTCAACAACACCAACTCCACGCCGGAGAAGGGCGATCTGCTGGGCGCCGAGCAGCGCGCCGCGCTCCAGAAGTACATCCGGGGCGGCGGCGGCTGGGTAGGACTGCACGCCGCGTCCGCGAGCGAGCGCGACTGGGACTGGTACGAGGGACTGGTCGGCGCGATCTTCGACAAGCACCCGGCCGTGCAGACCGGGCGGATCAAGGTGCTCGACCATGCCCACCCCTCCACCAAGGGGCTTCCCGAGCTCTGGGAGCGTACGGAGGAGTGGTACAACTGGCGCACCAATCCGACCGGGAAGGTTCACACCCTCGCCCAGATCAAGGTGCGGGACGGCATCACCGGGCTCGACGAGGGTGTCGATCACCCCTGGTCCTGGTGCCAGAACTACGACGGCGGGCGCTCCTGGGTCACCGCGGGCGGCCACGCCAAGTCCGCGTTCGAGGAAGAGGGTTTCCTCAAGCACATCCTCGGCGGGATCCAGTGGGCCGCAGGCAACAAGCCCGGCGACTGCACCGCCACGAAGACCGGTGCCTTCCAGCGCACACCGCTGGTCACCAGCGATCTCGCCGATCCCTTCGAGCTCGCCGTCGCGCCCGACCGCCGGGTGTTCTTCATCCAGCGCACCGGCAAGGTCAAGGTGATCGACCAGCAGACGCTCAAGGTCACCACCGCGCTGGACTTCGCGTACACGCCCGACATGACCAGCCAGTCCGACGGTCTCCTCGGACTCGCGCTCGATCCGGACTTCGGGAAGAACAACTGGCTCTATCTGCTGAACTCCGACAAGACCGAGAAACGGCTCAACCTCTCGCGGTTCACGGTGACCGGCAACACGATCGACCCCGCCTCCGAGAAGCGGCTCCTCACCATTCCCACCTGGCGGGGCGAGGGACGGGCCAACTCCCATATGGCCGGCTCGATCGCCTTCGACAAGAAGGGCGAGCTGTACATCGCGACCGGCGACAACACCGACCCGTTCGCCTCCGAGGGCTTCGCTCCGATCGACGAGGGCGAGGGGCGCCGTGCCTGGGACGCGCAAGGCACCGCGGGCAACACCAATGACCTGCGCGGCAAGATCCTGCGCATCACGCCGAAGGACGACGGTACGTACACCGTCCCCGAGGGCAACCTCTTCGCCCCCGGCGCCGACAAGACGCGTGCCGAGATCTACGCGATGGGGATGCGCAACCCGTTCCGGATCACGACCGATCCGCTGAGCGGCGCGCTGCTGGTCGCGGACTACGGACCCGACGCGCGCGCCGCCAAGCCGGACCGCGGTCCTGAAGGCACCGTCGAGTTCACCCGTATCACCAAGGCGGGCAACTTCGGCTGGCCGTACTGCATCGGCGACAACACCCCGTTCAACGACTACGACTTCACGACCAAGACCCCGGGCCCGAAGTTCGACTGCGCGAAGCTGGTCAATAATTCGCCCAACAACACGGGCCTGGCCGAGCTGCCGCCGGCTCGGCCCGCCACGGTCTGGTACGCGTACTCGGCCTCCGCTCAGTTCCCCGAGCTCGGCACTGGCGGCGGCGGGCCGATGAGCGGACCGGTGTACGACTACGACGCGGCGAACACGTACCGCACCAAGTTCCCCGAGTACTTCGAGGGGAAGTGGCTGAACTACGAGCTGACCCGCAAGTGGTTCAAGTCCTTCTCAATCCAGCAGCAGGACCAGACCTTCACCGATCCGCGTTTCGCACCGGCGAAGGCGGGCGATCTTCAGTCGATCAACCCCGTCTTCGGCGACATGACGTGGAACCAGCCCTTCGAAGCCGACTTCGGACCCGACGGAGCGTTGTACGTCATCGACTTCGGCCTCGGCAGCGGCACGGGACGGGGCGGCAGCAACGAAGGGTCGGGCATCTACCGCATCGACTACGTCGGCGACGGCCGGCTGCCCGACGCCAAGGCCACAGCCTCTCCCGACACCGGCTCGGTGCCGCTGACCGTGAAGTTCTCCAGTGCGGGCTCCGGACTGCCGGGCGGCAAGCCGGTGACGTACGTGTGGGACTTCGACGGGAACGGCACGACCGACTCGACCGAGGCGAACCCGACCCACGTCTACCGGACCAAGGGACGCTTCACCGCGCGACTGACGGTCACCGGACCGGGAGATCTGACGGGACTCGCCGTCCAGGACATCACCGTCGGCAACACCCGGCCCGTGGTGACCATCCAACAGCCGCCGAACGGAGGGATGTCCAGCTTCGGCGACACCATCCCCTTCACGGTGAAGGTCAAGGACAAGGAGGACGGTCGCCGGATCGACTGCTCGCGGGTGGTCGTCCAGTCGCAGCTCGGCCATGACACCCATCTGCATCCGCTGGACAACTACACCGGCTGCACGGGAGAGATCGCGACCGACGCGGGCGAGAGCCACGGTCCCGGCCAGAATCTGTACTACGGGATCACCGCGCAGTACGAGGACAAGGGAGCACCGGGCGTGCCCGCGCTCACCGGCTCCAGCTCGCTGACGCTGCGTACGACGTTCCGTGAGGCCGAGCACATGACCACCACCGGCGGCGCGCACGCCGGGGCGGTGGTGGCGAGCCGCGTCGACGCCTCGGGCGGGAGGCGGCTGGCCGACATCGAGGACGGCGACTGGATCAGCTTCGACCCCGTGCACCTGAAGGGGATTGAGTCGGTGACGGTCGGGGCGGCCTCGGGCGGCCTCGGTGGGGACGTGGAGTTCCGTGCCGGATCGCCGACAGGTCCGCTGCTCGGCAAGGTGACCGTCCCGAACACCGGGGACTGGGGCAATGTCGTCTCGCCCACGACCGCCCTCAGGAACCCGGGCGGCACTGTGAAGCTGTACGCGGTCTTCACCAATCCGCAATGGTCGGCCGAGAAGCCGGATCTGCTCGCCCTCGACTGGCTGCACTTCAACGGGCGTGGCGTCGAGAAGCACCCGGCGACCAAGGTCTCGCTGACGGCGACGCCCGCGACCGGCGCCGCGCCGCTCGCGGTGCGGCTCGCGAGCAAGGTCGAGCCGCTGCCCGGCCGCACCATCGCCTCGTACCACTGGGACTTCGGCGACAACGCCAGGCCCACCGCTCCTGAGGGAGCGACGGCGACGCACAGCTACGCCCGCCCCGGTGCGTACACCGCGCATCTCACCGTCACCGACGACAAGGGCGACACGACAGTCAACTACGTCCGAATCACCGTGAGTTGAGAGGGAGCAGACATGAACGGCACACGACGTGCGTTCCTCGGTACGGCTCTGGGCGCCGCCGCGGCGACGGCCTTGAGCCGGCCGGCGTACGCCGCCGAGGGCGGCCGCCGCCGACGGCGAATTCCGCCCTCCGGCATCGGCATGCACCTCTACACGATGCGCACGCCCCTGGCGAAGGACTTCAAGGGGACCCTCGCGCGGCTGGCCGACATGGGGTACGCGACGGTCGGGGTCAGCGGCCGGCACGGCAACAGCGCGGGCGCGATCCGGGGCATGCTGGACGAGACCCGTCTCAAGGCGGTGCTCGAGCATGTCGGCTACACCGTCGTCACCGGCGACGGTCTGCCGCAGGCACTCGATGACATCCACACCCTCGGCGCGCGATGGCTCGTGGTGCCGAGCCTGCCCGGCTCGATGCACACTCCGGCCGGATTCCGGGAAGCGGCACAGCAGTTCAACAAGGCCGGGCTCGCCGCCCGCGAGTCCGGTCTCGGTCCGCTGCTCTTCCACAACCACGGCCTCGACCACGAGGTCGTCGACGGCGAGAATCTGTACGACATCCTCCTCAACGAAACCGATCCGGAGCTGGTGGCCTTCGAGCTGGATGTCTACTGGGCGGCGAAGGGCGGGGCGGATCCGCGTTCGCTGTTCGTGCGCCACCGGCGGCGCTTCCCGGTGCTGCACGTCAAGGACATGGCTCCGGACGGCGGCTTCGCCGATGTCGGCTCCGGAACCCTGGACTTCCCGTCGATGTTCGACACGGCGCGCAGCGGCGGTGTGAAGCAGTGGCTGGTCGAGCACGACTCGCCGGCCGACCCGTTCGCGACCGCGCAGAACAGCTACACGTACCTGGCGAATCTCAGGTACTGACGGCGTCCCGAACCGGGGCTCCGCCCGCGCCTCAATCTCCCCCAGACGTCGTCCGGGGGGACCCCCACGAAGCTTGTTTTCGGGGCTCCGCCCCGAACCCCGCTCCTCAAACGCCGGAGGGGCTGAATTTCAGCCCGTCCGGCGTTTGAGGACATGCGGCCGAAGGTCGCATTCGGGGTCCGGGGCTTGCCCCAGTTCGGGAAGGGGCGGGTAGGGGAACAGCCCCGCCGGGCATCGGCTAGTCCTGCGCGGACGCCGCGCCGAGCAGACCCCGGATATGCGTGGTGGCCTCGCGGAATTCGGGCCGCCCCATCGTCTCGGTGTAGTCGCGCTCGGCGGGCAGCCCGACCTCGATGATCTCGGTGATGGTGCCGGGCCGCGGGCTCATCACCACCACCCGGTCGGCGAGGTAGCACGCCTCCGAGATGGAGTGGGTGACCAGCAGCACTGTGGTGCCGGTCTCGCGCCAGATGCGGTTGAGCTCCATATTCATCTGCTCGCGGGTCAGCGCGTCGAGCGCGCCGAACGGCTCGTCCATCAGCAGCACCGGCGGCTCGTGCAGCAGCGCGCGGCACAGCGCCACCCGCTGCTGCATACCGCCGGACAGCTCGTGCGGATAGGCGTCCTCGAAGCCGTCGAGTCCGGTCATGGCGATCAGTTGGTCCGCGCGCCCGTGGGCCACGGCGCCCGGCATCCTCCGCATCTCGGCCTGCAGCAGGATGTTGCGCCGCGCCGACCGCCACTCCAGCAGGGCCGCGCGCTGGAATACGTATCCGATGTCGTGCCGTGGACCCAGCACCCGCTCGCCGTGCAGCCGGACGTCGCCTGTCGACGGCTTGAGCAGGCCGGCGACGAGTTTGAGCAGCGTGGACTTGCCGCAGCCCGAGGGTCCTACGATGGCGACGAACTCCCCCATCGCGACATCGAGGGAGACGTCGGTGAGCGCGGTGACGTCCCGGTTCTTCGTACGGAACCGTACGGCGACGTCCTCGATGCCGACCGCCGCGGTGGGTCCCTGGTGGCTGTCCTTGACCGTCACTGCCGGCTCCCGCACCGTCGTGTCTTCGCCCATCGTCATCCCTTCAGTGCGGCGGCGCTGTCCCAGTAGTCCGTCACGGCCTTGGGGCTCTTGACCAGACCCGCCTCGGCGAAGACGTCGATGGTCTGCTGCCAGTCGGCGTCGGTGTTGACACCGGGTGCCTTGCCCTCGGTCGCCTGGGTGTGCAGCAGCGTCAGGGTCGTCTTGAACTGCTCGGACAGGACTTCCTTGGGCGGGAGTTGCTCGCTGGCGCCCTGCATCGCGGCGACGGCGGGCTCGGGCGCCTTCTCGGCGGCGGCGAAGGACTCGCTGACCGCCTTCACCATGCGCGCCGCGACATCCTTATTGCCGGTCAGGAACTTCTGGCCGGTGATGAGGCCGTTGGAGTAGAAGTTGAGCCCGTTCTCCGAGAAGCGCAGATAACCGACCGGTTTCTTGGCCTTGTTCTGCATGGTCGGGCCCTGGTCGCTGGCGTAGCCGAGCAGTCCGTCCGTCTTGCCGGAGATCACCGCGGCGATCTTTCCAGCGGGGTCGGTGTTCTGCACCGTGACGTCGGACTCCGCGAGATTGTTCTTCTTCAGGAAGATCGGGAACGTCTTGGAGAGCGCGTCGCCCGCGGTGCCCGCGATGGTCTTGCCCTTGAGGTCGGCGGGCGTCTTGATGCCCTTCGACTCGAAGAACTGCACGGAGGAGGGCGTCGTCTGCAGGAAGACGCCGAGGCTCTTCACCCTGACGCCGGAGTCGACACCGGAGAGCAGCGCGGGGGTGTCGGCCCAGCCGAAGTCGGTCTGTCCGGCACCGGTCGCCTGGACCGTCTTCTGGGAGCCCTGCCCGGCCTGGATGTTGAGGTCGATGCCGTGCTTCTCGAATATCTTCTGCCGCTTGCCGTAGTAGAACGGCGCGTGTTCGCCGTACGGGTACCAGTTGAGCGTCAGGGTGACCTTGTCGAGTTCCTTGCCGGAGTCGCTGGTGGTCTTGTCCGAGCCGTCCTCACCACAGGCCGTGGCGACCAGGAGCAGCGGAACGAGGCCGATCAGAAGTCTGCGCGCAGTCATTGCTGGTCCTTCTCGTCAGCGTGGATCGTGCCGGTCAGTAGGTGGGCCGGTCGGTAGGGCGGTCAGTAGGGCCGGTCAGTAGCTGGTGGTGACGCCTGCCTCGCGGCGGCTGGCGTGCCACGGGAGCAGAAGCTTCTCGGTGATCTCGACGAGGACGAAGAGGATCACGCCGATCAGTGACATCACGAGCAGTCCCGCGAAGAGCATGGGGGTGTCGAGGTTCCCGTTGGCCTGGAGGATCACATAGCCGAGCCCCTCGTTCGCCCCGACGAACTCGCCGACGACGGCGCCGGTCACTGCCAGCGTGACGGCGACCTTGAGGCCGGAGAAGAGGTGCGGCAGCGAGGCGGGGAAGCGGATCTTGACGAAGGTCTGCCGGGGGCTCGCGCCCATGGTCGACGACAGCTGGAGCATCTCCGGGTCGACGGCCTTGAGTCCGGTCACCATCGAAATGACGACGGGGAAGAAGGCGATGAGGACAGCGATGAGGATCTTCGGCGCGATGCCGAAGCCGAGCCAGACGACAAACAGCGGCGCTATGGCGATCTTTGGGACGACCTGAGCGAAGAGCAGGATCGGGTAGAGCGTTTTCTCGGCGGTCGACGAGTAGACCATGATCACCGCGGCGAGCACGCCGACTGCGACGGCGATCAGGAAACCGAGGAGCGTCTCGTAGGTGGTCACCCAGGTGTGCTGCCAGATGTAGTCGGTCTTCCCGGTCAGCACATCCAGAGTCGCGCCGGGTGAGGGAACGAGGTAGGGCTCGACCAGTTCGGCCGCGGCAATCACCCACCACACGCCGAAGCAGACCAGCAGCAGCGCAACGGGCCGCCAGCTCTGCTCGATCGCACGGACGGCACGCTCCCCCGCGCCTGGCCTGTTCCGCGTAGCAACTCCCGCCACTTTTCCGGGTGCCGCCTTGATGGCGCTCTGGCTCACTGTCGACTCCTCTGGGAAAACGCTTTCAGAAAGCGCTTTCTGATAAGGTGTCGCCACGCTAATGACTGCCTGTACGCACGGTCAATAGGTCGTCCCGAAGTTTCGGGGGGTGCAGTGAGTGAACGGCAAGCAACACCTGTCCATGTGACGCTGGACGTCGTCGCCCGCAGAGCGGGCGTCTCCCTGGCCACCGCGTCCCGGGCCCTCAACGGCACCACCCGGGTCCGGGAGGATCTGCGCCGGCGCGTGCGCGCGGCGGCCGATCTGCTCGGCTATATCCCCAACGCCCATGCCCAGGCGCTCGCCAGCGCCTCCAACAACACCGTGGGCCTCATCTGCCACGATGTCGGCGATCCCTACTTCGCCGCCATCGCGGACGGTGTGATGCGGGCGGCCGCCGAGCAGGATCTGCTCGTCATGCTCGCCAGCACCTTCCGGGAACCGGCCCGGGAGATCGCGTACGTCTCCACCCTGCGCGCCCAGCGGGCCCGGGCCATCCTGCTGATCGGCTCGGGGTTCCAGGACCGGGTCTGGGAGCGGGCGCTGGCGGCCGAGCTGGAACCGTATGTCCGCGCGGGCGGCCGGGTCGCGGTCGTCAGCCGGCACCGCAGCCTGCGAGTGGATGCCGTACTGCCGGAGAACCGGGCCGGAGCCGCCGCACTCGCCGGTGCCCTACTGGCCCTGGGACACCGGGAGTTCGCGGTGCTCAGCGGGCCGCCCGAGCTCACCACCGTCACCGACCGGCTCGCCGGGTTCCGGGAAGGCCTGGCACAGGCCGGGATCACGCTCGGGCCCGACAGGGTGGTGCGCGGAGCCTTCACCCGCGAGGGCGGTCATACGGCCGCCCGTGAACTCCTCGCCCGCTCCACCCGGCCAACGTGCGTCTTCGCGGTCACCGATGTGATGGCGGTGGGCGCGCTGGCCGCCTTCCGGGAAGCGGGCGTCCGGGTGCCGCAGGACATCTCGCTCGCGGGCTTCGACGACATCCCCCTCGTACGGGAGCTGACTCCCCCGCTCACCACGGTGGCGCTGCCGCTGACCGCCATGGGGCAGGAGGTGATCGCCCTCGCGCTGCGCGAGCCGCGCGGCCCGCGTTCGCGGGTGCTGCGCGTCGGCGGCGAGGTCGTCCTGCGCGCCAGCACCGCCCCACCGTCCACCCCGCTTGCTGGAAGGACCAGTTGATGAACATCGAGCGCGTCGAGACCTTCGCGGTCGCCCTGCCCACCCGCCGCTCCTTCGGCGTTTCCGGTGGCGCGGTCGCCGTCGCCGGACAGCCGTCGCTGCGGGTGCTGGTGAAGGTGAGCGCGGACGGGGTGCACGGCTGGGGCGAGGCGACGCCCATCCCTGCCTGGACGTACGAGACCGCCGAGTCCATCGTCACCACGATCGACCGCTATCTCGCCCCGGCCATCGTCGGCAGGCCCGCCTGGAACCTGGACGCCGTCGACAGCACCTTCGACCGGGCCATCAACCGCGGCTTCACCATCGGCGCGCCGCTGGCCAAGAGCGCGGTGGATGTGGCGTTGCACGATCTGCTGGGGCGGGCCGCCGGGGTGCCGCTCGGCGTGCTGTGGGGTCAGCGCAGATCGGAGTCGATCGAGCTGGGGTGGATCGTGTCCGGGCAGTCCCCCGTCGAGGCCGGCGACAGCGTGGCGGAGGGCTCGGACGCCGGATACCGGGCGTTCAAGGTCAAGATCGGGCTGCACGACGAGGACACCGACGCGGCCGTCGTGGCGGCGGTGCGCGAACACGCGCCGGGTGCGCCGGTCTGGGTGGACGCCAACCAGGCGTACACCGTGGACGCCGCGCTGCGCATGGCGCGGCGGCTGGACGGGATCGGGATCACCGCCTTCGAGCAGCCGCTGCCCGCCAATGACATCGCGGGGCTGCGGCGGCTGCGCGAGCACTCCCCCGTGCCGGTGGCGCTCGACGAGAGTCTGCGGCACCCCACCGATCTCGCGACCTTCGTCCGTCTTGAGGCGGTCGACGTGGCGATAGCCAAGGTGCAGCGCAGCGGCGGGCTCACGCTGTCACGGCGGCTGTGTGCGCTCGCCGAGGACTGCCGGGTGCGGCTGATGGGGTCCGGGCTGACCGACTCCGATCTGGGGCTTGCCGCATCGCTGCATCTCTTCGCGGCATACGGGATCGACACCCCGGTCGACCTGAATGGCCGTCAGTTCATTGAATCTCCGTACGCGAGGCAGACGGTGCGGGTGGAGCAGGGAGTGGCTCAGGTGCCCGACTCCCCAGGGCTGGGGGTCGAGGTGGACGAGGCGGTGGTGCGTGAGCTGGCCGTCGACGTGCTGGAGCATCGCGCCTGACAGCGCCCGGCGCGCGAGTACACCTAGTCGCGCGCCCCTGGCACCCCTTGTGCGCTTCGCGCGCCGGGCAGCACTCCCGTACGCCGGTACGGTCGGCCTCCAAATCCGTCGCCCCTGCCCGCAAGCGTTCTTTTCCGTCTGAGTCTGTGCCGGATCGGTTCTTCCGGTGTTCCGGGATGTCACCGTTGTGTACGTCTGAGGCTTCCTCTTGTCCCTCAGTGCCATATGCCCACGAAACCTTTGCCGATGGCATGTGGCAGAAACAAGCACAGGGGGAATGCCGTACGGCAGGACCGGACGGGCGTGTACCACACGGGACACACCCTCAATCAAACGTCAACGGTCTGCTTTTTGGACAAAGTTGGCGTCGATCTTGTGCCACTTGGAAGCGATCAACACCATAATGTGGTCGGCCTGTTCGGGACGGGACCACTGCCGATGCACCACCTGCTCGAACAACAGCCCGAGCAGGCGTTTCGCAGAGGAGGGCTCGCGATGGACGGATACTTCGCCAGTCGACTGCATCATCAATTACGTGACCATGTCCGCGACTTCGCGGAGAGGGAGGTACGTCCGAGGATTCCTGCGATGGAGGCCGCCCGCTCGGTCCACCGCGATCTGTCCCGGCTGATAGCCCGGCAGGGCTGGCTCGGCGCCACCATCAGCAAGGAGCACGGCGGGATGGGTGTCGGCCACCTCGCCAAAACCATCATCATCGAGGAACTGTCCCGGGTCAGCGGGGCCATGGGCGCGATGATCCAGGCCTCCCAGCTGGGCGTTGCCAAGATTGTCCATTTCGGCAGCGACCAGCAGAAGAAGACCTGGCTGCCATCCATCGCCGCCGGCGAATGCCTGCCGACAATCGCGGTCACGGAACCCGAGTCGGGCGGCCATGTGCTGGGCATGAGAGCCACCGCGGTGCGGGACGGCGACGACTACATCCTGAATGGCCGAAAGGTATTCGTCGGCAACAGCCATGTCGGCGATCTGCACGGCGTGGTGGTCAGGACCGCTCCAGGATCGAAAGGGCTGACGGCCTTCCTGGTCGAGTCGGACCGCCCGGGGTTCGGCGTCGGCGAGCAGCGGCCGACGATGGGACTGCACGGCTTCAGCTTCGGTGAGCTGCACTTCCACAACTGCCGTGTCCCGGCTCCGAACCGGCTCGGCGAGGAGGGCGACGGACTGTCCGTGGCGTACTCCTCCAGCGTGCTGTACGGCCGCGCCAACCTCACCGCCGTGTCGCTCGGCATCCACCAGGCAATCCTGGAGGAGACCACCCGCTTCTGCGCGGAACGGCACCGGTATGGCAAGCCGCTCCATGAACTTCCGTCCATCAAGCTGAAGTTGGGAAAACTGCAGTCGCGGCTGATGACCGCCCGGCTCGCCGCGTACCACGCCGTGCACCTGCTCGACCAGGGCCTGCCGTGCGATGCGGAGCTGATGAACGCCAAGCTGGTCAATGTCGAGTCGGCGATCGACTCCGCGCGCAACGCCATGGAGATCCATGCCGCAGCCGGGCTCTTCACCGACCGCCCCATCGAACGGTATCTGCGGGACGCGCTCCATATGTTCGCCCCCGCCGGGACCTCCGACATTCAGCTGCTGCGCCTGGCGGAGGTCGCGCTGGGCACGGCGAAGGGGCAGTGGTCGCAGCGGCTGGCCGACGAGATCAGGCTGGAGCCCGCTCTTTGACCCGTGGCTCCGCCCCGGACCCCGACTGAAGACACTCCCCCCACGCCCTGCGGGCGTGGGGGGAGTGGGCGCCTCAGATGCGGCTGTCCTCGCGCCGGTGGATCTGCTCGATCAGCTCCGCGGCCAGCGACTTGATGGTCTCCAGACCTGCCCGCCCCCACGGCCGCGGCTCGGTGTCGACGACACAGATCGTGCCCAGTGCGATCCCCGTACGGTCGATCAACGGCGCCCCTAGATAGGAACGGATGCCGATCTCGTCGACGACCGGGTTCCCCGCGAACCTCGGATAGTCACAGACGTCCTCCAGCACGAGCGCCTTGCGCCGTACGACCACATGCGGGCAGTAGCCGTGGTCGCGCGCCATGAAACGGCTGACGTCACCGCCGCCCGCCGCGGCCGCCGCGCCCAGATCGTTGCCGCTGTGTGTACCGGCCGGGGTGTGCAGCCCGGCGAAGAACTGCCGGTTCTCATCGATGAAGTTGACCATCGAGTACGGCGCGCCGGTCACCTCCGCGAGCCTGTGCGCGAATTCGTCGAACGCGGGATCGGGCCGGTCCCCGAAGCCGAGCTGACGCAGCCGCCGCACACGGACGGGCGCTTCGCGGTCGACGGGGGTCAGCAGCAGATGACCGGTCGGGTCATACGTCATATTGGTGCTCCGTAGCTCGGTGCCGGAGCCGGCACCGCGGTGGTGGTGAGCAGATGCTGGACGAGGGTGACCAGCGTCCCTGTCGCCGAGCTGGCGATCCGCGCGTCGCACAGCACGACCGGCACCTCCGGCTTGAGGTCGATCGCGGCCCGCACTTCCTCCGGTTCGTAGCGGTACGCGCCGTCGAACTCATTGACGGCGACGACGAATCCGATGCCGCGCCGCTCGAAGAAGTCAACGGCGGAGAAGGAGTCCTCGAGCCGGCGGGTGTCGGCGAGGACGACCGCGCCGAGCGCGCCTTCGGAGAGTTCGTCCCACATGAACCAGAAGCGCTCCTGGCCGGGGGTGCCGAAGAGATAGAGCACATGGCTCTTGTCCAGTGTGATCCGGCCGAAGTCCATGGCGACCGTCGTGGTGGTCTTGGACTCGATGCCGTCCAGGCTGTCGGTGGCCACGCTGACCTGCGTCAGCAGCTCCTCCGTGCTCAGCGGTGCGATCTCGCTGACCGCTCCCACGAAGGTCGTCTTGCCCACCCCGAATCCCCCCGCTATGAGGATCTTCAGCGCGGTGGGGAAGAGCCCGTCGAGTTCAGAGCCGTCGTCGTAGGCCATCGAGCACCGCCTCCAGCAAAGAACGGTCTGTGGGTGTGTTGCCGCAGCGGGGCGCCCGCGCGGTGACCGCGCCGCAGTCCACGAGATCGGAGAGCAGCACCTTGGTGACGACCGCCGGCAGCCTGAGGTGCGCCGAGATCTCGGCGACCGAGGTAGGCCCGTCGCACAGGCCGAGCGCCAGGGCGTGCTCGGGGCCCAAGTGCTTCTGTGGCACGGTCCCGGTGGCCATCACCAGCGAGAGCAGGTCCAGCGCGGTTGTCGGACGGGTGCGGCCGCCGCTCACCGTGTACGGGCGGATGAGCCGGCCGGCCGCGTCGTCGAGCAACGGCCCGTCCTTGGGGGACGGCACTCTCATTGTCCCGCGGCGCTCGGCGTCACCGCCGACTGTCTGGCCGGCGTGGTCAGGTAGGGCCGTACGCTCTTGACCAGCATCGCCATCTCGTAGCCGAGGACCGCGGCGTCCGCCTCGCGCCCGGCGAGTACGGCGAGGCAGGTGCCGGAGCCGGCGGTGGAGACGAACAGCAGCGTGGAGTCGAGCTCCACGACCACCTGGCGTACCTCTCCGCCGTCGCCGAAGCGCGCTCCGGCGCTGCGGCCCAGGGAGTAGAGGCCGGAGGCGAGTGCCGCCATGTGGTCGGCGCTGTCGGGGTCCAGGCCGTGCACGGATTTCACCAGCCCGTCGGAGGAGAGCAGTACCGCATTACGGGTGTACGGCACGCGCTGGACCAGGCCGCTGAGCAGCCAGTCGAGGTCCGAGACATGACCGTTCGGCACATCGCTCGCCATGGTGCATCTACTCCTTGGAGGTGTTGTCGTGGCGCTGCGGTCCGGGCTGTGGGCCGGGGTCCGCGGGGGAATGGGACTCGGCCAGTCCGATGCCCCGCTGGAAGGCCGCCATCAAGCCCGGGTCGTGGAGGGCGTGGTCGTCGTCCTTGCGGAGCGACGGGGCGTCCCTGAGCTGGGGGACGAGGTGTTCCTGACTGCGGCGTCGGGGCAGTTGGGGGCGGCCCATGGTGCCGCGGACCACCCCGCCTGCGGGCGGCTCAGGGGTGGTGTGGGCGGACTCGGCGGGCGAACTCCCCTGCGGCGCCGAGTGGTCGGCGCCCGGGAGGGCGGCAGCCGGGTTGGGCCTGTCGGCGTGCTCTCCACGTACAGGAAGGGGGCCCGCGCCAAGTGTGGCGTGCACCGTCTCGCGCTGCGGCTGTGACTGTGGTTGTAGCTGCGTCTGCGGCTGCGATTGCTGCCGGTGCTGCGGCTGGAGCTGATCCAGGTACGGCGGGGAGTGCGGCTGCTGCGGGATCGAGGGGAACTGCGCCGCGGCCGCCCGGGGGACGGCCGTCCGGCCGCTTGGGTCGTGCCCGGCTTCGGACACGGCGTCGGCCGCCTGAGCAAGTCGTTCCGGCTCGGAGCCGAGCAGCCCCTGCGGCAGTACGAGGATGGCCTGGACGCCGCCGTAGATATTGGACTGGAGCCGGACCGCGATGCCGTGTCTGCGGGCCAGCGCCGAGACGACGAAGAGGCCGATCCGCCCGTCCTGCAGCAGATGGGCGACATTCACCTGGTCGGGGTCGGCGAGCAGGGCGTTCATCTTGTTCTGCTCGCCGACCGGCATGCCGAGGCCACGGTCCTCGACCTCGACGGCGAGTCCGGCCGTGACGTGCGAGGCGCGCAGCAGCACCTGGGTGTGCGGGGCGGAGAACAGCGTGGCGTTCTCGACCAGTTCGGCCAGCAGGTGGATCACGTCGGCGACGGCGTGGCCGCGCAGTGTGCCGTCGATCGGCGGCACCAGCTTGACCCTGGGGTACTGCTCCACCTCGGCGATCGCGGAGCGGAGCACCTCCGTCATGGTGACCGGGTTGGACCACTGCCGCCGGGAGATCGCGCCGCCGAGGACGGCGAGGTTCTCCGCGTGCCTGCGGATGCGGGTGGCGAGGTGATCGACATGGAAGAGGCCCTTGAGCAGCTCGGGGTCCTCGACCTCGTTCTCCAGCTCGTCGAGTAGCTGGATCTCCCGGTGGACCAGCGACTGGAGCCGCCGGGCCAGATTGACGAAGACTTCGACCTTCTGTTCGTTGCCGACGCTGCTGGAGAGCCGGGACGCCTGCACCACCGCCGCCACCGCGGCTTCGTGCGAACGGCTCAACTCCTGGGTCAGCAGGTCGAATTCGTCCCCGCCGGGCGGGGCGGGCGAAGGCGTACCGCGGGCAGGCGGCGCCTCCCCCCGTCTGAGCTGCTCGACGACGGTGCGCAGGTCCGCCTGCCCGCGCGCGCTGGAGCTGCGCAGGTCGGCGCACCGGTCGAGTACGGACTTGGCCATGCGGTCCGCACCCATCGCCGCCGCCGCCACGGCGGCCATGGCGACCACGGCGGAGGCGGTGAGCACCGCCCACAGACTGGCGGATGGCTGAGGGGTGGCGATGCGGATCGTGAATATCACCGCGGCTGCGCCGCTGAGCGCGGCGACGACCGCCGGCAGGGCTGCGGTCCGCAGGAGTTGAGGGCGTATACGGGCTTCCGGCGACGACGGCACGGGATGCGACCTTCCCGCTGACGACAGGGAGCGGGCGCCTGGCCGGCCGTGGCGCCCGCCCTCACGGCGGTCCGGCCGCGCGGCGGGTGCGCGTAGTTGAGACATCAGCGTCCTTGGTACGTGGGGCCCCAGGAATCGGCGTACTGGTCTGCTTCGGCTCAGCGGACGGCTCCGCTTACGCGATATCGAACGAAATATCGGTACGCAATATGAGCCGCCCGTTGATCACCGGCCACACACGGTAGTCGCCAAACGGGCACGTGCGACGGGCAGTTGACAAACTTGCCCGACATTCGTCCCGCTCTGGTATGAGGCCCCGCACTGTTGCCCGAAAACGCTCGGCCGGCCCCCGTCGCCGCTTCGGCGGCGGGGGCCGGACCGGCAGGGGCCGGACGCTCGCGGATCAGGCGGTCGGCGCCACCTCGGGGCTGCCCGTGCCGCCGGAGGTGGCCCAGCCTTCGACGGGCACGGTCGCCACCGCACGCCACCACAGCTCGGACGGAACGCCCTCGGCGGTCGGCTCGAACGGCTCGCCCGGTCGCGGCAGCGCTATGGGCGCGCCCGCGGCGGCCGCGGCCGCGACCGTACCCTCGCCGGGCTCGGCCCACGGGTGCGGCGCGAGGTTGAACGTCCCCCAGTGGATCGGCAGCATCACGCCGGACGGCTGCCCGCCCTGGAGGTCGAGGTGGGCGCGCATGCCCTCGGCGGGCGTCATATGGATGTCCGGCCAGTACTCGCTGTACGCGCCGATCTGGATCATGGTGGCGTCGAAGGGGCCGTGCTCGGCGCCGATGTCCTTGAAGCCGGGGAAGTATCCGGTGTCGCCGCTGTGGTAGATCCGGTGCTCCGGGCCGGTGACGGCCCATGACGCCCAGAGTGTGTGCTGCTGGTTGCGCAGCCCGCGGCCGCAGAAGTGGCGGGCCGGGGTGGCGGTCAGCCGGATACCGGCGACTTCCGTCGACTCGTTCCAGTCCAGCTCACGCAGCCGGTCGGCGGGCACTCCCCAGCGCTCGAGGTGCGCGCCGACGCCCAGCGGCACCGCGAAGACCGTGTCCGTGGAGGCCAGGGCGCGGATGCTGGGCAGATCGAGGTGGTCGTAGTGGTCATGGGAGATGACGACGACATCGACCGGGCCCAGATCCGCAAGCGGCACGGGAACAGGGTGCAGCCGCTTGGGGCCGGCAAAGGAGAAGGGTGAGCAGCGCTCGCCCCAGACCGGGTCGAAGAGAACTCGCCGACCGTCGATCTCGGCGAGGACGCTGGAGTGACCGATCCAGGTGAGCCGCAGCCCGGAGGCCGGCGGTTTCGCCAGGTCGGCGAGGGTCGTGGGGTGCACAGGCACCACACCGACGGGGGACCGGCGCGCCCGCGTCTCCTTGCGGAAGTAGATCTTGGCAAACTCGATCATGGAGCCGCCGGACGGCCTGGTCCTGGCTCCCACCGGGTTCTGGAAGGACCCGTCGGAGAAGTTCGGCGAGCGGCGGATCCGCTCCCACCGCTCTCCGGCCGGGTCGGCACCGAACGCGGCGGGTCGCAGCGAGCGCAGCCGGGAGCTGAGAGGGGGGTGGGGGGAGTCAGCGCCGGTCACGGCACCTCCAGGTTTCGGGGTCTTTTTATTATGTGCGGGGGGTACGACAGTGCGAACGCGCGGGGACCGCACACCGTGCTCGTGCTGGTCGGCGTCACCCTGGGTGTGCCGGCGGTGACGGTCACCGGCACCGGTGAAGGGCTCAGCGGCGCGGCTGGCCATAGGCCCGTTCGACGTGCAGCCGCAGCACCAGGCGCTTGTCGCGGACCATCGCGTGCCGGTAGTCGTCCCAGTCCGGGTGCTCGCCCTGCACGTCGCGGTAGAGGGTGATCAGCTCTTCGACGGTGGCGTCGTGCGGGTCGGCAGCGACCGGGGAGAGCTCGGCCGTGCCCTCGACGACGGTCCAGGCCCAGCGGTCGGGGCTGGTGACGTGGTAGCCGGCGCGCGGGTCGCGGCGCAGGTTCCTGGCCTTGGCCCGGTCGTCGGTGATGGACACCCGGATGATCCGCTCGTGCGGGTAGTAGGCGTGGTTCACATTGGACAGCTGTGGCCTGCCATCCCGCTTGATGGTGGCCAGCACGCCTCCGTCGTACTCCGCGATCAGCTCGAGGAGGGCGGCCTCCGCGTCCCGCTGCGCGTCCTGCTGTGCGTCGATGTCCGTCATGACCACAGGAACGCCTGCCTCCGTGCGGGTGTTCCTGAAATTCCTTACGCCTGCGATGTCACATCCGGGCCGAGCCGTCCGTCATAGGCGTGAAAGGCCGTCGCCAAAAGGCGTCGACCACACGTCAGGAGGCTCGTCATGGCCCGTATCTCGCTCACCCCGCGCCGCTCGCTCCTCTTCCGTGCCACGGAGTGGTACTCCAGGCGCGTGTACGGAAAGGTCCTCGACCCCGCCCGGGCGCTGGCTCACAACCCGCGGGTGCTGTGGTCGGATCTCCGTTTCGAGCAGTCGGTGGCGAAGTGGAAGAACCTCGACCCCACCCTCAAGACGCTGGCGGTGATGGCGTCGGCCGCCTCGATCGGGTGCAGCTGGTGCATGGACTTCGGCCACTGGGAGAGCCGGCGGCACGGCATGGACGTGCGCAAGCTCCAGGATGTACCGATGTGGCGCGACAGTGATGTCTACGCTCCGCTGGAGCGCGATGTCATGGAGTACGCGGAGGCGATGACGGCCAATCCGCCGCGGGTCGAGGACGAGCTGGCGCAGCGGCTGCTCACGGCTCTCGGCGAGGCCGCGTTCGTCGAGCTGACCGCGATGGTGGCGGTGGAGAACCTGCGCTCGCGGATGAACTCCGCACTGGGGCTGACCAGTCAGGGCTTCAAGGACAACTGCGAGATTCCGGCCCGTCGGCGCTCCACGGCCGCCTGACCGCGACGACCGTGCGGTCCGCCCGGCGAGTTTGTTGACGATCATGTTGACAGGAGAGCTCGCTCCTCCAGATACTGACTGACGGTTCAGTTACTGCGTCCGTCGTGCCTGGAGGCACCATGTCCGAGCTCCCTCCCCGAGCTGGTCCCGCTCAGGGCCGGACGCTGGGCGTACACGCTCAGGACCAGACGCTGGGCGTATGGGGGTATTCGCGCGAGTTCCCCGTGGAGCCGTGGATGCGGGGACGCCAAGCTGGAGGAGATCGAGGAAGGCACCTCGGACATCAAGCGGCTGATCATCTCGAGGAGCATGTGACATGGCGTCGACGACTCTGACGGGCGGCGAAGCCGTCGTACGGGCGCTGGCGGCGCACGGCGTCACCCAGGCCTTCGGGATTCCGGGCACGCACAACCTGGAGATCTACCGGCATCTCGCCGCCTACGGGGTCGCGCATGTGACGCCGCGCCATGAGCAGGGCGCGGGGTACGCGGCCGATGCGTACGCCCGGGTCAGCGGGCGGCCAGGGGTCGCGATCACCACCACGGGGCCCGCCCTGCTGAACATCGCGGCGGCGGTCGGCCAGGCTTACTCGGACAGCGTGCCGCTGCTCGTCGTCTCTCCCGGGATGCCGCTGCGCCACCCGCGCCAGTCGACCGGGCTGCTGCACGAGATGCGCAGCCAGAGCGAGGCGCTGCGGGGTGTCGCGGCGTTCAGCCACCGGGTGTCGACGGTCGACGAGATCGGCGTGGCGGTCGCCCGGGCGTTCACGCTCTTCGGCACGGCGCGGCCGCGACCCGTGCACATCGAGATTCCGCTGGATCTGCTCGAGGCCGCGGAGAAGGCCGGAGCGGTACGGACCGCCCCGCCGGCCGCGTTCGCCGCACCCACTTCGGGCGAGATCCGGCGGGCCGTCGACGCCCTGCGCGCGGCGCGGCGTCCCGCGCTCGTACTGGGCGGTGGCGCGCGTGGGGCCGCAGCTGAACTGCTCGTCCTGGCAGATGAGTTGGCCGCGCCGGTGATCACCACCGCCAATGGCAAGGGCGTCGTGGACGAGTCCCATCCGCTGTCGCTCGGTGTCTCGCTGCACAGCCAGGTCGTCCAGAAGTGGCTGGCGAGGCGTGACGTGGTGCTGGCCGTGGGGACCGAGCTGGCCGAGTCCGATCTGTGGTCGGCGCCACCGACGTTGAACGGCACGCTGGTACGCGTCGACCTGGACCCCGCACAGATGTACGCGGCGATCCCGGCGGACGTGGCGCTGGTGGGCGACGCACAGCGGGTGGTGGGCACGCTGCTGTCCGTGTACCGGAGAGCGGGTGGCGGCGAGCCGGGCGGGCGCGGCGTCAGCGCGCAGCGTCCGGCGCGGGATGCCGGGGCGATGATGCCGCGCGGTGCGGAACTGCGGCTCGTACGCGACACCGGGAGCGGCGACCGGGACGCGGAAAGCGGAACGGCCGGCGCCGCCGAGCTGCGGCTCGCCCCCGACGCCCGCGCAGAAGAAACCGCCGCCCCGAGCGCCGCCGAGCAGGTCGCCGAGCTGCGTCTCGCGCGGGACGCCGAGACCCGGGACCGGGACGCCCGCTGGCTGCCGTATCTACGGGCGATCCGTACCGTCCTCGCAGCCGATGCCGTCATCACCTCCGACAGCGCTCAGTGCTGCTACTACGGCGCGCTCCCGCATCTGCCCGTCGGTCCCGACGCCCGCTATCTGCACCCCACCGGGTTCGGCACCCTCGGCTACGCGCTGCCCGCAGCGATCGGCGCCAAGACCGCAGACCCGGACCGGCAGGTGGTCGCGCTCAGCGGCGACGGCGGGCTGCAGTTCTCCGTGCAGGAGCTCGCCACCGCCGCCCAGCTCCGGCTCCCGCTGCCCGTCGTCGTGTTCGACAACGGCGGCTACGGCGAGATCCGCGACGAGATGGCCGCGCGCGGCGACGCCCCGGCCGCCGTCGACCTCGCGCCCGTCGACCTGCCCGCCCTCGCCCGCGCCTACGGCGGACACGGCGAGCACGCCGCGACCCCCGAAGCGCTCGCCGCCGCCCTCACCCGGGCCCTCGGCAACCCCGGCCCCACCGTGATCACCGTTCCCGAGGAGACCGCCCGATGACCACTCCCCTGCTGTCGCTCACCTGGACCGACCATGTCACCGGCCGCCAGGGCCACTTGGTCGTCGACCGGCTCGTGCGCGGGGTCTCCAGCGGCGGTCTGCGGATGCGCGAGGGCTGCACGCTGGATGAGGTGGCCGGGCTGGCCCGCGGGATGACGATGAAGGAGGCCCTGCACTACAACCCCGACGGCCGCTACATCCCGCTCGGCGGTGCGAAGGGCGGCATCGACTGCGACCCGCAGGACCCGCAGGCGTACGGCATCCTGGTCCGCTATCTGCGCGCCGTGCGCCCGTACGTCGAGACGATGTGGACCACCGGCGAAGACCTCGGCCTCACCCAGGACACCGTCGACCGCGCAGCCGCCGAGGCGGGGCTCGTCTCCTCCATCCAGGCCGTCTACCCGCTGCTCGACGAAGAGGCCACCGCGCGCCGACGGCTCGCGGACGCCTTCGCCGTCGAGGTGGACGGCATCGGGCTCGACGAACTCGTAGGCGGCTGCGGCGTCGCCGAGTCCGTGCTGGTCGCGCTCGACCGGGCGGGTGTCGCGTACGAAGGAACGCGCGTCAGCATCCAGGGACTTGGCACGATGGGCGGGGCCAGTGCCCGCTTCCTCGCTCGCGCCGGGCTGAAGATCGTCGCTGTCGCCGACGTCAAGGGGACCGTCGCCAACCCGGCCGGCCTGGACGTCGATGCGCTGCTGGCGGCCCGCGACTCGTACGGCACGGTCGACCGGACGGCCCTGCGGCCGGACGACCTCGAGCTGCCGGGCGACGCGTGGCTGTCGATCGACGCGGAGGTACTGGTGCCGGCTGCCGTCTCGTACGCCGTCGACACCGCCAACCAGACGCAGATCACGGCCCGTTGGATTGTCGAGGCGGCGAACATGCCGGTGCTGCCGGACGCGGAGGAGCTGCTCGCGCGGCGCGGCATCACCGTACTGCCGGACGTCGTCGTCAACTCCGGTACGAACGCGTGGTGGTGGTGGACGCTGTTCGGTGACATCGCCGCCGACGCGGACGAGGCGTTCGCGTACACGCGTCGCTCGATGCGCGCCCTGATCGACCAGATGCTGGCGCGCGCGGAGGCGGACGGGACGACTCCGCGGGCCGCGGCGCACGCGATCGTCGCCGACCGGCTGCCGGTGATCGCCGAGCGCTTCGGCTGGTACAGATGACGGCGCGCCGGGGGGCTTCGCTCGAACTCGACGCGCACGGAGTGCGGGCACCGGCGGACGGGCGCAGTCGCCGCACAACGCCACCCAAGATCAGCTGTGTAGGGTGATGTCGTGTCGAGAGTCCGGTTGAGCGTGGCGGAGCGGCGTGAGGAGCTGCTCGGTGCTGCTGTCGAGCAGATTGAGGAACGTGGTGTGGCGGCCGTGCGCATCGCCGATGTCGCCTCCGCCCTCGGCGTGAGCAATGCCCTGGTCCTCTACCACTTCTCGACCAAGGAGAAGCTCGTCGCGGCCGCCTTCACCCACGCGGCCGACGGTGACCTTGCCCATCTGCGCAAACTGCTGGGCCGCCGCACATCCGCGCTGCGCCGACTGCGGGCCGCGGTCCGCTGGTACGCGCCGACGGGGACGGCCAAGGGCTGGCGGCTGTGGATCGAGGGCTGGGCGGCCGCGCTGCGGGAGCCGACGCTGCGGGAGGTCGCCCGCGATCTCGACCAACAGTGGAAGGCCGCCCTGACCGAGGTCATCGCGGAAGGCGCGGCGGCGGGCGAGTTCCCGTGCGAGGACCCGGCGGCAACGGCCTGGCGGCTGACGGCGTTTCTGGACGGGCTCGCCGTGCAGATGACCTCGTACGCGGGATCGCTGTCGCGCGCGGCGATGCTGGAATGGACCGACGAGGCGCTCGCCCGTGAGCTTGGCGTGGATCGCGCCGAGCTCACTGCCGCCGCTCGCTGAACGGCCATGCGCGCACAGCCTCTTCCCCCATACTTGGCAACTGTGTCTCAGCAGCCGCAGTCTCAGTCTCAGTCTCAGCAGACAGATCCTCTCCCTCACGATGTGCTGGTCGTCGGCGGCAGCGGCGTGGACACGGTCGTCCGCGTCGACTCCCTGCCGGTCCCGCTCTCGGACTCCGTCGGAGTCGGCCCGATCCGCGAATCGCCGGGCCACACCGGCGGCAATGTGGCCTTGGGCTGCCGGGCCCTCGGGCTGAATGTCACCCTCCTCGACTACATCGGCGACGACTGGCCGGGCCGGCAGGTCCGCGCACGGCTCGCCGAGGGCGGGGTGGCCTTCGAGCCGCTCCTCTCCCCCACCGGGACCCGCCGCGCGGTCAACCTCGTCGACCCCGCGGGCCGCCGCATGTCCTTCTATGACGCCCGCGATCCGGGCGAGTTGCGGATGCCGCGCGACTTCTACCTCCCACATCTGCGGCGGGCCCGCCACGTCCATCTCTCGATCGTGAAC
Source organism: Streptomyces sp. NPDC002868 (assembly GCF_055563295.1). NCBI lineage: Bacteria > Bacillati > Actinomycetota > Actinomycetes > Kitasatosporales > Streptomycetaceae > Streptomyces > Streptomyces sp. NPDC002868. Next base: position 960,574 of record NZ_JBVHDR010000001.1, on the reverse strand, counting down.
TTCGCGCGGTTCCTCTACGACGACATCGAGGCGCTCGGCGTACCGGTCTCCACAGACCTGCACGACTGGGACGGACTGGCCGACCACCACCGGGAGTTCGCGCTCCGCTCGGACCTGGTCTTCCTGAGCACGGTGGGCGCGCGCGAGCGGATAGCCTCGGTGATGCGGGAGATCCTGCGCGACGGACGGGCCCAGGCGGTGGTCGCGACGGCGGGCGCAGGCGGCTCGTACCTCCTCACCCGCGACGGCAGCAGCACCCCACGCCCGATCCCCGCGGTGGTTCCGCCAGCACCGGTGGTGGACTCCAACGGCGCGGGGGACGCGTATGTCTGCGGCTTCCTGTACGGGCGGCTGTCCGGCCGCGACCTGGAGGAGAGCGCGAGGCTGGGCTCACTGGCGGGCGCCCACGCCTGCACGGCCGAGGGCAGCGGGGCACTGATCGGCCCCGCCGGACTCGTCCCGCCTCAGGTCTGACGCACCGGTTCGTACGCGTCCGCCTGCAGCCCGAAGGTCCAGGCGACCCCTCCTTCGCGGTCCGGGTCGTGGGCGGCACCCGCAGCCAGTAGGTGCGGTGGCTGCCGTCCGGCTCGGGAGCCGCGCCGCGGGCGGGGTCGCGGGTGCCGAGCACCCCACCCCGCCGCCGTCACAGGGGCAGCAGGTTCGGGCGCTTGGCCTCGACATGGTCGCCGGAGCTCTCGCCGCGCAGCCGTCGGCCGATCCACGGCACCAGGTGCTCGCGCGCCCAGTGGATGTCGTCACGGCGCACTTCGAACGGGCCGCGCGGCGGCTGGGGCGGCCACGGCTGGTCGGGGTCGGCGGGCACATCGAGTCCGAGTACCTGGGCGGCGCGCAGCGCGACCCGGGTGTGTCCCTCGGGCGACAGATGCAGCCGGTCGGTGTCCCAGGCCCGCCTGTCCTGGACTGACTTGAGCGACCAGAGGTCGAGGACGGGGCAGTCGTAGCGGTCGGCGATGGCCCTTACATGCGCGGTGTACGTGGCGATCTTGCCGCGCAGATGGCGCAGCACCGGCACCCCGCGGGTGTCGAATCCGGTGGTCACCATGACCGTGCCGACCGCGCTCGTGAGGTCGGCGACGGCGCGCTCGAAGCGCTCGGCCACGTCGTCGGGGTCGGTGCCAGGCCGGATGATGTCGTTGCCGCCGGCGCAGAACGTCACCAGATCCGGGGCGAGTTCCTTCGCCCTCGGTACCTGCTCCTCGACGATCTGGTCAAGGAGACGCCCGCGTACGGCGAGGTTGGCGTACCTGAAGGTGTGCTCCGGCGTCCGGTCGTCGAGCAGGACCGCGAACCGGTCCGCCCAGCCGACGTACATCCCGTTCGGACCCGGGTCTCCGACGCCCTCGGTGAAGCTGTCACCGATAGCCGCGTACGACCCGAATGCACCCTTTTTCCCTGTTCTCGAATCGTCTGCCACGAGACCACATCTTTCCCTTACGGATGTGACCTACGCGACCGTAAGGAAGGGTTGACGAGGGGTGATCTTTGCCACCGGTCAAGTTTCGTCCAACCCGGAATACGCCGACTCCCCCACGCCGCCGGACGGGGGGAGTCGACAACGGTGTGCCGTCTGCGCCTCAGATGGAGACGCCGTACTGGCGCAGGTACGCCAGCGGGTCGACATCCGAGCCGTAGCTCGGGCCGGTGCGGATCTCGAAGTGCAGGTGCGGGCCGCTGGAGTTGCCGGTGGAGCCGGAGAGGCCGATCTGCTGCCCACCGCTCACGCTCTGGCCGGCGGAGACGGCGAGCGAGGAGAGGTGGGCGTACTGCGAGTAGTTGCCGTCGCTGTGCTGGATGACGACCTCGTTGCCGTACGCGCCGCCCCAGCCGGCGGAGACGACGGTGCCCGCGCCGACGGCCTTGACAGTGGTGCCGGAGGAGGCCGCGAAGTCGACACCGGTGTGGTAGCCGCTGGACCACATGGCGCCGGTCATGCGGTAGGAGGTGGTGACGGTCGCGCCGTCGACGGGGGCGGTGAAGCCGGAGCTGCCGGCCTGCGAGGCGCTCGCGGAGTCGCCGGAGGAGGACTGTGCGGAGGAGTCCGAGACGGAGTCGGAGGCGGCCTTGGACTTCGACGCAGCCTTCGACTCAGCCTTGGACTCGGCCCTGGACTTGGACCGGTCCTGGCTCTCCTGGCGCGGCTGCGCCTTCTCCGGAGCCTTCGCCTTCGACTTCGCGCCGAGGGTCAGCTTGAGGCCCGGGTGGATCAGCGACGGGTTGTCGCCGACCTGCTCACGGTTGTCCTCGTACAGCTTCTTCCAGCCGCCGCGTACATCGTGCTCCTTGGCGATCTTGGCCAGGTAGTCACCGGAGACGACGGAGTACGTGGTGGGGACGGTGGCCGGCTTGGCTGCCACCGGGGCCGCGGCGGCGGTCACTGCCGTAGCGGGCGCCACGGCGGGAGCGGTCTTGCCCGCCGCGTGGGCGCCGGTGGCACCCATCAGCGGAAGCGCGATGGCGGCGCCACCCGTGCCGGCGGCGACGAAGCCGCGCGTGATCGGGCTGGTCTTGGGACGGCGGTGCTTACCCTTTGCGGGCATGGCGCATTCCTCTCCGGCGCCTACGAGGTGAGCTGTCGGGTTCGGGCTGGAGATGCCCGGCCGCGCAATGCGCGACTAAACCCCGAGCCATCCGGAACTCCGGAATGGCGAACTACCTGGGTCCCCCGCTCCTGCCACGCGTGGGTGGATTTTTCGAATTCCGGTCGGCGGCAGGATTAGGCGGTCCGTCCGGATTGACGGGAACGTAAGCGAGAGGGACGGGCGGGTACAAGCCATCACTTTCCCGGGCCAATGATCCGTGCGATATCGCCCCAGAATTCCGGTTACCCTCCGTAAAATGTGGATCTCGACCGGATCTCAACTGTCCCTCCGGCAACGGAGTTCGGCTCCGCCGTACCACCACGCACCGTCACGGATATGATCCTGCTCACGGGCCGGACCCCATCTCCCCTGTAGATGGGGCACGTTATGCCGAACCGGCCAATTCGGACAGAAGTGTCATTTAATGACTATCGACCGATCGGTCGCACTTACCTCCCAATTCCTGCCAACGTCGCAGGAATTCCACCGGGTCCCGCCGCCTTCCTCGACGACCATTTCCCATCCTTGACCGCAAAATAGGACAAAGTGCCGCAGGTGCCGGGGGTGGTCGCAGCGGGGTACCGAGGCCGGCCGAGTCCGGGTCAGAGTCGGAGCCGGGTCAGCGGCGGAGCCGGGTCAGCGGCGGCGCAGCCGGATCACGGTGGCGTCCATGTCGCCCTTGAGCCCGGTGTGCAATCCGTGGTGCACGAGTACGGCCCCCCGGTGTACGGCGCCGGTGTCCAGGCACTCGTAGGCGGCTGCCGGGTCGAGGCAGCGCAGCCTGAGCCTGGGCGGCTGCTCGCCGTAGTGCTGCGCCTGCAGCCAGGCGAGGACAACGCTCTCGTCGCCGCGTACGTACTGCACGGCGCTCAGCCCGCCCTCCGGCGCCCGCAGCCGGTGCAGCTCGCCGTGCTGCACCAGCGGCCTGATCTTCTTGTACAGGTCCACCCAGCCGCGTGCCTCTGCGAGCTCCTCGTCGGTCCACTCGGTGAGGTCGCCGCCGACCCCGAGAACACCGGCCATCGCGCTGACGAAGCGGAAGCGGAGCGTGCTGAACCGGCAGTTGAGCTGGACATTGGGGCTGTCGGTGACCCAGGCCGCCATGACCCGCGCCGGGTGCAGCTGGGTGAAGCCCTGCTGGATGGCGAGCCGGTCCAGCGGATCAGTGTTGTCGGAGGTCCACACCTGGTCGGTACGGGAGAGGATGCCGAGGTCGATCCGGCCGCCGCCGCCCGAGCAGGACTCGAAGGCGACGGACGGATGCGCGGCCCGCAACCGGTCGAGGAGTGCGTACAGCGCGTGCACATGCTCGACCCACAGCTTCTGCGGGTACTCCTCGCCGGGCCATCCGGCGTCCGTGAAGCAGCGGTTGAAGTCCCACTTCACATAGTCGATGGGTGCACTGCTGAGCAGCGTGTCCAACTGCTCCCAGAGATAGTCCTGTACGTCCTTGCGCGCGAGGTTCAGCACGAGCTGGTTGCGGAATTCGGTTCTGGCGCGGCCCGGGTGGTGCTGCACCCAGTCGGGGTGCGCGCGGTAGAGGTCGCTGTCGGCGTTGACCATCTCCGGCTCGACCCAGATGCCGAACTGCATCCCCAGCGCCTGCACTTCGTCGGCGAGCGGCCCCAGTCCCTTTGGGAAGCGCTCGGCGTTGGGCGTCCAGTCGCCGAGCCCGGCGCGGTCGCTGGTGCGCTGCCCGAACCACGCGTCGTCCACCACGAACAGCTCGACGCCCATCGCCGCGGCCCGCTGCGCGAGGGCCCGCTGCTGCTCCTCGGAGATGTCGAAACCGGTGGCTTCCCAGGAGTTGTAGAGGACGGGCCGCTCGGTCGCCGCGTCGGGGATGACATGCGCCAGCTGCCAGGCGTGCCAGGCCCGGCTGGCCCCGCCGAATCCGCCGTCGGTCCACAGTCCGGCGAAGACGGGCGAGGTGTACGACTGGCCGGGCGCGAGCCGCAGCAGTCCCGATTCGTCGTAGCCCGCGCCGCCGGTGATCTGCACGAGTCCGTCGGGCAGCTGCTGTACGGAGATCCGCCAGGACCCGGACCAGCCGAGGGCGCAGGCGTACACCTCGCCGCGCTCCTCCGTGGCCCCCTCCGCGTCCAGCGCGACCCATGGCAGATGCTGGTGCCCGGTGTGGCCGCGACGGCTGCCGATCACCTTCTCGCCGTACGTCAGCTCCGACCGTACGAGCAGCGACTCGGCGGCCCAGCGGCCGTGCAGCTGGCTGAGCCGCCAGCGCTCGCGCTGCGGCAGCGTCCAGGCGGCAGAGTCGGCCCGCAGCAGCTCCAGGTCGGGGCCGTCCCCGTCGTGGGCGACGGTTTCGTGGGCGACGGTGACCCAGCGCTCGATGACGTCCGCGTCATCGCGCATCCGGTGGTGCAGGGTGAGGCCGAGGCCATGTACGGCGTCGGCGAAGCGGAGCCGCAGTTCGTCGCCGTCCACCGCGTGACCGGCGAAGGTCCACTCCGTGCCGCGTACTTGTGGCGTACGGACGGAGAGCGCCGGGCGTACGAAGCGGGGTCCGCCCTCGACCGGGTACTCCTCGTGCCCGTCGAGCTGCGACTCGAAGGGCCAGTAGGGCGGCAGTACCCGGTCCGCGAGTGCCTCCGCGTCGGCGCCGGAGATCCGGGGCCCCCAATGGAGATGCAGCAGTTCGTCGTCGTCCGTGAGGTGCAGCGCATAACTGCTCGTGGGTCCGGAGAGAACCCACGTACGCCCCTTGCCAACGCTCTCGATCATCCCGACCCCTCAGATACTCACAGGTCCGCACAGGCCCGAACATCATCCGACGGGGACCGCTGCCGGTGCAACGGCCTTGCGGGAGACGGTCGAGATGATTGCCTGATGAAGCGGTGTCGTATCGTCGGGAACGCGCCATCGTCGGCGAGCAGCGCCGACGGCAGTCACTTCAGGAGTCCCCGTGACGCAGCAGCTGCCGCAGGTCCCGTCGACAGAGCCAGAGCTGGCCGGAGTGCGCAACTTCCGGGACGTGGGCGGCCTGCCGACAGTGGACGGCAGGAAGGTGCGGCACGGCCGGCTCTTCCGCAGCGGCCATCTCGCGCACGCGACCGAGTCCGACGCCTCGTTCCTCGGCACGCTGGGCCTGCACACGATCTTCGACTTCCGTAACGCGGCGGACATGCGGCTGGAGGGCCCCGACGTCGAGCTGCCCGGCGTACGCAATGTGAATCTGCCGCTGACCGACCCGGCCGACGGCGCCGAGTTCTGGAAGATGGTCCGGGACGGCGACCTCGACCAGCTGCGGTCGATCCTCTCGGACGGCAAGGCGGCGGGGCGGATGTCGGCCTCGTACCGGACGATCATCAAGCAGCGCACCGACGAGCACAGCAAGGTCCTGCACGCGCTCGCGGAGGACAGCGTCCCGGCCCTGATGCACTGCGCGGCGGGCAAGGACCGCGCCGGTCTGTCGGTAGCCGTCTCGCTGCTGGCGGTCGGCGTCGAGCGGGAGGCCATCGAGGCGGACTACCTCAAGTCCAATGACCCGCACCGCCGTTACCTGGTCCGGCGCAGCGACAAGTCCCCGGCCGCGATGTCCCCGGAGGTGATGGAGCTGCTGTCCCCGCTCTTCGACGCGCGGGCCGAGTACCTGAGCGCGGCCTTCGAAACGATCGAGCAGACCTGGGGCACCACCGAGCGCTACCTCACCGAGGGCCTGAAGGTGAGCCCGCAGACGCGCGAGCGGCTCCGCGACCGGCTCCTCGACGAGGCCTGAGCCGGGCTCACCGGTTCCGCGCTACTGGTTCTGGCCGCCCAGCAGGAAGAGCAGATAGAGGAAGGCGGCGAAGAGATGACCCGCCACCAGGTAGGCGAAGAGCCGGATCACCAGCCCTCGGGGGAACTTCCCCTCTTCGTTGTGCTTGGACATGGCAGACCTCTCACGTGTGTCAGGCATGCGGATGGAAGTCGGGGCTCTGCAGCAGCGTGTGCACGAAGAGCAGCTGGACCCCGTCGCGTGTGGCCGCCGCGATGCGGTGCGGGGTCATTGAGTCGAAGTGCGCGCTGTCCCCGGGGCTCAGCTCGTGCACCGCTTCGCCCAGGCCCAGCCGCAGCCGCCCGTCGAGGACATACAGCCACTCCTCGCCGGGATGCACCCGGACCACATCGCCCTGGCTGCCGTACGGGACCACCAGCCGCAGGGCCTGCATCGCCCGGCCGGGACCGCCTGCCCGGTGGTACGTCCAGCCGTCGGCCGCCGCGGTCTCCCCGCGACCGGTGCGGATGATGGGCTCGTGTTCCGGCGCCGACTCGCCGAGCAGCTCGGCGACCGTCGTACCGTAGATGCGGGCGAGCCCCAGCAGCATCGGCAGCGACGGCTGGCGGTGGCCCGTCTCCAGACGCGAGAGGTGGGCGGGCGAGAGGCCCGCACGCTGGGCGGCCGCTTCCAGGGTGAGACCGCGACGGCGGCGCAGATCACGCAGCCGTGGTGCGACATCGGGCAGCGAGGTGTCCGCCGCCCCTCCGGCAGGGGTGCTCATATGCCCATTGGGCCAGGAACCTGCCTCTGAGGCAAATTTCTTGCCTCAGAGGCAAAAGTGCCGAAAGTCAGCGGTTGGCGACCGCCTGCTTGACCAGCGTCCTGCCGAAGTCCCACATCAGCCCGCCGCCGCCGTGGGCGTCGTCCATCACGGCCGTGAAGGCCGCCACGAACCGATCGACCTCCCGCTCACCGATGGTCAGCGGCGGAATCAGCTTGATCACTTCCAGATGGTCGCCGGAGACCTGAGTGAGGATCCGGTGCTTCTGCAGCAGCGGCACCACGACCATCTGTGCGAAGAGACCCTTGCGGGCCGCCTGCAGCATGGTCCAGCGGCTGCGCAGCTTGATCGAGTCCGGCCGGCCGAACTCGATGCCGATCATCAGGCCGCGCCCCCGCACCTCGTGCAACAGCTCATAGCGGTCGACGAGCGCCGCCAGCCGGGAGCGCAGCAGTTCGCCGGTCATCCGTGCATTGGCGACGACCTGCTCGTCCTCGATCACCGAGAGGACGGCGAGCCCGGCGGCCATCGCCTGGGCGTTGGATCCGAAACTCGCCGAGTGCACCAGCACCCGGTCCATCGACGAGTAGACCTTCTTGAAGATCCAGTCCTTGCCGAGGGTCGCTCCGACCGGTACGTAACCGCCCGAGAGCGCCTTCGCCACACAGACCAGATCCGGCTCGACCCCTTCCTCGTACTGGTACGCGTAGAAGTCGCCGGTCCTGCCCAGGCCGGTCTGCACCTCGTCCGCGATCAGCAGCGCCTTGTGCTTGTGCAGCAGTTCCTGGGCCGCGTGCAGGAACCCGGGGGGCGTCGCGTGCACGCCCTTGCCCTGGATCGGCTCCACGACGAAGCCCGCCACATCGCCGCGCTTCAACTCCCGCTCCAGCGCGGCCAGATCGCCGAGCCCGATCGCGGTGTCGGGCAGCAGCGGCGCGAATCCGTCCCGGAACCCCGCCTCCCCGTTGACCGACAGAGATCCGGTGGTCAGCCCGTGGAAGGCGTGCGAGCAGTACAGGATCCTCGGCTTCCCGGTGGCGTACCGGGCGAACTTCAGCGCGGTCTCCACCGCCTCCGTACCGCTGTTGCCGAAGAACACCCGGTCCAGGTGAGGACTGTGCGCCAGCAGCTTCTCCGCGAGCAGCCCGGGCAGCGGCTGGCAGTCGAAGCGCGTGAGGTCCGCGAGCGAGGCGTCCAGGACGTCGTGCAGCGCCTTGCGTACGACCGGGTGGTGCCGGCCGAGCCCCATCACCCCGAAGCCCGCGAGCATGTCGAGATAGTCGTTGCCGTCGGCGTCCCAGAAGTACGCGCCCTCGGCCCGTTCGTAGACCTTGTCGAAGCCGATGGTGTGCAGCATGCGCGGCAACTGGTGGTTGAGATGTCGCGCATGAAGCTCATACCGGTCGGCCCCGCGCTCCGCGAGGAGTCGGGCCAGATCGAAACCCTTGAGCGGCTCCGTGCCCGTCGGCGGCTCGGTCATTCCTCGGCTCTCCTCTCCTTGACCGCCATGGCGGCACTGATCCGTCCCGCGATCTCCACCGGGGTGAGCCCGATGTCGGCGAGTACCTCGCCGCGTTTGGCGTGCGCGAGGAACTGCTCGGGGATGCCGAAGGTACGCAGCGGCACATCCACGCCGGCGTCCCGCAGTGCCTGCCCGACGGCCGAACCGACCCCGCCGTTGCGGCTGTTGTCCTCCACGACGGCCACCAGACGGTGCTGCGCGGCGAGCGGCGCGAGCTGTTCGTCGACGGGCTTGACCCAGCGCGGGTCCACGACGGTGCAGGCGATGCCGCGGCCCTTGAGCAGCTCGACACTCTGCAGGCAGACGGGCGCGAGCGCGCCCACCGACACCAGCAGCACATCGGCGTCGTCCGCCCGGTGCAGTACGTCCATCCCGCCGATCCGCCCGATCGCCTCGACGGGCTCGCCCACCGACTCCTTCGGGAAGCGCAGCACGGTCGGCGCGTCGTCCACATCGACGGCCTCGCGCAGCTCCGCACGCAGCCGGTCGGCGTCGCGCGGCGCGGCGATCCGCAGCCCGGGCACGACCTGCAGGATCGACATGTCCCACATGCCGTTGTGGGACGGACCGTCGACGCCGGTGACGCCCGCCCGGTCGAGTACGAATGTCACCCCGCACTTGTGCAGGGCGACGTCCATCAGCAGCTGGTCGAAGGCGCGGTTGAGGAAGGTGGCGTATACAGCGACGACGGGATGCAGCCCGCCGGTGGCGAGCCCGGCCGCGGAGACCGCGGCGTGCTGCTCGGCGATCCCGACGTCCCACACCCGGTCGGGGAACCGCTCGGCGAACTTCGTCAGGCCGACGGGGTGCAGCATCGCGGCCGTGATCGCCACGACGTCCGGCCGCTCGGCCCCGATCGCGGCGATCTCGTCCCCGAACACCGAAGTCCAGGACGGCCCGTTGGACGGCGCGAGCGGCTCGCAGGTCAGCGGGTCCATCACCCCGACGGTGTGGAAGCGGTCAGCCTCGTCCTCCAGGGCCGGCTGGTAGCCACGGCCCTTCTCGGTCAGGCAGTGCACCAGTACGGGCCCGTGGAAGCGCTTGGCCCGGCGCAGCGCGGATTCGACGGCCGCGATGTCGTGCCCGTCTATCGGCCCCAGGTACTTCAGGCCGAGATCCTCGAACATCCCCTGTGGCGCGAAGGCGTCCTTGAACCCCTTCTTCGCGCCGTGCAGCGATTCGTACAGCGGCTTCCCGACGACCGGGGTGTGCTGCAGAACGTCCTTGCCCCAGGCCAGCACCCGTTCGTAGCCGTCGGTCGTACGGAGTGTGGCCAGGTGGTTGGCGAGGCCGCCGATCGTCGGGGCGTACGAGCGCTCGTTGTCGTTGACGACGATGATCAGCGGCCGGTCCTTCGCCGCGGCGATGTTGTTGAGCGCCTCCCAGGCCATGCCGCCGGTGAGCGCGCCGTCGCCGATGACCGCGACGACATGATCACTGCTGCCCAGCACCTGATGCGCCTTGGCAAGACCGTCCGCCCAGCCCAGGACCGTCGACGCGTGGGAGTTCTCTATGACGTCGTGCTCGGACTCCTCGCGGGAGGGGTAGCCGGAGAGCCCGCCCTTGCCGCGCAGCTTGGAGAAGTCCTGTCGGCCGGTCAGCAGTTTGTGTACGTAGCTCTGGTGCCCGGTGTCCCACAGAATGCGGTCGACGGGCGAGTCGAAGACCCGGTGCAGGGCGACGGTCAGCTCCACCACCCCGAGGTTGGGGCCCAGATGCCCCCCTGTCCTGGCCACCGCATGCACCAGGAACTCTCTGATCTCCTCGGCGAGTTCCTCGAGTTCCGCATCGGTCAGCGCCTTGAGATCGCGCGGCCCCCGGATGCTCTCAAGAATCGTCACGGTCGGACCCCCTTCGCATGCTGTTCAGCTCACGGTGACGGCGGGCGGCCCCGAGGCCGCCCCTGCGTCCTCCATGGATTCGGCGATCTTCATCGCCTCTTCGATGAGGGTCTCGACGATCTTCGACTCGGGCACGGTCTTGATGACCTCACCCTTGACGAAGATCTGACCCTTCCCATTGCCCGACGCCACTCCGAGGTCCGCTTCCCTCGCCTCGCCCGGGCCGTTGACGACACATCCCATGACGGCGACGCGCAGCGGCACCTCCATGCCTTCAAGGCCCGCCGTGACCTGGTCGGCGAGCTTGTAGACATCGACCTGGGCACGGCCGCAGGAGGGGCAGGAGACGATCTCGAGGCGGCGCTGCTTGAGGTTGAGGGACTCCAGGATCTGGATGCCGACCTTGACCTCTTCGGCGGGCGGGGCGGACAGCGAGACCCGGATCGTGTCGCCGATGCCCTCGCTGAGCAGCGCGCCGAAGGCGACGGCCGACTTGATCGTGCCCTGGAAGGCGGGTCCGGCCTCCGTCACGCCGAGATGCAGCGGATAGTCGCAGGCGGCGGCCAGCTGCCGGTAGGCGTTGACCATCACGACCGGGTCGTTGTGCTTGACCGAGATCTTGATGTCGCGGAAGCCGTGCTCCTCGAAGAGCGACGCCTCCCACAGCGCGGACTCGACGAGCGCCTCGGGGGTCGCCTTGCCGTACTTGGCGAGCAGCCGGGCATCGAGCGAACCGGCGTTGACGCCGATCCGGATCGGGGTGCCGGTCTCGCCGGCGGCGCGGGCGATCTCCTTGACCTTGTCGTCGAACTGCTTGATGTTGCCCGGGTTCACCCGCACCGCCGCGCACCCGGCGTCGATCGCCGCGAACACGTACTTCGGCTGGAAGTGGATGTCCGCGATGACGGGGATCTGCGACTTCCTCGCGATGGTGGCGAGCGCGTCCGCGTCGTCCTGGGTCGGACAGGCCACTCGTACGATCTGGCAGCCGGACGCGGTCAGTTCCGCGATCTGCTGCAGCGTCGCGCCGATGTCCGAGGTGCGCGTGGTCGTCATCGACTGCACCGATACGGGGGCGTCCCCGCCGACGGCCACGGAACCGACCTGGATACGCCGCGAGGTGCGGCGCATCGCGATCGGCCGGGCCGGCAGCTCCGGGAGCCCCAGTGCGACTGGCTCTCCAGCGGACATCACGTCACCCGCGGTTTCCCGAGACGGTTTCGCGCGCCGCCCTGAGGGACTCCTTGAGGGAGCCCATGGTGGCGAGGACGGCGGTGGGCTCGTAGCCGCAGTGCGCCATGCAGTTGGCGCAGCGCGGGTCCTTGCCGCGGCCGTACTTGCTCCAGTCGGTCTCCTCGATGAGCTCCCGGTAGGTGGGGACGTATCCGTCGCTCATCAGATAGCAGGGGCGCTGCCAGCCGAAGAGCGAGTAGTTGGGGATCGCCCACGCCGTGCACGGGAAGTCCGCCTTGCCCTCGAGGAAGTCGAGGAAGAGCGGCGAGTGGTTGAGCCGCCAGCGCCGCCGGTTGCCGCCCGCGAAGGACTTCTTGAAGAGCTCGCGGGTCTGCTCCACGCCGAGGAAGTGCTCCTGGTCGGGCGCCTTCTCGTAGGCGTACGCGGGCGAGATCATCATCTCGTCCACCTTCAGGTCGTCATTGAGGTAGTTGAGCACCTCGATGACGGTCTGCGGGGTGTCGGTGTTGAAGAAGGTGGAGTTGGTGGTGACCCGGAAGCCGCGCTTCTTGGCCTCCTTGATCGCCTCCACCGCCTCGTCGAACACGCCTTCCTTGGCGACCGACTCGTCGTGCCGCTCGCGCAGCCCGTCGATGTGCACGGCAAAGGCGAAGTAGGGAGAAGGGGTGAACTCCTCGATCTTCTTGCGCAGCAGCATGGCATTGGTGCAGAGGAATACGTACTTCTTCTTGGCCACCAATTGCCGCACGATTTCATCGATCTGAGGGTGCATCAGCGGCTCACCGCCCGCGATCGAGACCATTGGGGCCCCGGACTCGAGCACCGCCCCGACTGCCTGCGCAACCGGCATGCGCTGCTTCAGAATCCCGGCCGGGTGCTGGATCTTCCCGCAGCCCTCACACTTCAGATTGCAGGCGAAGAGCGGCTCCAGCTCGACGATGAGCGGAAACTTCTCACGCTTGCGGAGCTTCTGTTCAAAGAGATACGTCCCGACCCTGATGGTCTGACGGAGCGGCATGGCCATCTAGCTCACCTCCTGGGGAGCAGAAAAGAACGGTGCCATTCAAAGAAAGCAGGAAGGACGGCACGAAGAACACGGAAAGCTGATATTCCACCGTGGACCGTGCTAATCCGGACGAGTTCATGCTCTGGAGCGTCCACGACCACCCGGACGGCCGCAACCGGACGGGACCCGGTACTCAGGGCACCGTGGAGCGTGGCCGCGGACTCCATGTCCACGGCGATCGCCCCGGTGGCGCGCAGGTCGGCCCGCTCGTGACCCCGCACGACATGGTCGGACCCGATCAGCGGGCCGGTGTGCACGGTGCGTCCGGGTACGGCCCTGGCCACCGCCTTGACCAGCCGTTCCGTATCCGTACAGGCCGTGGCGCCGACGGCGTGCCGGGTCTCGTCGGCGACGACCAGGTCCCCGGGGTGCATCCCGGGGGCGAGCCCGGCACAGAAGCCGGAGGCGACGACCGCCGCGTTCCGCAGCGGCCCGTCACCGCCCAGTGCGCCCAGCACGGCACGCTCCGCGTTGTGCGGCCCCATGCCGGTACGGAGCACCGTCACCGGGCCGAGTGCGCCGCTGCGGTCGCCGCTGCGCAGGGCAAGCTTCTCGATGCCGAGCGCACAGGCGATCAGCAGCGGCGCGGCGGCACCGGACGACGGCTCCGGGGATCCTTCCATCAGCCCCCCTCGCGGCTGTCTGCGCGGTCGGCGAAGGGCTCGCCGTGCACATAGCGGCCCAGTGCCGTGAGCGGGAAGACCTGCCGGTAGAGGTGGTAGTTGATGGAGAAGTCCCAGGGGAAGCCGGTGCCGGTGAAGTGCGGCTCGTCCCAGGACCCGTCCGCCTGCTGGGTCTCGGCGAGCCAGGCCACGCCCCGCTCGACCGACTTGCTCTCCCGCTCCCCCGCCGCGAGCAGCGCGAGCAGGGCCCAGGCGGTCTGGGAGGCGGTGGAGGCGCCGTGACCGATCCACTGCTGCTCGCGATAGGAGCGCAGGTCCTCGCCCCAGCCTCCGTCGTCGTTCTGGACGGATTCGAGCCAGCGGACGGCCCGGCGGATCGCGGGGTGCGAGACAGGCAGCCCGGCCGCGGTCAGCGCGGGAACCACCGACCCTGTTCCGTATACGTAGTTGACGCCCCAGCGCCCGAACCAGGCGCCGCTGAGCTCCTGTTCGGCAAGCAGCCACTCGATGCCACGCCGGGTACGGGGGTGTTGGGCCTTGCCCTCGTAGGCCAGCATCTCGACGACATGCGCGGTGACGTCCGCCGACGGCGGGTCGATGACCTCGCCGAAGTCGCAGAACGGCAGCCGGTTGGGGAAAGCGCTGGTGTTGTCTGCGTCGAACGCGGCCCAGGCGCCATTCCTGGACTGCATCCCGAGGGTCCAGGCGCCGGCCCGCGCGACCGCCGCGTCGACCGACTGCCGATCGGGGTGCTTGACCCGTCGCAGGGCGAGGATCACCTCGGCCGTGTCGTCGATGTCCGGGTAGTTGTCGTTGTGGAACTCGAACGCCCAGCCGCTGGGCGCGAGTTGAGGTCTGCGTACGGCCCAGTCGCCGGGCCGTACGATCTCCTCGGCCAGCATCCAGTCGGCGGCCTTGACCAGCGCGGGGTGATCCGCCGGAAGCCCGGCGTCGGCGAGGGCGATCGTGGCCAGGCAGGTGTCCCAGACGGGCGACTGACAGGCCTCGATCATCCGCGCGCCGTCCTCGCGCCATAAGGCGAACCGGTCGAGCGACTCAAGACCGGCCCGCATCACGGGGTGCTGAAGGTCGTAGCCGAGCAGATGCAGGGCGATCACGGAGTAGACGGCGGGCGGCTGGATGCCACCCCAGCAGCCGTCGTTCTCCTGGCGCTCGATGATCCAGCGCGCTGCGGCGTTCATGGCCGCTCCGCGCAGCCGGCGCGGTGCGACCTTGTGGTACACGTGCAGCGCCTTGTCGGCACGCTGGAAGAATCCGTCCCAACTCGCCGCGGAAGCAAGGGGCTTGGGCGGGTTCGGCACCCGGGCGTCGGTGTGCAGCTCGTCGAGCGCGAAGGGCGCGGGCCGCACCGGCCGCTTCGCCGAGACGACGGTGAGCGGCACGATGGTCTGGCGCGCCCAGCAGCCGAAGTCGTAGATGTTCAGCGGGAACCACTTGGGCAGGAAGATCAGTTCGGGCGGCAGTTCGGGAAGGTCGTCCCACTTCCACCAGCCGAACAGGGCCAGCCAGATCCGGGTGAAGACCCGGCTCGCCGCAATGCCGCCCCGTTGCCTGATCCAGGCGGAGGCGCGCGCCATGTGCGGATCGTCCGGCCGGTGGCCGGCCAGCCGGAGCGCGACGTATGCCTCGATGGTGGCGGAGAGTTCGCCGGGCCCGCCGTAGAAGGTTGCCCAGGTGCCGTCGTCGCGCTGCTCGCCCCGGATGAAGCGGGCGGCCGCCTCGGTGGTCCGCGCGTCCTGGATGCCGAGAAACTGACGGAGCAGCAGATCCTCGGCGTCCATGGTCACATTGGTCTCGAGGTCGCCCTTCCACCAGCCCTCGGCGTCCTGGCGACCGAGCAGATGCTCGACGGAACGTTGTGCGGCCAGTCCGGCGGCTTCGAGGACGTCACTCGGGGCGGGGCGCTCGGCAGGATGAGTGTCGGTTGTTCTGCTGGCCGCGGCTGCGCCGGCCCCCGCGGGCCCGCTGCTTCCGTCGGTCGTCGCTGTCATGGCTTCCCCTTCGTTGCAGTGGTTCTCTGCTGTGCTGGGGTCTGACGTCGGCCGGCGCCCGGTTTCCCGTGCACCGGCCGGCGACTGCTTGGGGGCCTGGGGGCTAGCCCCCAGAAGACACGCGTATACGGGCGATGGCGATCATCTCTTTCGTACGACGACGAAGTCCGCGAGCGCGATGAGCTGCGCCCGCACCCGTTCCGGCATGTCGACGCGGCCCAGCGCCTCGATCGCGACGGCGTGCTGCCTGCGGGCCTCCTGGGAGGTCCAGTCGCGGCCGCCCGCTTCTTCGATCAGGGCCGCCCTGGTAGCGAATTCTTCCTCGGAGAAGCTGTCGAAGTCATTGCTCTTGGCGTCGGCCGCGAGCAGCTCTCCGAGGCGCTGTGAGGCCGGTCCGCCCGCGGCGAGCGCGGCGACGACCGGAAGGGACTTCTTACGCTGGCGCAGATCGCTCCAGGTCTGCTTGCCGGTGGACTCCGGGTCGCCCCAGATGCCCAGCAGATCGTCGACGGCCTGGAAAGCGAGTCCGAGGTGGTAGCCGTACGCCTCCAGCGTGTCGGCCGTCCGGTCGTCCGCCCCGCCGAGCACCGCGCCGATGGAGACGGCGCAGGCCAGCAGCGCGCCCGTCTTGTTGCCCTCCATCTCCAGGCACTCCTCGACGGTGACCCGCTCGCGGTGCTCGTAGGAGATGTCCTGGGCCTGGCCGTCGATGAGCTTGCGCGTGGCAGTGGTCAGCCGGCGCGTGGCGCGGCCCGCCTCGACGGTGCCGAGCTCCAGCAGGACCTCGCCCGCGAGCGCGAACAGCGCGTCGCCGACGAGGATCGCCTGGGCCGGTCCGTGCACCTTCCAGACGGTGTCGCGGTGGCGGCGCTGCTCGTCGCCGTCCATCAGGTCGTCGTGCAGCAGCGAGAAGTTGTGCACCAGCTCCACCGCCACGGCGCCGGGGATGCCGACCTCGGGGGCTGCGCCGGCCGCCTCGGCGGACAGCAGCGCCAGCGCGGGGCGTACGGCCTTGCCGCCGTCCCCGTCGGCGGGCCGTCCTTGCGCGTCGATCCAGCCGAAGTGGTAGGCGGCGACGGTGTCCATGGGCGGCGCGAGCCGGTCCACGGCTGCGCGCAGCACGGGGGTGGACATGGTCCGCCCGCGCTCCAGCAAAGCGACGATGTCGACTCCCGCTGCGGTGTCATCAGCAGGGCTCGCCGAGGGCACAGTCGGCACGGTCTCTCCTCTTGTTCCAGTACTGAAGCTCACGCCGCCTCCTTGAGCGGATGTTCATGGTGGCGGCCGAGCGCGGAGAGTGCGGCGCCCGCGGCGCTGAAGCCGCTGCGTACGGCGCTCTCCATGGTCGCGGGCCACCCGGTGGCGGTCCACGAGCCCGCAAGGTACAGGCCGGGGGCCCGGGTGCGCGCACCCGGTCGCAGCCGGCCGACGCCCGGGGCAGGGGCGAAGGTCGCCGTCCGCTCCCGGGTGACGAAGAAGTCGCTCACCCCGGCGCCTCGCGCGGCGGGCAGCAGCCGCTCCAGCTCGGGCAGATACCGCTCACGCAGTACGGCGACGGGCGCATCGATCTCGTCCTCGGCGGCGGACTGGGACAGCGCCAGATACTGGCCTTCCCGCAGTCCGGAGGCCTCGGTGCGGTCGAAGACCCACTGGACCGGGGTGCCGAGCGCGGCGAAGAAGGGACGGCGCAGCACCTTGCGGTCGTACAGGACATGGATGTTGAGGATCGGCGCGGTGCCGATGTCGAGCAGCCGGTCGGGGTCGTCGAGGGCCCCTTCGGGCAGCAGCGCATGGGCCTCGCGCTGCGGCACGGCGAGGACGACGGTGTCCGCGTCCAGTTGCTCGCCCTCCACGTTGACCTGCCAACGCCCAAGGCCCGCACGGGAGATGCTCCGTACCCGGGTCGAGAGCTCGGTGCGTACACCGGCCGAGTCGAGTGCCTTGCGGGCCAGCGTGTCATGCAGGTCCCCGAGCGGCACGCGGGCCCAGCCGATGTCGGCGGCGCCGGGCTCGGAGAGCAGTCCGGTCTTGAAGACCATGGCGGCGAGGCCCATCGAGGCGTTCGGCGCGGTGGCGTTCAGCGTCGCCACGCCGACCAGGTCCCAGAGGGCTTCGACGGTGCGCTGCGACTGGCCGTGGCGGCCCAGCCAGGTGGCGAAGTCGATGCCGTCCAGCGCCGGGTCGGCCGGGTCCAGCTTGCCGAGCGCGAGTGCGGCGCGCCCGACGGACGCGCGCTCGGCGAGCGAGAGGTGCGGATAGGTGGCGAGTCCGGCGGCGAGGTGCAGCGGTACGGGCAGCGCGGTGCGGCGCAGCCGTCCGAGACGCGGTCCGCGCGCCGGTGCGACGTCCAGTACGGGTACGTCCAACCGGTCCTGGAGCGGGGCGAGATGAGCGCCGTCCACCCGGTCGAGGAACCAGCGGTACGCGGTGCAGCAGCGCAGGTACACATGCTGGCCGTTGTCGACGGTGAGGTCCCCGCGGCGGAAGGAGAAGGCGAGACCGCCCAGACGCGGGCGGCCTTCGAGGAGGGTGACACCGACTCCCGCGTCGGCGAGTTGCAGCGCCGCGGTGACCCCGGCGAGTCCTCCGCCGATCACCACCGCGTGCCGGGACCGCATGTCGTCGTCCGTCATGCGACCTCCCCTCGGGCCGTTGCAGTCTGGGACGTCGCGCCGCACCGGAGGGTTGCGCGCCGCTTGTCCGCGTTCGCCCGCATCAGGCACGCCCCCTGAGCTTCTGCCGGGTGACATGCCGGGCGTCGAGTCCGGAAAGCCCGCGCACGGCGACGTACGCCTTCTCGCGCCCGGGCAGGGACACGCGGCCGCGCAGCACCGCCTCGGGGTCCCGCTCGATGCGGTCGAGGAGGCGGCGGTAGATGCCGGCCATCGCGGCGACGCAGGCGCCGCTGCGCCGGTCGAGCATCGGCAGCAGCCGGTAGCCCTCGGCGAACAGGGCGCGGGCGCGCCGTACTTCGAAGTGCACAAGGCCCGCGAAGTCGGAGCCGGGCGGCGGGGTGGCGCTGTGGAAGCCCGCGGAACAGCCGAACTTGGCGAGGTCGTCGGCGGGCAGATAGGTGCGGCCGTTGCCCGCGTCCTCGCGAACGTCCCTGAGGATGTTGGTGAGTTGGAGGGCGAGTCCAAGCGTGTCGGCGTACTCGGGGGCGCGTTCGGCGCCGCGCGCGCCGGGCTGGGTGCCGAACACGCCGAGCGAGAGCCGCCCGATCGCGCCCGCGACACACCGACAGTACGTCTTGAGGTCGTCCCAGGTCTCGTAGGTCTCGCCACGTACGTCCATCAGCACGCCGTCGATGAGCTCGTCGAGCCCGCCGAGCGGAAGGGGAAACCGGCGCGCCGCGTCCGCGAGGGCGACCGCGACCGGGTCGATGTCGTCCTCGCCGACCGCGTCCTGACGGATCCGCTTCAGGAGTTCCCGCGTCCCTTCGAGCCGGTCCCGCTTGGCCTCCGGAGCGAGCGTGCCGTCGCCGATGTCGTCGACCCGCCGCGAGAACGAGTACAGCGCCGACATGGCCTGCCGCTTGTCGGTCGGCAGGAGCCTGATCCCGTAGGCGAAATTGCGCGCCTGCTGCCCGGTGACGGCCTCGCAGTAGCTGTACGCAGCCTGCACCGGCGCGGGTACCTCCGTCGGTCCCTGCATCGTCCGGCTCACCCCTCTCTACGCGCTTTTCGCAAGACAGCTCCCACTTCACGCAGCAGATGTGCCTTGGTGGGCTTGGGCGGTCCGGGCAGGACGTCGTTTCCGGCAGCCTCGATCGCGGTGAGGGCCGCGCGCCCCCCGGCAACGAACCCGGCCAGCAGCAGCCGCAGTCTGCCGTGGACGCTACCCACCAGCGGTGTGCCTTCATTCAGCAGTTGCAGGGCGCGTTCCGCTTCGTACGCGACCAGTGAGCGCACCGACGCGCTCCCCGTTCTCGCGGCCAGGTCGGCCTCGGTGACATGGAAGCGGTGCATGTCTTCTGCGGGCAGATAGATCCGGTCGCGCCCCAGGTCCTCGGCCACGTCCTGGAGGTGCTCGACGATCTGGAGGGCGGTACAGACGGCGTCGGAGCGGCGGACGCGTTCGGGACTGGCGGTCCCGGTGATCTGCAGCACCAGGCGACCGACGGGGTTGGCGGACAGTTCGCAGTACGCGAGGAGTTCGTCGTACGTCTTGTAGCGCCGCACCAACTGGTCCTGGCGGTTGGCTTCGATCAGGCCGAGGAAGGGCTCGGGGGTGAGCGAGCGACGGCGCACGGTCGACTGGAGGGCGTGCAGCAGGGGGTGACTCGGTTCGGTATCGGCGGCGAAGACGCGGCGCAGATCGGCCTCGAAGGCGTCGAGCATCGCGAGCGGGTCGTCGGCCTGCGCCGGGTCGACGCCGAGGTGGCGGGCGTCGGCGCCGCCGGGCGCGAGGTCACCGTCGCCGATGTCGTCGACGAGGCGGGCGTAGCCGTACACCGCCATCAGGTCGTCGCGCCAGGCGCGCGGCAGGAAGAAGGGGGCCACCGGGAAGTTCTCGTCGGATGCCTTGTCGAGGGTGGCGCGCGCGGATGCCTCGCGGCGCGCCTGCCGGGTGCCCGTCATACGGGACTGCCCGGCGCGGGGACGGCGAAAGCCTCGCGGACCTGGAGATTTTCCGTCATTGCCGTCACATCTCCCGTTCTACACTGCCGACCCAATACATCCTATTTCGGACACGCCGCCGGTCCTCCCGACTGAGGGGGCACCGCCTGGCGGACGGGATGCCTAGGGTGTATCGCCCCACTTGCCGCGATTCAGCACCGGTACAGCTTACGTTGTACAACGCCCAGTGATACGCCGGGGTGTTGCGCGCATTACAAGAACACTCCAATCGTCGCCAACCTTCCCCCGGGCCCCGGGAATTGACCTTCACTTGACGATCCGGGCCCGATCGCCGCGCCCCGGCGAGGGAGCCGCTGTCTCTCCAGAGACGCAGAAAGCCCCCGCCCGGATGCCACGGCGGGGGCCTTTTGGGACCGGCGGCGGACTACCTGCCGCTCTCCTTCTCGTACGCCTTGATGACCTCGTCGGTCGGCCCGTCCATCAGCAGCTCGCCCTTCTCCAGCCACAGGACGCGGTCGCAGGTGTCCCTGATCGAGCTGTTGCTGTGGCTGACCAGGAAGACCGTGCCGGCCTCCTTGCGCAGCTCACGGATACGCTCCTCGGAGCGCCGCTGGAACTTCCGGTCACCGGTGGCCAGCGCCTCGTCGATCATCAGGACGTCGTGGTCCTTGGCCGCGGCGATGGAGAAGCGGAGCCTGGCCCCCATGCCGGAGGAGTACGTGCGCATCGGAAGGGTGATGAAGTCGCCCTTCTCGTTGATCCCGGAGAAGTCCACGATCCCCTCGTAGCGCTCGCGGATCTCCTCACGCGTCATGCCCATGGCCAGGCCACCGAGGATGACATTGCGCTCACCGGTCAGATCGCCCATCAGCGCGGCGTTGACGCCGAGCAGGGAGGGCTGGCCGTCGGTGTAGACCTTGCCGCTCTCCGTCGGCAGCAGACCCGCTATGGCGCGCAGCAGGGTCGACTTGCCGGAACCGTTGGTGCCGATCAGGCCGATCGCCTCGCCGCGGTACGCGGTGAAGGAGACGCCGCGCACAGCGTGCACCTTGCGCACTCCCCGCGACTCGCCCTTGTCCCGCCGCACGATCCGGCTCAGCGCGGCGGTGGCGCTGCCCCTTCCGCCGCTGCCGCCGTGCACGCGGTACACGATGTGCACATCGTCGGCGATGACGGTGGGAACGCGGGAGTCGTCGACGGTTCTCTTGTCGTTCTTTTCGAGATCAGCCACGGCCGTACCGTTCCTCAGCCTTCCAGAAGTACACGAACCCGGCGATGCCGAACAGGATCGCCCAGCCGAGCGCGAAGGCCCAGATGTGCGGAGGCAGATTCTCGGAGCCGTAACCGTCGATCAGTGCGAACCGGACGAGGTCCATGTAGACGGCGGCCGGATTCCACTGCAGGACATCGGCGATCCAGGCCGGCTTGTCCTTGAGCATCATCGGGATGGAGAACATGACGCCGGACGCATACATCCAGGTGCGCATGATGAACGGCATCAGCTGGGCGAGATCGGGCGTCTTACTGCCAAGACGGGCCATGATCATCGCCATGCCGGTGTTGAACACGAACTGCATTGCCAGCGCGGGAATGATCAGCAGCCAGGAGAGCTTCGGGTAGCTGCCGAAGCCGATCGCGATCAGGAACAGCACCAGCATCGAGAAC
This sequence comes from Streptomyces sp. NPDC002868, assembly GCF_055563295.1. Lineage (NCBI taxonomy): Bacteria > Bacillati > Actinomycetota > Actinomycetes > Kitasatosporales > Streptomycetaceae > Streptomyces > Streptomyces sp. NPDC002868. The sequence goes on along the minus strand of NZ_JBVHDR010000001.1, from coordinate 938,972 downwards.
AGCAGCTGCTGGAGCTGCTGGAGCGCGAAGGAGATGGGCAGGGCGGCGCGCGGGAAGTGCAGGGCCCGCACAAGACCGAGGTTGCCCGAGATCGCCCGGACGCCCGCCATCACCGAGCTCTGGGTGAAGGTGAAGACGAAGACGCCGGTCACCAGGAACGGGACGAAAACCTCGTTGGGAATCCCTTCCCGGGTCCCCAGGATGAGCCCGAAGATCAAGTAGTAGACGAGCGCGTTGAGCAGCGGCGTCGCCACCTGCCACAGCTGGCCGAGCTTCGCCTGGCTGTACTGGGCCGTCAGCTTGGCCTGCGAGAAGGCCAGGATGAAGTGGCGCCTGCCCCACAGCTGCCGGATGTACTCGGCGAGCCCCGGCCGGGCACCGCTCACCGACAGGCCGTACTTGGCGGCCAGCTCCGCCGGGGTCAGACCGTCGTCGGGCGACGGGCGAACGCTGGTCGCGATCGCGCCGTCTTGGGTCGTGTCACTCACAAGTTGAAACTTTCGTGTTCAAGATGCGCGGCAGTAGGGCTCTCAGGTGGCGGCCAGGTCCCGGAGGTACGCCCGATTTTCTCAGAACCGAGCTTGTCAGATGACGGGAGGTCGGCCCAGTCGGGTGAGCCGCCATACCGTACGCCATTTCATCGGACGGCGCGGACCACAGGGCGTCCGCCAGCCCTCCTTGAAGCCGCCGAACCATGCCTTCAGGGCGGGCAGCGAGGGGCGCCGGGCCAGTGTGAGGAGCACCCAGACACCGATGTAGACGGGGACCAGGGGCGCGGGCAGATTGCGGCGGGCGAGCCAGACCCGGTTGCGGGCCACCATCCGGTGGTAGACCGCGTGCCGGGACGGCGGCATCGTCGGGTGGAACAGCACCATGTCCGCGCGGTAGTCGATCGCCCAGCCGGCGTCCAGCGCCCGCCAGGCGAGGTCCGTCTCCTCATGGGCGTAGAAAAACTCGTCGGGCAGTGCCCCGACCTCGGCGAGCACCTTCGTACGCACGGCATTGGCGCCGCCGAGGAAGGTCGTCACCCGCGAGGAGCGCAGCGGGTCGGAGGCGCGCAGCCGCGGGACGTGGCGGCGCTGGGTGAGCCCGGTCTCCGGGTCGGCGATCCGGAAGCTGATGATGCCCAGCTTCGGGTCGGCCTCGAAGGCCTGGCGCACCAGCTCACCGGTGTCGCTGTTCGGCAGCAGACCGTCGTCGTCGAGGAAGAGCAGCGCGTCGACTCCGGAGCCGGACGGGCCGAAGGCCTCGATGCCCACGTTGCGGCCGCCGGGGATGCCCAGGTTGTCGGGCAGGTTCACGGTGCGTACAACCGACGGGAAATCTGCGACGTCCATCACCGGGGCGCCGTTGCCGACCACGACCACCTCGATCGGGTCGCCGTCCTGCTTGGCGACCGAGTCGAGGAGGGCGCGCAGGTCGTCCGGCCGGTTGCCCATCGTGATGATGACCGCGCCGAGCCTCAGCGGCGCCGTCACTTGAGCCTGCTGGACGCGAGGATCGACACGAGGTGCAGCAGCGTCTGGACGACCGCGATACCGGCGAGGAACGCGATGCCGAGACGGGTGAAGAACAGATCGCCCTGGATCATGTCGAGGATGGCCACGACCAGGATGAAGAGGCTGGCCTCGATGCCGCCGACGAGCCGGTGGAACTTCAGCGCGGCCGCGGCACGCCGGGCCAGCGCCAGACCGGAGGAACGGGGCACGGACGCCTCGTCCTTGACGGCGGGCAGACCGCTGCGCTGGCGGGCCACGTCGACCAGGTCGGTCTCGGCCTTGATCAGGATCGCGCCGAGGGCGGCGACCGTACCGAGGAAGGCCCACAGCCAGTTCGTGGAGCCCTCCTGGTGGAAGACGTCCGCGCCGCGCACGCCGAAGCCGACCAGCAGGGCCGCCTCACAGAGGTAGTGGCCGATCCGGTCGAGGTAGACGCCGGTGATCGACGTCTGCTTGCGCCAGCGGGCGACCTCGCCGTCCACGCAGTCGAGCAGCAGATAGATCTGGAAGAGCACCACCGCGAGGATCGCGCCGGGCAGTCCCGGGATCAGCAGGGCAGCGCCGCCCAGCACACCCACCACGACCATGAGGTAGGTGAGCTGGTTCGGCGTGATCTTGGTGTTCACCAGGTACGGGTCTATGTGCAGCGAGATCTCTCGCATGTACAGGCGCCCGGCCCAGTGCTCGCCGCTTCGCCGGTCCTTCACTCCCTCCGGGTGAACGACCGGACGGAGTTCAGCTACTGATGGTCTTGGCATAGTCGGCGTACGCGTCCCTGATCTGGTCGGTTGAGAGGTCGAGGTGCTCAAGGATGGTGAAGCGGCCCGGACGGGTCTGCGGCGCGTATTCGACGGCTCTGACGAATTCGTCCACGCTGAAGCCGATCTCCTCTGGCAGCACCGGCAGGCCGTGCCTGCGCAGCACCTCGGCGAAGAGTCCGGACTTCTCGTGCGCACCACGCAGGTGCATCGCGAAGGCGGCTCCGATGCCGACCTGCTCGCCGTGACTGGCGGCCCGCTTGGGGTGGAGCAGATCGAAGGCGTGGCTGATCTCGTGACAGGCGCCGGACGCGGGCCGGGTGTCCCCGCTGATCGAGATCGCGATGCCGGTCAGCACCAGGGACTCGGCGAGCACGGTGAGGAAATCGTCGTCACCGACACCTCCGGGGTGGCGCAGGACGGCTTCGCCGGCGGTACGGGCCATCGCGGCGGCGAGGCCGTCCACCGGTTCCTGGTTGACCTGGTGGGACAGCTCCCAGTCCGCGATCGACGAGAGGTTGGAGATCGCCTCGCCGATGCCGGAGCGTACGAAACGGACCGGGGCCTCGCGGATGACGTCGAGGTCGATGACGATCGCGATCGGACCGGGGACACCGTAGGAGCCGCGGCCGTTGTCATTGTCCAGCGTCGCGACCGGGGAGCACAGGCCGTCGTGCGAGAGGTTCGTCGCGACGGAAACCATGGGCAGGCCGACTCGCGCCGCGGCGTACTTCGCCACGTCGATGATCTTGCCCCCGCCGAGGCCGACCACGGCGTCGTACCGCTTGCCCTTGATGTCGTCGGCGAGCTTGACGGCGGAGTCGATGGTGCCGCCGACGACCTCGAACCAGGTGGCGCCCGGAAGCACCGGCGAGAGCTTCTCGCGCAGCGCCTGGCCGGAGCCGCCGCTGATCGCGATCGCGAGCTTGCCGGAGGAGGAGATCCGCTGGTCGGCAAGGAGGCCGGCCAGATCGTCCAGGGCGCCGCGGGCGATGTCGACGACGACCGGGGACGGGATCAGTCGGGTCAGTACAGGCACGCGATCTCACGGCCCTTCGCGAGGTCGTCGTGGTTGTCGATCTCGACCCACTTGACGTCGCCGATGGGGGCCACGTCCACGGTGAAGCCGCGGTTCACGAGCTCCTGGTAGCCGTCCTCGTAGTAGAGGTCGGGGTCGCGCTCGAAGGTGGTCTTCAGCGCGTCGGCGAGCTCGTCGGCGGCCTCGGGCTCGATGAGGGTGACGCCGATGTACTCACCGGTGGCGGTGGCCGGGTCCATCAGCTTGGTGATGCGCTGCACACCCTTGTCGCCGTCCGTGATGACCTTCATCTCCTCGTCGGCGAGATGCTTCACCGTGTCGAGGGCGAGAATGATCTTCTGGCCGTTGCCGCGGGCGGCGAGCAGGGTCTGCTCGACGGAGACGGGGTGCACGGTGTCGCCGTTGGCGAGGATGACGCCCTGCCTTATGACGTCACGGGCGCACCAAAGGGAGTAGGCATTGTTCCACTCCTCGGCCTTGTCGTTGTCGACGAGGGTGAGCTTCAGGCCGTACTTCGCCTCCAGGACTGCCTTGCGCTCGTATACGGCCTCCTTGCGGTAGCCGACGACAATGGCGGCTTCGGTGAGCCCGATGTGAGCGAAGTTCCCCAGGGTGAGGTCGAGGACGGTGGTGTCGCCGTCGACGGGCACGAGGGCCTTCGGGAGCGTGTCGGTGTAGGGGCGAAGACGCCGTCCGGCACCGGCTGCCAGTACGAGGCCGATCATGCGGGTTCTCCTTCGTCATGTACGGCGGGTGCTCCGGAGGACACCCAGAAGCGGATGCTCTCCACAAGCACCACGAGTGCGACGGCCACAGCGAGGGCCGTCAGCGCGATGGTGAAGTCTGCGGCGGCGACCACCGCGGCCAGCAGCGCGACTGCCAGGACCCGCCCCTCGTGCCCGCCGGTCGCCCGCACCAGCCAGTGCGGCGGCGCGCCCGTACCGCCGCGGATGCGGTACACCGTGTCGTAGTGATGGTAGGCGACCGCCGCCACCAGTCCGAAGGCCGCGGGCAACGCTCCGTTCACCTCTGCCCGGGCGGCGAGCGCCAGGACGGTGCAGTATTCGGCGGCCCGGAACACCGGCGGGACGAGCCAGTCGAGGGCGCCCTTGAGGGGGCGGGCGACGGCTGTGCCCGAGGTGATGACATACGCCACAGCCGCGACGACCGGCCAGAGTGAGCCGTAGTCGGTGAACGTGGCACTTGCCACAAGAGCGGCGCCGCCGGCCAGCGCGATCGCGAGCGGCCCGAACGCGGGAAGCTTTCTGGCGGCCGTCGTGAAGGCGCGCGCGGCGCTCGCGGCGAGCGGGCCCGAGTCGGCGAGGTCGGCGAGCGCCTGGGCGGCCCGGTCGGTCCTGCGTGCCTTGCGGGTCAGCGAGCGCAGGACGCGGCCCGCCGTGGTGTAGCAGGCGGCGAAGGCGCAGCCGATGAGCAGGGCGTAGAAGACGATCCGGGGCGTGGCCACGGCCGTCAGCACGGCGATCATGGCCCAGCGCTCGCCGATCGGCAGCACGATCATGCGGCGCAGCCAGACCGTCCACCCGACGCTGTCGAGCTTCTCGGAGAGCGCGGCGGTGGGGCTGCCAGTCACAGACTTACCAACGGCCGTCGCGTCGTGGTTCGCCTCGTTGAAGGAGAAGTCCACGACATGGCGGCAGGTCTGCAGCACCATCGCGCCGAGTGCCAGTGCCCATACGTCGTCGCCGCCGCGGGCGGCACCGAGGGCGAGACCGGCGTAGTACGCGTACTCCTTGGCGCGGTCGAACGTCGCGTCCAGCCAGGCGCCCATCGTCGAGTACTGCAGCGAGTAACGGGCCAGCTGCCCGTCGGTGCAGTCCAGGACGAAGGAGAAGAGCAGCAGCACACCCGCCGCGATGTAGCCGCCGCGAGTGCCGGTGGCCGCGCTGCCGGCCGCGATCAGCGCGGTGAGCAGCGAGGCGGTGGTGACCTGGTTGGGGGTCAGTCCGCGCCGCGCGCACCAGCGGGCGAGATAGCGGGAGTACGGGCTGATGCAGAAGGTGGTGAAGAAGCCGTCGCGGGCCTTCACGGCGGAGCGCAGCCGTACGGCCTCGTCGTCGACCGCGGTGACGGCCTGCCGGGCCTCGTTACGGGTCTGGGGGTCAGTGGGCACGGTCGCCACGAGCGACCCCAGCTCGGGCCGGTGCACGGCGGTGCCCTCGGCGTCGAGCGCGTCGGCGAGCGCGTCGGGCACTACCGGCGCTCCCGCGCCCGTGCTGCCGGTGGCGGGCCGCACCGCGGCCCGGACAGCCGACAGGGAGTCACTGTCGTCGGCCGCGTCGCCGGCCTGTGCGGCGGTCGCCAACTCGGCGGCACCGGACGGTGCGGCTCCGGCCACGCCGGACGGGGTCCCTGTGCCCGCCGCGACCGACAGAGCCCGGGTCAGAGCAGTCCGTGCCTGAGGCTGCACCGTCAGTGCGCCCGGGACCGCGGCGGCCGGGAAGCGGGGGTCCGTCAGCGCCAGCCGCAGGGCGTGAACGTGCCCCACGAAGCGGGGGTCGACGACGGCGACGCGATCGGTGCCCGGCACCGCTGCGACCAGCGCTGCGGTGTCCTGGGCGCCCGAGGCGACCCGGACGTCGAAGCCCAGCGACCGCAGATCGCCCTCGAGCGACGATCCGGGTACCGGCGGACCGGTGAGGATGGCGGTCGACAGACGAACTCACTCCTTGGCGCTGACGGTGCTGGTGCGCGGCGGCTCGGCCCGTATACGGGCGGCGGCACGTCGGCAGAGGCTATCGGATGCACGGAGGCGGGAGTTCACTGGCCGTTTACGTCCCGCTCGACATGGCCGGGCCCCAGGAGGGCCCGCCGAGATCATCATCGTCGATCGGCGCCTCGGCCCACAAACCGCGGGTCCGCAGGGCCTAGGCTGACCGGCATGACTTGGCTGATCACAGGTGGAGCGGGGTACATCGGCGCGCATGTGGCGCGGGCCATGACAGCAGCGGGCGAGCGGGTCGTCGTCCTCGACGATGTCTCCTCGGGCATACCCGAGCGACTGCCCGAGGAGATTCCGCTGGTCCGCGGCGCGGTCCTGGACCGGGAGCTGCTCGACCGCACCCTCGCCGAGCACGCCGTCACCGGTGTCGTACATCTCGCGGCGAAGAAGCAGGTCGGGGAGTCCGTCGAGCAGCCGCTGCGCTACTACCGGGAGAATGTGCACGGTCTCACAGTGCTCCTCGAGGCGGTCGTCGCGGCAGGTGTGCGGCGCTTCCTGTTCTCCTCCTCGGCCGCCGTATACGGCGTGCCCGAGATGGACCTGATCCCCGAGTCCGCTCCGTGCGAGCCGATCAATCCGTATGGCGAGACCAAGCTGGCGGGCGAGTGGCTGGTACGGGCGACAGGCCACGCGCACTCCATGTCCACGGCCTGTCTGCGCTACTTCAATGTGGCGGGCTCGGCCCGGCCGGAGCTGGCCGATACCGGAGTGTTCAACATCATCCCGATGTTCTTCGACCGGATCACCCGTGGTGAGGCCCCGCGGATCTTCGGCGCCGACTACCCGACGCCGGACGGCACCTGCATCCGTGACTACATCCATGTCGCGGACCTGGCCGACGCCCATCTCGCGGTGGCCCGCCGGCTGGCCGAGCAGGACGGGGCCGGGGATCTGACGGTCAACATCGGCCGGGGCGTCGGCGTCTCGGTGCGCGAACTCGCCGATCTGGTGGGCGAGGTCACGGGGTACGGCGAGGCGCCGGTGATCGAGCAGCGCCGTCCGGGCGATGCCGCCAAGGCCGTCGCCTCGGTAGATCTGATCGCCAAGGAGCTGGGCTGGACGGCGTCGCGCGGGGTACGCGAGATGGTGGAGTCGGCCTGGGATGGCTGGTGCCTGCGGCACCCCGAAGCCCGCATCAAGTGATCTTGTCAGCGCCCTGACCTGCAGGTCGTTTCCGCAGGTCAGGCGTTACGACAACGGTGTTCAGTGCCGTGTTGCCTGATACCCCCCACCCGTAGTTGACTGAGGTCTCGGCAGATCATCCGACGACCTGGAGGCGTCTCGCATGGGGGCTGGGCACGACCACGGGCATTCGCACGGCGGGCCGCCGCCGACCGGCACCGCGGCCTCGGCCTACAAGGGACGGCTGCGCATCGCGCTCGCCATCACGCTGAGCGTGATGGTCCTGGAGATCGTCGGCGGCATCCTCTCCGACTCCCTTGCCCTCATCGCCGACGCCGCCCATATGGCGACGGACGCGGTCGGTCTCGCGATGGCGCTGCTGGCGATCCACTTCGCCAACCGGCCCGCCGGACTGAACCGCACCTTCGGCTTCGCCCGGGCCGAGATCCTGGCCGCGCTCGCCAACTGCCTGCTGCTGCTCGGCGTCGGCGCCTATCTGCTCTTCGAGGCGGTGGAGCGCTTCATCACCCCGGCCGAGACCAAGGGCTGGCTGACGATCGCGTTCGCCGTGGTCGGTCTGCTGGCCAACATGGTCTCGCTCTCGATCCTGGTGCGGGGTCAGAAGGAGAGCCTCAATGTGCGCGGGGCGTATCTGGAGGTGCTTGCGGACACGCTCGGTTCGCTGACGGTGCTGGTCTCGGCCGCCATCATCCTCGCGACCGGCTGGCTGCCCGCCGACCCCATCGCATCACTGGTCATCGGCCTGATGATCGTGCCACGCACCTGGAAGCTGCTGCGGGAGACCCTCAACGTCCTGCTGGAGGCGGCGCCGAAGGGCGTCGACATGGGCGAGGTCCGGGCGCACATAGTGGGGCTCCCCGGCGTGGAGGACGTCCACGATCTGCACGCCTGGACGATCACTTCCGGGATGCCGGTGCTCTCCGCGCATGTGGTGGTGAGCCAGCACATCCTGGACGCGGTCGGGCACGAGAAGATGCTGCACGATCTGCAGGGGTGCATCGGGGGCCACTTCGACGTGGAGCACTGCACCTTCCAGCTGGAGCCGGTCGGCCATGCGGAGCACGAGGCGAGGCTCTGTCACTGAGGGCAGCGGCTGCTAGCCTTACCGGCCAGTGTTACCAGCACGCTTGAGAGGAGCTGAGGTTGATGACCGTCGCGGCGAACGCTGCCCTGCGCAGCGCCCGGTCCATCTTCGGCTTCCGGGCTGCCGGCTGACCCTTTTCTCGTACGCCTTCTCGTACGTCGGCCGGAGCCCGCACACACTCAAGGGTTCCCACGTTGTCCGACAACGCTCTTCATGACGCCTTCTTCGCCCTGCACCACGGCCTTCCGCGGCAGGGTCCCGGCTCCGACCGCACCTCCCGCCGGCTGCTCGCCCTCGCCGGGCCGCTGCCGGCGCGTCCCCGCGTGCTCGATCTGGGCTGCGGCCCCGGCCGCAGCGCGCTGCTGCTGGCCGACGAAGCCGGTGCACAGGTGACGGCCGTCGATCTGCACGAGCCGTTCCTGGACGAACTGCGCCACACCGCCGAGGCCCGCGGGCTCGGCAACGCGATCCGCACCGTCAAGGCCGATATGGCCGAACTCCCCTGCCCCGACGGCTCGTTCGACCTCGTCTGTGCGGAGAGCTCCGCGTACAACATCGGCTTCGACACCGCTCTACGGCAGTGGCGGCGGCTGCTCGCCCCAGGCGGCGCGCTCGTCCTGACCGAATGCGAGTGGACGGCCGGGCAACCCTCGGCCGAAGCCCGCGCCTTCTGGGACCAGCACTATGCGCTGCGTACGAGCGCCGAGAACATCTCGGCGGCCGTCGCGGCGGGCTACACCGTCCTCGGGGTGCACCGGCAGCCCGAGAGCGACTGGGAGGAGTACTACGGCCCGCTCGGCGAGCGGGCCGACGCAGCGGACGCATCGGCCCCGGGCATGGCGCAGGCGCTTGCCGCCACCCGGGCGGAGATCGCGATGCGCCGTGACCACGGCACGGAGTACGGCTACACGGGCTATGTCCTGCGGCCGGCCGACCCGCGCTGGCGCACCAGGCCGGAGACGGCGGCCGACATTCCGGCCGTACGCGCCGTCAATGCCGCGGCCTTCCCGACCGCCGAGGAGGCGGGCCTTGTCGACCAGCTGCGCCAGGACGGCGATGCGTGGCTGCCCGGGATGTCGTACGTCGCCGAGGCGGCGGACGGCTCGGTCGCAGCGTACGCACTGCTCACCCGCTGCCATGTCGGGGACGTCCCCGCGGTGGCGCTGGCTCCGGTCGCGGTGGCTCCCGAGCACCAGCGGGGCGGCGCGGGGCAGGCGGTCGTCCGGGCCGTGCTCGATGTGGCGAGAATCCGCCAGGAGCGGCTCGTCCTGGTCCTCGGGCATCCCGGGTACTACCCGAGGTTCGGCTTCGAGCCGGCGTCACGGTACGGAATCAGGCCAGCCTTCCACGTGCCCGACGAGGCCATGCTGGCCCTTGTGCTGGACGGTTCCCTGGGCGTGCCGCGGGGCACGATCCGCTATCCGGTGGCCTTCGGTGTGTGATGAGTTCTGGTGAGTAATGTCGCCCCCGCCGCGAGCCGCCGCGGCGGGGGGACATGCCCAGGCTGCCGAAGTGCGGACAAGCCGCTTTTGTACGGCACACTGGGCAGGCCCCCGATGGGCCGAGGACCGATGCGAAGGATGGTTATGCCGATCTCACCAGCCACCGCGGCGAACAGCTCGTCGAACGGCGCCCCCCAAGCGATCCTGCTCGAGCTGGTCGACGAGCACGGCAATACCATCGGCACCGCGGAGAAGCTCTCCGCCCATCAGGCGCCCGGGCAGCTGCACCGGGCGTTCTCCGTCTTCCTCTTCGACGAGCACGGGCGGCTGCTGCTGCAGCGCCGCGCGCTGGGCAAGTACCACTCCCCCGGCGTCTGGTCGAACACCTGCTGCGGGCATCCGTTCCCGGGTGAGGCCCCCTTCGCGGCGGCCGCCCGGCGTACGCACGAGGAGCTCGGGGTCTCGCCCTCACTGCTCGCCGAGGCGGGCACGGTCCGCTACAACCACCCGGACCCGGACTCGGGGCTGGTGGAGCAGGAGTACAACCACCTCTTCGTGGGTCTGGTGCAGGCTCCACTGCGGCCGGACCCGGACGAGGTCGGTGAGACGGCCTTCGTGACGCCGAAGGAACTGACGGACCGGCATGCCGAGGCGCCGTTCTCGGCGTGGTTCATGACGGTGCTGGACGCGGCCCGTCCGGCGATCAAGGAGCTCACGGGCCCCTCCGGCGGCTGGTGACACGGACCGGCACGGCGCCCAACAGCGGCTGGAGCGGCTAGAGCGGCGTGGTGCCGGCGGTCGGTCTCAGCGGCAGCGCGGCCCAGATGATCTTGCCGCCGCTCGCGGTGTGCTCGACGTCGCAGGATCCGCCGGCTTCCAGGGTGATCTCGCGCACGAGCAGCAGACCACGGCCGCCGGTCTGCCCGTAATCGGTCTCCAGCGCCTTGGGCCGGTAGGGGTGGTTGTCCTCCACGGACACCCGGATCCACTCCGCGCCGATGGCGACCTCGACGGCGATCTCGGGCGAGAGCAGGGCCGCGTGCCGTACGGCATTGGTGACCAGCTCGGAGACGATCAGCAGCAGCCCCTGGACGAGATCGTCCTCGACGGGCACGCCTTGGCGGTTCAGCAGATCCCGTACGGCGTGCCGGGCCTGCGGGACGGACACGTCGAGGGCAGGAGCGGTGAAACGCCAGACGCCCTCGTACGACAGTGGCCGGGCCGGGACGCTCCCGCGGCTCTCCATAGTCCGGCACCCACCCTCGGCTCGACTGCCCTGACCATCGAGTAATAAGTGTTGGGAGTCGGTTGGTCCGGACCGGGCCGCTGAACAGAAGTCAGCACCTATCGACGCTTTCTGACCGTGTGCGTATGACAGCGTCAGTGGTTCGACTGTTCCTGATCTTCTTCTGCCCGGTTCTCCGGCTCTGTGACCATACTGCCGATCCGTCGGCCGCCGATCCGGTGGATAGCATCCGGCGCATGGAACAGAAGGAGCGTTCGCAGCCGCAGTTGACCCACACCGTTGCGGACGGGGTCGCCACCGTCGTCATCAGCAATCCCGCCAAGCGCAATGCCATGACCGCGGGGATGTGGCGGGCGCTTCCCGAGCTGCTCGCGCGGCTGGCGGCGGATACGGCGGTACGCGCGCTGGTGCTGACCGGCGAGGGCGCGACCTTCTGCGCCGGCGCCGACATCTCCTCGCTGCGGGAGCCCGGCGAGACCCCGCAGACCCTTGCCGTACGCGCCGAGGAGGCGCTCGCCGCGTTCCCTAAGCCGACGCTCGCCGCCGTCCGCGGCTACTGCGTGGGCGGCGGCTGCCAGCTCGCCGCGGCCTGCGATCTGCGGTTCGCGGAACAGGACTCGCTGTTCGGGGTGACTCCGGCGAAGCTCGGGATCGTCTATCCGGCCTCGACGACCCGGCGGCTGGTCTCGCTGGTGGGTCCCGCCGCCGCGAAGTATCTGCTCTTCTCGGGCGAGTTGATCGACACGGAACGGGCGCTGCGCACCGGTCTGGTGGACGAGGTGCTGCCGCGGGGCGAACTGGGCAAGCGCACCGCGGAGTTCACCAGGGTCGTCACGTCGCGCTCGCAGCTCACCCAGGCCGCGGCGAAGGAGTTCGCGACGGGCCGTACCGACCGGGACGCCCACTGGGCGGAGCAGGCGCGCGCGAGCGGCGACCCCGCGGAGGGGGTCGCCGCCTTCCTGGAGCGCAGGGCGCCCCGTTTCACCTGGACTGTGTGATCTTCTCCGCCTGGCCGCGCCAGTGCGCGACGATCTCGGCCGGCGCCTTCTCCGGCGAGCCCGCGTCGTACGGCGGCTGCGGGTCGTACTCCGTGAGCAGCTGCACGGTCTGGGCGACTTCGTCGCCCGCGATCCGGCCGAGCAGATGCAGGGCCATGTCGATGCCGGAGGACACACCCGCCGCCGTGACGTACTTACCGTCGAAGACGACCCGTTCGCCGGTGGGCTCGGCGCCGAGGGGCGCCAGATCGTCCAGCGCCAGCCAGTGCGTGGTGGCGCGGCGCCCCCTCAGCAGACCGGCGCCGGCGAGCACCAGCGAGCCGGTGCACACCGAGGTGGTCCAGGTGCTGGTGGCATCCGCCGTACGCAGCCAGTTGAGGATCGTCTCGTCGTGCATGGCCTCGCGGGAGCCGGGGCCGCCGGGCACGAGGACGATGTCGGGGCTCGGCACCTCTGCCAGGGTGCGGTCGGCGACCAGGGCGAGGCTGCCCTGGTCGCCCCGGACCGGACCGGTCTCCTTCGCCACGAACACGGTCTCGGCCCCGGGCAACCGGGCGAGCAGCTCGTAGGGGCCGACGGCGTCGAGCGAGGTGAAACGGTCGTAGAGCAGGACGGCGATCTGCATCGGGTTCCTCTCAGTGGGCGCTCTGTACGGGAGCGTGGGGTACGGGGGCGTGGGATACGGGAGCGTGGAAGCGGCGGCGGTACTCCGCCGGGGCGGTGCCGAGGGTTTTGACGAAGGCGCGGCGCATGGCCTCGGGCGTGCCGTAGCCGGCCGCACGCGAGACCTCCTCGACCCCGTAGGCGGTCTCCTCCAGCAGCCGCCGCGCGTGTTCCAGCCGGACCCGGTCGACGTAGCGGCCCGGTGTCATGCCCGTCTCCTCCCGGAAGGCGCGGGCGAAGTGGCGTGGCGAGAGCCTGGCGCGGGCGGCGAGCGCCTCGATGGAGAGATCCCCTTCCGGGTGCTCGGTGATGTGCTGCTGCACGTCGCGCAGCGGCTCTCGGCGCGCGGTCTGGGCGGCGAGCTGGGCGCTGAACTGCGCCTGGTTTCCCGGGCGTCGGAGGAAGACGACCAGGTGGCGGGCGACGGTCAATGCGATGTCCTGGTCGTGGTCCTCCTCGACCAGTGCGAGGGCGAGGTCGATGCCCGCGGTGACGCCGGCCGATGTGGCCAGCTTTCCGTCGCGTACGTAGATCGGGTCCGGGTCGACGTCGACGGCCGGGTAGTCGCGGGCCAGCCAGTCGCAGACCCCCCAGTGGCTGGTCACCCGGTGGCCGTCGAGCAGACCCGCCGCGGCGAGCAGCAGGGCGCCGCTGCAGATCGAGACCAGGCGCTCGGCGCGCGACGCGTGGGTGCGCAGCCAGTCGGTCAGGCGGGCGTCGGGGGTACGGGTGCCGGGGCCGCCGGGCACGATCAGCGTGTGGGGGACTGCGGCCTCGGCGAGGCTGCTGTCCGGGACGAGGGTGAGGCCGCTGGAGGTGCGGACCGGGGCGCCGTCCAGCGACGCGGTGCGGATCTCGTACGCGCGGCCGGCGGCCCTGTCGGCGCCCGCGAAGACCTCGACCGGGCCGGTCACGTCGAGGCTCTGCAGGTCGTCGAAGAGGACGACGAGTACGGATCGCTGGGTCATGGCTTCCATCCTTGGCGGCGGACGAGATGGCCGCAATGACAAGTAGCCCACCTTTCCTGCCATCCGGGCACCCCCGGTCTTCACTACGTACCGACCAGTCGGTAACGTGCCGGGTATGACCTCTCTGCCTCCGCGCGCGGGACGCCGCTGCCACAACGCCCTCAACCCGCTGCACTCGACGGTCTACTTCTCGCCGGACTTCACCGACGAGCTCGCGCAGCTCGGCATCGAGGACGCGAGGGCCGCCTACTTCGCCGGGCGCGGCGCCGCGATGGGCGCCGTCGGGCCGGGTGCGGTCACCGCGGCCTTCTACAACTTCAACCACGAACTGGTCGCCCGGCATCTGCCCGCCGTGTGGGACATCGCGTCCCCCGAGGCCGTCCTGGAGGCCCGGCTGCGCGCCGCCGACAGCACGCTGCGACGGCTGCTGGGCGACGAGGTCATCGCATCGAAGGAGCTGGCGGAAGCGGCGCGGCTCGCGCTGCGCGCCGCCGAGGCGTGCACGCGGCACGCCCGGCCGCTGTACGCCGCGCATGCCGACCTGCCGGTGCCCGAGGAGCCGCATCTCGCCTACTGGCATGCCGCGACCCTGCTGCGCGAGCACCGCGGCGACGGCCACCTCACGGCGCTGCTCTCCGCAGAGCTCGACCCCATCGAGGCGCTGGTGAGCCACACGGCCACCGGCAAGGGCATGGCGCCGCGCTGGATTCTGGCCACGCGCGGCTGGCGGCGCGCCGACTGGGAGGCCGCCCAGGGGCGGCTGCGGGAGCGTGGAATCCTGGACGCCGAGGGCGAGTTGACCGAGGATGGCGTACGGCTGCGGACGGAGCTGGAGGAGCACACGGACCGCATCGACCTCGCCCCGTACGAGCATCTGGGGGCCGAGGACGTCGAGCGGCTGACCGAGCTGGCGCGCGGCTTCCTGACGACCGCGGTGGCCTCCGGCGCCTTCCCCGCGGACCTCAGCGGCAAGGGCTGACGTTTACCACGGCCCTCCAGGGCAACTCGGGAGACATCAGTCACCGGCCCTGGAGGTGCCCTTGTTCCGCGCAGTCGCAGACGCACTCCGAATGATCGGCTCGGCGATCGCCACCGTGGTGACGCTGCCCTTCCGGATGCTCGCCCGGCTCTTCGGCGGAGCCTCGCGCGGCGGGCGCCGAACTCGCCGCGTCTGAAGCGGCAGGCGACACGGCCCCCGGCCACCCGGCACAATGCACTCTCAAGCACAGCCAGCACAGCCAGCATGAGAAGGCGAGTCGGGGAACCGTGACGACGTCCATCGAAGGCAGGATCGCCGAGGAGCTCGGCGTACGGGAGCGGCAGGTGAAGGCGGCCGTCGAGCTGCTCGACGGCGGGTCGACCGTGCCGTTCATCGCGCGCTACCGCAAAGAAGCGACCGAGATGCTCGACGACGCGCAACTGCGCACGCTCGAGGAGCGGCTGCGTTATCTGCGGGAGCTGGAGGAACGGCGGACCGCGATCCTGGAGTCCGTGCGCGAGCAGGGCAAGCTGGACGAGGCGCTGGAGGCGCAGATCCGGGCCGCCGACACCAAGGCGCGCCTTGAGGACATCTACCTGCCGTTCAAGCCGAAGCGGCGCACCAAGGCGCAGATCGCACGCGAGGCGGGTCTTGAGCCGCTGGCCGACGGGCTGCTCGGCGACCCGTCGGTGGAGCCGCTCGCGGCCGCCGCGGCCTTCGTGGACGAAGCCTTGGGCGTCGCGGACGCCGCCGCGGCGCTGGAGGGCGCGCGGGCGATCTTGACAGAGCGTTTCTCCGAGGATGCCGACCTGATCGGCGAGCTGCGTGAGCGGATGTGGACGCGCGGCCGGCTGGCGGCGAAGGTGCGCGACGGCAAGGAGGAGGCGGGCGCGAAGTTCGCCGACTACTTCGACTTCGCGGAGCCGTTCAAGGAGCTTCCTTCGCACCGGGTACTCGCCATGTTCCGGGGCGAGAAGGAGGACATCCTCGACCTGGTGCTCGAGCCGGAGGAGCCGGGCGAGCAGCCGGGCCCTTCGATGTACGAGGCGATGATCGCCCGGCGCTTCGACGTCGCCGACCGCGGGCGCCTTGGCGACAAGTGGCTCGCGGACACCGTGCGTTGGGCGTGGCGGACGCGGATCCTGGTGCATCTGGGGATCGACCTGCGGCTTCGGCTGCGTACGGCGGCGGAGGACGAGGCGGTCCGGGTCTTCGCGGCGAACCTGCGGGATCTGCTGCTGGCCGCGCCGGCGGGCACGCGGGCGACGCTGGGGCTCGACCCCGGTTTCCGTACGGGCGTGAAGGTCGCCGTCGTCGACTCGACCGGCAAGGTCGTCGCCACGGACGTCATCTACCCGCACGTCCCGGCGAACAAGTGGGACGAGTCGCTGGCGAAACTGGCGCGGCTCGCCAAGGAGCACTCCGT
The DNA here is from genome assembly GCF_055563295.1 of Streptomyces sp. NPDC002868. Lineage (NCBI taxonomy): Bacteria > Bacillati > Actinomycetota > Actinomycetes > Kitasatosporales > Streptomycetaceae > Streptomyces > Streptomyces sp. NPDC002868. The sequence continues at coordinate 922,987 of NZ_JBVHDR010000001.1, read as the reverse complement.
CGATCTGATCGCGATCGGCAACGGCACTGCATCGCGGGAGACCGACAAGCTCGCCGGTGAACTGTGCGCGAAGCACCCGGAGTTGAGCCTCACCAAGGTGATGGTCTCGGAGGCGGGCGCGTCGGTGTACTCCGCGTCCGCGTTCGCCTCGCAGGAGCTGCCCGGCCTCGATGTGTCCCTGCGCGGCGCCGTCTCCATCGCTCGACGCCTCCAGGACCCGCTGGCCGAACTCGTCAAGATCGACCCGAAGTCGATCGGTGTCGGCCAGTACCAGCACGACCTGTCCGAGGTGAAGCTGTCGCGGTCGCTCGACGCGGTCGTGGAGGACTGTGTGAACGGCGTCGGCGTCGACGTCAACACCGCGTCCGCGCCGCTGCTTTCACGGGTGTCGGGCATCGGCACCGGGCTCGCCGAGAACATCGTCGCGCATCGCGACTCGAACGGTCCGTTCCGCTCCCGCAGGGCGCTCAAGGATGTGGCGCGGCTCGGCCCGAAGGCGTACGAGCAGTGCGCGGGCTTCCTGCGGATCCGTGGCGGGGACGACCCGCTGGACGCGTCCAGCGTGCACCCGGAGGCGTATCCGGTGGTGCGGCGCATGGTGAAGACGGCGGGCGAGGCGGTCGCTTCACTGATCGGGAACGCGCCGGTACTGCGGTCGCTGAAGCCGGCGGACTATGTGGACGAGATGTTCGGCCTGCCGACGGTGACGGACATTCTGCGGGAGCTGGAGAAGCCGGGACGGGACCCACGGCCGGCGTTCAAGACGGCCACCTTCAAGGAGGGCGTGGAGAAGATCGGCGACCTGGCGCCGGGGATGGTGCTGGAGGGCGTGGTGACCAATGTCGCGGCGTTCGGGGCTTTCGTGGACGTCGGCGTCCACCAGGACGGTCTGGTCCATGTGTCGGCGATGTCGAAGACCTTCGTCAAGGACCCGCGGGACGTGGTGAAGCCGGGCGACGTGGTGAAGGTGAAGGTTCTCGACGTCGACATTCCGCGCAAGCGGATCTCGCTGACGCTGCGGCTGGAGGACGAGGCCGCGCCCAAGCAGGAGGGCGGCGGCCCGAGGCAGCGGGAGCGGGGTGAGCGCGGCGGCCGTCCGCCGCAGCAGCGCCGTCAGCAGGGCGGGCGCGGGGGCGATCGCGGTGGGGACCGCGGCGGGAGCCGTGGCGGCGACCGCCAGGCTCCGCCGCCGGCGAACAGCGCGATGGCGGACGCGCTGCGGCGGGCCGGTCTCGCGGATCCCGACCGGCGCCGCTGAGGAAGCGCAGATGGGCCCCGTTGCCGGTCGGCGACGGGGCCCCGCGCATGGGTGCGTACGCATGACTGCCTACGCATGCGGCGTGCTCGGCGTCGGACCTCAGGCCTCGGTCACCTTGCCCGCGGACACCTCGATACGGCGCGTGGTGTGGACCGCGTCGAGCATCCGGCGGTCGTGCGTGACCAGCAGCAGCGTGCCGGTGTACGAGTCCAGCGCGGACTCCAGCTGCTCGATCGCCGGCAGGTCGAGGTGGTTCGTCGGTTCGTCGAGTACGAGGAGATTGACGCCACGGCCCTGGAGCAGCGCCAGCGCAGCGCGGGTGCGTTCGCCCGGGGAGAGCGTGGTCGCCGGGCGCAGCACATGGTCCGCCTTGAGGCCGAACTTGGCCAGCAGGGTGCGGACTTCGGCCGGTTCTGTGTCGGGGACGGCCGCGCAGAAGGCGTCGAGCAGTCTCTCGGTGCCGTAGAACAGCCCGCGGGCCTGGTCCACCTCGCCGACCACCACGCCGGAGCCGAGCGTGGCGTGGCCCGCGTCGAGGGGGAGGCGGCCGAGGAGGGCGGCGAGCAGTGTGGACTTGCCCGCACCGTTGGCGCCGGTGATGGCCATCCGGTCGGCCCAGTCGATCTGGAGTGAGGCCGGGCCGAAGGTGAAGTCGCCACGGCGGACCTCTGCGCCGCGGAGGGTCGCGACGACCGAGCCGGAGCGCGGCGCGGACGCGATCTCCATTCGGAGCTCCCACTCCTTGCGGGGCTCCTCCACGGTGTCGAGGCGTTCGATCATGCGCTGCGTCTGGCGGGCCTTCGCGGCCTGCTTTTCGCTCGCTTCGCTGCGGAACTTGCGGCCGAGCTTGTCGCTGTCGGTCGCCTTGCGGCGGGCGTTCTTGACGCCCTTGTCCATCCAGGAGCGCTGCATCTGGGCGCGGCCTTCGAGCGCCGACTTCTTGTCTGCGTACTCCTCGAAGTCCTCACGGGCGTGCCGGCGTGCGGTGTCCCGCTCCTCGAGATACGCGGTGTATCCGCCGCCGAACAGGGTGATCTGCTGCTGCGCGAGATCGAGTTCGAGGACCTTGGTGACCGTGCGGGTCAGGAACTCGCGGTCGTGGCTGACGACGACCGTGCCGGCGCGCAGGCCCTGGACGAAGGTCTCCAGCCGGTCCAGGCCGTCCAGGTCGAGGTCGTTGGTCGGCTCGTCGAGCAGGAAGACGTCGTAGCGCGAAAGGAGCAGCGAGGCGAGGCCGGCGCGGGCGGCCTGGCCGCCGGAGAGCGCGGTCATCGCCAGGTCGAGCCCGATGGTCAGGCCGAGCGAGTCGGCGACCTCGTCGGCCCGCTCGTCGAGGTCCGCGCCGCCGAGGGCGAGCCAGCGCTCCAGGCTGTCGGCGTAGGCGTCGTCGGCGCCGGGCGCGCCGTCGACGAGCGCCTGGGTCGCCTCGTCCATGGCGCGCTGGGCAGCGGCGACGCCGGTCCGGCGGGCGAGGAAGTCCCGTACGGTCTCGCCCGCCCGGCGCTCGGGCTCCTGCGGGAGATGGCCGACGGTGGCGGCGGGCGGCGAGAGCTTGAGCTCGCCCTGCTCGGGCCGGTCGAGTCCGGCGAGGAGGCGCAGCAGGGTCGACTTGCCGGCGCCGTTGACACCGACGAGGCCGATCACATCGCCGGGGGCGACGACGAGGTCGAGCCCGGAGAAGAGCGGGCGGTCGCCGTGCCCGGCGGCGAGATCTTTGGCGACGAGGGTTGCAGTCATGAGGGGGCTGATCCTAATCGCGGGTGGGGTGGGGGGTGTTTCGGGGGACGATGTGCGGGGCGGGGCTGGGGGGACGGTGCGGCGGGGTGGGCCGCTGCGCGGGTCTTTTCCCCACCCCGCCCCTTCCCGAACTGGGGGCAAGCCCCCAGACCCCCGGGGGCCGCCGGCTTCGCGGCGCGTAGGGCTGCACCCCGGTACGGAACAGCAGGCGTGGGCCGAGCCCGCGGACCCCGGGGCGCCGGCTTCGCGGCGAGGGGGGCGTCGGGATGATTCCGCTCCCGAACCAGGGCACCCCCGGGGGCGCCCGCATCGCGCCGCAGAGGGGCCACACCCCCGTGCGGGAACAGCGGGCGGGGCAAGCCCCAGACCCCGGGCCGCCGGCTTCGCGGCGCAGAGGGCCGCACCCCGGTGCAGGGACGGAGCGCGGGAATCCCCCTCCCGACCCCGGTGCGCCGGCTTCGCGCCGCAGAGGGTCGTACCCCGGCGGGAACGCGAAGGCCGTGCGCTCGCCGCGGCACAGCGGGCGCGGGCCGCGCCCCCCGACGCGGGGCGCGTCAGTGGGGCACCTGTGTCACCAGCACCGTCCCCGTCGTCCGCGCCACCAGAAACGCCTCGCCCTTCACTGCCCGCCCGTCCACCGCGATTCGGTGTTCGCCCGGCTCCAGCGTCCCGTCGAACACCTCCCGCGTATGCGTCCGGTGCAGCCGGTCCAGGCGGTACGCCACCAGTCGCAGTCGGCACGTCGAGGTCACCTCCACGTCCGCCGTGCCGGCCGTCGATGTCAGTCGGGTCAGCCTGCGGCACTCCAACGGGGCGCGGTCCAGGGCGTGTTCGATCTGGGCGACCAGCACTGGGATTATCGGGGCGAGACCGTCCACGTACGCCACCTCCACGCCCGCCGTCTCGAACGCCGCGCGCACACCCGCGCGCTCCTGCGCGGTGACCGCGCGGCCGAAGGCGACCGCGCCATAGGTGCGCAGTTCCTCCGCCGGAACCCCCGTGGCGCCGTCGGTGATGTCCGCGCCGATGCCGATGGCCCGCAGGGCCGCGGCCAGCCTGGCCAGTACAGCGACCCGCGCGCCGATCAGCAGGACCCGGCGGCGGACGGGCACCGCGTCGTCGTGGCCGTCGCCGTCGCCGTCCGGCAGCAGGCGTTCCAGCTCGGCGCGGTAGGCGTCGCCGCGGAAGCGGAACGGCCCTATCCCGTGGTAGCCGTTGAGTTCCAGGTCCGCCGTCTCGGACGTCTGCCAGGCGAAGTCCCGCCACACGAAGTCGTCCTCGTCGCGCTCGATGACGGCCGTCACCGCTCCGCACTGGATGTCCTCGCACTCGGGGCAGCCGTAGATCACACAGCGGCCGCCCTCCAGCGGTGCCGCCGCGTCCAGCAGCAGCGTGCGCACCTGCGCGGTGAAGATCGCCGGGGGCACGTCGGATGCCAGCGGCGAGACGGCGTCGAGGTCGGAGAGCTGGAACAGCAGCGGCCGCCCGTCGACGATGAAGTCCATGAAGTCCCGGTGCACTTGGTAGCCACCATCCGCGAGGACTCCCCCGGCGCGCATCGCCGGCGCCAGCCCGAAGGTCGCGTACACGGCAGACATATCCTGAGTATCCCCACCTGTGCCGTGTTCTGAGCACGGCTGAGCGCGGCAACGGCCATTCCGCTACCGTCCCGGCATGAGCGGCGATGTGTTGGTGGTGGGCGGCGGGGTCATCGGGCTGACGACCGCGATCGTGCTTGCGGAGAGTGGCCTTCGCGTACGCGTGTGGACGCGGGAGCCGGCGGAGGAGACGACGTCGGCGGTGGCGGGTGCGCTGTGGTGGCCGTATCGCATCGAGCCGCAGGAGCTGGTCGGCGACTGGTCGCTCGCTTCGCTGCGGGTGTACGAGAAGCTCGCCGCCCGCCCCGAGCAGACCGGTGTCCGGCTGGCCGCGGGCATACACGCCGATGTACGCCTGTCGGATCTCGGGCCGTGGGCCGCGCAGGTCGAGGGGTTGCGCGAGGCGGAGGCCGACGAACTGCCCGATGGGTACGCCCACGGGCTGTGGGCCAGGATCCCGCTGATCGACATGCCCGTTCATCTGGGCTGGCTGCGGCGGCGGTTCGAAGCCGCGGGCGGCACGGTGGAGCTGCGTACGGTCAGCTCCTTCGCCCAGGCGGCGGACCGGGCGCGGGTCGTGGTCAACTGCACCGGGCTCGGCGCGCGCGAGCTCACTTCGGACGATCAACTGCGGCCGGTGCGCGGGCAGTTGGTACTGGTGGAGAACCCCGGGATCGAGGAGTGGTTCACCGCGGCCGACCATGCGTCGGCCACAACGACATACTTCTTTCCGCAGCCAGGGCGGCTGATTCTGGGCGGCACCGCGGAGGACGACGACTGGCGCCTCGCGCCCGATCCGGCGACGGCCGAGGAGATCGTGGCGCGCTGTGCGCGGATCCGTCCGGAGATCGCCGGGGCACGGATCCTCGGGCACCGGGCGGCGCTGCGCCCGGCGAGGCCCCAGGGAGTACGCATCGAGGCCGAGCCGCTGCCGGACGGCGGTCTGCTGGTCCACAACTACGGCCATGGCGGCGCCGGGGTGACGGTCGCCTGGGGCTGCGCGGAGGCTGCGGCGGCCCTTGCCTCGTAGCTCGGGGGCGCCGTCACGAACCTGACGAGCTCCGCCCCGGCCCCCGAGGAGGCGGGGGCCGGGGCGGAGACCGGGTCAGGCGTTGTTCTCGGCGTCCTGGCAGTTCTTGATCTTGCGCTGGATCGCGGCGGCCTGCGCACGCGCCTTCTTGGCCTCGTCGTGCGCGCCGAGGCGGTCAAGCTTCGCCGCCTTCGACTTGAGCTCATCGACCTGGTGGCGCATCTTGTTGATCTCACAGATCACGATGCCGCCGGCGCGGACATCCGCCGTGGCGGCGGCCTGCGCGGGGGCGGCGGTGAACAGCAGACCGCCGGCCAGGGCGGCGGTGATGGCGAGTGTGGTCGTACGGCGCATGGTTCCTCTTCCTTCCCGTTCCTTCCCGTGCACCACGTTCCAAGTGCACGGCTGTGCAGCCTCGTTGAGGGGCTTGATCAATACCAGTCGGTAACCTTAGTCGACGTGATCACGGGGTCTCGACCGGGTTGCGCTGGTCGTCGGGGCCCGCCCCCCGCGGCCCGATCCGGATCTCGAAGTCGCCGTCGTACTTCTTGTGGCCCGCGATCACCGCCGACTCCACGGCCTCGGCCCCGATCTCGCCGCGCACGATCAGCGGGTCGTGACGCAGATCGCGCATCAGCGCCACGCACATGCCCACCATGACGATCACGAACGGTGCGGCCACCAGGATCGTCAGATTCTGCAGTCCCGCCAGTGCGTCGCCCTTTCCGTTCCCGATGAGCAGCATGATCGCCGCGACGGCACCTGTCACCACGCCCCAGAAGACGACCACCAGCCTGGACGGTTCGAACGAGCCCTTCTGCGACAGCGTCCCCATCACGATGGACGCGGCGTCCGCGCCCGACACGAAGAAGATGCCGACCAGGATCATCACCAGCAGGCTCATCGCCGTGGGGATCGGATACTGCTGCAGCACCGCGAAGAGCTGGCCCTCCGGCGTCGTCTCGTCGCCGAGCTGCTTGCGCTCCTGCAGCTTCATCGCCGTACCGCCGAAGACCGCGAACCACACCAGGCTGACGGTGCTCGGCACCAGGATGACCCCGCCGACGAACTGACGGATCGTGCGCCCCCGGCTGATCCTGGCAATGAACATCCCGACGAACGGCGTCCAGGAGATCCACCAGGCCCAGTAGAAGACCGTCCAGCTGCCCAGCCAGTCGGCGACGCCCTCGCCGCCGGTGGCCTCGGTGCGGCCGGCGAGCTGTGGCAGATCGCCCATGTAGGAGAAGATCGACGTCGGCAGCAGATCGAGGACGATGATCGTCGGCCCCGCGACGAAGACGAAGACGACGAGCAGCAGCGCCAGCACCATATTGGTGTTGGACAGCCACTGGATGCCCTTCTCGACGCCGGAGACCGCGGACGCGACGAAGGCAACGGTCAGCACCGCGATGATGCCGACGAGCAGACCGGTGCTGACCTTCTCCATCCAGCCCAGCTCCTGGACGCCGCTGCCGATCTGCAGCGTGCCGAGGCCGAGCGAGGCCGCGGAGCCGAAGAGCGTCGCGAAGATCGCGAGGATGTCGATGACCCGGCCGGGTGCGCCGAGGGCATTCTTCTCACCGATGAGCGGCACGAAGACCGCGCTGATGGTCTGTCGCCTGCGGCGGCGGAAGGTGCTGTAGGCGATGGCGAGTCCGACGACGGCGTAGATCGCCCAGGGATGCAGGGTCCAGTGGAAGAGCGTGGTGGCCATGGCCGTCTGCATGGCGTCCGCCGAGTCGGCGGGGTCGGTGCCGGGCGGCGGCGTGATGTAGTGGGCGAGCGGCTCGGCCACTCCGTAGAACATCAGGCCGATGCCCATGCCCGCGCTGAACATCATGGCGACCCAGGACACCGTCCGGAACTCCGGGCCCTCGCTCTCCTGCCCGAGCGGGATCTTGCCGTAGCGGCTGATGGCGAGCCAGAGAGCGAAGACCACAAAGCCGGAGGCGGCCAGCACGAACGCCCAACCGCCGTTGTGGATCAGCCCGCTCAGCATCTTGCTGGAGACGCTCTCGAGGGAGTCGGTGGCGACGGCGCCCCACACCACGAAGGCGAGGGTGAGGACGGCAGTGACGCCGAAGACCACCCGGTCCGTCCTGGCGCGCTCGGTCTCCTGAGGATGGCCGGGGAGATCCGCCGTCACCGGCCGCTCTCCCCGGCTTCCCGGTTGCTGTTCGTCGTGCGACACGAGTGGCACCTTTCAAGGTTTGGCGGAACCTGCCTTCGCTCCTCCGCTACCCCCTACCACAAGTGATGCACGCCACCCTCCTCAACAGGCGGCGACCGGTTGTCCCGCTGTGAGGTGGTATGCGGCACGGGAATCGAGAAGCAGCGGGATCAGTTCGCGCTGGGACTGGCGCAGCGGTACGAACGCCCCGTCCCCCTCCGGCCTCGACGCGACACCGTGCAGCGCCAGTTCGTCCCGCACGTCCGCGTACTGCGCCGCGTCGAGGCGGTAGCCGCAGGGCGGATCCTCCAGGGTCTCCTCCGCCGTCGCCGGGTCATTGTCGGCGCCGCCCAGATAGACCGGGCCGCGGTCCCTGAAACCGGCCAGTCTCGCGGCTCCGGTCGCCGCCTCGATCCGGCCGCGCCGTTCGTCGACGAAGGCCAACAGACCGTCCAGGGCGGTCAGTTGACTGTCGACCCGGCGACGGTTGTTCAGCGCTGGGTCGGCCTTCTCCTCCTCGGTGAGGGGGTCGACGCGGCTCTCGATCAGCAGGCCCAGGGCGTTCTTGACGCCCGAGGCATTGCGCAGGATGCGCTCCTGGCCGTCGCCCGCCACCTGCTTGATGGGGTCGCCGGTGACCGGGTCGGTCCATATGCCGTAGGTGCCGGTGCTGAAGCCGCTGTCGTGTGCGGCCGGGCGGACGTAGTGCTCGGAGAGGGTCTGCGACTCCTGGTGAACCTTGGCGTCGGTGTTGAGGTTGCGCGGCCAGAGGTCGAAGAGGTCCTTGTCGTAGTACGGCGGGGTGGCGCCGTACTCGTGCAAGTCGTAGACGATGTCCGGGCGCTGGTCCCGGATGACGGCGGCCAGCGCCCGCGCCTCGGCGGTCTTCAGGGCGATGTGGTCGCGGTTGATGTCGACCCCGTCGGAGTTGCCGCGGGTGTCCGCGGCCCGTCCGTCCGGGTTGGCGGTGGGGACGACGAGGATTCTCGTACGGGACAGCAGCCGGCGGGTTTCGCCGTCCCTGGCGTACGCGAGATCGCGGATCGTGGTGAGACAGGCGTCGCGGCCCGAGGGCTCGTCGCCGTGCTGAGTACAGATCAGCAGGACGGTGTTCGCGGCGTGCTGAGCGCCGATGTGTACGAGCTGAAGCGGCCGGCCCTGCTTCGTGGTGCCGATCCGGCCGACCGAGACCCGGTCGCTGCCGCGGTCGACGGCGGCGAGGAACATCTGCTCCTCGGGCTGGCTGGTCCAGCGCGCGCCTTGGCTGGTCTCGAAGCCGGTGCGGGGCAGGCTGTGCGCCGCCTCGGCCGGCGCCGTGGCCAGCGGCACGGCAAGCGCTGCCGCTGTGACCGTCAGGGCGAGGGTGCGGATACGGGACGTCATCGGCTGTCGCCTCCCGGGATCGGGCGGATGGGCCGCGGCTCGGCCACACCGCTGAGCCGGGCTTCGCGCGGGGTGAGGGACGCGGTGGACCCCGCGGTGGCGCGTACGAAGGCGGCGGCGCCACCGACGATCGGCAGCTTCGCCGATGTACGGGCCAGATCGAGGGTGAGCGCCGGAGTGCTCGCGGGCGGGTCGATGAGGTCCCTGTCCGTGCCGCCGACTATCAGGGCGAGCCGGTGCCCGGCCGGGACGACATGGTCACTTGCGTGCAGATCGAGGGTGATGGTGTATGCCGTGCCGGGCGTCAGCGGGCGGCCCTTTGCGTCGGAGGCAAAGTTGCCGAGGTCCGCCCACCCGCGGCTGAAGACGGTGTAGTCGACGGCTGCCGTGCGGGCCTTGGTCGTCTTGAAGCAGGGGCTGTCGCCCGGGGTGCTCGCGCCCCAGCAGCTGCGTTCGGCAAGGGTGGTGATGCCTTCGCCGGCTGCCGCGTAGTCGCGGATCGTGTCGGGGCCGAGGTCGACGAGGACCGCGGAGAGATGGGCGCTGGTGGTGGACGGCGTGGCGGTGATCGTCACCCTGGAGGAGCCGGACAGCCGAAGGTCACGGCCGAGGGGCTTGGTGATGAACCCGGCCTTGGAGGAGGTCGACCGGTCGATCTGGGCGGCCCAGTCGGTCTCGTCGAGCGTCGGGTCGTCGGTGAAGGTCTCGGAAGCGCCGGGGCGTGCGGGCCGCAGACTCAGTGTGCCGACGCCCGCCGCCGCACCCTTGTCCGGACGGAGGCTGGTGGTGTCGGTGGACCGGGGCGGCCAGACGCGGTCGGTGGACCACTGGTCGGGGGCGCGCTCGATGTCGGCCATCGGCTCGCGGTCGATGCCGTTGTCGTAGCCGAGGAGGTAATGGTCGAACCAGCGGTGCAGGGTGCTGACCCACTCGGCGCGGCGGAAGTCGAACGGGTCGACGTGCCCGGTCTGCGAGAGCCAGACCTTGCGCTCCACGCCCTCGTCGGCGAGGGCGTCCCACCACTGGCCGAAGTGCTTGGAGCGGACGTTGAGGTCCTGCATGCCGTGCACGGCGAAGACGCTGGCCTCGACGTTGTCCGCGTCGGGAACGTAGTCACGCTCGCTCCACAGCCGGGTCAGATCACCGTTGCGGGGCGCCTCGTCGACCAGCCGCTGCTGGACGGCCTGGCAGCGGGCGCGGGCGTCGGGGCTCTCGACATAGTTGGAGAGCCAGTCGGGGCCCGAGTTGTAGAGCGGGGCGCCCTTGGCGAAGTAGTAGTCGTACCAGGAGGAGATGGCGCCGATCGGGACGATCGTCTTGAGCCCCTCGACTCCGGTGGCGGCGACGCCGTTGGCGATGGTGCCGTCGTAACTCTTGCCGATCATGCCGGTGCTGCCGGTGCTCCACCCGGCCCGGGCGCGCTCGCCGCCGGTGCGGGTGGTGTAGCCGCGGCCGCGGCCGTTCAGCCAGTCGACGACGGCCTTGGCGGACTGGATGTCCGAGCGGCCGCCGACGTCGACACAGCCGTCGGAGCGGTTGGTGCCCGCCAGGTCGACCGCGACGAAGGCGTACCCGCGCGGGACGAAGAAGTTGTCGTAGTAGAGCGGGAACTGGACGGGGTTGCCATGCGCGTCGTATGTCTTCTTCTGGCCCTCGTTGCCGCGTCCGCAACAAGAGTAGTACGGACTGGCGTCCATGATCACGGGGATCTTCCGGCCCTGCTGCACGGGCTCACGCGGCCGGACGATGTCGACGGCGACGCGATCGGTCCGCCCGTCTCCGTCGCCGTCGAACCGGGTGTCCACCCATACGGACTCACGGATGGCGTTCTCGTACGAGTAGACGGGTCTGCTCTCCCGTACGGGCGCGCTGTGTGCGCCTGTCGGGGCCAGGGTCATGGCCATCAGGGCGGCCGAGGCCGCCGCCACCAGCGATCTGCACGTCAAGCGGGCGCCCCGCGCGTGTGTCGGCATGGGCGGAAGGTACTCCGGTCAACTCCTGTGCAACAGAGGGCATTCGGCTGCCTAGTCGATCTCGGCAGGTACGACTCGACCGCCACTCTCGTCAGCGCAGCGCCTGCATGACGCGGCTGCGCAAGATCTCGTCCGCGATAGTGTCGGCGTATCGCCAGGCCGCGGCGGTGACTTCTTCAGTTTGCAGCTCGACGATCTCGGCCGAGGTGCGGAGGAGGAACCGGAAGTCGAAATGCCGGTGGTCGGGTTCGCCCCTGGTTGGGCTGGCCGGTATGTGGTGGGCGTCGATGTGTACGGGCCGGCCGGGATAACGACCGCGGCCGTGATGCCGGTCTCCTCAGTCAGGGAATTCGCGCTAGAAGCGAAGCGACGGCAGGAGGAGGATATATAGGTTCGCTACTTTCATCACAAAGTCGGGAATCTGCTGCGGGGTAGTTGCGCCTCATTCTGTTAGGCGACGACGCCGAGTTCGGCGCGGGTGCGGTGGATGAACTCGCGGACGGCCGGCTCGCGCCGCCAGGGAGCCAGGGCCGCGTTGAACTCGCGGACGTAGTCCTTGGCGCGGGTGGACTGGACGCGGGCGAGGATGTCGACGCTGCGATTGCCGAGTTCGAGGCCGTGGTCGAGGTCGCGGGCCTGTAGATGGGCGGTCCCCACGATCGCGAGCCGCATCCCGACGGAGCGGGTGAACACCCCGGTCGGCATGGCGGCAGCCTGCTTGTTCCAGGCGAGGGCGGCCTTGGGGTTCTTCAGGTCGCGGAAGACCTCGGCGGCGTCCGCCGAGAGGCGGGCGTGGTGATAGAAGTCGATCCATCCGGGCTCGTCGCCGTTGTCAGCCTTGGACTGGCCCAGCAGATCCTCGGAGGCCGCGAGGGCCCGTGAGGCGGACCTGGGGTCGTTCTCTCGGGCGTGAGCGCGGGCCTCGATCAGCTTGGTGAACGCCAGCACCCTGGGTGCCGCCTGGCCCTTGGCCCGTTCGAAGGCGCCCTGGGCCATGTCCACGGCCTGGGACGCGAAGCCCCGCATCAGGGACTGCATGGCCATCGTGGTCAGGACATAGCAGCCCAACGGCACATCTCCGCCCGCGCGGGCCAGGCGGAGAGCCTGGATGAAGTGCCGCTGGGCGGCGTTGTGCTGCCCGACGTCGAACGCCGTCCACCCCGCCAGCCGCGACAACTCGGCCGTCACGCTGAAGAGTTCACTGCCGACATCGTCGGAGAAGGCGCCCTGCAGGAGCGGGGCCGCCCGGTGCTCAAGACAGTCGGTGACGGAACTGGACTTCCAGTTCCCGCCGCCATACTTCGAGTCCCAGTGACGGGCGTGGTCGGCTGCCTCGCGCAGTTCGTCCAGGTCCGAGCGGCCGACTTGCTGGCCGCCCTGGTGGTTGGCGGTCTCATCGGCGGGACTGACGAGCCAGCGGGTGACGGGGACGGTGAACGCGGAGACGGCGAAGCCGGACCCGGTGTCCTTGAGGAAGTCGCGGCGGTTCACGGAGCTCCAGAACGAAGTGGCGACGCGGACGGCGTCGGCGGGATCTCGCGAGAAATCCAACCCCACCGAAGCATCGATTGTCTCCGCCTCGCCCATACCGATTTCCGCGAGATTGACTGGCCGCCCCAGCCGTTCCCCCAGAGCTTGGGCCAGCAGCCGGGGCACCGGGGGCTTCGGGGTCATCCCGCGCCGACACCAGTTCGCCACGGAGGTATGCGAGTAGTCCGTCTCTATCCCGGCCTGGTGGGCGAGCGGCGCGGGATGCGGCCGGGTCTTGGCTTCGGCGGCGGCTGCCTGCCCAAGGACATCCGCGGCTTCATCGCCCAGGCCGCAGTGCTCGGCGCCGAGGCAGCCACCGGCATCCTCCGGGAGGCCGACGCGGTCAACCACCGCCGCCGCGAGGCAATGGTGCCACTGTTCCGAGTCGTCCTGCGTCCGCACCGGTGATGAGCCGTCTGAGCGGGTGTATTCAAGGACGCTCTTTGAGCGGAGCATCCCACGCGGCCGGGTACGTATGGGCCGGATCGGTGAGGCTGCAGCCGCGCTCGGCCGAATGGCGATCACATGAAAGGCCGAACGGCGCTCCTGACTGCGGGCGCCAGGTCTGAATAGGGTTCAAGAGATCACCGGTCCCCACGACTTGGAGCATCCGTGCACCGCAGACTCATCGTCCCGAGCGCGATCGCGGCCTCGCTGCTGCTGGCGATCCCGGCATCGGCCGCCGACTCCTCGCCGGGCGCCCCGGGCATTGGCGACACCTACTACCCGGCCAGCGGAAACGGCGGATACGACGTATCCCACTACGACCTGAGGCTGAAGTACCAGCCCGCCACCGATCTGCTCGAGGGCACGGCGACGATCCTGGCCACCGCCACGCAGAACCTGAGCCGTTTCAACCTCGACTTCGGTCTTGACGTCAGCGAGGTGCGGGTCAACAACGAGAAGGCGCAGTTCAAGAAGGAGGGTGACCAGGAGCTGGTCATCACTCCGGCCGCGCCGCTGGAGAAGGGCAAGCCCGTCTCAGTGGTCGTCCGCTACGCGGGCAAGCCCTCCGAGCTGAACATCGGCGGGTACACGGCCTGGCACCGTACTCCGGACGGCGGAGTCGCCGCCCAGGAGCCGGACTCGGCCGTGTGGTGGTTCCCGAGCAACGACCACCCGCTGGACAAGGCGACGTACGACATCTCGGTCCTGGTGCCCGACGGGACCCAGGCGATCAGCAACGGTGTCCTGCAGTCCCAGAGTTCGCGGCTGGGCTGGACGCGCTACAACTGGCGCTCCAACAAACCGCAGGCGTCGTATCTCGCCACGCTCGCCGTCGGGAAGTTCGACATCACCACCGACAAGACGGCCGACGGGCTGCCGATCCTCAATGCGTACAGCAAGGACCTCGGCGACAACGCGGGGGCGGCGCGGGCGAGCGTCGAGCGGACCGGTGAGGTCGCCGAGTGGCTGACCGAGGTCTTCGGCCCGTACCCCTTCAATGCTCTGGGCGGCTATGTCCCCAATGTGACGAGCGGCTACGCGCTGGAGACGCAGACCCGTCCGTTCTACAGCCCGCGGCAGTTCGCCAACGGCGCGAATGTCTCCGTGGTCGTCCATGAACTGGCCCACCAGTGGTACGGCGACAGTGTCTCCGTCGACGGCTGGAAGGACATCTGGGTCAACGAAGGCTTTGCCCGCTACAGCCAGTGGCTCTGGTCGGAGAAGGAGGGCGAGGGCACCGCGCAGGAACTCGCGGACTGGGTCTATGCCCAGCACCCGGCCGATGACGCCTTCTGGACGGTCAAGCCCGGTGACCCGGGCCCGGACAAGCAGTTCGACATCGCCATCTACGACCGGGGCGCGCTGGCGCTCCAGGCGCTGCGGGGCGAGGTCGGCGACAAGGACTTCTTCGCGATCCTCAAGGGCTGGCCGACCGAGCACGCCTACGGCAACGCCAAGGTCGGCGACTTTGTGAAGTACGCCGAGAAGGTCTCCGGCAAGCCGCTGGCCGGTCTGTTCGACACCTGGCTCTACCAGCCGTCGAAGCCCGGCGCTCCGGCCGCGGCGGGTGCCCGGATCGCTGAGGCCGATGGCAAGCACACCCAGCCGAAGTCGTGGAAGAAGATCGCCGCCACGAACACGGTTCACGAGCACGACGACCACTGAGCCGCAGTCGCGAGGCGTAGTCGCGAGGCGCCGCCGTCCCCGGCCGGGAGGACGGCGGCGCTCCCGGTCCCGGGACGGCTCCGGGCGGCCCGGGCAGGCCGCTGGTGGACCCGGGGCAGGCCCCTGGTCAGCCCGGGGTGGGAGCGCTCTCAGGAGATCGCCGGGACCGGATATCCTGTACTTGGCAGCGTCCTCCCCCGCTGTCGTCCGACGCAGCCGACTGAAGCCGACGAGGAGCGCCCGCCTTGCCCGAGCAGACCACGGGGTCCCGCCCCACCCTGGAAGCCGTCGCCGCCCGCGCCGGTGTCTCCCGGGCCACGGCATCGCGGGTCGTCAACGGCGGCGCTGGGGTTCGCCCCCCGCTGGTCGACAAGGTGCGCCAGGCGGTCGAGGAGCTCGGATACGTACCGAATCACGCGGCCCGCACCCTGGTCACCCGGCGCAACGGCGCGGTCGCCGTGATCATCGCCGAGCCGGAGTTCCGGATCTTCTCGGACCCCTTCTTCGAGCAGCAGGTGCGCGGCATCAGCCGCGAGCTGACGGCGTACGACTCCCAGCTGGTGCTGCTGTGGGTGGAGGGGCCCGGCGACTACGACCGGATCGCCCGCTATCTCGGCGGCGGCCATGTCGACGGCGCACTGGCCTTCTCGCTGCACAACGACGACGAACTGCCCGCCATAACCCGCCGGGTGCAGGTGCCCACCGTCTTCGGCGGCCGTCCGGGCTGGCCCGGCGCCGCCTCCGAGCTCGCCGTCCCCTATGTCGACTGCGACAACCGCGGCGGCGCCCGGGAAGCCGTACGTCATCTGGTCTCCCTGGGCCGCCGGCACATCGCGCACATCGCCGGCCCCCGCGACCAGACCTCCGCGCTGGACCGGATCGACGGCTACCGCGACGTCCTGCTGGACGCCGACCCGGAGCTCGTCTGCCAGGGCGACTTCACCGCGGACAGCGGCGCCCGCGCGATGGCCGAACTGCTGGACCGCCGCCCGGAACTGGACGCCGTGTTCGCCGCCAACGACCTGATGGCGTCGGGAGCGCTGCGGACGCTGCGCGAGCGGGGGCGGCGGGTGCCGCAGGATGTGGCGCTGGTCGGCTTCGACGACATGGCGTCGGTGGTGGAGACGACCGATCCGGCGCTGACGACGATCCGTCAGGACATCGAGGGGATGGGCCGGTTGATGGTCCGGCTGCTGATGCGCGTACTGAACGAGAGCGAGCCCGGGGCCGGAGCTCCCGCCTCCGTGATCACTCCGACCACGCTGGTGCGACGGGCCTCGGCCTGAGAGGGCCGTTGCCCGCCGCACACCGCGCGGTCAGCTGAAGAGGATCAGCTGAAGGGGATCACGACCACCGACTTGTCCGTGCCGGTCTGGAGCTTCGCGGTGCCATTGCCGATGGCGCTCCACACCTCCAGTCGTACGGTGCCGCCCTTGAGATCGCCGACGGTTCCGGTCGACGTCTTCAGGCCGCGTGACTGGGCGTACTCCTCCCAGCCCGCCACCGGGTCGGTCGCGAAGTAGTGGTAGGTCTCGGTCCGGTCGAAGGTGCCGTCCCCCGTGAAGTCGTAGCTGATACGGGCCTGCTGGCCGAGGCCGACGGTGGTGCCGGCGTCCAGCTGAAGGCGGAACGCGGTCGCGGCGCCCGGGGTGGGTGTGCCGTTGACGTGTCTGATCTCGTAGACGAGGGGCTGGTGCGGGGTGCCGTCGTAGTTGCCGCCGGCCGCGGACGCGATCGTGTCACTGCCGGCCGTGCCGTCCGACGCGGTGGTGAGCACCCCTCCCGTACGGAGCTGGAAGGTGTTGCCCGTGGGCGGCTCCGGATCGGGATCCGGGTCCGGGTCGCCTCCCCCGGTCCCCGTGCCGGTCGCCGTCGAGCGCGCCGGGACGGTGAGAGTCTTGCCGTCGGAGAAGTTCACCGTACGGGCCGTGGCGCCGTAGTTGTGCGCGGCGTAGGTCCGTACCGTGCCCTTGGTGAAGACCGCGGAACTCGGAATGTCGCCGGTCACCGTCGCGTCGGGGGCGCCGAGCGCGTCGAGCGTGCTGATCCAGTGGTAGGTGTGCGCCTTGGACTCGCCCTGCTCGGGGGTGTAGCCCGCGTTGCCCGCGTCCCACTTGGCCTTCGCCGCCGCCGGGTCGGCGAGCGACTGGAACTCCCAGAGGATGTCGCGCCATTCGACGGCCGGGCCGCCGTTCTCCCGTTCCATCTCGGCGATGTTGCGCCGGATCGCGGCCTTCTCACCGCCCAGGTGGAGTGAACCACCCGTTACGGGAAGGACGTTGATGCCGTGGATCTCCTCCGGGTTGGCGGTCCACCAGGTGGCGTACGCCGCGCCGCTGCCCCAGACCATGCCGGCCGTGTCATGGCCGAAGGAGGACGGGAAGACCTGCTCGTCGGCGTCGAACCAGTACTGGGCGATCGCCTCCGACTCGGTGGTCAGCAGATACGTCCCGAGGTCGCGCAGCGCGGTGTCGCCGGTGGCCGAGCCCCACAGTACGAGGCCCGCGCTGAGGTTGGTGGACTCCGACGACGACTCCTGGTTGTTGCCCGCGGCGAATCCCTGGTGCCCGGAGGCCCAGCTGTGACCCGCGTACACGTCGAAGCCACGCAGGAAGGGGAAGGCGGTGTCGGTCCGGCTGGGGTTGGCCGCGTCCCGTACCAGGGTCTTGACCATGCCGCCCCAGGCGGAGTCGGCGGCCCAGGCCTGGTCGTACTGGGCGACGACCGCGGCCGCGTAGACGTAGTAGCTGTAGTGGAAGTGGTGGTCGTTGAGTTCGGTGTCGCTGCCGTAAGAGGCGGGGTAGCCGGTGAGCGTCTTCCATGCCTTGTCGTACGAGAACTCGTTCGCGCCACCCGCCGTGAACCAGTCCTGCAGACGGCCCTTGATCAGACCGAGAAGCTTGTCGCGGGTGGCCGTCTCGCCGATCTGGTCGGCGGCGGGCACCAGTTGGGCGAGCTGCCCCAGCACCTTGCCGGTCCAGTAGGTGTCCGTGTAGCCCTTGAAGGGGTCCGGGTCGTTCGCGACCTGGTCGAGATAGCCCTTCAGCCGGGCCGGGTCGACGCCGTTCGACTTCGGCAGCCCGGGCAGCACCGCGGACGCCTTCTGGCTGGTGGTGAACGAGGCCGCCTCGCGGACCTTCATGGTGCCGCGCGGTGAGACGTATGTGTAGGCGGTGAGCGGGTCGGTGCTGTGCAGCCACTGATGGCGGTAGAGGGCCTGGAGCGTTCCGCGTTCGGTGCCCTCCTTGGCCTCGGTGGTCAGGCTGTAGGTGGTCCGCACGGTGCCGCCGGTGTAGTTCCAGGTCGCCTTGGAGCCGGTGACGAAGCTGTACGCGTACTTCTTGTACGTCGCGAGCGCGTCGGCGGAGGGCAGTACGGCGAGCGAGAAATAGTCCTTGGCGCCGAGGCCCGCGGTGATGGTCGAGCCGGAGACCGTCCAGTCGCTGCCGGTGGGTGCGAAGAGGGCGTAGTGGTGGCCCGCGACGGTGATGCCGAGGACATTGCCCTGGTCGGCGAAGACGGCGGGCGCGGCGGCGGTGGTGATCTGGGCGTTGCCGCCGGAGCCCTTGGCGTATACGAACGGCAGGCCGTGGCCGATGGTGGTGCGCAGTGTGCGTGCGCCGTCCGACCAGTAGGGGGTCACGGTCCAGTCGGACCAGTCGTCGGCCTTGGTGTCCGGCGAGTTGAGACCGGTGAGGCCGAGGGTGAGGTCGCGCTTGTGGGCGTACTCGTACTGGCGGCCCTCGCCGACGACCGCGGGCGTTGTGGGGTAGCCGACTTCGAGACCGCCGGCCGTGGCCTGGTAGGTGATCGGGTGGCCGTACATGGGGGTGGAGTACGGGTTGTCGCCGTACCGCTGGAAGGCGAGGGACGACCACCAGTCGTTGGTGGGGACGGGCTTGTCCTTCGCGGCGGGGGTGACCTTGGGAGTGACCGGCGCGCCGGTGTTGGTGGTCGGGCCCGACGTCCCTGCGGGGCGGGTGTCGGAGTAGCTGCCAGAGCCTACGGGGACGGTGGCGGCCGCCGCCGGAGTGGCGGCCGGGCCCAGGCCGAAGGCGGCCAGGGCTGAGACCAGAGCCAGCGCGGCAGCTGGTCTGGTGCGGGTGGCTGGCATGGACGGCACCTCGAAGTCATCACGGGAAAGGGCGTCCGAGAGCGCTCTCAGATGCCAAGGAACGTAAAACTCCTGAAACAGAGGTGTCAATAGTTGAGACGCAGGCGGCAGTTCAGGCCGAGTCCAAGCCGTTACGCCTTCGGGACTTGACGGGGCGAGCGCCTCCGGGGCACTCTCCAGACGCATCTTTGAGAGCGCTCTCAATCGGGCGGTCTCGCTCCACCGAAGCCAAGGGAGGCTTCTCATGCCCATCGCCCGAGCCGCCAAAAGGGCCACCGTCCGCCTGGGTGCGGTCGCGCTCGCCGGGGCACTGCTCGCCGCCTGTGGATCCGGATCGCCGGACGGCGCATCCGACAGCGCGGGCGGCAAGGTCACGCTCACCGTCGATCTCTTCGGATCCTTCGGCTACAAGGAGGCCGGGCTCTACGCGGAGTACGAGAAGCTCCACCCAAACATCAAGATCAAGCAGAGCGACACCGAGGACGAGCAGGACTACTGGAAGTCGCTGCAGACCCGGCTCGCGGGTGGTGGTGGCCTCGCCGATGTGCAGGGCATCGAGGTGGGCCGGATCGCCTCCGTCACCCAGCAGCAGGCCGACAAGTTCGAGGACCTGAAGAAGTACGGCGCCGACAAGCTCAAGGACCAGTTCGCCGAGGCCAAGTGGTCGGCGGCCACCGGCAAGGACGGCCAGATCCTGGGCCTGGGCACGGATGTCGGCCCGGAGGCCATGTGCTATCGCACCGACCTCTTCAAGCAGGCCGGTCTGCCCACCGACCGCACTCAGCTGGCCGCCAAGTGGTCCACCTGGGACGGCTATCTGTCGCTCGGCAAGGAGTACAAGAAGAAGGCCCCCGCCAAGAGCGCCTGGGTGGACAGCGTCGGCAGCCTCTACGCGATCATGGTCGGCCAGCAGAAGGAGCGGTACTACGACGCCTCCGGAAAGCTGATCTACGAGGACAACCCGGCGATCAAGGCGGCCTGGGACGCCTCCACCGAGGCGGCGCAGTCAGGTCTGAGCGCCAAGCTCGACCAGTGGTCGCCGCAGTGGAACCAGGCGTTCTCGGCCGGCTCCTTCGCCACCATGCCCTGCCCCGCCTGGATGCTCGGCTACATCAAGGGCCAGGCCGGTGACGCGGGCAAGGGCAAGTGGGACATTGCCAAGCTGCCCGAAGGCGCCGGCAACTGGGGCGGCTCGTATCTCTCGATCCCGCGGGCAGCCAAGCACAAGAAGGAGGCGTACGAGCTGATCCAGTGGCTCACCGCCCCGGAGCAGCAGGCCAAGCTCTTCACCAAGCAGGGCAACTTCCCCTCCTCGACCGGCGCCATCGCCAAGGTCGCGGCGGCCAAGGACCCGTACTTCTCCGACGCCCCGATCGGCCAGATCTTCGGTGACGCCGCCAAGGCCGCGCCGGTCCAGGTGCTCGGCGTCCACGACAAGAGCGTGGCCGACCAGATCACCAACGCGCTGAGCGAGGTGGAGCGCAAGGGCACCTCGCCCGACAAGGCCTGGTCGACCGCGAAGAAGAACGTGGAGAACGCGACCGGCTGACCCGCGGTCGGCACAGCTCCTTCAGGCCGGTCCCAGGTTCCCGGCCGGACCGGCCTGAAGGCTCCTGGTCTTTCAGCTTCCCGTAACGACTCCTCGAAGGGCCGCACCGTGACCCTCACCGCCACCGCGAAACCGGTCTCCCCGCCGCCAGGGGCCCGGCCGTCGGCCGCGTACCGGACCTGGCGCACGCTCTCGCCGTACGCCTATATCGCCCCGTTCTTCACCCTGTTCGCCGCCTTCGGGCTCTTCCCGCTGATCTACACAGCCTTTGTCTCGCTCTACCGGGTCGAGCTGCAGACGCCGGGCGAGATGGAGTGGCGGGGCCTTGGCAACTACACCGCGCTCTTCGGCGACGAGATCTTCTGGACCGCGCTGGGCAACACCTTCACGATCGGGGTGCTGTCCACCGTCCCGCAGCTGGTGATGGCGCTCGGGCTGGCCCATCTGCTCAACTACCGGCTGCGCGGCCGGACTTTCCTGCGTACGGCGATGCTGCTGCCTTACGCGACCTCGGTCGCCGCCGCGACGCTGGTCTTCGCGCAGCTCTTCGGCCGGGACTTCGGGCTGATCAACTATGTGCTGGGGCTTGTCGGTTTCGGTCCGGTGGACTGGCAGGCCGGCACGGTCTCCTCGCAGATCGCCGTATCGACCATCGTCATCTGGCGCTGGACCGGCTACAACGCGCTGATCTATCTGGCGGGCATGCAGTCCATTCCGAGCGAGCTGTACGAGGCCGCCGAGATGGACGGGGCCTCGCGCTGGCGGCAGTTCATCCATGTCACGCTGCCGGGACTGCGTCCCACGATCCTGTTCACCGTCGTCGTCTCGACGATCGGCGCCACCCAGCTCTTCGGTGAACCGCTGCTGTTCGAGGGCTCCATCTCCGGCGGCATCTCGCACCAGTACCAGACGCTCGGCCTCTATATGTACGAACAGGGCTGGGGCTTCTTCCATCTGGGCCGGGCCGCCGCCATCGCCTGGGTGATGTTCCTGCTGATCCTGGTGCTGGTCGGGGTCAACGCCCTGATCGCGCACCGCCGTTCCCGCAAGGAGGCCGGCCGATGACCGCGCTCGCCGACCCGCCTACGAAACCGCCTGCCGCGGGCCCACGACCGCAGTCCACGCGTCGGCGGAAAAGCCGGGCGGGCCGCACGATGCAGGGCGGCAAGCTCGCGTACGCGATCCTGATCGTCGCCGTCCTGATCTCGGCGTTCCCCTTCTACTGGACCATCGTCGCCGCCAGCCGCTCCAACGCCGATCTGGCGAAGGTGCCGCCGACGCTGCTGCCCGGGTCGAATCTGATCCGCAACTTCGAGGCGGTGATGGAGGAGGCCGATATCGGCAAGGCACTCCTCAACTCCTTCATCGTCTCCGGCTCGATCACGATCGGCACAGTGCTGTGCTGCACCCTCGCCGGTTTCGCCTTCGCCAAGCTGCGCTTCCGTGGCCGCGGCGCGCTGCTGGCCATCACGGTGGGGACGATGATGATCCCGCCGCAGCTCGGTGTGATCCCGCTGTTCATGCTGATCGCCGAATTGCAGTGGGTGAATCAGCTGCAGGCCGTGATCCTGCCCGGCCTTGTCTCCGCCTTCGGCGTGTTCTTCATGCGGCAGTACCTGGTGCAGTCGCTGCCGGACGAGCTGATCGAGGCGGCCCGGGTCGACGGTGCGTCCACCGCGCGGATCTTCTGGTCGATCGTGGTACCCATCGCCCGGCCCGGTATGGCCGTGCTCGGCATGCTGACCTTCATGGCCGCGTGGAACGACTTCTTCTGGCCGATCGTCGCGCTCTCCTCGCAGGAGCCGACCGTGCAGGTGGCGCTGCGCCAGCTGGGCGGCGGCTATGTCCACGACCAGTCCGTGATCATGGCCGGCACGCTGCTCGGCACTCTTCCCGTGCTGCTGGTCTTCGGGCTGCTCGGCCGGCAGATCGTCGGCGGCATCATGCAGGGCGCCGTCAAGGGCTGACCACGTCCCCCACCGCCTCATCTCTATTTCCTGGGAGTCCCACCTCATGACCGCTGTCGACGCACGCCCCGAGACGACGACGGAGCTCCGGTTCCCGGCCGGTTTCCGCTGGGGCACCGCCACCGCCGCGTACCAGATCGAGGGTGCCGCCACCGAGGACGGCCGTACGCCGTCCATCTGGGACACCTTCTGCCGCACGCCTGGCAAGGTCCGCAACGGTGACTCCGGCGACATCGCCGCCGACCACTACCACCGGATGCGCGAGGACGTCGCGCTGATGAAGCAACTGGGCGTCACCGACTACCGGTTCTCCATCGCCTGGCCACGGGTGCAGCCGACCGGGCGCGGTCCCGCCGTACAGAAGGGCCTGGACTTCTACCGCCGGCTCACCGACGAACTCCTCGAGGCGGGTATCCGGCCGGTCGCCACGCTCTACCACTGGGATCTGCCGCAGGAGTTGGAGGACGCGGGTGGCTGGCCGCAGCGCGAGACCGCCCGGCGGTTCGGCGACTACGCCGGGATCATGGCGGACGCGCTCGGTGACCGGGTGGCGACCTGGACCACCCTGAACGAGCCGTGGTGTGCGGCGTTTCTCGGGTACGGCTCCGGGGTGCACGCGCCGGGGCGGACCAGCGCGAGTGCCTCGCTGCGCGCAGCCCACCACTTCAACCTGGCGCACGGCCTGGCGGCTCAAGTGCTGCACACCGCCCTGCCATCGACGTCCGAGATCTCGCTGACGCTCAATCTGCACGCGGTGCGTCCGCTCACCGACTCCGCAGCCGACCTCGATGCCGCGCGCCGGATCGACGCCGTCGGGAACCGGATCTTCCTCGATCCGGTGTTCCACGGCCGGATTCCGGAGGATCTGGTCCGTGACACGGCCGCGGTGACCGACTGGGCCTTCGTCCAGGACGGCGATCTGGAGGTCGTCTCCACGCCGATCGACTCGCTGGGCATCAACTACTACTCCCCCACCGTCGTCGGCGCCGGCTCGTCGGACTCGCCGTCGCCGTGGGCCGGTGCGGAGGAGCATGTGCGCTTCCTGCCCGCGCCGGGCCCGCGCACCGCGATGGACTGGCCGGTCGACGCCGACGGTCTGTACGAGCTGCTGACCCGGCTGCGCGACGACCTGCCGGGCGTGCCGCTGGTGATCACCGAGAACGGGGCCGCGTACGACGACTACGCCGACCCGTCCGGCGAGGTCCACGACCCGGAGCGGGTGGAGTATCTGCGGGCTCATCTCTCGGCGGTGCACCGGGCGATCGGGGCGGGCGCGGATGTGCGTGGCTACTTCCTGTGGTCGCTGCTCGACAACTTCGAGTGGGCGTACGGCTACAGCAAGCGGTTCGGCATCGTCCATGTCGACTTCGCGACCCAGCGCCGTACCTTCAAGGACAGCGCCCGCTGGTACGGGGACGTCATCGCACGGGGCGGTCTGACCGGCTGATCCGGGCGGCCCGCCGCGCCTCGCGCGCCAGCGGGAGGTACCGCAGTCGCTCGGGGAGTACGGGAACCACGGCCCGTACGACCCGGGCGAATCTGCGCAGTCTGCGCTCCTGCTCGTCCGTCCACTCCAGGCCGATCGCCTCGCGCGCGTCGGGCGGCATCAGCCCGATGGTCATGAAGCGGCGGAAGCGGGCGAACGCGGGCAGCAGCACCGGCCACACCGTCCTGAGCAGCACTCTGAGCGCCAGCGGCCCGCGGTCGGGCGGCGGCAGCGCCGGGTCGGTGGCGATCAGTTCGCGTACGACGACGGTCGCCTCCAGTTCGTCGGCGAGGACCTTGCGGTAGTACGGCCAGAACTCCTCGATCGTCTGGGGCATGTCCCGGTCGTGGATGCCGAGGACCCGTCCGACCTGGAGCCACTCGGCGTAGAGCTTGCGCTCCTGCGCCTCGGTGAGCGGGCGCGCCAGATAGCGCAGCGCGTGCCGGTAGACCGGGAAGCCGGTGGCGTGGACCCAGGAGTAGTAGGCCGGATCGAGCGCGTGGTACCTGCGGCCGTGTGCATCCGTGCCCTGGATGGTCTTGTGCAGCTCCCGGAGCCTGCGCCCCTCCTCTGCCGCTGCATCGCCCCCGTACACCCACAGCTGGAGCGAGCGCAGCGAACGCTCGCCGCGACCCCACGGGTCGGTGCGGAAGACGGAGTGCTCGTCGACGCCGGCGCCGACGGCGGGGTGAGCGACCTGCAGGGTGAGAGCGGCGGGCAGCATCAGCAGACCGCGGATGTCACCGGCGAGGGTCCAGAGCACTCCGCCGGGCGGTGGTGGTACGGGATCAGCCGCGGGCCCGGTCATTTGACCATCGTAACTTTCATGGGGCCGGGCAGGCCTTCCGCCGCCCCTGCCGGGCAGCAGCGCGAAGGCGGCGGCACCAGTGTTGGTGAGATCGTACGGCTGCGGAAAGAAAGTGGGCCCCTGGCCATTACCAGGTGGTAACTCTGGCTGATTTGATGTGCGTCGCCGGTCGTACCCCCCACCACATCCGGGAGTCTTTGTGCCGCACTCCGCGCTCCGCCGCATCCCTGGCGCAGCTCTTTCCACCGCGCTCGCCGCGGCCGCCCTCACCGGGACGGCTCCGACAGCTTCCGCAGCCCCGGCGGCCGCGACGCCGTCCCTGAAGGTGCTGACGTACAACGCCTTCCTGTTCAGCAAGACGCTGTACCCCAACTGGGGCCAGGACCACCGGGCCGCGGCGATCCCCGCGACCTCGTTCTTCCAGGGCAACGACGTCGTCGTGATCCAGGAGGCCTTCGACAACTCCTCTTCGGGCCCGCTGATGCAGCAGGCCGCCGCCCAGTACCCGTACCAGACCCCGGTGATGGGGCGGAGCAAGGACGGCTGGGACGCGACCGGCGGGTCGTACTCGGCCACCACGCCCGAGGACGGCGGGGTCACGGTGCTCAGCAAGTGGCCGATCGTCCGCAAGGAGCAGTTCGTCTACAAGGACGCCTGCGGGGCGGACTGGTGGTCCAACAAGGGCTTCGTCTATGCCGTGTTGAACGTCAACGGCGCGAAGGTGCATGTGGTGGGTACGCACGCGCAGTCCACCGATCCCGGCTGTGGCGCGGGCGAGGCGGCGCAGATGCGCAGCCGCCAGTTCAAGGCGATCGACGCCTTCCTGGACGGCAGGAACATCCCGGCCGCTGAACAGGTCCTGGTCGCGGGCGACTTCAATGTCGACTCGCGGACGCCGGAGTACGCCACGATGCTCGCCGACGCGGGTCTCGCGGGCGCGGACGCCCGCACCGGACACCCGTACTCCTTCGACACCGAGCAGAACTCGATCGCGTCCGAGCGCTATCCGGACGACCCGCGCGAGGACCTCGACTACGTCCTGCACCGCACCGGGCACGCGAAGCCGGCCGGCTGGACCAATGAGGTGATCAAGGAGCAGAGCGCGCCCTGGACGGTCTCCAGCTGGGGCACGAGCTACACGTACACCAACCTCTCCGACCATTACCCGGTCGTCGCGTCCGGACAGTAGTCGCAAGCCCTTCGCAGCTGGTCAGAGGCCGCTTTTCGGCAGTGGCTGCAAGGGAGTTGGTATGTCACGGTGGTGACCATGACCGGTCACGGGCACGTTCATGGTCACCACCATCACCACGCTCATGAGCGCGTCGACGCCGCCCTCGAAGGGTCGGCGCAGGGGCTGCGGACGCTGTGGTTCTCCTTCGGCGTGCTCGCCGCCACGACAGCCGTCCAGGCGGTGATCGCGGCCGCGTCGGGGTCGGTGGCGCTGCTCGGCGACACCGTCCACAACGCCGCCGACGCGCTCACCGCCCTGCCGCTCGCCCTCGCCTTCGTCCTCGGCCGACGGGCGGCCACCCGCCGCTACACCTACGGCTTCGGGCGGGCGGAGGATCTGGCAGGCGTCTTCGTGGTGCTGGTGATCGCCGCGTCCGCGGTCTTTGCCGGCTACGAGGCGCTGCGGCGGCTGTTCGAGCCGCAGGAGGTCAGCCATCTGGCTGCAGTGGCCGCGGCCGGTCTGGTGGGATTCGCCGGCAACGAGTGGGTGGCAGTGGCCCGGATCCGCACTGGCCGCAGGATCGGATCGGCCGCGCTGGTCGCTGACGGACTGCACGCTCGCAGTGACGGATTCACCTCTCTGGCCGTATTGCTGGGCGCGGGCGGAGCTGCACTCGGATGGCGGTGGGCCGATCCGCTGATCGGGCTCGCGATCACGGGGGCGATCGCGCTGGTGCTGCGCGGTGCGGCGCGCGAGATCTGGCACCGGCTGATGGACGCGGTGGACCCTGCGCTGGTCGACCAGGCCGAGCACGCGCTCTGTCATGTCGAGGGCGTACGGGCCGTGGGGGACGTACGAATGCGCTGGCTCGGGCACGATCTGCGGGCCGAGACGTCGATCGCGGTCGACCCCGCGCTGACGGTGGCGCAGGCGCACGCCGTGGCGCTTGCCGCGGAGCACGCGCTGCTGCACACGGTCCGCCGGCTCACCGCGGCCACCGTCCAGATCCATCCCTGACATGCCCTCGACCCCTTCCGCCGAACGGGTGGTCCGGCGTTCTCACGGGGCTGCCTGCATGGCAGGGCCATGGCGGATTTAATCCGGCACACCGGACTGGTCCAGTCCAAACTGCTTCTCGGCACCCCCACTACGGACTCGTACGAAGGAGAAGCCCCCCCATGAGACGCACGCTCCGCGCGCGCATCGGCCTTTCCGCCCTCCTCGCCCTGCCTGCCGCCGGTCTGGGCCCAGGCACCGCCGCGGCCGCCCCGGAACCACATCCGGGCGTCACGCCCTCGGCGATGCAGTACCAACTGCACAGCACTCTCGAACGTGCGCTCGGCGAGCGCACCGCCGGGTCGTATCTCGACGCCGACACGGGCGAACTGGTCGTCACCGTCACCGATGAGGCCGCGGCCGACCAGGTCCGGGCCGCCGGCGCACGCGCGAAGCGCGTCGAGCGCAGCACGGCCGAGCTCGAATCCGCCATGGCCGTCCTGGATGCCCGGGCGAAGATCACCGGCACCTCCTGGGGTATCGACCCCTCGACGAACCGGATCGCGATCGAGGCCGACCGGACCGTCTCCACGGGCTCAATGACGCTGCTGAAGACGGTGGCCGCGAGTCTCGGCGACGCCGTGCGGATCAAGCGTGTCCCCGGAGTCCTCAAGAAGGAGGTGGTCGGCGGAGACGCGATCCACGGCGGCGGCTACCGCTGCTCGGCAGCCTTCAACGTCTCGAAGGGCACGGCCCATTACTTCGTGACGGCGGGCCACTGCACCAACACGGCCACAAGCTGGTCGACGACGTCCCACGGCGCGGCCATCGGGACCAGCGAGGGCACCAGTTTCCCGACCAACGACTACGGCCTCGTCCGGTACACGGACGGCTCGCAGCCCGCCGGGGACGTCAACCTCTACAACGGCAGGTACCAGGACATCACGTCCGCGGCGGACGCCATCGTCGGCCAGGCCATCAGGAAGAGCGGCTCGACGTCCAAGGTGACCAGCGGCAAGGTCACCGCGGTGAACGTCACCGTCAACTACGGCGAGGGGCCGGTCTACAACTTGGTCCGCACCACCGCCTGCTCGGCGGGCGGCGACAGCGGCGGCGCGCACTTCGCAGGTGCCACCGCGCTGGGCATCCACTCGGGCAGCGCCGGCTGCTCCGGCACCAGGGGCTCTGCGATCCACCAGCCGGTGAAGGAAGTGCTCAGCGCGTACGGCGTGAACGTGGACTGAGGACCGACACGCGGCGGGCGTGCCCACCAAGTGGGCACGCCCGCCGTGCTGTGCAGCCACTTCGACTGCGCGCCCAGATCCGCAGGGCACTTTCACAACACTGGTGAGACAGCAATACTGTTGCACCGCGTGAGGAGAAAGTGAGGCGCACCCATGGCGACCGAGACCGAGGAGCCGACGCTCACCGTCGACGAGCTGGCCGCGCGGGCCGGGGTCACCGTGCGGACCGTTCGCTTCTACAGCACGCGCGGGCTGCTGCCTCCCCCGGCGATCGGGCCGCGGCGGGTCGGGCACTACGGCCCGGGCCATCTGTCCCGGCTGGCCCTCATCGAGGAGCTTCAGCACCAGGGCATGACCCTCGCCGCGATCGAGCGCTATGTGGAGCAACTGCCGGAGGACCTGAGCGCGCACGATCTAGCCGTCCACCGTGCGCTGGTGGCTTCCTGGGCGCCGGATTCGGCCGAGGAGGCGTCCCATGCCGACTTGGAGCGCCGTGCGGGGCGGTCGCTGAGCGAGGAGGACATCGACCGGCTCGCGGCGATGGGCGTCCTGGAGCACGCGGGCGACGCCGACGGCTACCGGCTCGACCCGGGGCTGCTGCGGCTCGGTGTGCAGCTGCTGGACGTGCCGATCGCGCACGAGACGATCCTCGCCGCCCGTACCGTCCTGCTGAAGCACACCCGCTCCGCCGCGCACGAACTCACCCAGCTGTTCCGGGACGAGGTGTGGAGCCCGTACCGGGAACGGGAGTCGGACCCCGAGCATGTCGCGGCGATGAAGTCGCTGTCCGCCCATATGCAGCCGATGGTGGTCCAGGCGCTGGTGACCGCGTTCCAGCGGTCGCTGAAGGAGGAGCTGCGGGCCGCGTTCGCCACGGAGTAGTACCACCGAGTGGTACGGCGCAGTCGTACCACTCGGCGTTGCTGCCACTCGGCGGTGGACGCGGCCCCGGCCGCGACGGTCAGGCCACGACGGTCAGGCCTCGTCGCTGAACTTCTCGCCCCGCTCCGCCTTCTCGACCAGCAGCGCCGGCGGGTCGAAGCGGTCGCCGTACCGCTCGGCGAGCTCCCGGGCGCGCGCAACGAAGCCGGTCAGTCCGCCCTCGTAGCCATTGATGTACTGCAGCACGCCGCCCGTCCAGGCCGGGAAGCCGATGCCCATGATGGAGCCGATGTTGGCGTCGGCGACCGACGTCAGCACGTTCTCCTCCAGGCAGCGGACCGAGTCCAGCGCCTCCGAGAAGAGCATCCGCTCCTTCATGTCCTCGAAGGGCACGTCCACCTCGGAACGCGTGAAGTGCTCGCGCAGGCCCGGCCACAGCCCGGTCCGCTTGCCGTCCTCGCCGTACTCGTAGAAGCCCGCCCCGCCGCTGCGGCCCGTACGCCCGAACTCGTCGACCATCCGGTCGATCACGGCGTCCGCCGGGTGCCCGGACCAGGTGCCGCCGGCCTCCTCGACCGCGCGCTTGGTCTCGTTGCGGATCTTGCGCGGCAGGGTGAGCGTCAGCTCGTCCATCAGGGAGAGCACCTTCGCCGGGTATCCGGCCTGCGCGGCGGCCTGCTCGACCGATGCCGGGTCGACGCCCTCGCCGACCATCGCCACGCCCTCGTTGATGAACTGGCCGATCACGCGCGAGGTGAAGAACCCGCGCGAATCATTGACGACGATCGGGGTCTTGTTGATCTGGCGGACCAGGTCGAAGGCGCGGGCCAGCGCCTCGTCGCCGGTGCGCTCGCCCTTGATGATCTCGACGAGCGGCATCTTGTCGACGGGCGAGAAGAAGTGCAGCCCGATGAAGTCGACGGGCCGGGACACGCCTTCGGCGAGCACGGTGATGGGCAGGGTCGAGGTGTTGGAGCAGAGCAGCGCGTCCGGCTCGATGACGTCCTGGATCTCCTGGAACACCTTGTGCTTGAGCGCGGTGTCCTCGAACACCGCCTCGATCACGGCGTCGCAGCCCGCGAGATCCGCGGGTTCCGCGGCCGGCGTGATGCGGGCGAGCAGCGCGTCCCGCTTGGCCTCGGTCGTACGGCCCCGGGAGAGCGCCTTCGCCAGCAGTTGCTCGGAGTAGCCCTTGCCCTTCTCTGCGGCATCCAGAGACACGTCCTTGAGGACGACTTCGATGCCCGCCCGGGCGCAGGAGTACGCGATGCCCGCGCCCATCATCCCCGCGCCGAGGACGGCGACCTTGCGGACCGGGCGCGGCTCGATGCCCCCGGGGCGGTTGGCGCCGGAGTTGACCGCCTGCAGGTCGAAGAAGAACGCCTGGATCATGTTCTTGGCGATCCGGCCGGTGACCAGCTCGGTGAAGTACCGCGCCTCGATGGTCTGCGCGGTCTCGAAGTCGACCTGGGAGCCCTCGACGGCCGCCGCGAGGATATTGCGCGGGGCGGGGTAGGGGGCGCCGGCGGTCTGCTTCTTCAGATTCGCGGGGAAGGCGGGGAGGTTGGCGGCGAACCGCGGGTTGGACGGGGTGCCGCCGGGGATCTTGTAGCCCTTGACGTCCCAGGGCTGCTGGGACTCGGGGTTGGCATCGATGAAGGCGCGCGCCTTGGCGAGCATATCGTCGGTGGTGGCGGCCACTTCGTGGATCAGGCCGTTCTCCCGGGCCCGCTGCGGGGAGTACTGCGTACCCTGCAGCAGCACCTTCAGCAGCGCGTCCGCGATGCCCATCAGCCGTACGGTACGGGTGACGCCGCCGCCCGCAGGCAGCAGGCCGAGGGTGACCTCGGGCAGGCCGATCTTGGAGCCGGGCGCGTCGAGTGCGATGCGGTGGTGGCAGGCCAGGGCGATCTCGTAACCGCCGCCCAGCGCCGCGCCGTTGATCGCCGCGACGACGGGCTTGCCGAGGGTCTCGATCTTCCGCAGGGCGTGCTTGATGGCCATGCCGGTGTCGAAGACCTGCTCGGCGTTCTCCGGACCGACCTTGATCATGTCCTTGAGGTCGCCACCCGCGAAGAAGGTCTTCTTGGCGGAGGTGAAGATGATGCCGCGGATGGAGTCCTTCTCGGCCTCCGCGCGCTCTGCGATCGCCGCGATGGAGTCCTTGAAGGCCTGGTTCATCGTGTTGGCGGACTGATTGGGATCGTCGAGGACGAGGGTGACGACGCCGTCGTCGCTCCGCTCCCAGCGGATGGTGGTGCTCTCGGTCATTGCGAAGTCTCCATGAGGTCTGGTCGGGCCGGGGCCCGGAAGGTCGCGAGGCGGCCGCCGCGCACGCGCGTCCCTGTGGACGGTGCGCCGGGGCCGTAGGGCTACAGGCGCTCGACCACCGTCGCGATGCCCATGCCGCCGCCGACGCAGAGCGTGACGAGGCCGTACCGCTTGCCCTGGCGCTCCAGTTCGTCGATGACGGTGCCGAGGATCATCGCGCCGGTGGCGCCGAGCGGGTGGCCCAGGGCGATCGCACCGCCATTGACGTTGATCTTGTCCAGCGGGAGGTCCAGGTCGCGGGCGAAGCGCAGGACGACACCGGCGAACGCCTCGTTGATCTCCACGAGGTCGATGTCGTCGATCGTGAGCCCGGCCCTGGCGAGCGCCTTGCGGGTGGCGGGCGCCGGGCCGGTGAGCATGATGGTCGGCTCGGAGCCGGAGACCGCGGCGGAGACGATCCGGGCGCGCGGGGTCAGTCCGTACCGCTCGCCGACCTCCTTCGTGCCGATCGCGACGAGCGCCGCGCCGTCGACGATGCCGGAGGAGTTGCCCGCGTGGTGTACGTGGTCGATCTTCTCCACCCAGTGGTACTTCTGCAGCGCCACCGCGTCGAAGCCGCCCATCTCGCCGATGCTGGCGAACGAAGGCTTGAGCGCGGCGAGGCTGTCCGCGGTGGTGCCGGGGCGCAGGTGCTCGTCGTGGTCGAGGACGACCAGGCCGTTGCGGTCGCGGACGGGGACGACGGAGCGGTCGAAGCGGCCGTCCTTCCAGGCGTCGGCGGCCCGCTCCTGGGAGAGCGCAGCGTACTCGTCGACGTCGCGGCGGGAGAAGCCCTCGACGGTGGCGATGAGGTCGGCGCCGATGCCCTGCGGGACGAAGCCCGTCTCGTAGTTGGTCATCGGGTCGGCGAACCAGGCGCCGCCGTCGGAGGCCATCGGCACCCGCGACATCGACTCGACGCCGCCCGCGAGCACCAGGTCCTCCCAGCCCGAACGGACCTTCATCGCGGCCATGTTGACGGCCTCGAGGCCCGAGGCACAGAAGCGGTTCTCCTGTACGCCCGCGACCGTGTCGGGCAGCCCGGCGGCGATGGCCGAGATACGGGCGATGTCGGAGCCCTGGTCCCCGACGGGGCCTACGACGCCGAGCACGATGTCGTCGATCGCCGCCGGGTCGAGGCCGGGGAAACGGTTGCGGATTTCGTGGATCAGACCGACCACGAGGTCGATCGGCTTGGTGCCGTGCAGGGCGCCATTGGCCTTGCCGCGCCCGCGCGGGGTGCGGATCGCGTCGTACACATACGCTTCGGTACTCAAGACAGCAGCCTTTCAATGAGGGTCAGGCGAGAAGAGAACGGCCGATGATTTCCTTCATGATCTCGGTCGTGCCACCGTAGATCGTCTGGATACGGCCATCCGTGAAAGCCCTGGCGACGCGGTATTCCGTCATATAGCCGTAGCCGCCGTGCAATTGCAGGCAGCGGTCGGCGACGCGCTTCTGCAGCTCGGTGGCCCACCATTTGGCCATCGACGCGTGTACGGCGTCGAGTTCCCCGTTCGAGTGATCCACAATGCAGCGGTCGAGGAACGTACGGGTGACAGCGCATTCGGTGGCCATTTCGGCGATCTCGAACCGGATGTGCTGAAGCTTGGAGAGCGGCCGCCCGAAGGCCTCGTGCTCCTTCACATACTGGGTGGTGATCTCGAGCAGATACTCTGCGGCGGCGATTCCGGCGACCGCTATGCCCATCCGCTCCTGCGCGAGATTGGTCATCAGATGGATGAAGGCGCCGTTCAGCTCGCCGAGCAGATTCTCCTTGGGGACGCGCACGTCATTGAAGAACAGCTCGGCCGTGTCCTGGGACTTCTGGCCGATCTTGTCGAGGTTGCGGCCGCGCTCGAAGCCGTCCATGCCGCGTTCGACGACCAGCAGTGAGAGGCCCTTGGCCCCGCCCTCGGGGGTGGTCTTGGCGACGACGACCACCAGGTCGGCGAGGATGCCGTTGGAGATGAAGGTCTTGGAGCCGTTGAGGATCCAGTGGTCGCCACCGTCCTCGGCGGCGGTGCGGATGCCCTGGAGGTCGGAACCCGCGCCCGGCTCGGTCATCGCGATGGCGGTGATGATCTCGCCGCTGCAGAAGCCGGGCAGCCAGCGCCGCTTCTGCTCCTCGGTCGCGAGGCCGGTGAGGTAGGGGCCGATGATGTCGTTGTGCAGTCCGAGCGCGAGCCCGGCCGCGCCAGCCCGGGTGAACTCCTCGGCCAGGACGGCGCTGTAGCGGAAATCGGCGTTCCCGCCGCCTCCGTACTCCTCGGGCACGGCGAGTCCGAGCAGTCCCTGCTTCCCCGCGGCCAGCCAGGCGTCCCGGCTGACGATGCCGTCCTTCTCCCACTGCTCGTAGTGCGGCAGGACCTCCTTGGTGAGGAAGGTCCGGACGGTCTCGCGGAACGCGTCGTGCTCGGCGGTGAAGATCTGACGCTTCAACTCTCGCCCTCCTTGGCGGGCTCAGCGAGGCCGGGCAGCTCCCAGTCGCGGGCCACTTCTGCGGTGTCGGCGCCCGGCTGGGCGGGGCCCCGGTACACGGAGCCGGGTGTGGCGGAGAAGCGGGGCGCGGGCGCGGGCTGGGTGAGTCCGCCGTGGTCGACGAAGGTTCCGCGGGCCGCGAGATGCGGGTGCGAGGGGGCTTCCCGCAATGAGAGCACCGGGGCGACACAGGCGTCCGAGCCCTCGAAGACGGCGGTCCACTCCTCGCGCGTCCTGGTCTTGAAGCGGGCGGCGACGGCGGCGCGCAGCTCGCCCCAGCGGGCGAAGTCCTTACGCGCCGGAGCCTCGTCCTTGATGCCGAGCAGCTCGATGAACTCGTTGTAGAACTGCTGCTCCAGTGCGCCGACCGCCATGTACTCGCCGTCGGCGGTCTCGTAGTTTCCGTAGAAGGGGCAGCCGCCGTCGAGCAGGTTCGCCCCGCGCCGGTCCTGCCAGCCGCCTGCCGCCATCATCCCGTGGATCATCGTGGCGAGATGGGCGGCTCCGTCGACGATCGCCGCGTCCACGACCTGGCCCGCCCCGCCCTCACTGCGGGCGTGTTGCAGGGCCGCGAGCACTCCGACGACAAGATAGAGCGAGCCGCCGGCGTAGTCGCCGACGAGGTTGGCCGGGACGGCCGGCGGCTCGTCGGGCTTGCCGATCATGCCGAGGGTGCCGGTGACGGCGATATACGCGATGTCGTGTCCGGCGCGCTGGGCGAGCGGTCCCTCCTGGCCCCAGCCGGTCATCCGCCCGTACACCAGGCGCGGATTGCGGGCGAGGCACTGCTGCGGCCCCACGCCGAGCCGTTCGGCGACGCCGGGCCGGTAGCCCTCGATCAGCACGTCGGCCCGCTCGACCAGGTCGAGGACTTGGCCGGGGCCGTCCGCCGCCTTGAGGTCGATCAGCACGGAGCGCTTGTTGCGGTTGGTGAGGTCGTACGCCGGATCGATGCTCAGCCCCGAGCCGCCGGGCCGGTCGACCCGTACGACATCGGCGCCGAGGTCGGCCAGGAGCATGGCGGCGAACGGACCGGGCCCGATGCCCGCCAGTTCGACCACTCGCACTCCGGCCAGCGGGCCGGTGCCCATCGCTGCCATCAAGCCCCCAGCACTGTGACACAACTGATGTAACACCAGTGATGGTAAGAACGCGTTCCACTCGGCACAAGGCCCCGGGCCGAGCAAGCGCTTAGAATTGTCCGCAGCCTACTCCCGTACGGCGGCACCCTCAGATCGTCGAGGCGCCCCGGCGCGGCGGACGATCCGGGCCGCGCGGCCCGGCATGTTACTGATGGGAAACGCATCTTCTTCCCGACCCCGTTCGCACGCTAGCCTCAGCCACCGACACGACCGCGGGGGCAACGGCGGAGGGGCCATTGAACAGGCAGAACGGGACCGGTCGCGCGCAGCGCCCGTACGACATCGTGCTCTTCGGAGCGACGGGCTTCGTCGGCGTGCTCACCGCGGAGTACCTCGCGGCGCACGCGCCCGACGGATGCCGCTGGGCCGTCGCGGGCCGCAGCCGGCAGAAGCTGGAGCGGCTGCGTGAGCGCCTTGCCGCCAAGCATCCCGGCTGCGCCGAGCTGCCGCTGATCGAGGCGGACGCGGACGACCCCGACGCGCTGCGCGAACTCGCCGAGTCCACTCATGTGGTGGCCACGACGGTCGGCCCCTACATCTGGTACGGCGAGCCGCTGGTCGCCGCCTGCGCGGAAGCCGGGACCGACTACGTCGATCTGACCGGCGAGCCCGAGTTCGTGGACCTGATGTACGTACGCCATGACGCGCGGGCCCGGGAGACCGGGGCGCGGCTCGTCCACGCCTGCGGCTTCGACTCCGTCCCGCACGACCTGGGGGCGTACTTCACCGTCCAGCACCTTCCCGAGGACGTGCCGCTGCGCGTCGACGGGTTCGTACGCTCCAACGCCACCTTCTCCGGCGGGACGTTCGCCTCCGCGCTCACCGCGATGGGCCGCGGCCGGCAGATGCTGCGCGCCGCGCACGACCGGCGGCTGCACGAGCCGCGGCTGGTGGGACGACGGGCGCGGGCCCCGCTCGCCGGGCCGCGGTTCAGCCGGGAGACCGGCGCGTGGGCGCTGCCGCTGCCGACGGTGGACCGGCAGATCGTGGCGCGCTCGGCGCGGGCATTGCCGCGGTACGGTCCGGACTTCCGCTACCGGCACTACGCGGCGGTCCGCACGCTTCCCATGGCGGCGGGTGGTACGGCGGCCGTGGGAGCGCTCTTCGGTCTGGCCCAACTACCCCCTGCCCGGCGCTGGTTGTCGGACCGGATCAAGCCGGGCGAGGGTCCGGACGAGCGGCGCAGGGCGAAGAGCTGGTTCTCGGTGCGTTTCGTGGGCGAGGGCGGCGGCCGCACGGTGTTCACGGAGGTCTCGGGCGGCGATCCGGGCTACGACGAGACGGCGAAAATGCTCGCCGAGTCGGCGCTGTGCCTGGCCTTCGACCAACTGCCTGGCGCCGCGGGGCAGGTCACGACCGCGGTCGCGATGGGTGATGCGCTGCTGGAGCGGCTGCAGGCGGCCGGCATCCGGTTCCGGGTGGCCGCCACGCGCTGAGGAGCCCGGGAGCCGGCCGCGGACATGTGCGGCAGGTCAGCCGGTCAGCGCCGTATAGACCATCGATCCCACCCAGCCGAAGCCCGCGAGGGCGGCCAGGATGAGCACAGCCGTCACGA
The DNA here is from genome assembly GCF_055563295.1 of Streptomyces sp. NPDC002868. Lineage (NCBI taxonomy): Bacteria > Bacillati > Actinomycetota > Actinomycetes > Kitasatosporales > Streptomycetaceae > Streptomyces > Streptomyces sp. NPDC002868. The sequence goes on along the minus strand of NZ_JBVHDR010000001.1, from coordinate 886,491 downwards.
TGCGCTCGACGGGGTGGGTGGTGATCTCGGTTGCGCTGTGCGTCGTCTGAGTCGTCATGCCAGGGAGGATGCCGATCGCGCCCGGCTCCTGACATCCGCTCAGATACTCAGTTCGCAGCCGCTGGTACCTAGGTACTCGCTTCGCTGCCTGGGCAGTTACGCAGTCGCCTCCGCGAGGGCGCGCCGGCACAGCCGGTCCGCCAGCCGCGTGCTCTCGGGGAGCCGGTAGCCGGGCGCGAGGCGGAGGGTGTGTGCGCAGGCGTTGTCGAGCGTTGTGCGGTGGCCGACGGAGACGAACACCGGCTTGACGCCGCCCTGGGTGCGCAGCGCGCGGCCGACCTCCTCGCCGTCGTCCGCGCGCAGTGGCGCGAAGTCGCCCCGCAGCGGCCCGAGTTCGCCGTAGCTGAAGGCGAAGGGGTTCTTGGCGACACCGATCACCGGCAGCCCGGTCAGTACGCCGAGATGGCTGGCGAGCCCGAACCGGCGGGGGTGCGCCCGGCCGTAGCCGTCGCAGACGACGAGGCCGGGGTCCCGGGTGAGGGACTCCAGGGCAGCGAGCACGGCCGGGATCTCCCGGAAGGCCAGCAGCCCGGGCACGTAGGGGAAGGCGACCCGGCCCACCGCGGTGGCCTCCTCGACGACCGTGAGCGTCGCGGCGTCCAGGACGACGGCCGCCGCGGCGACGACATCGCGCTCGTCGTCGTACGCCACATCGACGCCGGTCACCAGGCCCGTACCCGGCTCCGGTCCCGGCTCGTCCAGGACGACGCGCGTGCGCAGCTCGTCCTGGACCGCCAGGGCCGTACTCTCGTCGGCGGGCCAGTCGGCGGGCGTCTCGATGATCTTCATGATGCCGTCCACCCTACGACCGCCGCTCGATATCGACGTGCCGTAGCCTGGCGATCATGTTCGTACTGGAATTGACCTACACCGCACCGGTCGAGCGCGTCGACGAGCTCCTCGAGGCACATGTGGCCTGGCTGGACGCACTGTACGAGGAAGGCGTGTTCATCGCGTCGGGACGCAAGAACCCGCGCGACGGCGGGGTGATCCTGGCCGTCGGGGACGACCGCGCGCGGATCGAGAAGATCGCGGCGGCCGACCCCTTCACGGTCGGCGGTGTGTGCGAGTACCGGATCACGGAGTTCATCGCCACGAAGACCGCGCCCGAACTCGCCCCGTACAAGCAGCAGTTGCCCTCGTAGCGACTAGAACTCCAGCCGCGCGACGCGGCCCTTCTCGCCCGATGCCCAGCACCCGAAGTCGGGCGTGCAGTCCACCGTGTCGTACGAACCGGTGTCGACCGTGCGCCAGCTGCGGCCGCCGTCCAGCGTCAGATCGGTTCCGGTCGGTCCGACGGCGAGCGCGGCCGACCTGCTGTGCGGCAGCCAGGCCACGCCGGAACGGTAGGCCGGCGGCGGTGTCTTCGACTGCTGCCAGCTGCGGCCGCCGTCCCCGCTGACCGCTCCGGCGTTCGGGGACGCCTGGCCGGCGCGGTAGTCGCCGCCCACGGCGATGCCATGGGCACGGTCACGGAAGGCGAGCCCGAAGACCCCACGCGCCGGGTCCCCGGCCGGGACGGTCGATTCGGCGACGGTCCAGTTCAGGCCGCGGTCGGCGGAGTGCAGCACGCGCGCCGTGGCGCCGCCGCCGGTCGCCAGCCAGACGTCCTTCGGCCCGGAGCTGACCAGACACTGGCCGCTGGCGGCGAAGGCCGCCTCGCCCGGCAGCGCCGTCGGCATACCGGCATTCGGCAGCACCTTCCACGACTTTCCGCCGTCGCCGGTGGACAGGATGCGGTACTTGCCGTCCACCGGGTCGCTCATGGCGAGGCCGTGCCGGCTGTCGAAAAAGGTGACGCAGTCGTAGAACGCCTTCGGGTCGGTATTGCGGAAGGACTCCGTCCAGCTCGCCCCGCCGTCCTCGGTGCGAAAGACCCGGGACGCCTCGCCCTCCCCGATGGCCAGCACCACCGCGCGCCGGCTGTCGAATGCCTCGATGTCGCGGAACTCCAGCTCGCCCGCCCCCGGCGGGGAGACGTTCCGCCAGCTGCCGCCGCCGTCCGCGGTGCGCAGCACGGTGCCCTTCGAGCCCGCGACCCAGGCGGCGTTGCGGCTGACGGCCGCGAGGCCCCTGAACCGTACGTCGGCGCCGGTGTCCTTCAGGCTCCAGCTCGGCCCTTTCGCGCTGCCCACACCGCTACCGGTCTGCTCGGCCGCCTGCGCCGGTGCGGCCAGCGCCGCGGCCACCGCCGCCGCGCACAGTCCCACCGACACCGTTCGTCTCGTCTTCCCCATGGACGTCATGGCGCTGGAAGCTAGCCCACGGGCCGGACCCCGTCCAGGGTGCGGCCGGTGGCCCGCGTTCATACGCTGGGCTCATGTCCCAACCCAAGGAGTACGAGGGCCGGGAGGCCACCGTCACCTTCGAGCCGCGACGCTGTCTGCACGCGGCCGAATGCGTACGAGGTCTCCCGCAGGTCTTCGACCTCGACCGGCGGCCGTGGGTGCAGCCCGACGGCGCCGCCGCCGACCGCGTCGCCGAGGTGGTGCGCCGCTGCCCGTCCGGCGCCCTGCAGTACCGGCTGTCCGACGGCGCCGCGGAGGAGCCCGACCGGCCGACCACCGTCGGCCGGACCGTCGCCGGGCAGCTCGTCATGCGCGGCGATCTCGACATCCGCACCGCGCACGGCGACCGGCACGAGACGCGAGTGACACTGTGCGGCTGCGGCGCGAGCGGCAATGAGCCGTATTGCGACCATTCGGGGCCCTGCGCCGAGCGGTGACGCAGGTCACCCTCCCTCCCGATGCACGGAATCCGTCTGTCTGTCGTCTCTCCCGGTGCAAGGGAGACGTCAGCGAGCCGCGCAAGAAGGAGCAGGCCTTGTCCACCGTCATCGAGCAGGCCGTGCGGGCCCGCCTGGTCGCCTCCGCGCCCCAGATGGAGTCTGTTCCGATAACGCTGCGTTACGACCGCGAGGATCCCTTCGCCGTACGCATGGCCTTCCCGCCCCCGGCGACGCTGGAGGGCAACGAAGTGTCCTGGGCGTTCTCGCGGGAGCTGCTCGCGGCGGGCATCGACGCCCCGGCCGGCGTCGGCGACGTACGCGTCAGGCCCTACGGCTACGACCGTACGGTGGTGGAGTTCCACGCCCCGGAGGGTGTGGCGATGGTGCATGTCCGCACCAGCGACCTGCGCCGCTTCCTCAGGCGCGTCCATGGCATGGTCCCCACCGGCCGTGAGCATCTCTACCTGGATCTCGACCACAATCTGGCCGAGCTGCTGCGCGACGCCTGCTGACTTCTGCCGGTTCGGCCGTCGGACGATAATGCGTTGACGCAGCCAGAGCCCCCTCGTACGGTGTACAGCGGTCCTGTTGTCGTCGATTGGAGTAGGACGTTGCTCGTCTGAGGTCCTGAGACACCGTGCGTCACAGCTTCTTCAACCATGCTGTGCGCTTCGCGTGCGACCTCGGCGTTCGAGCCGTCCTCGGCATTCGAGCCGTCCTCCCCGACCGGGCCCTTTTCCCCTCTTTGTCCCGGCGGCCGTCGCCCGCGCCGCGGTGTCTCCACCCGTTGCTCATGCCCTTTTCCACGCAACCGGGAGACCCGTATGTCTACTGTCCCCACGCACATCACCTGCTCCTCCCTCACCTTCGCCTGGCCGGACGGCACCGGGGTACTCGACGACTTCCAACTGGCGGTCGGCCCGGGCAGAACCGGCCTTACCGGACTCAACGGATCAGGAAAATCAACGCTGTTGAGGCTGATCGCCGGTGATCTGACGCCGACGGGCGGAACGGTCCACACCACGGGCGAGGTCGGCCACCTGCCGCAGAACCTGGTGCTCGACACCGCACTGCGGGTCGACCAAGTGCTGGACATCGCCGGGACGCGCGCCGCGCTGCACGCCATCGAAGCGGGCGATCCGAGCGAGGAGCACTTCACGGCGGTCGGCGACGACTGGGACGTCGAGGAGCGGGCGCGCGCCACCCTCGACCAGCTCGGGCTCGGCCACGTCGGCCTGGACCGGACCATCGGCGAGGTGTCGGGCGGCGAGGGCGTCCTGCTGCGGCTGGCCGCTCTGTTGCTGGCCAGGCCGGATGTGCTGCTGCTCGACGAGCCGACCAACAATCTCGATCTGTACGCGCGCCGAAGGCTGTACGAGGCGGTCGCCGCCTGGTCCGGCGTGATGGTCGTGGTCAGCCACGACCGTGAACTGCTCGAGCTGGTCGACCAGATCGCCGATCTGCGCGACGGGGAGGTCACGTGGTACGGCGGCAACTTCTCCGCGTACGAGGAGGCGCTCGCCGTCGAACAGGGGGCCGCGGAGCGCATGGTGCGCGTCGCCGAGGCCGACGTACAGCGGCAGAAGCGTGAACTGGCAGACGCCCAGATCAAGTTGGCCCGCCGCAAGCGGTACGGACAGAAGATGTGGGACTCCAAGCGTGAGCCGAAGATCGTCATGGGTGCGCGCAAACGCGCGGCCCAGGAGTCGGCGGGCAAGCACCGCATCATGCACACGGAGAAGCTCACCGAGGCGAAGGAGCGGCTCGACGAGGCCGTGGACGCGGTCCGGGACGACGACGAGATCCGTATCGAGCTGCCGTACACCAAGGTCCATCCGGGCCGGGGCGTGCTGCGGCTGAGCGAGCTGCGGCTGCGCTACGGAGCCGAGGTGAAGGGAGAGTTCGAGGTCCGCGGCCCCGAGCGGATCGCGCTGGTCGGCCGCAATGGAGCGGGCAAGACGACTCTGTTGCGCACGATCACCGGCGAGCTGGCGCCGGTCGCCGGTGAGGCGGTGGCCGAGGTCCCGCTGCGCTTTCTGCCGCAGCGGCTCGATGTGCTGGACGACGGGCTGAGCGTGGTGGAGAACGTGGCGCGGTTCGCGCCGGACGCCACCAACAACCGGATCAGGGCGCGGCTCGCGCGCTTCTTGTTCCGGGGCGCGCGCGCCGACCAGCTCGCCGGAACGCTGTCGGGCGGGGAGCGGTTCCGCGCGGCGCTCGCCGCACTGCTGCTCGCCGAGCCGGCGCCGCAGCTGCTGATGCTCGACGAGCCGACGAACAATCTGGACATGGCGAGTGTGCGGAAGCTGACGGCGGCACTGGAGTCGTACGAGGGGGCGCTGATCGTGGTGAGTCACGATGTGCCGTTCCTGGAGTCGATCGGCATCACGCGCTGGCTGCTGCTGGACGGTGAACTCCGTGACATCACCGCGGACGAGGTACGGGAGGGTGAGCTGCCGATGGCGTGACCACGCGCCTCGCTCCGGGGATTCCATCGCCCCGGGGCGGCGGGTCATGATGGGCCGACCGGACCGTATACCCCCTGGAGAACCCCCCGTGCCCAGCAGGAAAGCCCTGATCCGCCGCCCCAGCCCGCGCCTCGCCGAGGGCCTGGTCACCCATATCGAGCGCTCCCCGGTCGACGTCGATCTGGCGCTCCAGCAGTGGGAGACGTACGCCGAGACCCTGCGTGAGCACGGTTGGCGGACCGTCGAGACGGAGCCGGCCGACGACTGCCCGGACAGCGTCTTCATCGAGGACACCGTGGTGGTGTTCCGTAATGTCGCGCTGATCGCCCGCCCGGGCGCCGAGTCCCGCAGGCCGGAGACGACGGCCGTCGAGGAGACCCTCGCCCGTCTCGGCTGCTCGGTGAACTGGGTGTGGGAGCCGGGCACCCTCGACGGCGGCGACGTCCTCAAGATCGGCGACACGATCTATGTGGGCCGCGGCGGCCGGACGAACGCGGCGGGGGTGCAGCAGCTGCGCGCCGCCTTCGAACCGCTCGGCGCCCGCGTCGTGGCCGTGCCCGTGAGCAAGGTGCTGCACCTGAAGTCGGCCGTGACCGCCCTGCCGGACTCCACCGTCATCGGCTACCCGCCGCTGGTCGACACCCCGTCCGTCTTCCCCCGCCACCTCCCGGTGCCCGAGGAGTCCGGCGCGCATGTGGTGCTGCTCGGCGGCGGGAAGCTGCTGATGGCGGCGAGCGCGCCGAAGACGGCGGAGCTGTTCACGGATCTCGGCTACCAGCCCGTGCCGGTGGACATCAGTGAGTTCGAGAAGCTCGAAGGCTGCGTGACCTGCCTCTCCGTACGTCTCCGTGACCTGTACGCATAACAGAACGTAACCGGACATCCGTCCGGCGGGCTTGGCCCATGGCTTACTGCGGCTTTAACCTACGGTTTCGTAACCTACGAATCCGTAAGTAACTCTCCCGTCCCCAGGAGCACCCGTGACGATCGCCTCTCCCCACCTCGGCAGTTCGGAAGCGTGGACAGACGCCCGACTGCTGTTCGCGCTGGAAGAGGTGGTGGAGAAGGAACTCAACCGCCATCTCAAGGTCGCCAAGGACTGGATGCCGCACGAGTACGTCCCGTTCAGCGACGGCCGCAACTTCCCCGGCTTCTTCGAGGACGGCCAGGCCTGGGAGCCCGAGCAGTCCAAGGTCACCGACATCGGCAAGATCGCGCTGGTCGTGAACCTGCTGACCGAGGACAACCTCCCCAGCTACCACCACGAGATCGCCAGCCTCTTCGGCCGCGACGGCGCCTGGGGCACCTGGGTGCACCGCTGGACGGCGGAGGAGGGCCGGCACGGCATCGTGATGCGCGACTACCTGCTCACCTCGCGCGCTGTCGACCCGGACAAGCTGGAAGAGTTCCGGATGGCGCACATGGCGGAGGGCTTCGAGTCCGACAACCGTCACTCGATGCTGCACTCGGTGGCGTACGTCGCCTTCCAGGAGCTCGCCACGCGCGTCTCGCACCGCAACACCGGCCACCAGTCGGGCGACCCGGTCTGCGACCGGATGCTGGCGCGGATCGCGACCGACGAGAACCTGCACATGGTCTTCTACCGGAATCTGCTGGGCGCGGCCTTCGAGATCGCCCCTGATCTGACGATGCAGGCCGTGCGTGACGTGGTGGTCAACTTCCGGATGCCGGGACACGGCATGCCGGGCTTCGAGCGGGCCGCCGCGCAGATGGCGATCGGCGAGATCTACAACATGCGGATCCACCACGACGACGTGCTCCAGCCGGTGCTGCGCTTCCTCAAGGTGCTGGACATCGACGGTCTCGGCCCGGAGGGCCTGAAGGCGCAGGAGGAGCTCGGCCTGTACATGGGCGGGCTGGACTCCGAGGCGAGCAAGTTCGACGAGAAGCTCGCGGCGCGCAAGGCGCGGATGGCGGCGCGGGCGGCGGGCTGACCGTCCCGGCCGCTCCCCCGGCCGCTCGGGTCATTCGTACGCCGTCACCCTGCCCAGGGCCGCATCGCGCACGTCCGCGTCCGCATGGCGGCGCAGCTTCCGCAGCTGTACCCGCCACGGCTCGGTCCAGGAGGTGCGGGAGCCGGCGGCCGAGACGAGCGTGACGGCGAGAAGACCCTCCGTGTGGCCGCCGGCATCGGCGAGCTGCCTGGCGGCGGCGAGCAGCGTCCCGGTGTCGCCGGGCCTCTGCCTGCCGCCGATCCGCTTCTCCAGCACGTCGGCGGTGCGCACGACGAGTGCGGGGCGGCCCTCATGGAGGCTGACCAGCCGGTCGAAGGCGGCGTGCAGCTCTGCCGCTCCCGCGTTCAGATCGAGGGATTCCACCAGCAGGGCCGCGGCCTGCGGGACGAAGGCGTCGTGGCGCGCCAGCAGCTCCGCGGCAGCCGTCAGTACCGGGCGCAGCGCGCCGGGCCGCGACACGGTCTCCCGGGAGAGCCTCGCCACGAGGTATTCGACACGGCGGCGGGCGGGCCGGTCACGGTCCGTCCCCGCGTCGTCCAGGTCGTACGCGTCGTCCGCGGCCGCCGTATCGGCCGTGACCAGCGTCTGGAGCGCGCGCTCCACGGCACGGCATGCTTCCGGGCCGGAAGGCGCGGCGGAGGCGAGCCCGTCCGCGGCGGCGTGCCAGGACTGCCGCTTGTCCAGCCGGGTGACCGCGGCCACCAGGACGGCCGAGGCATCGGGCGACCAGGGCACCCAGCGCGCGACCGCCTCGTACGCGAGCGCGGCGAGCTCCGCGTCCTCGGTGTCGCACACCTGCCGGACCAGGCGGGCGTAGCGGGGCCGGTCCGGCTCCGGCAGATCCATCGGCAGCACCCGGAGCACGGCGGTACGCAGCACCGTGTCGCCGGCCGCCGCTTCCTTCAGCAGCTGCCAGGTCCGTTCGTCGCCGAGCAGCGGGGCGGAGAAGGCCACACACGCGGCGCGCACATCCCGGTGCTGGTCCCGCATGGCGTACGCGTCGGCCAGCACACCGGCCGCCTCGGGCAGCGGAAGCCGGGTGGCAGCCAGCCGTACGGCCTCCTTTCGGCTGGTCACCCTGGCGGTGCCGGGCGCCAGTACGCCGCTCAGCAGCGCGCCGAGCCGTGACGGCCTTGCGTACCGGGAGGCGCGGGTGGCCGCGTGCACGGCGACGCGCGCCCGGTCGCCGCCCGCATGGGCGAGCAGTTCGGACAGCACGTCGGCGGGCCGGTCGGTCCACGCCAGTGCGGCGATGGCAGCCTCCGCGAGCACCACATCCTGCGACCCTGTCCAGCGGCGCGCCACGTCGGCGCCCACGTCCGGGATCCGCGCGGCGGACATGAGAGCGGACGCACGCGCGTACAGCGGAAGCGATTCGTCGTACGCCGCGCACTCCAACTGGCGTGCGGCTGCACGCTGTTGACGTGCGGTCCAGCGCCGGACATCGACGCCCACCGGCACGGTCCAGTGGGTGCCCTTGGTCAGGAATCGCCCGTACGGCGGGGTGTCACCCAGCAGCCGGTAGAGCAGATCGGTACGGCGCGTGCTCAACACCCCTACGACAGCGGGGAGTACGGCGGCCGAGGGCTCGTGGATGACAAGCCGCTCCACACGCTGGTCACGTCCGCCATGCGGTTCGAGCCAGAGCCCGACTGCGGTCTGTGCGGTGGAGTTGTCGCCGAACCGGACGGCCTGCCAGAGCAGATCCTGCAACTCCGGCATTCCGGCCGCGCGCCGGCCGACCGCACGGGCGAGAGCGAAGGCGAGGCTGAAGTCGGCCTTCTCCGCGCCCGCCTCGATCCAGGGGCGCAGCGCCTCGAAGACCGCGTGCTCCTGGCCGCGGCGCAGGGTGCGGTCCAGCCGGCCGAGATCGGCGCCGCCGGTGCTTCCCGAGATGCGTACGAGGGTGCGCAGCGCCCAGTTCACCAACTGCCGTCGGCCGGTTGCGGCATGCTCGCGCAGCACGGCGATGGCGAGGCGGCTCAGCGCCTGGCGGGTGTCCGGGGAGGAGTCGCGGGCTGCCACGGCGTCGGTGGCCACGCGATCGAGGTGCGGCTCCGCGTCCTCGGTGAAGAGTGCGGGCGGGGTGGCGGCGAGCGCGTCCATCGCGGCCGAACGCACCGGGTCCTGCTCATTGCACAGCCGAGACATCTCCTGCAGTACGGCGGTGACGGCGTTGGGGTCGCCGGAGCGCCCGGCGTTGCGGATCAGCAGCGGCCAGGCCTCGGCACGATCCTCCGCCGACGCACGGTGCGTGGCCGCGACGAGCTGCTCGCGCGCCTGCGCGACGGGCAGATAGGACTCGGCGAGCAGCACCGAACTCCAGCCCGCTCCACGCTCCTTGGCCCGGCCCGCCGTCCGGCGCGCCTCGCCCGCCACGTAACTGCGCGGCAGTACGTCGAGAAGCTCGGCGTTCACCGTGCACGCCTCGGGCCCGCGCTCCGCGAACACGGCCTCGTGGAAGGCTCCGCGGCGGGCCGGCGGGTGGGCTTTGACGAGCCGGGCGTACTCGTCGTAGTGGGCTGCCATGACCTGGCCCAGCTCGACGAGCAGATCCTGCGGTGCGTGACGTGCCAGGTGCCGCAGGACGGCCGGACGCAGCGATGTGCCGCGGCGGATGGCGTGGCCTTCGGGGGCGAGCAGCATGCGGACCACGCGCGCCGGGTCGGCCCTGGTCAGCGCTGGGATGCTCGGGCGCAGCCGGACGGGCAGGGCCGCGGGTCCATGCCGTACGAGCAGATCGAGGACGCGCAGCGGGTCGGCAGTGGTGACGGAGGCGACGGCATCGGCGTACCGCTGCCACCAGTCGTCGCGCAGCGACTCGGGGAGCGCGGACAGTTCACGCTCCGCGGTGTCGAGGAGAGCGCCGGGATGGCGGGTGCCGAGCCCCGTCCAGCCGCGTACGGCATGGAACAGGGCGGGCAGCAGCCGCGCGACGGTTCCGGCCCCGCACCCCGGCAGCAGCCGCGCCGCCTCGACGTCGCCCCAGGTCTCCCGGATCCCGTCGATGACGCGGTCGGCGAGCGCGGAGCGGCGCGCGGCGACTATCGCGTGCAGCAGCTGCCTGCGTACGGCGGCGGGGGCGTCGTCGAGAGCGGCGACGAAGGCGTCGTCGGGCACGCCGACGCCCGTGGCCACGCGCAGGGCCTGGCCGCGGACGAACGAGTCCGGGTCCGCGAGCCGGGCTCCGACCCACTCGGCGTCCCCGCCCACGGCGGCCGCGACGACGGCGAGACCACGCTCATAGGGGCCGCGCTCATCGAGCTCGGCCACCAGCGGTCGCAGCTCCGCCGGGTTCATCTCCCTTGCCTTCGCGGCGAGTTCACTCATACGCAGCGGGTACGGAAGGGGGTCGAGCGCGTCCAGCAGGCGGTCCGCCTGGTGCAGGGGAGTGTGAGCCATGGAGGGATTCTGCCTGCTGAGTCGTCACGGCGGGCGGTCAGGTGGTCGCCAGGCGCAGCGTGAGCGCGGCGATGGCGAGGACGAGGGGGATGGCCGCGTTCGTGGCAGGGTCCCGGACGCGCAGGTGGGAGCCGACCGCGCCGATGAAGTAGAGGATGACGCCGCTGGCGGCGGCGACGCCGAGCGGCCACCAGAACAGGCCGATGAGGAGGCCGACGGCGCCGGCGATCTCGGCGGTGGCCAGGAGCCAAAGTTTGTCGACGGGGAACCCGACGGTCTGCATGACCTTGAGCTGGGCGGGGTCCTTGCGGAGTTTGCCGGTGGCCGAGAGCACCAGGAGCGCGGCCAGCAGGGCAGAGACGACGATGGTGGCGATGAACATGTGAGGGTCCTTAGAGCTGGTCTGGAGCGGTGGTGATGTTGAAGCCGGGCAGCACGTAACGCCCTGCGAACCGGGGCGGTCCCGGTGGCGTGTCGGCGGTGTCGCCGCACGCAAGCATAAGCGGACTTTACCCCGCTTGCATTCCGGGCCGGTAGAGTGAGCCCTGTGGATCAACCCGTCCTGCCCTTGGGAGCACCCCGCGTCGAGCGTGCCGACGCCGTACGCAACCGGCTGCATCTGCTTGCCACGGCCCGCGAGATGCTCGCCGAGCAAGGCGCGGACAGACTGACCATGGACGCGCTGGCCGAACGGGCGGGTCTGGGCAAGGGGACGGTTTTCCGCCGCTTCGGCACCCGCGCGGGCATCTTCCAGGCGCTGCTGGACGACGACGAGCGGGCCTTCCAGGAGCAGGTACTGTCCGGGCCGCCGCCACTGGGCCCCGGCGCTGCGCCGCTGGACCGCCTGATCGCCTATGGCCGGGCCCGCATCGGCTTCCTGATCGGGCACCGCGAGATCGCCCGCGCCGCCCTGGACGGCAGCCAGCCCGTACCAGCCGGACCAGAAACAAGCATCTCCCGCATCCACATCCGCATGCTGCTGGGGCAGATACGTCTCGGCGCCGCCGACCTCGACGTCCTGGCCGTCCAGCTCACCGCCGCACTGGACGGCCCTCTCCTGCTCTACCTGTCGGCGTCCGACCTCACCGAAGCCGCCCACCAGACCGAGGAGCGGCTCGGCAAGGGCTGGCAGGACCTCGTACAGCGCATCTGCCGATCTTGATCAACAAAGCCCGACCCGACCGGTCGCGATGCCCTGCCCGGCACATAGCGGGTGGGGGTCGCGGCGCGGGGTGCGGCATCGGGGAGGAGGCCGGGCAACCGACCGTACGGTGCGCGGTGCAGGGCGTCGACGAGCAGCAGCGCGCCTCGGTCGCTCAACTGGGCTGCGGATGCGTAGAGTTCGCCGACCATACCGGGTGCGATCAGCAGCGCCTGAGCGAGCACCGGGAGACCGGCCGGGTCGAGTCCGGCATTTACGAGATCGGGGGTGCGCAACGAGGCCGCGGGACGGGGCGGGAGGTGGCCGCCGCCTCGGCCGGGATCAGTTCTGCGCCTGCTTGAGGCGGTACCGCTCCTTCTCCGACAGCCCGCCCCACACCCCGAACCTCTCGTCATGAGCCAGCGCGTACTCCAGGCACGCCACTCGCCCCTCGCACGCCCCGCACAGCTGCTTCGCCTCGCGCGTCGACGAGCCAGGGGCCGGGAAGAAGAATTCCGGGCCCGTCTGGGCGCACAGCGCGGTCTCCTGCCAGGAGAGTTCTTGGTCAGTGGTGGTGTTGATCGGCATGCGGGACACATTCCCCCGTGGCGATAAACGCCGGGTCAATGAAGCATCAACGACCCCCTGGTTTTCGGCCACCCCCTGGCATCAGCCCCCGCATCAGCCCTCCGTCTGCACCCCCTGCATCATCGCGAAGCGCGCGCCCGCCGGGTCCGCCAGCTTGGCGAAGCGGCCCACGCCCTCCATGTCGACCGGGGCCAGCCTGACCTTGCCGCCCAGCTGCTGCGCCTTGGCCACCGACGCGTCGCAGTCCTCGACCTCGAAGTACGGCAGCCAGTAGGGACCGTCCGTCTCCACCGGGTCCGCGGCCAGTGGGACGATGCCGCCGAACATCGCCTCCGCACCCGCGCCCGCCGGGTTGACCATCGTGTACGAGCCAGTACCGTCCGGCAGCGGCATCGTCGATGTCTCCCAGCCGAAGATTCCGCTGTAGAAGTTGAGGCCCGCGCCCGGGTCGTCGGTGTACAGCTCCGCCCAGCACAGCGTGTTCGGGTCGTTGACGACGTCGAGGCCCTTGATCTGGCCCGGCTGCCATGTCGCGAAGCCCGCGCCCGCCGGGTCGGTGAAGACCGCCATGCGGCCCATGTCGAAGACGTCCATCGGCTCGAACAGCACCGCGCCACCGCCCTGCTCGACCGCCTTGGCCGTGGCGTCGGCGTCCGGCGACTGGAAGTAGATGGTCCAGCCCGGACCACCCTGCTCGGGGCTCACCGTCATGCCGCCCGCGACGGTCTTGCCGTCCAGCTGGTACATGCCGTAGCCGCCGGCCTCAGGGCCCGCCGACTGGAAAGTCCAGCTGAACAGGCCGCCGTAGAAGGCGTTCGCCGCCTCGATGTCGGGCGTGCCGAGGTCGAGCCAGTTCGGGGTGCCTGTGACAAAACGGGTGGTGAGCATGGTGCGCTCCTTTGGGGGATCCCGCTGTCTGACGTCCCCGAGTCTGCTACCGATCCCGCACCGGCGCATCCAGAGTCGGCCCGGTACACGAAATCCCGCTGGGTCCAGCAGCGACTCCAACTCCGAAGTCCACACGTCTACCTCGTCCAGTACCTCATCCAGCGGTCGTCGAGGCGGGTGCGAGGCGGGCGGCCTGGGATGGAGCGGTGAAGTCAGTCATGACGCCCTCTTCGGTAGAAGCGGGAGGGGCAGATCTGCTCCTGCGCCCCGCGATGCTGCGGCCTGGGCCATTCGACGGACAGGTGCCGTCGCCCTCGGCGTTCGCCGGACCTCAGCTCTGGGCCGTGGATGTCATGGACTGCCGTGCGGCCGCGTGGCGGGCAGCGCCGGGTGTGCTGGATGGTCAGGAGGAGGTGCGGCTCGCGAGGTTCCGGCAGGCCGCCGACCGGGATCGGTACGTCTGCGCCCATGTCGCGCTGAGGCTTCTGCTGGGCGCGTATCTGCGGGTGGCACCCGCGGACGTGGAGCTTGTACGCAAACCCTGCCCGGGGTGTGGGGGGCCGCACGGCAGGCCGGCCGTGCCCGGCGACCCGGTGCACTTCTCGCTGTCGCACAGCGGGCAGTTCGCGCTGCTCGCGTTCGCTCGTACGCCTGTCGGCGCGGACGTGGAGCGGGTGGTGACCGCGCGGGCGACCGTCGACAGCGTGCTCGGCACCCTGCATCCCGAGGAGATCCGCGAGCTGCACGCACTTCCCGAGGATGCCAGAGGCGCCGCGTTCACTCGGCTATGGGCTCGCAAGGAGGCATTTCTGAAGGCCCTGGGCACGGGGCTGAGCCGCGGTCTCGCGACGGACCACATCGGTTCGGCGGCACGGCACCCCGCCGGCTGGTGGCTGGCGGACGTGGCCGTGCCGGCTGCCGATTACGCGGCCGCAGTGGCCCTGCACACCGGAGCGGAGGCGGGTCACGCCGCTCCTCGTTCTTGGTGAGCCGGGAACGAGGAGCGGCGTGACCCGTGCGGGATCAGGCGGTGCAGTAGCGGCGCAGGTACTCGCCGGTCGCGGAACCGTCCGCCTTCAGCAGTTCCGTCGGTGTGCCGGTGAAGACCACCTCGCCGCCGTGCTTTCCGCCGTCCGGGCCGAGGTCGATGACCCAGTCGGCCTGCCGGACGATGTCGAGGTTGTGCTCGATGACGATGACCGTATTGCCCCGGTCCACCAGCCGGTTCAACAGCGCGACGATGGTGTCGACGTCCGACATGTGCAGCCCGGTCGTCGGCTCGTCGAGTACGTAGACACTGCCGGAGCGGTGCAACTGGCCGACGAGCTTCAGACGCTGCCGTTCACCGCCCGACAGTGTGCTCAGCGACTGGCCCAGGGTGAGGTAGTCCAGGCCCACGTCGAGGAGTCCGGCCAGCTTCTGGTGCACCTCGCGCTCGGTGAAGAACTCGACGGCCTGTTCCGCGGGCAGTTCGAGTACGTCCGCGATGGACTTGCCGCGCAGCTGGTACGCCAGCACGTTCTCTTTGAACCTGCGGCCGTCGCACGAATCGCAGTGCGTGCGCACGGGATCCATGTACGCCAGCTCGGTGACGATCTCACCGCGGCCCTTGCACTCGTCACACGCGCCCGCGGAGTTGAAGCTGAACAGGCCGGCCTGCGCCCCGCTCGCCTTGGCGAAGAGCTTGCGGATGGAGTCCATCACGTCGAGGTGACTTGCCGGCGTGGACCGGGAGGACGCCTTGATGGCCGACTGGTCGACGTAGATCGTCTCCGGGTAGGCGCTCATGAAGGCTCCGGCGACCAGCGAGCTCTTGCCCGAGCCGGCGACGCCGGTGACGGCCGTCAGCACGCCGGTGGGAAGACTCACCGAGATGTTCTTCAGATTGTGCAGACCGGCGCCCTCGATCAGCAGGTTTCCGGTCGCCGCGCGCACGGGGTCCTTGACCGAACCAGCCCGGCGCAGGCCGGCACCGGTGAGCGTATCTGCCTCCTTGAGCTCCGTGAACGGGCCTTCGAAAACGATCTCGCCGCCGTGCACACCGGCGCGCGGACCGACATCGACGACATGGTCGGCGATCTCGATGACGTCGGGGTCGTGTTCGACGACCAGGACCGTGTTGCCCTTGTCCCGCAGCTCCCGCAGCAAGTCGTTGAGCCGGCCCACGTCCCGGGGATGCAGACCGGTGCTCGGCTCGTCGAAGATGAACGTCATGCCGACGAGGCTGCTGCTCAGGTGGCGCACCATCTTCAGCCGCTGCGCCTCGCCGCCGGAGAGCGAGGTGGTCTGCCGGTCCAGGGACAGATATCCGAGGCCGATCGCCGAGATCCGCTGAAGGGCCGTGCTGATGCCGTCGGCGATCGGTGTCGCCACCGGATCGTCGATGGTGGCGAGGACATCGATCAGGTCGCTGACTTCCATGCGGGACCAGTCGGCGATGGTGTGAGGGCCGATCTTCGTGGCGAGTGCCTTCGGGTTCAGCCGTGCACCCTCGCAGGCCGTGCAGTCGCCCAGGGTGATGAATCGTTCGACGTTGGCCCGGCCCCGCTCGCTCAGCGAGCTCAGATCGCGCTTGAGATTGGTGCGGGCGAAGCGGGCCACGACGCCTTCGTAGTTCAGTGCCGCGGTGCTGTTCGCCGTGCTCACCGTGACCTTGTCGCCGCTGCCGTGGGTCAGCATGTCCCACTCGTCATCGGTGTAGTCGCTGAGCCGCTTCGCGTTGTCGAAGTGGCCGGAATTGCCGTACAGCTGCCAGTCCATGCTTCCCACCTTGTGAGTGGGAAGCTGGATCGCGCCTTCGTCGAGCGACTTCGTACGATCGAGCATGCGCTCCACGTCGACGCGGCGTGCCTGTCCGAGGCCGTCGCATTCGAGGCACATGCCCTGGGGGTCGTTGAAGGAGTAGACGGAAGGCGGGTTGTACGGCGTGCCATGGCGGGAGAAAAGCACCCGTATGCTCGAGTAGATGTCGGTCATCGTGCCCACCGTCGAGCGGGCGTTGCCGCCGACCGGCTTCTGGTCCACGACGACCGGAGCCGTGAGGTTGCTGATCATGTCCGCGTGTGGCCGCTGGTACTTGGGCAGCTGGTTGCGGATGAACCAGCTGAAAGTACCGTTCAGTTGCCGCTGTGCCTCCACGGCAACGGTGTCGAATACGATGGAGGACTTTCCCGATCCGGATACCCCGGTGAAAACAGTGATTTGATTCTTCGGTAACCGCAGTGTCACGTCTTTGAGGTTGTTCTCACGCGCACCGACAATGAGGATACAGTCTTCATTCTCTCCCATACCGGAACGGTACCGAAAACTAGTCGAGTCGCGCTGCTGGAACGGGCAATTCCGCCATATGAGTTGGGCCGGCGGCGGGTGGGAGAATCGGTCCCGCCGCACCGCCCTTCCTCATTATCGCCTCAGCGGATTGAGCGCGGCCTCGCCGATCTTCGAGCGGAGTTCGGGGTCGGTCACTCCAAGTCCCTCCCCCGGAGCCAGACACAGGACCCCGACCTTGCCGATGTGCTGGTTCAGCTGCACCAGCCGGGCCGCTTCACCCACGTCGTCCAGCGGGTGGACCTCGGAGAGCACCGGTACGAGCTTGCCCAGTCCGAACAGACGGTTGCACTCCGCCTGTTCCATGAGATTGGCCGCGTGGCTGCCGACGATGCGCTTCGAGTGCATCCACAGATAGCGGTTGTCGTACTCGTGTTGGTACCCGGTGGTGGAGCCGCAGGTGACCACGGTTCCTCCGCGACGTACGACGAACACCGAAATGCCGAATGTGGCCCGGCCGACGTAGTCGAACACCACGCTGGGGTCTTCGCCGACCGCCTGGCGAATGGCGCGTCCCAAGCGCTTGCCCTGCTCGATGATCTCGTCCCCTGTGACGGCGGTGCCCACTCCGAGTTCCGACCGGTCGAGGACCACGTCGCAGCCGAGCGCGCGCAATGCACGGGCCTTCTCCTGCGAACCGACCACGCCGATAGGAATGCCGCCTGCCTGCTTGACCAGTTGCACGGCAAAGGCGCCGAGGCCCCCGGTCGCGCCCCAGATCAGCACCACGTCACCCAGCTTGATCCGGGCGCCCTTGTCGCTGATCAGCATCCGGTAGGAGGTGGCTGCCGTGAGCAACGTGCCGGCCGCCTCCTCCCACGTCAGATGGCCCGGCTTGGACAGCAGCTGGCTCGCTTTCACGACGGCGAAGTGGGCGAGTCCGCCGAAGTTGGTCTCGTAGCCCCAGATCCGCTGTTCCGAGCCCAGCATGGCGTCGGCATGCGTCGCCGGCTCGTGGTCATCCACCTGCACGCAGCTGACCACGACGTGGTCGCCGACGCCCCAGCGGCTGACGGCGGCACCGGTACGCACCACGACGCCCGCCCCGTCGGATCCGACGACGTGGTACGGAAGGTCGTGCCGTGCGGCGAAGCCGCCCTGCCGCCCGAGACGGGTGAGGAAGCCGAAGGTCGGCAGCGGTTCGAAGGTCGCCGACCAGACGGTGTTGTAGTTGATGGCACTCGCCATCACCGCCACCAGCACCTCGTCGGGAGCCAGTTCGGGCATGGGTACTTCGCCGACGTGCAGCGACTTGCGTACGTCCTTGTCGGCGACGCCGTCGAAGATGCCGACGTCCTCCATCCGCAGATGTGCCGCTGTGTACGCCGCGGGCAGGGGCGTGTTCGCCAGGTCCTGGGCCGGCGCCCCTGCCAGCACCGCTTCGCTCAAGGCGTCCATGGCTGTCGCTCCTCTCGGGCGGTCCGCTCGGTGCCCGCGCACGGCACGACGCCGGCGGTCACGACGCGGGGGTGTTCTCGTCGAGGTAGCGCTGCCGCTCGGCGTACAGCTCGGATTCGCTCTCGGCCAGCTGCCGCAGCTCCCGGACGTGCTCCTGGAAGTCCGGCTCGGCAACCGCGGCCCGCAGCGCCTGGACGTTCTCCCAGCGGGCGATGTTCACGTAACGCTTCGGGTCGTCGACGTGCCGGGACAGGGTGTAGCCCAGAATGCCCGGCTGCGCCGTCATGAACTCGGCGATGCGGGCGAAGACCTTCTCGAAGTCGTCCGGTTCGCCGGCGACCGTGAACCTGTTGACGAAGGTGACATTGCCCGCGCGGTCGCCCTGGTTGGCCATGGTGGTCTCCTTGTGCGGTGTGAGGATGGCGATCAGTCTTCGGCGGCGCTCTTGAAGGCCGGTCGAGGTCGGGCGGACAGCGCGTGCAGGCAGGCGACCAGGCTGCGGGCCTCCACATTGAGGTAGTGGCTGTGGCGCAGCAGGGCGGACAGCTGGGCCAACGTCACCCACCGGTAGCCAGGACGACCGGCGTCGAAGTCCTCCGCGACCTCCACCACTTGGTAGCGGTTGCGCGCGTGGAAGAACCGGCCGCCCTCCTCCGAGTGCACGGCGTCGAACCGGATCTGCTCCGGGCGCGCGTCCAGCACCTCGGTCAGATACGGCGGGCGTTCGCCGCCCGGCAGCGCGTCGTAGTTCGACGGGGTGCACTGCACAGTGGGAGCGAGTTCGACGACGTCGACGAATCCCGGCTCGGCCTTCGCCTGTACGAGCACCTGCAGCACCCCGTCGGCCTCCTTCACGAGGAAGGCGCACACGCCCTCGTCGCAGGGCTGGATCATGGGCTGGGACCAGGTGCGAACCTCCCGGCCGACGGCCGACACCCGGACCCCGACGACGCTGAAGAACGCGCCGTCGGCACGGGCGATCCTGCCGTCCGCGCGCCGCCAGCCCCCTACGTCCCGCATCGGTATGCGCTCTGCGTGGCTGTCGAGCCCCGAGCGGACCTCGGTGATCCAGCCGAGCAGGGCGCTCATGGTGTGCGGTTCGGCTGCCTCGGGCTCGCAGGACCGGACGAGAGAGGAGGTGAACGGGCTCGCGACCGTGCTGCCGTAGGCACCTGACAGCCCGGTGCCGGCGAAGGGCAGGCAGGACAGCGCGGTGCGGGCGTCCATGTTCACCAGGTCGTCGGCAGCGAGGAGCCGGTGCAGCTGACCGAGGGTCAGCCAGCAGAAGCCGTCCCGCAGTTCGACGTCCCCTTCCACGCGCACCACCATGTTGCGGTTGCGCTTGCGATGGAACCAGGAACCCTGCTCGGACTGCCGGACATCCGCGAGCACATGGTGGCGCGAGGTGTCGCGGAAGTAGTCGAGATAGGGCACCCGCGCGCCGCGGTGCACGCGGGTGAAGTTGCTGCGGGTGGCCTGCACGGTCGGCGACAACTGGAGTCCGTTGTGGTTTCCCGGCTCGATCTTGGCCTGCATCAGGAAGTGCAGGACTCCGTCGAACTCCTTGGCCAGGATGCCGAGTATGCCCACCTCGGGCTGATTGAGGATCGGCTGCTGCCACCTGCTGACAGGGGCCTCCGGGATCCGTACGTCCAGGCCCTCCACGGAGAAGAAACGCCCGGACTCATGCGCGATGTTGCCGGTCACCGGATCGGTGTGCCAGCCGGCGAGCTCGTCCAGCGGGACGACCCGTACCTCCATGGACGAATGCCGTTTCTGGTCGGCGAGCCACTGGTCGAAGCGGCCGAAATCGGGGAAGAGTCCGGACGTCGCCGTTGCGGATCTCGCGATCTGCAGGGGCACGGTGTCCCCGTGATCCTGCCCTCGCAGTCCGGCCGTCGGGAAAAATGTCGTCAAGGCGGGGCTCCCAGGAGTGCCTGATCGCTCGGCAGGGTTTCCCGCCACGGTCGTCCCGGGGGCTCGACGTAGCCTCCAGCCGTGCTCGAACAGTCAGGGCCGGCCGTACCGGCGCCCGCACCGCGGTGCCAGGGCAGGAACCGGGGAGCCGGGCGGGTGGGGACCCGCCCGGATCCGGTCCGGTGGCCTGACGCGGCCTGCGGTCAGGCGCTGAACGCCGCGGCGTTCTCACGCACCCACTGGGCGAAGGTGCGCGCGGGCTTGCCCGTCACCTTCTCCACCGTGGGCAGCACGGTGTAACCGGCCTCGGGCGGGTTCATCCGCATCATCAGGAAGAACTCGATGTCCTCGTCCGAGTAGCCGGTCTGGCGCCACTGCTCGACGATCTCGTCCCTGGACAGCTCGATGTACCGCACCTCGCGGCCGAGGGCCTCGGCAATAGTGCGCACCTTCTCCGGGGGCGTCAGCGCCTGGGGGCCGGTAATCCAGTACTCCTGCTCCGCGTGGCCGTCGGCGGTCAGCGCGACCGCGGCGACGGCGGCGATGTCCGCCTCGTGCACCATGGCGCTCTTGGCCTCGGCGAACGCCTCACGGATGACACCCTCGGTCTTCACGGACTCCGCCCACTCCAGGGCGTTGGACATGAACTCCACCGGCGAGAGGTGCGTCCACTCCAGGCCGCTGGCCTCGATGGCCTGCTCCAGCGGGCTCTTCTCCGTGTCGCCCTTGAGCACGGTCACCTTGCGCACGCCGGCCTTCTGCGCCAGGCCGACGATCTCCGCGCCATTGGTCAGCGGCGAGAAGTCCTCGCCGTTGAAGCTGATCAGGTGCGCGGCGGTTACTCCGTCGAAGGCCTTGGCCAGGCTGGCGGTATCCGCCAGATTGCCGGCCACCGCCTCGGCCCCGGCCGGGAGATTCGCCTTCTGCGGATTGCGAGTGAGTGCACGAACCTGCTGCCCGGAGGCGAGCAGCTGCTCGACGAGGGGGCGGCCGACGTTACCTGTGGCGCCGGCGACAAGAATGGTCATGGAAATCTCCTTCCGTCCTGAGGCAGACGCTAGGAGCATTCGCGGTCAACGCCTGACCGCGTTGAGTGCGAAACTCTCGCCATGTTGGAAACCTCGGCCCGGCTGCTCCGTCTACTCGGCCTGCTGCAGACACATCGGGACTGGTCGGGTACGGAGCTGTCCGACCGTCTCGGCGTGAGCCCGCGGACCGTACGCCGCGATGTCGAGAAGCTGCGGACGCTGGGTTATCCGATCAATGCGATCGGTGGCGTCGGAGGCGGCTACCAACTGGGCGCCGGCGCGTCACTGCCCCCGCTGCTACTCGACGACGAGGAGGCGATCGCCGTGGCGGTCGGGCTGCGCACGGCGGCCGGAGGCGCGGTCACAGGCATCGCCGAGACTTCCGTACGGGCCCTGGCGAAGCTGGACCAGGTGCTGCCGTCGCGGCTGCGCCACCAGGTCAACACGCTCAGCGCGGCGCTGGTGACCATGCCGATGCCCGGCCGTAAGGTCGATCCGTCGACGCTGAGCGCGATCGCCTCGGCGGTGCGCGACCGCGAACGGCTGCGGTTCGACTACGAGTCGTACGACGGGGCGCGGACCGTGCGTGACGTGGAGCCATACCGGATGGTCCTTGACGCGCGGCGGTGGTACCTCTTCGCCTGGGACACACAGAGGTCGGACTGGCGGAGGTTCCGGGTCGACCGGCTGACGATTCGCATTCCCATGGGACCGAGGTTCAGCCCGAGGCCGCTTCCCACCGAGGATCTGGCGAGCTACTTCGCCACGGGCCGGAACACCGCCCAGTTCCGCTACCGGGCGGTGCTCACCATGCATGGATCGGCGGTGGAGGTGGCCGATGAGGTTCCATCCACGCTCGGGTCGGTGGAACCCATCGACGACGAGACATGCCTTCTGCGGATCGGCTCGGACAGCCTGGACCATCTGGCGGTGTGGGTGGCCGCGTTCGGTTTCGATTTTGTGGTGCACGAACCGCCCGAGCTGGTGGAGCACCTCCGGACGCTGACCACACGCCTTCGGCGGGCGGCCTGGCCGGAGGGTGACGACTGCCCCTGAGGCCTGTCCCGGGCCGGTCAGGCCCGGGCGGGCAGAGCGGCGACGGACTTGGCGCGCTCCAGCACTGCGGCCTCCGCCATCTGGAGGGAGGTGGCTGCCTTCTCCAGCTCCTGCGGGTCCTCGGAGGTGTACGGCGTCACGGTGTAGGACGCGGTGATGATCTCCAGCTGGTAACCGAGGACCTTCTCCAGGACCGTCCGCAGATACGGCCCGCAGTGGTCCATCGCATGATCGGGCGAGCCGGGGCTGTAGTCGCCGCCGTAGGCCAGCACCACCGTGGCAGGGCGTCCCGCGAGGGGGTTGGCACTCGGGTCGTAGGGCAGCGTACGGCCCATCAGCAACGACTGGTCCAGCCACGCCTTGAGGTGCGAGGGGATGGTCCAGTTGTGCATCGGCGCGCTGATCAGCAGCGCGTCCGCGGACAGGATCTCCTCCACGAGTTCGTCGTGCAGCGCGGCTGCCGCGCGCTGGCTGTCGGTCTCCGGCTCGTTGAGAAGGGTGACGACCGCGTCGGTGTCCAAGTGGGGTACCGGGGCCGCGGCGAGGTCGCGGTGGGCGACCGTCGCGTGGGGCTGTTCCTTGCCCCACACCTCGCGGAAGGAACCGGCGAGCTTGCGCGACACGGAGTACAGCGAGGGCGAAGAGTCGATGTGCAGCAGCTGGGCCACGGGATACCTCTCATGAAGGGCGATGAACGCCGTGCGGTGGCGCTCGTGGTCGACGCATGGTGCGGTACCGCGCTCGAACCTGGTCAGAGTGCGGCTTGCGTGCGGGGAGGGGTCACATGCGGACGCCGACGAAAAGACCGCGCCCGGACAGCACGCCAGGGACGTACTCGGGCCGCAGACCGGCCTGTTCGAAGGCCGTCTCGTACTGCTTGCGGGTGAAGAGCATGGCGCGGTGCACTTCGCACACGTGCCGGACGCCGTCGCTCGACGAGGCCAGCAGGTAGTGGACCTGCATCTGCGACGTATCGCCCTCGCGAACGGTGTGGGCGACCCTGGCGATGGTGGTGCCCTCCCACTCAACGACATCGCTGGACACCCAGCGGTCGACATAGGTCTCGGGGAACCACCACGGCTCGACCGCCACCACTCCCCCGGGCACGACGTGCTGGGCGAAGCAGCTGAGTGCTTGGTTCAGCTCGTCGACGGACTCCACATAGCCGATCGAGGCGAACAGGCAGGTCAGGGAATCGAAGGTGCGGCCGAGGCTGAACGAGCGCATGTCGCCGATGTGCAGCGGGATGTCCGGCACATCGGCTCGTGCGATCTCCAGCATCGGCTCGGAGAGATCGACGCCCTCCGTCGGACCGATGAGTTCGGTGAACGGTTTGAGATGTCCGCCAGTCCCACAGGCCACGTCCAGCACGGAGGAGGCCCCCGGGAAACGCTGGCGGATCTGTTCGGCGACCACCTCGGCCTCCGCGAGATAGTCCTTGCCCCGCGCGGTGTGCTGCGCGTAGTAAATCTTCGCCGACTCGGCGCCGTACATACCAACTCCTCCGTTGCGGCGGTGGTGGTGCCCAGGTCCCTGCAGACTCCCCCTCCGCCGTCGAGCGCCGCTGGAACCCGGCCGGGGCTTGAGCGAGTCCCGATCGAGGCGGTCCACGATGCCGTCACGCAGTGCTTGGTTCTTGAGCGAAGGAAGCGAAGGAAAGGACACCATGTCCGCAAACGGCAGGGTCGTCGTCCTGGGCGGTACGGGTTTCCTCGGGCGGCATGTGTGCGTGGCCCTCGGCGAACGCGGCTTCGACGTCGTCGTCGTGGCCCGCAGGCCGCCGGTCGACGCCATTCCCGGGCGGTTCCTCGCACGCGACCTCGTCCAGCTGTCGCCACAGGAGTTGGCGAAGGAACTGGACGAAATCCGGCCCACGGTGGTCGTCAACACCGTCGGCAGTATCTGGGGGCGCACCGATGAGCAGATGTGGAAGGCCGCCGCCGTCCCGACGCTGCGTCTGCTGGACGCGCTGGCGCTGCTGTCCGAGCGGCCCCGGATGGTCCATCTCGGCTCGGTGCTGGAGTACGGCCGGATGAGGGCCGGCAGTACCGCGGGAGCCGCCACTGTGGCGCGGCCGACCAGTGCGTACGGCCGGGCGAAGCTGGCGGCGACGCAGGCGGTGCTGGAGCGGATACACGCGGGCGAGCTGGAGGGCATGGTGCTGCGGGTCAGCAATCTCGCGGGCCCGGGCAGCCCGGACGTGAGCCTGCTCGGCCAGGTCGCCGGCCAGCTCCTGGCGGCGGGCGGGCGCCCGGCGGTGGTCATGCTCGACCCCCTGCTGGCCCACCGCGACTACGTGGACGTCCGCGACGTCGCAGACGCCGTGGTGGCCGCCACGGCGTCGAAGGTGTCCGGCGAGCTGGTCGACATCGGCAGCGGCGAGAGTACGCCGGTGCGGGCCATGGTCGACCTGCTGATCGAGCGCAGCCGGCTGCCCGCCGCCGTCGTGGAGCGCAAGGGGTCGGGCAAGCAGCACTCCACCGAGACCTGGTCGCGGGTGGACATCGGACCGGCCGAGCGGCTGCTCGGCTGGCGGCCACGCAGGCCGCTCGCCGATGCGGTGGAGGCGTACTGGCGCGAGTTCATCGAGCGACAACACATCACGACGCAAAAGGGAGAGCCGTCGGCATGACCACTTATGTCTGGGACTATCTGCCGGAGTACGAGGCGGAGCGCGAAGATCTGCTCGACGCCGTCGACACGGTGTTCCGCTCCGGCAATCTGGTGCTCGGGCCCAGTGTCGGCGGCTTCGAGCGCGAGTTCGCCGATTACCACGGGGTGGCTCACTGCATCGGAGTGGACAACGGCACCAACGCGGTCAAACTCGGCCTGCAGGCCCTGGGCGTCGGCCCCGGGGACGAGGTGATCACCGTCTCGAACACCGCGGCGCCCACGGTAGTGGCCATCGACGGCACCGGGGCCACACCGGTGTTCGTCGACATCCGTGAGCAGGACTTCCTCATGGACACCGAGCAGGTGGCCGCGGCCATCACACCGCGCACCAAGGCCCTGCTGCCCGTACATCTCTACGGGCAGTGCGTCGACATGGCGCCGCTGCGCGAACTCGCCGACCGGCACGGGCTGGTGATCCTGGAGGACTGCGCCCAGGCGCACGGCGCACGTCACCACGGCAAACCCGCGGGCACCATGGGCGACGCGGCCGCGTTCTCCTTCTACCCGACCAAGGTGCTGGGCGCCTACGGCGACGGCGGAGCGGTGATCACCTCGGACGACGAGATCGAAGCCGACATGCGGCGGCTGCGCTACTACGGCATGGAGAAGACCTACTACGTGGTGCGGACCCCCGGGCACAACAGCCGTCTGGACGAGGTGCAGGCGGAGATCCTGCGCCGGAAGCTGCGCAGACTTGACGGCTACATCGCCGGCCGCCGCACCGTGGCGGAGCGCTACGAACAGGGTCTGGGCGATCTCGCCGACCGGGGTCTGCTGCTGCCTGCCACGAACGAAGGCAACGACCATGTGTACTACGTCTATGTGGTGCGGCATCCTCGGCGGGACGAGATCATCGAGGCGCTCAAGCGCCACGACATCTCACTGAACATCAGCTATCCCTGGCCAGTGCACACCAATTCCGGCTTCGCACACCTCGGGTACGGCACGGGATCGCTGCCGGTCACCGAACGGCTGGCCGGCGAGATCTTCTCGCTTCCCATGTATCCCTCTCTGTCAGCCGGCCTCCAGGACAAGGTGATCTCAGCCGTACGGGAGGCCGTACTCGCCCTCTGAGTCACACATGACGGCAGGGCCCACCCCGTGCGGGGTGGGCCCTGCCGTCCTGAGGGCTTCAGACGAGCGCCTCGATCGCCTTGATCACCTCCGCCGGGGCGGGCAGACCGGCGATCTCGTCGGCGAGCCCGCGTGCACGCTCCCGGTAGGAGGTGTCGGACAGCAGCTTCGAGATCTCGGCCGCGACGTCCTCCGGCGGCTCGTGGTGCGACGCCATGGTGACCGAGGCCCCGTATTCGTCCACCCGGCGCATCGGGATCGCCGAGTACTGGATCTCCGGGAGGACCAGCTGCGGGACCCCGGCGCTCAGCAGGGTCATCACCGTGACGCCACCGCCGTGATGCACCGCCACGTCCGTGGTCGGCGCGATCACGTCGAGGGGTACGAATCCGGCCTTGACGTCCGGGTATTCGGCACGGATCTGCGAGGCGAGCGGTTCCGACGTCGCCACGACGACCTCCACGTCGCCCTTGCCCAGCAGCGGGTTGTCCAGCAGGGGCCGGAAGAAGTCCATACCCAGCGCCGGGATGAACACGCTCCGCGAGCCGGACGTGATCAGCACCCGGGGACGGTCGCCCTTGGCGTACATCCACGGCTGCAGCGGGATCTGCGGGTTGCCGGCGGTCCAGCGCATGGGCTGCGCGGGTTCGGCGTGGTCCGGCCGCACGCTGGGCGGAGTGATGTCGACGAACATGTTCGGGTCGGGGATGGCGTCCAGACCGAACCGGGAGAGTTCCGGGCGCAGTTCATCTGTGGCGCCCTGCCAGTCGACGTCGGTACGGTCGTAGATGGCCCAGGTGTGGCGGACCATCGGAAGACCGAACCGGTGGGCGACCAGCGGGCCGGCGAAGTTGTACTCCCCGCCGATCACCACATCAGGCTTCCACCGCTCGGCCAGCTCCTCCGTACCCTGGAGGCTCGCAGCCGAGAGACGGGCGAAGCCCCGCCCCGCGAAGTCCATCTCCTTGTCCTCGGAGGTGGGCATCGCCAGCCAGTTGCCCTCCCTGTCCTTGAGTATTGCGTCCGCCATGCCCAGCTGGGTCACCCCACAGGCGGGCAGGCCGAGGCCGTTGATGAGGTCGAGGTTCTCCTCCGGCGCGGCCACGATGACGTCGTGGCCGGCCGTCCTCGCCGCCGACGCGAGCGGCGCGCTGGCGTGTACAGGCGCGGCACCGCCCCCGGCGATGAACAGGAATCGCATGGTTTCTCCTTAGCTCATCAAGGACCGGGGGCCACGGCGGGCGCCGTGCCCGGCGGCCCACGGATTACTGACTCACGGCCTTCTGGTACCGGTGGATGGCCATAGGTACGAAGATCGCGAGAATGAGGGCCACCCACAGGAACGACGCCAGGACCGGGTTCTGCAGCGGCCATACGTCCGGGTCGGGCCGGCGCATGGCGTTGCCCAGACCGGTCAGCGACATGAGGACGATCACCAGGAGGTTGTTGACCGCGTCGCCGTTGGTCCGGCCGAGGTCCAGACCGTCCAGCGCGGTATTGGTGCCGGAATTCCCTTTCAGCCCCTCGGCGACGATCGCATTCGGCACTACTCCTCCATCACCCTCAGGCGAGTTCGCGGTGGAACCCCCATGGCTTCGGTCGGGGCGCTCGACACGGTAGGCCCGTTCGCGGCCAGCTTTTGTCCCCGATTGCTCGGCAGCCGCAGATAAATCGCCGTCGTCCCCGGGATCGGGCCGGTTCCCATTCTCCGGTCGGCGCACTGGACAACAGGTCGAATACCGCCGGACCGGTAGCCGAAGTACGACCCCTGGCGGTGGCCGTAAGTCGCGCTTCTCCCCCCGGAGCGCATACGGGTGCATGCAAAGCACAGGCAATGAACGGCCCATGCCTCGGCTGCCGAATCGCATCCGATCGATCATCCGGAAAGCGGCGAAAAGCAGCCATCGAGCAGCTGGGAAAGCGGGCATCCGCAGGGCCGACGTCCACGTCACGGCACCGGTCGAGGCGGAATCCAGGCCACCCATAGCGCCGGCCCTCAGCGTATCGGCACGGCGCATCCCTGCAGCGTGGGCGAGAGAACTGGCCACCGCGGGACCGCCCCCACCCACGTGTTGCTGTCTAAGCGGTCCGCCATGGACCGGGAACGGATACCTGACGATGACGAGTCGGAAACTTGGCGTTCTCACCCTCGCCGGCGTGCTCGGCCTCACTCTCCTGATGCCGCAGGCCGCCGGAGCCGTCACCACGCCCGCCGCTTCGCGGGATGCGGCCGTCGGCACGCACCGTGCCGCTCCGATCGGCGTGTGGACCGGCACGGTGACCTTCCCAACTGGTCAGGTCGAGGCCACGATGTCGTTCCACGCGAACGGGAAGGTGTGCCTGCTGACCCCACCCCCCGGACCCGATGGCGGCGTCGAGGGGCAGGGCACCTGGCAGAGCACCGGCACGAACACCTTCACCTTCAAGGTGACGGAACGATTCTTCGACGGCGCGGGCACAACTACGGGCTATCTCCGGGCCACTCACAACGCCACCCTGCGGAACAATGTGTTCACCACGGTGGGTGACGGGGCCTTTTACGACGCCGACTGGAACGAGCAGAACACCTTCACCGCCACTTCCAAGATGCGCCGGAAGAGCAGGACGGTGTCCTGCTGACCCATCGGGCCTGGCCCGTCAGCCTGCGGTCGGCTGGTCCCGGACGATCGTCCGGGATTCCGCCCGCAGGCGGCCGTCCACGCGCACCAAGACATCGGTGACGGCGTAGGTCGACTCGAACCGGACTCGGCCTTCCGCCTCGGTGAGCGTCACCAGAGACCCGTAGGCCACGGTGATGGAGCCGTCGTCGGCCTCGTTCATCAGATAGTTGTCGTTCCAGTGACGGACGACGACGTCGCGGTAGCGGGGCAGCGCCTGGCGGGCATGGGCGAGCATCGCGGCCCTGCCTTCCAGCTTCTGCCCGCGGTGGACATGGTGAGTCACGCCCTGCTCGGTGAACGTGCCGACGTACGCCTCGATGTCCTGCGCGTCCAGCAGACTCATCTGCTGTGCGTAGTACCGCAGGACCTCCACATACAGGTCAGCGCCTACCTCCGCCATCCGCCGTCCCCATTCCTCGTCACGATGTGTGCCGGCATGCCCGGGTCGTCGACCGTCAGGTCGTCCCGGGGTGTTCCCCATCCGGATCCGGATGTCACGACAGCCGGGACTTGCGGCGTCCGGTACTGCCGTACCAGCGGCGATGCGTCCAGGTCGAGTTCGGAACGCAGCACCGCCTGCTGCAGGTTCTGCAGCCGGTTCGAGGGCTCGACTCCGAGCTCCGCGTTCAGGGTCTCGCGCAGGGTCCTGAACACCTCCAGGGCCTGAGACTGCCGGCCGGCCCGGTAGAGGGAGACCATGTGGTGGGCGCAGAGGTTCTCATGCATCGGGTGTTTGGCGGTCAACACCGTGAGCTCGCTGAGCACGGCGTAGTGCCGACCGAGCCGTATGTCCACCCCTATACGGCTTTCCAGCACGTTGAGCCTGCTCTCATCGAGCCTGGCCACCTCGATGCTGAGCGGCATACCGACCCGTACGTCGGCCAGCGCGTGCCCCTGCCACTGGGCCAGCGCCATGCCGAGGTACCTGGACGCCGCCTCGTATTCGGCGTCCTCGATGGCCCGGTTGCCGGCGTCCACGAGCTGTTCGTAGACGCGTACGTCGACATCCTCAGGTGCTATGTCGAGCAGGTAGCCGTCGAAGCGGGTGACAAGGACATCCTTGGCCCTGACCCGTGAGCCGACGGGCAGTGCGGAGTCGATCAGCCTGCGCAGCTGGAGGATGTAGGTCTGCAGTGTCGTCCGTACGCTCATCGGGGGGCGGTCACCCCACAGTTCCTCGATGAGCGTCGGTACGGAAACGATGCGCCCGGCGCTCAGAGCGAGCAAGGCCAGGACTTGACGAGGCTTAGCGGCGGTGGGCGTCACCGACCGTCCGTTTAAAGTGGCGTTCAACTCTCCCAGAAGACGTATACTCACGAAACTCCCCCACGAAATGGAGTGCATCTTCCATACGGTCACCGTCAGACAGTGGCGAACTTTCCACAGGTAACATCATCGCTCGGCTCAAGCGACGAGTGCCCTGTATTACGCACCCCCTGATCTGTGCCCTGCGGTCAACAGGACCAGTTGCGTCAGCCTATGTACGCTTTGACTGCCTGGTCAACCAATCTGCTCGAACAGCCAATCAAGCCGCTCGAATAATCAACTAAACGCTCCGCATATTCAGCCACACAACTTGAATCTGACTAGACCCGTCTGGTTATGGGCACCTTGAGCAGCGCCGCAGGTGGTGGCCCGGTGAGCGCAGACAGCCCTACGGAAGCACGGAGTCCCTGGGCCCGCGCCCGACCGGACCGGGTGCGGGCCCAGCCGCGGGGGTCGCCGCGCGTCAGTAGTTGCCCAGCCCTCCGCAGACGTTGAGCGCCTGGGCAGTGATGGAGGCGGCGGAGTCCGTCACCAGGTAGCCGACCAGGCCGGCGACCTCCTCAGGTGTCGAGTAACGGCCCAGCGGTATCTTGGCGTTGAACTTCTCCAGCACCTCTTGCTCGCTGATCTCCCAGTGGGCGGCGTAGCCCTGCCGTACCCGCACAGCCATGGGCGTCTCCACGTAACCGGGGCACACCGCGTTCACCGTGATGCCCCGCGCGGCCAGCTCGAAGCCCACCGACTTGGTGAAGCCCACGACCCCGTGCTTCGAGGCTGTATATGGTGCGGCGAACATCACACCCTGCTTCCCGGCAGTCGAGGCGATGTTGACGATCCGCCCCCAACCGGAGTCGAGCATGCCGCCGGCCCGCAGCACCTCTTTGGTCACCCGGAAGACGCTGTTCAGGTTGGTGTTGAGCACCTCGAGCCACAAGTCCTCGTCGAGGTCGGCGGTTTCCCCGCCGCCACCGCGGCCGGCGTTGTTGACGAGGATGTCTATCCGGCCGAACCGGTCGGCCGCGGCGGCCACCGCGGCACGGATCTGCTGGGTGGAGGTGACGTCGCAGGAAATGCCGTCCGCCTCGAAGCCGCCGTCGCGCAGCTCGTCCACCACGGCGGCGACGTTCTTCTCGTCGCGTGCGCAACCGAAGACGGTGATGCCCTGGCGGGCGAGGGTGCGGGCCGTCGCGAGGCCGATCCCGCTGCTGACTCCGGTGATGAAGGCAGTTTTCTGGCTGGTCATGATTCCTCTCTCTGGTCGCGGCACCGTGGGTGCCCGGGTACCGGGTCAGGCGGCGCAGTGCGGCAGACGGCCGTGGAACTCGACCATCTCCCGGAACGAGGAGGCCACGTCGATCCGCTCGCCGGGCGCGAGGCCGTCGAGTTCGGCGTAGGCGCGGTGCAGATTGCCGACAAGACGCTCCGGGTCGACAAGGGCGGCGTAGGGTCCGAGGTCTGCCGCCCTGGCCGACTCCAGCGCGGACCGGCCCGCCCGCCTGCCGTCCTCGGCCAGTTGGCGGATCCAGCGCAGATACGACTCGGTGGCTTCCAGCATCTCCGCGTTCCCGGCGGGACCGTGGCCCGGCACAACGATGTCCGGGCCCAGCTTCCGCAGTTCGGCGAGGGCCCGCAGCGATCCCTCGATGGACCCCATCAGGACGTACGGTGTGACACCCGACCACACGACGTCCCCGGTGAACAGCACCTTTCGCCGCGGCACCCAGGCGACGACATCGCTCGCTGTGTGCGCAGGGCCGACCTGTGCCAGTTCGACGGTCAGCTCCCCGAGCCGCAGGGTGAGGCGGTCCTGGAACGTCACGTCGGGCAGGGTGAGTTCGGGTTCGCCCCAGTCGACGTCGGGCCACAGATGGCACAGTGCGAGGCCCGCCTCCGCCATGTCGGAACGGGTGAGTTCGTGGGCGATCACACTCGCCCGGGGCACGAACTGGGTGTTGCCGAACACATGGTCGCCGTGAAAGTGGGTGTTGACCACAGCATCCGGTCCCCCGGGCGCGATGCGCTCCACCTCCTCCCGGAGGCGACGCGCGCGCGCCTGGGTCGCCACGGTGTCGACGAGCACGGCCTTGCCGCCCGAGGCGATCAGCCCGGCGTTGTTGAGACACCACCCGCCGGGAGACTGCTCGTACGCGTACACGCCCTCGGCCAGCTCGCGCAGTTGAGGCAACGCCCCTGTTGTACCGCTCTCGCTCCCTCTGCTCGGAGCCACAGCCATCACACGGCCTCCGAGAAACGCTGGAGTGTCTCGCCGGGGCTCGGCCCGTCCAGCGCCTTGAAGATGCGTTCCGCGTCCGCGCCGTGCTTGTCCAGGCGGACATGGGCCAACTCCACACGG
Source organism: Streptomyces sp. NPDC002868 (assembly GCF_055563295.1). NCBI lineage: Bacteria > Bacillati > Actinomycetota > Actinomycetes > Kitasatosporales > Streptomycetaceae > Streptomyces > Streptomyces sp. NPDC002868. Next base: position 854,488 of record NZ_JBVHDR010000001.1, on the reverse strand, counting down.
GTGGTGCCGGGCCCGGCGGGGGTGAAGACGACCTCTATCTCGCTGGCGCGCTCGTCGTCCGGAATGGACTGCCAGCGGCCGTCGATCCGCCACGTCAGCCGCAGCCGGAACGGGGGCTCCCACACGAGTACCCGGCCCCAGTCGATCTCGAGGCCGTCGACATCCCACTCGTAGTACCGGCCGCCGGCCCGCGGCTCCATGGCCAGACCGGCGCGGGGCCGGGTGACCAGTACGTGCGACGGCGGCCACCAGTCGGCCATCCGCTCGGTGAACACCTCGAAGCAACGCCGGGCATCGGCCTTGACCTCGATCGACTTGCGTACATCGGGAATTGGACTCTCCGGCATGGCCATCCTTCCGCACGGATGCTGAGTGAGTGCGGCCACCGTCATCAGTGCAGCTCGATCTCGTGTGGAGCACGGCTCGAACCCCGCTCCCCCGCATTCCAACTTGCCTGGACCACGAATCGAGGGGCAGCACGCACGCTGGCGGGCACGCACGGTCCGTCCCGAGTGGTGCCGCAGCGGCACGTCCCCGATGCCGGCCGGCAGAACCTGATCCACCGTCACCGCGAAGGAGACTCATGGCCCGCAGGGCAGTCATCACCGGAATCGGCGTCGTCGCGCCCGGAGGCATCGGAAGGGCGCCCTTCTGGCAGCTTCTCGCCGATGGCAGGACAGCGACACGCACGATCACACAGTTCGACGCGAGTAAGCACCGGTGCCGGGTCGCGGCCGAATGCGACTTCGACCCGCTCGCGCTCGGGCTGACCCCCCAGGAGGTCCGCCGTACCGACAGGGTCTCCCAACTGGCCATGGTCGCGGCCGGGGAGGCTCTCGCGGACAGTGGCCTGGAGCTCGACGGCGCGCTCGCGGAGCGCACAGGCGTGGCCGTCGGCAGTGCCGTCGGCGGCACCACAACCATGGAGCGGGAGTACTCCGTTCTGTCCAACGGCGGCCAGGACTGGGTCGTCGACCCGTCGTTCGCCGTGCCGCATCTGTACGACTACTTCCTGCCGAGTTCCATCGCCGCCGAAGTCGCCCGGACCAGCGGCGCCCTGGGGCCCGCGACGGTCGTCTCGACCGGCTGCACCTCAGGCATCGACTCGGTCGGGTACGCCGCTGAGCTGATCCGGGACGGTGAGGCCGATGTCATGGTCACCGGGGCGACCGACGCGCCGATCTCCCCGATCACCGTGACCTGCTTCGACGTCATCAGGGCCACGTCCGCCCGCAACGACGACCCGGCCACCGCCTGTCGGCCGTTCGACCGGACGAGAACGGGCCTGATCCTCGGCGAAGGCGCGGCGGTGCTGATTCTGGAGGAGTACGAGCACGCCAGGCGCCGCGGCGCGACCATCTACGCACAGGTGTCCGGCTACGCCTCGCGCTGCAACGCCTTCCACATGACCGGGCTGAAGGCGGACGGCCGGGAGATGTCAGAGGCCATCGACCTGGCGATGAACGAAGCCCGGGTGAATCCCGATGACATCGACTACGTCAACGCCCACGGTTCCGGCACCAAGCAGAACGACCGCCACGAGACGGCCGCGGTCAAGAAGAGCCTCGGAGAGCACGCCTACCGCACACCGATGAGCGGGATCAAGGCCATGATCGGCCACTCGCTCGGTGCGATCGGCTCGCTGGAGATCGCGGCCTGCGCCCTGTCGATGCGCAACGGCGTCGTCGTACCCACGGCCAATCTGCACGAACCGGACCCCGAGTGCGACCTGGACTACGTGCCGAACACGGCCCGCGAGAAGCAACTCGACGCAGTGCTCACCGTCGGCAGCGGCTTCGGGGGTTTCCAGAGCGCGATGGTACTGACCAGTTTGGAGCGGACCGCATCATGAATCAGGACGTCGTTGTCACCGGTGTCGACGTGGTCGCACCGAACGGAGTGGGGATCGAGACCTACTGGGCTGCCACCCTGAAGGGCGTCTCGGCGATCCGGCCCATCAGCCGGTTCGACGCGGCTCGCTATCCGGTACGGCTGGCTGCCGAGATACCCCAGTTCGATGCCGAGCGCACCTTCCCGAAGAAGCTGGTCCCGCAGACGGACCGGCTGACACAGCTCGCCATGATGTGCGCCGACACGGCGCTGGCCGACGCGGAGGTCGACCCCGCAGCGCTGCCGGAGTTCGCGGCCGGTGTCGCCGTCTCCAGTGCCACCGGCGGCCTGGAGTTCGGTCAGCAGCAGCTCCAGCAGCTGTGGGGCACCGGCTGGGAGTCAGTGAGCCCCTATATGTCGTTCGCCTGGTATTACGCGGTCAACACCGGCCAGATCTCGATCAGGAACGGAATGCGGGGCCCCGGCGGAGTGGTCGTCTCGGAGCAGGCCGGCGGTCTCGACTCGATCGCGTTCGCCCGCAGGCGCGTGCACAAGGGGACTCCTGTCATGGTCACCGGCGGATTCGACAGCATGCTGTGCCCCTATGGCGTCTCAACCGTCTCAGCTGCCACCGGAGTGAGCCGGAGCGACGATCCCGAGCGCGCGTATCTGCCGTTCCACTCCTCGTCCTCGGGTTTCGTACCGGGCGAGGGCGGGGCCGTGCTCGTCCTGGAGTCCAGGGAGGGTGCGGCCGAGCGGGGCGCCCGCACCGTCCACGGTGTGGTGGCGGGCCATGCGGCGACCTTCGACCCGGACGCGGCGGGTTCCTCCGGTGACGGCCTGCTGCGGGCCGCGCGGGCGGCGCTGGCCGATTCCGGAACGGCGGCGGAGGACATCGACGTGGTATTCGCCGATGCCGCCGGCAGCGTACCCCTCGACCGGGCCGAAGCCGACGCGCTGACCACGCTGTTCGGCACCCGGCGGGTTCCGGTGAGCGCGCCGAAGGCACTGGTGGGCCGGATGATGTCCGGCGGTGCTGCCCTCGATGTCGTGACCGCGCTGCTCAGCATGCGCGACGGCGTCGTTCCCCCGGTGCCCGAGCTGGATCGTACGGCGGTCGACCCCAGGATCGACCTCGTCGTCGGCGAGCCGCGCACACAGGAGGTGCGCTCGGCACTGGTGCTGGCCCGGGGCCACGGCGGGTTCGCGTCGGCCATGGTGCTCACCAAGCCGTGACGGTCACACGCCCGGGGGCCCGGCTCGATCGAGCCGGGCCCCCGGGCCTTTGTGGATCCGCCGCTGCGCGACCGTCCGGTCCTGCGGCTCAGCGCCGCTTTCCGGTCGGTACGACGTACCGGGTGAAGAGCAGATCCCGGACGACGTCGTCGCCGCCCTCGACCAGGCCGACGTACCGCAGATCGCGCACCAGTTTCCCGATGGGGTGGTCATGGGTGTAGCCCAGACCGCCGAACATCTCCGAACCCATGGTCGCCACCTGCCAGGCGGCCTGGCCGCAGTACATCTTCGCCGCCAGAGCCGAACGCAGCGTGCCGATCCGGTACATGGCGGACGCCGGGTCGGCCTGCGCCATATAGCTGTCGAACTCCGCCGCGGCCGCGCGGCACTGGTTGCGCATGACGTCGATCAGCATCTCGATCTGGCCGAGCTTGCCGGCGAAGACCGCGTTGCGGACGAGCGGAGCGCCGTGCACCTGCTTCACCGACGCGTACTCCATCGACAGGTCCCGGACCCGGCGGGCCAGGCCGATGGCGGTTGAGGCGATGAGGATCCGGCTGGCGTTCAGCCCGATCTCCAGGTTCCTCAGACCGTTTCCGCGCAGGCAGTACTCGGCCGGCACTACGCAGTCGCGCAGTCGGACCTGATAAGTGGCCGAGCCCCGCATCCCGATCATGTCCCAGCGTTTGACGATCTCCACGCCGGCGGTCTCACGGGGCACCAGGATCACGCTGAACACCGCGTCGTCGTCGGCGTCCCGGGCGACCACCAGCAGCAGCTCGGCGGCATCGGTGTTGGTGGAGAAGTACTTGTCCCCGCTGATGACCACCTTCCCGCCGTCGCGGCTGTATCCGGTGGTTATCCGGCCGAGTTCGCTTCCCGCCTCCTCCTCGCTGGCGAGAATCCCGAGCACGCCGCCCTCACTCGCCATGCGCTCCAGATGGGGGCGCACAAGGGACTCCTCGCCGCAAAGCTGGAGCATGGTGGTGCCCAGGATCGACAGGAAGGAGCCGAAGGCGAATCCGGCGTCGCCGTACGACAGCTCCGAGACGATGTCCACACTGTCCCGCAGGGACACTCCGGCACCGCCGTACTCGGCGGGGATCCACCAGTTCGCCAGCCCGGCTTCGGCCAGCCGGGCGGACTCGGGAGTGGGCGCTGTGGGCAGCTGGTCGAAGTGGTCCGGCTTCGGCAGGATCTCCGCGTGCACGAACGACCGTACGCGGCCGAGCAGTTCGGCTGCTCGTGACGCGGCGTCGGGTGAAGCCGCGCCGGTCACGCGGCCTGAGCCAGCTGGCGGTTGAAGATGTCGAGGAAGTCCCTGGGCGTCTCGATGTCCGAGGCGTCCGAGTCCTCGAGCTTGATCTGGAAGTGCTGCTCCAGACTGCTCGTCGTCGCGATGACGGCGAGCGAGTCGAAGCCCAGATCGACCAGCTGGGTGTCCAGGATGTCACCGGACAGGTCGATGCTCTCGTCCTCGCCCACCGCGCGCAGCAGGAAACCCTTGAGGTCGTCGATCGTCAACTCGGCCATGGAAGCAACCTTTCTTCGTGGTGTGGGAAATCAGCGGGCTTCGATGAACGCGCGGGCCCTGGCCAGCGTCGCCCGGCTGTTGGAGCCCAGGGAGTTGCGCACGGCCGCCCGCGCGGCCTCCAATGACTCGGGAGGTTCGGGGAGCGCGGCAATGGCCTCCGGGTCGAGGATCACCTGATGGCGCGAGGTCACCTTGACCGTGCCGTCCGGGGCATCCTCGAACAGCCACTCGCCGTTGTGCGCCTGGAGCACGGGCGGCAGCTTGGTCTGCTTGTAGACGATCCGCCGCTGCGGAGTGCAGACCCGCCCGGAGACCGTCGTATGCACCGACCCGTCCGGCGCCCGCGTGTCCATCTCCATGTACTGCAGCCCACTCACGTCCTCGCGCAGGTCCATGCGCACGACGTGCGGGATGCGGTCCGGCCACTTCGCCGCGTCGTAGATGAAGTCGTAGGTGTCCTCGAGCGATCCGGCGATCACATCGGTGTCCGAGAAGTCCAGCAGCAGTTCTTTCTCGGCCTCGCCGCGCTCGGCCGCGCGCCTGAGATGGCTCAGCTCAGAGACACTGTTGGTCTCCACGGCCTGCGCGATACGGGCGAGGGCGGCCGGGTCGTCGGCGGTGGCCCGGTAGTGGTGGTCGAGGACCACCGTGCAGGTACCGTCACCGCGTTCCTGGACCGACCACTCGCCTCCCATCGCGGCGACCGGGGAGGCGGGCCGGGTCTGCTCGAACCGCACGCGGTGTCCGGCCGGGTCCAGCCGGCGCCTCGACTCCCAGGTGCGCAGATCGCCATGGGCCACTGCCCAGATCCGTATCCGTTCGTCGCTGTCGTCCCCGGCCACCCGTTCGGCCCGTACGGTGGGCGGAAAGTACAGCGGCCACAGGCTCACATCGGCGACGACGCGGTAGACGACGTCCGCCGACGCCGCCACGTCGATCCGGTGGGTCACCTCGGTGTTGCTCATGACGAGCCCTCTCTCCTCTCCAGCGTGCGCGGTACGGGAAATGTGGCAGTACCGCGTCGAGCGGCCCTACAGCTGCGGTGCAGTGAGCTCATTCGGCGACCGGCTCGGCGAGGATGTACTCCACCAGCGCCTTGGGGGTCGGGTTGCGCAGCACTGCCTCGGCCGGCAGCCGCAGCCCGGTGGCCGCGTTGAGCCGGTTGCGCAGATCCACGCTCAGCAGTGAGTCGAACCCGAGCTCCTTGAAGGAGTCCGTCGGGCCGACCGTCACGGTGTCGGTGTAGCCGAGCACCTCGGCGGCGTGGGCACACACCATCTCCACCAGCGTCTGGTCCGTGTGTCCGGACAGCGGCTGCGGGGACTCGTCCGCACTCGCGGCCCTCTGGTCGGCGCGACCGGGCGCGGGGATGATGACCGGCGCGGTCGGGGTGCCTCGGCCGGCCGCCCTTTGCTCGTGCAGGGCCTGGAACAGCCCGGCGGCCCGGCCTCCGGACCGGGGTCCGTCGTTGGCAGGCCGCAGGGCCACCAGGAACGGCCGTGCGGACGCCATTCCCTCGTCGAGGAGCCGAAGCGCGGGTTGGGTTGCCATCGGCGCGATACCGATGGCGGCCAGCGCGGCCACATCGGGGTCGGTCAGATGCGAGGTCATGCCGGTCTGCTGCTCCCACAGCCCCCATGCCAGCGAGGTCGCCTCCAGGCCCCGGGTCCGCCGGTACTGGGCGAGGGCGTCGAGGAAGGTGTTGGCTGCCGCGTAGTTGCTCTGGCCCGGCCCGCCAACTACCCCCGCCGCGGAGGAGAACAGCACGAACGCCGAGAGGTCGAGGTCCTGGGTGAGCTCGTGCAGGTACCAGGCAGCGTGTGCTTTTGGACCCACCACTGCACGCAGTCTGGCCGGTGTCATCTGGGTGATCAGACCGTCGTCGAGCACCCCGGCCGTGTGAAAGACACTTCCCGGCGAGTGTTCCGCGACCACCTTGGCGAGCGCGGCCCGGTCGGTGACGTCGCACGCCAGGATCTGTGCCTCGGCACCCAGCCCCGCCAGTTCCGCCGCCAGTTCGCTCGCCCCCGGCGCGGCAGGGCCCCGGCGGCTCAGCAGCAGCAGTCGGCGGGCGCCGTGAACGGTGACCAGATGGCGGGCCAGCACCGCGCCCAGGCCGCCGACACCGCCGGTGACGAGCACCGGGCGCGCCACGTCGAGGCCGCGTCGCATGGTCAGCGCGAGCTTGCCGCGCTGCTTGGCACGGCTGAGCATGCGCAGCGGTACATGCCCGTGGTGGATGTCCCAGGTGCGCAGGGGCAGATGGGCCAGCGCGCCGCTCTCGAACAGGGCGATCAGCTCGCCCAGCACCTCGCCGATCCGCTCGGGACCGACGCCCAGGATGTTGTAGGCACGGTAGGTGATGCCGGGGTACTGCTCCTCGGTCCTTGCCACGTCCCTGATGTCGGTCTTGCCCATCTCGGCGAACCGCCCACCGGGCGCCAGCAGCCGTAGCGAGGCGTCGATGGCTTCATTGGCCAGCGAGTTGAGTACGACGTCGATGCCCCGCCCGCCGGTGGCCGCGCGGAAGTCGTCCTCGAAGGACAGCGAACGGGACGAGGCGATGTGGTCACCGGGGATTCCCCAGTCCCGCAGCGTCCCGTGCTTGCTCGGCCCCGCGGTGGTGAAGACCTCCGCGCCCAGATGCCTGACCAGCTGGATAGCCGCAAGGCCCACACCGCCGGTCGCCGTGTGGATCAGCACCGACTCGCCCGGCTGTACGTCGGCGACCTCCACCAGGCACTGGTAGGCGGTGATGAACACGATCGGGACGCTCGCGGCCTGCGCGTGGGTCCAGCCGGCGGGGATGCCCTTGATCATCCGCTCGTCGGCGACCGCGACGGGTCCCAGGGAGCGCTCGAAGACGCCGAACACCTGGTCCCCCACCGCGACCTGGGTGACGTCGGCCCCGACCTCGGTGACCACTCCGGCGCCCTCGCTGCCCATGGTCTTCTCCGTGGCGACCAGGCCCATCCCGACCGCGATGTCCCGGAAGTTGAGGCCTGCGGCCCGTACTTCGATACGGACCTCCCGGGGCCCGAGAGGCTGGGCGGCCTCCGGGTGCGGCACCAGCGCCAGGTTGTCCAGCGTGCCCCTGCTTGTGACGTCGAGGCGCCATGCGCCGTGCCCGTCCGGTGCCGGCAGACCCTCACCGCCCGGTGCGCGCAGCCGGGGCTGATAGACCTTGCCCTCGCGGATGGCCGTCTCGGGCGCGCCGCAGTTGAGCGCCGCCCCCAGGACGTCGGCAGATGCCGGATCGTCGTCGATGTCGACCAGCAGGAAGGTGTCCGGATGCTCCGCCTGCGCGGCCCGGACCAGTCCGGTGACCACGGATGACGCCAGGCCCTGGACGGGTTCGCGACCTGTCACGTCCAGGGCCCGGCGGGTCAGCACCGCCAAGCGCGCCGAGGAAAACCGCCGGTCGGCCAGCCATCCCTGCAGCAGGTCCGTGACCTCACCGGTCAGCCGGTCCATGGCGGCAGGCAGCGACCCGGTGTCGTCGGCCGTGTCGCCCCCTTCGACGGGTGCGACGAGGATGTGCGGAACAGGGCTGGGGACCGACTCGAGGTCGGGGAAGTCACGGGCAGCGCCCAGCGCAGGCGCCGACAGTGTCGACCAGTCCTCTGCAGGCAGGGTGTCCCCAGGTACAGGTTCCCAGGTCAGCTCGAAGTTGGCGGCCCGGTCACCGAAGGCGTCGCCGGCGCCCGCCAAGGGGCGCAGCACGAGGGAGTCGACCGATGCGACGGTGCGGCCGTGCTCGTCCACGCACTCCATTGACAGTCCGCCCTCGTCCTCCACCATGCGAACCCGCAGTGTCCGCGCGGCGGAGCGAGGCAGGGTGACGCCGCGCCAGGCGAACGGCACGACCAGTTCCCGACCGGCCTGGAGCACCGCGGCGTGCAGGGCCGCGTCGAGCAGCGCGGGATGCGCGGTCGCGTACGGGAAGGTGGTCGCCGCTTCCTGCGGCAGAGTCACCTCGGCGAAGGTCTCTTCACCGCGTACCCACATCCGGCGCAGGCCGGTGAACGCCGGGCCGTAGCGGTAGCCGCGCTCGGCCAGCCGGTCGTACGCGCCGGTCAGGTCGACGGGCGAGGCGTCGGCCGGGGGCCACTGCGCGGTCGCGTGCGGCGCCGCCGCGTCCATGCCGTCTCCTGCGGGAGCCAGCACACCGGACGCGTGCTCGACCCAGTCCGGTCCGTCCGGGCGGCGCGCATGCACGGTCAGCGTCCGGCGGCCCGAGGCGTCGGCGGGCTCCAGGACAACCCGGACGTCGACCGTTCCCTCCCCGGGGACGGGCAGGGGGACGCCGACGGTGAACTCGGCGACCTTCGTGCAGCCCACCGCGGCGCCGGCCTCGGCGGCGAGGGACAGGAAGGCGGTCGCCGGGACCAGCGTGGACTCCCGTACGACGTGGGCGGCCAGCCACTTGTGCCGCGACGGGTCGATCGTCGCGGTGAAGACGGACTGGCCGGACGGCATGGGGATGTGCGCGGTGTCGAAGGCGCCCGTCCCGGAGCCGCTGGCGCCGGCTGGAGCGGTGACCCAGTACCGGCTGCGGGTGAAGGCGAACGACGGCAGGTCGATCCTGCGGCCCTGCGGCTGGACGGAGGAGAGGTCCACGGCCACGCCGGATGCCTGGGCGGCGGCCGCGGACGCGACGAACTGGCTCAGGCCGGTGCCCCGGCGGATGGACCCGATGACGGTGCCCTGCACACCGGCGCCATCGAGGATGTCCAGCAGGCCCATGGTGAGCACGGGATGAGGACTGATCTCGATGAAGGCCCGGTGCCTCCTGGCGATGAGCCGCTCGACGGCCGGCTGGAACCGCACGGTGCCGCGAAGGTTGTCGTACCAGTAGGAGGCGTCCAGGACCGTGGTGTCGATGGCCTCGCCGGTCAGGGTCGAGTACATCGGTACGGCGGCCTGGCGCGGCAGCACACCCGTCAACTGCTGGGCCAGAGGCTCCCGGAGCACTTCCATGGCGGCGGTGTGCGAGGCATAGTCGACTTCGATCCGCTTGGCGTCGACGCCCTGCCGCTCACAGGCCGTCAACAGCTCGGTCAGCGCCTCCTCGCCGCCTGCGACGACGGTGACATGGGGACCGTTCAGGGCGGCGATGCCGACGCCACGCGCCGGGCCGCCCACGGAATCCAGCAGGCTCTGTGTGTCAGCCGCGCCCAGCGGGACGGAGACCATCCCGCCGCTCCCGGCCAGTGTGTGCAGCGCCTTGCTGCGCAGCGCGACGACCCTGCAGGCGTCGCCGAGGCTCAGCGCGCCCGCCACGTGCGCGGCGGCGATCTCGCCCTGCGAGTGACCGATGACCGCCGCCGGCCGGACACCCACGCTCTCCCACAGCCGTGCCAGGGACACCATCACGGCGAACAGGGCCGGCTGTACGACATCGACCCTGTCCAGCGCTTCGCCTCGCAGGGCATCGATGAGCTGTCGGCCGCTGTACGGGGCCAGGGCCTCTCCGCAGGCCCGCATGCTGTCGCGGAAGACCTCGGACTCCTCGGACAGAGCGAGCCCCATCTCGCGCCACTGCGATCCCTGCCCGGGAAAGACGAAGACCGGGCCGACGGAGCCCTGCCGGGCCTCGCCGCGCAGCACGGTGGGCGACCGGTACTGGCCGGGAACGGCCGGAACGGCCTCCTTCGAGGCGAGCCTGCGCAGTCCGGCAGCCAGGTCCTCCTTCGTATCGGCGATCACCGCTCCGCGGTGGGCGAACCGGGCCCGGGAGCGCAGGACATGCCCGACGTCCTCGGGGGTGGCCTCCGGCGCGCCGATCACGAAGTCACCGAGCACCTCGGCCTGGGTACGCAGCGAGTCACCGCTTGGTGCGGAGAGGGACCAGACGAACGGGCCGCCGGCGGAGCGGGCCGGCTCGTCCGTGGCGGCCTCGCCGTCCGCGGGCGCCGGGCTCCCCTCCTCCAGTACGAGGTGCGCGTTGGTGCCGCTGATCCCGAAGGAGGACACCGCGGCGCGCCGGGGCCGCTCCTCGCGCGGCCAGGGCCGGGCCTCGGTCAGCAGAGAGAGCCCGCTGTCCTCCCACTCCACGTGCCGGCTCGGCCGCCCTACGTGGAGGGTGGCCGGGAGGACACCGGCCCGCATCGCCTGGACCATCTTGATCACTCCGCCGACCCCGGCGGCGGCTTGTGTGTGCCCCAGGTTCGACTTCAGCGAACCCAGCCACAGCGGACGGCCCGGTGCGCGGTTGCGGCCGTACGTCGCCGCCAGCGCCCGTGCCTCGATGGGGTCGCCGAGCTCCGTTCCGGTGCCGTGTGCCTCTACCGCGTCGATGTCCCGGGGGTCGGTCCCCGCCCTTCTCATGGCGAGGGTGATGACCTCCTCCTGAGCCGACTTGTTCGGTGCGGTCAGACCGTTGCTCGCGCCGTCCTGGTTGGTGGCGCTGCCGCGGATCAGGGCGAGGATTCGGTGCCCCCGCGCGAGGGCGTCCGACTCGCGCTCCAGCAGCAGCAGACCCGCGCCCTCCGACCAGGCAGTGCCGTCCGCGTCGTCGGAGAAGGACTTGCAGCGCCCGTCCGGCGAAAGGCCGCCCTGCCGACTGAAGTCGATGAACAGGCCCGGAGTGGGCATCACCGCGACACCGCCGGCCAGCGCCATGTCGCAGTCGCCCATCCGCAGGGCCTGGGCGGCGATGTGCAGGGCGACCAGCGAGGACGAGCAGGCCGTGTCCACGGTGAGCGCGGGGCCGCGCAGCCCGAAGTAGTACGCGACGCGGCCCGAAGCGACGCTGGTGGTGCTGCCGGTGATGCGGTATCCGCCCGATCCCTGGCTGTCCTCGTGCAGCCGCGGCCCGTACTCCTGCGCCATCGCCCCCACGAAGACACCGACGTTGGCGCCGGCCAGTTCGGCCCGGTCCAGTCCGGCTCTCTCGAAGGTGTCCCAGGCCACTTCGAGGAGCAGCCGCTGCTGCGGGTCCATGCCCGCCGCCTCGCGAGGCGAAATGCCGAAGAACTTCGCGTCGAACATGTCCGCGTCGTGGAGGAATCCGCCGTGCCGGGTGCTGGATTTGCCTTCGGCGTCCGGAGACGGGTCGTATATGTCCGCAAGGTCCCAGCCGCGGTTGTCAGGGAATTCGGTGATCGCGTCGCCCCCCGCCGCGACGAGCTGCCAGAGGTCCTCCGGGGTCCTGACACCACCGGGGTAGCGGCAGCCCATGGACACGATGGCGATCGCGTCCTGCTCGCCGTGCGGAGAAGCCGATTCGCGGATCATGTGCAACAGCCCTTTCATGAAGTGGGCGCAGACCGGTCAGGCTGAGCCGTACGGGCGGTGCCGGGCCCTGTGGCTGCGGCGCCGGACCCGTGCTAGAGCGGTGCGTCCGACTCGAACGCCTCGATCAGGGACGCGGGAGTGGGCCGGTCGAAGAGCAGCGTGGTGGGCAGGGGACGTCCGGTGATCCTGGCCAGCATGGTGCGCAACGCCACGGCCATCCGGGAGTCCATCCCGAGGTCGCTGAAGGACCGGCTCACATCGAGATCGGCCTCCGGTCCCAGCCCGAGGACTTCGAGTGTGGAGGTCACGACCAGGTCGAACGGGTCTCGGCTCCACTGGACGGCGGGGCTCCCGGCTTGCGGCGCCGCCACCTCCTCCGTGGTGTCCAGCCAATGGCGCCCCCGCTGGAACGGATACAGCGGGAGGTCCGTGGCCCGCGCGTGCCGCCCGAAGACGGCCGGCCACCGGACCGGCGCGCCGAACACATGGGCAGCGGCCACGGATTCGGCCACACCGCCGGTCTCGTCCTCCGTGGCCATGGGCGCGGTGAAGCGTTCCACGCCGTGGTCCACGGTCTCCGCGGCCATGGTCGACAGTCCCTGGCCAGGGCCCAGTTCGACGAAGAAGCGGGCGCCCAGTTCGTGAGCCGTCCTGAGCGCAGGCCCGAAGCGTACGGTGGCGCACACATGATGGGCCCAGTAGTCGGGGGTGGCGATGTGCTCGGCCAGTGCCGGGCTGCCGGTCACCGTCGAGACAATCACCGGGCCGCTGGGCGGGTTCCAGCTCAGCCCCTCGGCGACGCTTCGCAACTCGTCCCGGATGGGCGCCATCAGCGGGGAGTGCCCGGCCACCGCGATCCGCAGTCGGCGGATTCGGCGCCCCAGCGACTCGAAGTGGGCGGCCACCCTGCTGGTGGCCTGCTCCTCACCGGACACCACCAGGGAGCGCGGGCTGTTGACCGCGGCGATGCCGACGAGCCCCGGCTCCCGGTCGACCGCCCTTTGCACCTCGTCCTCCTCCGCCTGGACGGCGATCATCGCGCCGCCGGGCGGCAGAGTGTTGATCAGCCGTCCCCGGTGGGCGACCAGGGCGGCCGCGTCCTCCAGGGAGAGCACACCCGTCACGTGTGCGGCGGTGATCTCGCCCTGGGAGTGGCCGACCAGCAGGTCCGGCACCAGACCGAAGGACTCCAGCAGCCGGTACAGGCCGACTTCGAGCGCGAACAGGGCGGGCTGCGCGTAACTCAGTTTGTCGACCAGGTCCTGACGGCCCCACATGGCGTCGGCGAGGCTCGCGCCGAGAACCGGCTCCAGCGCGGCACACGCGTCGTCGAACGCCCGGGCGAAGGCTCCGAATTCCTTGTGCAGCTGCTCGCCCATGCCGGCGCGCTGCATGCCCTGGCCTGGGAAGAGGAACGCGGTGAGACCGCTGCCGCGGGTGCCCTGGACTATGCGGTTCGCCCCGTCGGCCGGGGAGCCGTCGGCGAGGGCACGCAGACTCGTCAGCAACTGGTCGGTACCGGAGGCAACCACGGCGGCGCGCCGGTCGAACGCCGTCCTGGTCGTCGCTGACGCCAGGCCGAGGTCGGCGAGCACGGCCGGCCGGGTGGTGCCGTCGAGTACGTCGGCGAGATTCTTCGCCTGCTGCCGCATCGCCGCTTCGGTCCGGCCGGACACCACGACGGGTACCACCGAGACCTGGGCGGCCGGCTCTTCCACGTCGGTGACGGCCCGGGACGGAGCCTCGCCCAGCACCACATGGCAGTTGGTACCACCGAGGCCGAAGGAGGAGACACCGGCGACCTGCGGCGCTCCCCTCTCCGGCCATGCCCGGCGGCCGTCGCAGACCCGCAGGCGCAGCGCGCTCATGTCGATCGCCGGGTTCGGCTCACGGTAGTTGAGGCTGGGCGGCAGTTCGCGGTGGAACAGGGCGAGTGCAGTCTTGATGACCCCGGCGATTCCCGCCGCCGCCTCCAGATGCCCGATGTTGGTCTTCACCGACCCCACCAGAAGCGGCCCGTCCGACGGCCGCCCGCTGCCCAGCGCACCGCCCAGTGCCACGGCCTCCACCGGATCCCCCAGCGCGGTCCCGGTGCCGTGCAGCTCCACATAGCTCACATCGGCGGGAGACACCCCGGCCTGCCGGCAGGCGGCGGTCAGGACCTCTCGCTGGGCGTCCTCGCTGGGCGCGGTCAGCCCGGTGCGGGCGCCGTCGCTGTTCATCGCACCGCCCAGTACGGTGCAGTAGATCCGGTCGGCGTCCGCCACGGCCTTGCTGAGCGGCTTGAGGACCAGCACCCCGGCTCCTTCACCGCGGACGATCCCGTCCGCCCTGGCGTCGAAGGTGTGGCAGCGCCCGCTGGGTGAGAGGGCGCCGAGCGCCTCCACCACCTCGTCGCCCTTGGCGGTGAGGTTGAGCTGGACGCCCGCGACAATCGCCGTCGAGCATTCCCCTCGGCGAAGCCCCTGCACGGCTTGGTGCAGCGCGGACAGCGACGAGGACTGTCCGGTGTCGACGACGAGACTCGGGCCGGTGAAGCCGAAGAAGTGGGAGAGCCGGTTGGCGAGGAAGGTCCTGCCCGTTCCGGTCATGGTGTAGGTGGACGGCGGCCCGTCCGCGGCGCGGCTGAGGAACGCGTACTCGTCCGAACCGGCGCCGACGAAGACCCCGGTGGGACCGGCGGACAGCGTTACCGGGGTGGTGCGGGCGTCTTCCAGCGCGTGCCAGCACAGTTCGAGGAGCAGCCGCTGCTGCGGGTCGGCCGCGGCCGCCTCCCGGGCCGGCATGCCGAAGAACTCCGCGTCGAACCGGTCGACGTCCTCCAGATACCCGCCGGGACGGCGGCCCTCCCGCAGACCGCTCCCGGGCCCGATCGCCTGGCCGCCGGACACCAGAAGCCGCCAGAAGGCGGCCGGGCCGTCCGCTCCGGGGAAGCGGCAGGCCATGCCCACCACGGCGACGGGTTCATCCGCGCCCGGTGCGGGTGCTCGTGTGAAGTCTTCGCTCATGGCCTTCCCCCAGTTTTCGCCGGTACGGCGAGAGGTGCGCTCCCGGCGGTCCCGGTCTGTGTCGGTACGGGCCGGGTGAACAGCCGCCGTTCGGCAGCCTCGACGGCCTGGATGTCGGCTTCGTCGCCCCGGCAGCGGTCCGGCAGCAGTGCCAGGACGGCGCTGCGACCGGTGGCGACCGCCGGATGCCGGCGTGCGAGTGTGCTCAGGCTCCGGCCCGGCCCGGCCTCGACGAGCAGACAGTCCGGGTGGTCGGTGAGCAGAGTGGTCAGGGTCGGCGCGAAGTAGACGGTCGCGGAGGCCTGTCCGGCCCAGAACTCGGGGTCCCGCGCCTCTCGTTCGCCGAGCACGCCCTGGGTGTAGGCGGAGTACACGGTGAGCCGCGGCGGCGACAGCCGCACCGAGCGCCAGTCGGGCAGGGAGGCGGCCACGGCGCCGGCGACCACCGGACTGTGGAACGCCTGGCGGGCCATGACGTCCCGGCAGACCAGCCCTCTGCCGCTGAGGATCCGAGCGGCGTCGTCCAGCGGCTCGCGCTCACCGGCCAGCAGCAACTGACGGCCCGCGTTCACCGCCGCCAGATGCACCTCCGAGCCCAGGACGTCGGCGACTTCCTCGACCGAGGCGGCGACCGCGAGCATCCCGCCGGGCGGAGTGTCCGCGAACTGGGCCATCCGGCCGCGCATCAACCGGATTCCTTCGGCAAATTCGAGTACGCCGGCCAGAGTGGCGGCCGCGAGCTCTCCCACGCTGTGCCCGAGCATGGCGACCGGACTCAGGCCTCGGTGGAGCAGCATCCGTCCGAGGGCGTGATTGACCGCGTACAGCAGGGGCTGGGCCACGGACACGTCATCGAACATCGGCGACGGAGCCGGCGCGAGCCACTCCGACCGCAGTCGCGCACCGTCGTCCCCGAACAGCCGGAATGCTTCGTCCATCCAGGTGCTGAACGTGTCTTCGCGCCCGTACAGACCTGCCGCCATCCTTGGGTGCTGCGCACCCTGTCCGGCGAACATCAGGACGACAGGCTGGGCGGGCTGCGTCATGTCCGACATCCACATACCTTTCGTCAGCTCGGGCACACGGTGCTGCCCTGTGTTCGAGGCTCGCCTGAGGATGGTTCGAACTTCCCTGATCCATCCGGGCTCGAGCCGGTTTCGAACTTCCCGTCCCACACTCCGGGCCTCAGGGGTGCGGCCGGTTCCCGGGAACCGGCCGCCGCTTGGCCACGTGGGCGTACGGGGGAGACTCGGTGGAAGTCGCAGACGTATACGTATCGGGTGTCGGGCTCCATCTGCCAAGGCGTATGCCGGTCGCCGAGGTGGCCGAACGAGGTCTGGCCGACTGGCGGACCATCCGGCGCACGGGCATGCGGTCGGTGTGTGTCGGAGACCAGTCGGGACCCGAGATGGCAGTCGAGGCGGCGAAAGAGGCCCTGCGGGCGGCTGGTGCGGCTCCGGCCGACATCGGGCTGGTGCTGCATGCCAGCACCTGGTTCCAGGGCCACGACCTGTGGGCACCGGCGTCCTATGTACAGCGCGAGGCCGTCGGCAACACCTGCCTCTCCATGCAGGTAGGGCAGTTGTCCAACGGCGGTATGGCGGCGATGGAGCTCGCTGTGACCCAGCTGCGGGCCGACTCCGGCCCGCACAGTGTGCTGATCACCACGGGGGACCGCTTCTGCCTACCGGGTTTCGACCGGTGGCACACCGACCCCGGAACGGTCTGCGGGGACGGCGGGACGGCGATCGTCCTGTCCCGGGCGGGCGGTTTCGCGCGGCTGCGCAGCCTGGTCACGGTGTCCGATCCGGCGCTCGAGGGGATGGGCCGGGGCGATGACGATTTCGCGCCGGCGCCACTGGGCGCCCGCTCGCCGATCAGTGTGGCGGCGTCCCGGGACCACCTGGTGCACGAGGTCGGACTGACGAACCTGCTCGAGCGGCTGCAGTCGGGCCAACGCGCCGCGTTCAACCAGGCGCTGGACGAATCCGGCACCAAGGCCGCCCATGTCAACTGGTTCGTGCTGCCGAACCTCGGGCGTCCGAAGATGGATGCCCAGTTCTTCCAGGTCCTGGACATCGAGCCCGAGCGGAGCACCTGGTCCTGGGGCTCGGAAGTGGGCCACCTCGGCGCCGGAGACCCCTTCGCCGGGCTCGCCTCTCTGGTACGTGCCCGGGCGCTGAGTCCCGGTCAGTTCTGTGTCCTGGTCAGCGCGGGCGGTGGATTCGCCTGGTCGGTGGCCGTACTGGAGATCGTCGACGAGCCGCCGGTTTCACGGCATATCGGGGACTGACCTCGATGCCTGTACATCGAGCATGTTTCCACGCGGAATCTAGGCGCCCACCCGACGCTGTCAGCCGGACCATTCACTGCTTTTGCCGTCGATACGGAGGTTGAGTCCCCAGCCATGAGGACCAGTGAAAGCTCAGCGGATGTGCTGCGGGAATTCCGCCGCCAGAAACCCCAATGGTCGCCGTCACCTTCCGGCGACGGCAGCGAACAGTGCCTCGTGGAGGTTCCACTCGACCACTCCCGGCCCGACGGCCCGCGTCTGTCCATCGCTGTCAACCGGATACGGGCCAAGGATCCGGGCCGACGGCGTGGAATTCTCCTGGCGCTGAACGGCGGGCCCGGCGGGTACTTCGGGCTGGGCCGCCGGTTTCCCGCGATGCTGTCCCGCACACGGCTCGGCGAATGCTACGACCTCATCGGGTTCGATCCGCGTGGGACGGGTGGTTCCACGCCCCTGACCGGCGAGATCACCTCGACGGAGGCGCCCTTCGACTCGCGGCCCGCGGACGTCGATTTCCCGCTCATCGCCGAGGACTTCCGCAGGCGCGAGGAGGGCAACCAGCGCGCGGGAGGGGAGCCACGCCGGCACCACAGCACCCGGAATGTCGCCAGGGACATGGAGGTGATCCGGGAGGTGCTGGGCGAGGAAAGGCTCAGCTTCATCGGATACACCTACGGCACCTATGTCGGAGCTGTGTACGGCAGTATGTTCCCTTCCCGGCTGGACCGCTGCGTGCTCGATTCCTGCGTACATCCGGACTGGTCCTGGCGAGAACAGTTCATGGCGCAGGGGCGGGCCAACCGGGCGAATGTCGAGAAGTGGGCGGAATGGGCGGCGGAGCGTGCCGGACTCTTCGGTCTCGGCACCTCGCCGGATGCGGTGGTGTCGGCAGTCCAGGAAGCCGCACACAACACCGCGACGCAGGCCGGGAATTATCTCCGTACCCTTTTCGACGGCGCGATGGGGTCGCGCTCCGCGAACCGGGCCAGGTGGGCTGAGCTCGGCCATCTTGTCGCGGACCTGCGCACCGGCGACAAAGCGACGATCGAGAAATGGCTCGCCGACGAAAAGGTGTGGCCTCCGGCAGAAACGGAAGGGACCACGCGCTGCGGCGTGCTCGACGCCGTCACGCTGGAGAAGGACTGGCCCGAGGACCTCGACGTCTACTTCGAGGACATGCGCCACTTCCGTGAGCACTACCCGTACGGATACGGAGTGATGCGCGCCCAGCCGTGGGTGGGGGCCTTCCGGGCCTTCACCCCGCCGGAGGAGCCGGCCAGGCTGACCGGTGAGGGCCTTGCGACCGGTCTCGTCGTCCACGCCGACGGCGACCCGACGGATCACTACGAGGGCGGGGCCGCGATGGCAGCGCGGCTGGGCTACCGGCTCATCACCGTCGCGGACTCCGGTCAGCACGAGATCTACGCGTTGAACGGCAACCCCGAAGTCGACGCGCTGGTCGAGGCGTTCCTCGTCGACGGCATCGTCCCCGAGGACACCGTCTGCACCAGCACAGTGCACCGCCCGGACATCCCTGCGGACCGGGCCGGCGGCACCGAGCGCCCGGCCGACCACAGCGCCTGATCTCACCAGTGAAGGAAGGAACATGGCACGCGCACTCGTCATCGGCGGTGGCATCGCCGGCACAGTCGTCGCGATCGCACTGCAGAAGGCCGGCCTGGAGCCGACCGTCTACGAAGCCTTCGACCGGACGGCGGACGGCATCGGCAACTTCGTCAATATCGCGCCGAACGGCATCGACGCCCTCGACAGCATCGGACTGGGCCACCTCGTACGGAGCAATGGATTCGACACCCCCGCGATAGCGTTCTACAGCCACACGGGCAGGCCACTGACCGGTGACGTGCCCACCGACCGGCTCTCCGCCGGCGGCATCATCATTCAGACGATCCGGCGTTCGGACCTCTACATCGCGCTGCGCGACGAAGCGGCTCGGCGCAAGATTCCCATCGAGTACGGAAAGCGGATCGTCGACGCCACGAGCAGCGGCGGCAAAGTCCACGCCGTGTTCGCTGACGAGACACACGCCGTGGGCGACCTGCTCGTCGGCGCGGACGGTCTGCGCTCGCAGGTACGCGGCATCATCGACCCGGCCGCCCCCGTACCGCGCTACCTCGGGGTGCTGAACGCCTTCGGCTGCGCACGCGGATTCCCCACCGAGGGACCGCCCGGGGTCATCCGGATGTTCTTCGGAAAGAACAGCTTCTTCAGCTACACCAAGCACCCCAACGGCGATCTGTGGTGGTTCGCCAATCCGCCGCGCGCGACCGAGCCCGACGCCGCGGAGCTCCGCAAGGCGAAGTTGTCCTGGCGCGAGGATCTGCTGAGTCTGTTCGCCTCCGACGGGACACCGGCAGCGCGGATCATCTCGGCCACACCCGATCTGGCGCCGCCCTCCCCCACATACGACCTGCCGAAGGTGCCACGCTGGCACCGGGATCACATGATCGTGATCGGCGACGCCGCGCACGCGGTGTCCCCGACCGCCGGGCAGGGCTGCTCCGTGGCCATGGAGGACGCCGTCGTCCTGGCCAAGTGCCTGCGTGACGCGTCGAGCGTCAAACAGGCCTTCATCACCTACGAGTCGGTGCGCCGCAAGCGCGTGGAAGACATCGTGGCGCAGGGCAAGTACAACAACGAGGGCAATATGCGCCGCGGTCCGGCGGGCCGGTTCGTGCGCAACTACTTCATCTCACGGGCCTTCAAAAACGCGGCCGCCAAGGCCGACCCGACGTGGATGAGCAGCCATCACATCGACTGGCACACACCGGAACTGACCGGACGACGGGCGCGGTCTGCGAGCTCCGTCATGACCGGCTCCCGGTCCGCCGCGCCCACGGATCCGACTCGCACAGCCGAGGAGACAGCGACGATGACCACTACCGCGGACGGCTCCGGAACGCAGGAGACGTTTCCCTACGTCCGTCCGGGCCCCTTCACCCCGCCCCCGCAGTACGCGGCGATGGTCGAGAACGGTGTCACTCAGGTGACGCTCGCCAACACGGGCCTGCGTGTCTGGACGGTCACCGGACACGAGTCCGTCCGCCGCATCCTGACCGACCCGCGGGCCAGCGCCTCCCGCAAGCACGCCAACTTCCCCTTCTACTTCGTCGCGCCGCCCGAGGCCCGTACCGAGACCTCCTTCATCGGCTACGACCCTCCGGAGCACACCATCTCCCGGCAGAAGGCCGCCGCCGCCTTCACCTATCAGCGGGTCCAGAAGCTGCGCGGACGCATTCAGGAGATCGTCGACGAGCACATCGACCGGCTGCTGGCCCTGCCGCCGCCGGTGGACTTCCACCGCTTGTTCTCGCTGTCCCTGCCGACGACCGTGATCTGCGACATGCTCGGCATCCCGCAGAACGATCACGACTTCATCATCGAGCACAGCAACAACATGTTCGGCATCCTCAGCACCCCGGAGCAGAGGGTGGCGGCGATCGTCGAGGTCAACGCCTATGTGGAGAAGCTGGTCGCGCTCAAGGAGACCGAGCCGGGCGAGGATCTGATCAGCACCATCATCGCGGAGTACCGCAAGTCGGACGAGGACTACACCCGGCGGGACCTGGTCAACATGGTCCGGATGCTGATGAACGGCGGACACGAGACCACGGGGAGCATGCTCTCCTTCGGCACCGCCTGTCTGCTCGACAACCCCGACCAGCTGGCGGAGCTGCTGGCCGATCCGGAGACGATGATCGGGCCGGCGACCGAGGAACTGCTGCGCGTGGTGACCATCGGGGACATCGGTGTACCGCGCGTCGCACTCGAGGACATCGAGATCGACGGCACGGTCATCCCGGCCGGCGACGGCATCCTGTGCCTGCTGCTCACTGCAAACCGGGACCCGGAGGTCTTTCCCGAGCCGGAGAAGCTCATCCTGAGCCGGGGCAGCCGAAAGCAGGTCGGATTCGGTCACGGGGCGCACCACTGCATCGGCGCCGAGCTGGCGAGGCTGGAGATGCAGATCGCCTGGACGACGCTGTTCCGCCGCATTCCCACACTCAGGCTCGCCAAGCCGCTCGAGGACATTCCCCGTAAGGAGGGCGCCATCGTCTACGGGGTACGCGAACTGCCCGTCACCTGGGACGAGTGATGGGCGGCGAAATGGAGGCGTACGGATCCGGCCTGGCCGAGCTCTACGAACTCATCTACGCCGGCCGTGGCAAGGACTACGCCGCCGAGTCGGCCGATGTGACCGCGCTCGTCCAGGCCCGGAAGCCGGATGCCTCATCCCTCCTCGACGTCGCCTGCGGGACCGGCGGTCATCTGGTGTTCTTCAAGCAGCACTTCGGCACCGTGGAGGGGCTGGAGCTCTCGGAGCACATGATCGCCAAGGCCGGGCAGAGCATGCCCGATGTCCCGGTGCACCAGGGTGACATGCAGAACTTCACGCTCGACCGCAGCTACGACGCCATCTCCTGCATGTTCAGCTCGATCGGTTACGTGGGATCGGCGGTCGAGCTGGACAACACTCTCTCGAGCCTGGCGCGCCACCTGAATCCCGGTGGCGTGATCGTGATCGAGCCCTGGTACTTCCCGGAGGCATTCCTGCCGGGTTACATCGCGGACGATCTCGTCCGGACGGACGACCGGGTCACGGTGCGCGTCTCCCACTCGGAGCGGCACGGCGACCAGGTGCCGATCATCGTCCACTACATCGACGCCCGCAAGGACGCCGGGATACGGCACTTCACCGATGTCCACCGGATGCATCTCTTCACCAGGGAGCAGTACGAGACCGCCTTCGAGCGCGCCGGCTGCTCGGTCGAGTACATCGACGGAGGCCGCTTCGGCTGCGGTCTGTTCGTCGGCGTACTGAAGTAACGAAAACCTCTGTCGGGCCCGGTCCTGTGGACCGGGCCCGACAGAGGTTTCTTGCATCTGCGTATGGCCGCGGGCGCTGTGCTGTCTCAGGCTTCCAGACGGTCCCCGGCAGCCGCTGTTGACCACATGGTGCCGAGCGACTCTTCGAGACCGATGCGGGGCTGCCAGTCGAGCAGTTGCCCGGCGAGCCGGATGTCGGCCCGGGTCCAGGTGCCCCCGAGGCTCGGGACGTGCCGGATCTCCTCGTCGATCATGTCGGCGGTATGTCCGGCGGCGGTGACGAACAGCCGCACCAGCGTGCGCATGTCCACGGCCACGCCGCTGCCGATGTTGAGCACCCTGCCGCTCACCGACGTCTCGACGGCCTTGACGACCGCCTCCGCGACATCGCGGACGTCCACGAAGTCCCGCCTGGCTTGGGTGATGACCACCGGCATGCGCTGCCCGGAGGCGACAGCCTGACGCAGCATTCCGACGAGCTTTCCGGGGAAGCTTGCCGGCGAAGGATGCGGTCCGCTGACGTTCGCCGCCCGCAGGACCAAGCCGTCGACCAGGCCGCTCCGGACGGCGTCCAGCACGGCCTGCGATCCGGCCAGCTTGGTCTTGGTGTACGGAGTGGCGGGACGCGGGGTGATGGTCTCGTCCATGGCGGTGCCCTCGGCCACCTCCCCGTACTCGTGCATCGTTCCGATGTGCACGATGCGGGAGCGCCAGGGCAGCGCGGACATGCCCGCGAGCAGTCGGCGTACCAGGCCGACATTGACGGTGGCCATGTCCCGTTCCGACTTGGCCCAGCCGTCGGTCGCGTTCGCCGCGTCGGTCGAGTTGACCACCACACCGATCCGCTCGGCCCGCAGCAGGGCCGTGATCTCCTCCGTGGTGGCGTGCGCAAGATCGAGAGGAACGAAGGTATGGGCCGAGACGTGCGGAGCGGGGTGGCGGGCCACTACGACGATGTCATGGCCCCGGGCGGAGGCGGCGGCACAGATGTGCCGCCCGACCCACCCGGTGCCGCCGAGAACCGCCACCCGCTGCCGACCGCTCGGCCCGTCCTGTGTGCTCATCCTGCCTCTCCACGTCGTCGGGGCCAGGGGCCCGGTGCCTGCCCGGCCGTCGGTTCTCCGGCTAGGCGGCCGACTGGCGCTTTGTCACCAGGTCCACGAGCACCGACACCGTCTCACCGGGCGACGGCTGTCGCGCGATGTGGTCAGCAACGCCCTGTGCCTGCTTGCGGTAGCCGGGGTCGTCCAGCAGAGCGCCGACGGCTTCCAGCATCGACTCGGGGCTCAGCTCCGCGGGCGGAAGATGGCGCACCGCACCCAGATCGGCAAGGCGCCGGATCGCGTCGAGCGGCTTGCCGCGTCCCGGGACCACCACCTGGGGCAGCCCCTGGGAGAGGCAGGCCATCATGGTCCCCGGCCCGCCGTGGTGGACGGCCGCGTCGCAGCCCGGAAGCACGGAGGTCAGCGACAGCCAGCCGGTGGCGACAACCGAATCCGGCAGGGTCCCGAGCTGTTCGACGAGGTGGTCCGCCACCGCGACGACCAGTTCCGCGTCCAGCGACCCCAGCGAGCGCACGATCTGCCCCAGCATCGGGGCGCCGCCGATCTGCGGCTGGACGGAGCCCAGCGTGATCAGCAGCCTGGGCCGGGTGCGGGGCCGCAGGGCCCACTCGGGTACGGTGCCCGGCTCGCCGTACGACACGTACCTGATCGGCTGGGCGCCGGGTGTGGGATCACCCAGCATGGGCGGACAGTTGTCGAGGATCAGGTCCGGTGCCGGCAGCTCGGCGAGCCCCAGCTCCTTCAGCTCCGGCTCCAGCTCGGCGGCGACCCAGGGCACGACCGGCAGATCACCGGGGCCCACAACGTGCTTCACCCAGGGGATGTCGTGGAGCGCCGCTGCCGCCGCGGCGGCAGCGTACGAGTAGGACTCGGCGACGATCAGGTCGGGGCGCCACCCCGCCACGAGGTCGCTCATGCCCTGGAGGGTGCGCGCGGCCAGCCGGCCGAATCCGCGGCCGATGCCCTCGGCCATCTCCTCGTCGGTGTCGGGCACCTGGACCCGTCCGCCCGTCCGGTCCTTCGACATCACCTCGCCCATGTCGAGGGGCCCGCAAATGGGCGCCATGGGCAGGCCGGAACCGCGGACGGGTCCCTCGAAGCTCTCGGGAGCCGCAACGAGCACCTCGTGGCCTGCCGCGCGCAGCGCCCAGGCGAGGGGGACGATCGGGTAGTACAGCGGGTGGGCAGGACCCGTGGCCACCAGTATCTTCATGCCGCGAAGCTATGAAGACGGGCCGGAATATCGCTCGAATCCGGCTGGGTCCGACGCCTGTTGCGGCCTGGCGGTCAGGGAGTGGTGCGGCGCGGTGCGAGTGCCCGCTCGATCTCCATGCACTGGGCGTGGTCCGGCAGCAGTCCGCTCGCCCGGGCCTGCGCGAGCGAGGGGGCCACTCGGTCGCGATCGGAAACGAGGGGGCGGATGCCGTCGGGCAGTGGCAGATCGAGCTCGGGGTCGAAAACGGACAGCGCCAGCTCGTTCTCCGCAACGTAGCTTCGGGAGAGCGTGTAGGACATGACGGTGTCGTCCGTCAAAGCGACGAAGGCGTGCCCCACCCCGACCGGGAAGTACAGTGCGCGGAAATCCACCGGATCGAGAATGACGGCATCCCACTGCCCGAAGGTGGGTGAGCCCACCCTGATGTCCACCACGATGTCGAGGGCCTGCCCCTGTGCGCAGTACACATATTTCGCCATGCCGGGCGGGGTACGCGTGAAATGCACACCGCGCACGACGCCGCGCCTCGATCTGCTGTAGCTGGTCTGGGACACTGCGAAGAGCGGCCGCCCGGTCGCTTCGACGAACGCCTCCTCCTGGAACGGCGACACGAACAGGCCACGGGAGTCCTGGAACACCTGCGGGGTGAAGGCCAGGGCACCGGCGACCTTGAGTTCTCGCGACTCCAACTCTCTTCCCTCCTTTGCCGAGCATCGATGATCGTGCGCCGATCGTCGTGCTTCCGGCCCGGCGGCGGGCCGGCGGCCGGGTCGTCCGACTGGACTTTGCGGCGGGTACCTCGAACCTGGCTACAGGTCCGCTGCAAGCTGCCGCGGTGTGCGGGGGCTCGGCGCTGCGCCGGCGATCGCGGTCAGTATCTGACCGGGATGGGGACTAACTTGGGCCACTTACGGGGCGTTGTTCACCCCCGTCGATGTCATGCCCAGGAAGTCCAGGTGAAGGGACACCATGGCAGAACTACTCACCCGCCGGAGCCTCAACCGGGCGACGCTGGAACGTCAACTGCTGTTGCGGCGTACGGACTTGTCAGCTCCAGCCGTGATCGAGCGCGTGGCCGGACTGCAGGCACAAGACCCAGACCCGCCATACATCGGGCTGTGGAGCAGGATCACGGACTTCCGCATCGACGATCTGACGAAGCTGCTGCACGAGCGGATGGTGGTACGGGCGACACTGTTCCGCGGCACCCAGCACCTGGTCACGGCGGAGGACTATCTGTGGCTGCGGCCTCTGCTGCAGCCGATGCTGGACCGCTGGCAGAAGGGCGGCTTCGGCAGCTTCACCACCGGGCTGGACCTCACCGAACTCGCCGACGCCGCACGGACGGTGCTCGGCGACTCCACAGTCACCAGGCCCGAGCTGGGCCGGGCCCTGGTGGAGCGGTGGCCGGGACGAGACCCGGTCGCGCTGGCCAGGTCGGTGCAGGGACTGCTGCCGGTGGTGCATCCGCCGCCGGACGGTACGTGGGGGCGACGCGGTACGACGCCGTTCCTGCTTGCCGACCAGTGGCTCGGCCGCCCGCTGGCCGCCGAGCCCTCGCCGCGCGACCTGGTCCTGCGCTACCTCGCGGGGTTCGGTCCTGCCACGGTGAAGGACGTCCAGGCGTGGAGCGGCATGACCCGGCTGCGCGAAGTGGTCGAGGCGCTGCGGCCGGAGTTGCGCGTGTTCCAGGGTGAGGCGGGCGAGGAGCTGTTCGACCTCCCGGAGGCTCCGCGCCCCGACCCGGACACGACCGCGCCCGTCCGTTTCCTCGCCGCGCTGGACAATGTGGTGCTCGGCCATGCCGACCGGACGCGGATGATGACCGACTCCCAGCGCAGGCACATCATCGTCGAGGCAGCGGTGATCGTGGACGGCTTCGTCAGCGCTCTGTGGGGAATCAAGCGGGACAAGGGCACGGCGGTCCTGACCGTGAAGCTCTTCTCGCCCCTGAGCGCGAACGAGGAGGAGGCGGTGACCGATGAGGGCGCCCGCCTGCTGCGGTTCGCCGCCGAGGACGCCGACCACTACGACATCCGGTACCGCCCGGTCAACGACACGCCCTGACCGGGCTGCGGGGACAGCGACAGATGCGCGGCCCCGTGCAGCCGGTGGTCGTACGGCCGCCACGTCACACTCAGGATCCGCCCGGTGGGCGACCGGGGGCGTGGCGGCCCGCGCCTCAGACCGCGGCGAGTTCCTGTGCGATGGCCATGACGTACTCACCGTAGCCCGACTTGCCGAGCTGGGCTCCGAGCCGGTAGCAGTCCTCGGTGTCGATGTAGCCCATGCGCAGGGCGACCTCTTCGACGCAGGCGATGCGTACGCCCTGCCGCTCCTCCAGCGTGCCGACGTACTGTCCGGCCTGCAGCAGGGAAGCGGGGGTGCCGGTGTCCAGCCATGCGAAGCCCCGGCCGAGGTTCACGAGCCGGGCCGTGCCCCGCTCCACATACCAGCGGTTCACATCGGTGATCTCGAGCTCACCGCGGGCAGAGGGCTTCAGGTTCTTGGCCACGTCCACCACGGCGTTGTCGTAGAAGTAGAGCCCGGTGATCGCGGTGTTGGAGCGCGGCTTCGCCGGCTTCTC
Source organism: Streptomyces sp. NPDC002868 (assembly GCF_055563295.1). Classification (NCBI taxonomy): domain Bacteria; kingdom Bacillati; phylum Actinomycetota; class Actinomycetes; order Kitasatosporales; family Streptomycetaceae; genus Streptomyces; species Streptomyces sp. NPDC002868. The sequence goes on along the minus strand of NZ_JBVHDR010000001.1, from coordinate 827,633 downwards.
CTCGATGGACACCAGCTTCCCGTCGGGACCGACCTCTCCCACGCCGTATCGTTCCGGATCCTGCACCGGATAGCCGAAGAGGACACATCCGTTCACGTCCCGGCTGTACTCCGAGAGGACGGAATAGAAGTGATGGCCGTGAAAGATGTTGTCGCCAAGGATGAGGGCGACCGAGTCGTCACCGATGTGATCGGCACCGATGATGAAGGCTTCCGGCAGCCCGTTGGGCTGGGCCTGTGCGCTGTACTCGATCCGCAGCCCCAACTGGGAACCGTCGCCCAGCAGTCGCTCGAACTGCGGAAGGTCGACCGGCGTGGAAATGATCAATATGTCTCTGATGCCGGTGAGCATGAGCACACTGAGCGGATAGTAGATCATGGGCTTGTCGCCGACGGGCAGCAACTGTTTGGAGACTGCAAGTGTCAGCGGCCGGAGCCGAGTTCCGGATCCACCCGCCAGTATGATCCCCTTCACCGGGTCACTCCCACTCTCCGAATCCAATGGACCTGCGCGTTGGCAACTAAGCCAGGCGGTATTCGAGCCCTTCTCAACACCGGCTCGAATACGCGGAGGTGCCGCCCGCCGCTATCTCAAGTGCCCGTCTAGCTCCGTTCGAGGAGGCGTCCATAGCGTGTGAACATGACGACTTGCCGTGCCTGCCGGGGCCCAGTCACAGAGTTCTTCGACTTCGGCCGCCAACCGCTGTCCGACGCATTCCGCTGGCCTCAGGACAATTCTGAGGAATTCTTCTACCGCCTCGCGGTCGGCGTCTGCAACGAATGCACCATGGTGCAGCTCATGGAGGAAGTACCGCGGGAGCGCATGTTCCGCGAGGACTATCCGTACCACTCGTCGATGTCCTCGGTGATGCGCGAGCATTTCACCACGACCGCCCGCCGGCTGATGGAGACGGAATGCCGCGGCAGCGATCCCTTCGTGGTCGAAATCGGTTGCAACGACGGCGTCATGCTCAAGACCATCGCCGACAGCGGCATCCGCCACCTGGGCGTCGACCCCTCTCGTGACGTCGTCGAACTGGCCGCCGCCAAGGGCATCTGCGTACGCTTCGACTTCTTCCAGGAGTCCACGGCAACCGAGATCAAGGCCGCAGAAGGGCCGGCCGACGTCATCTACGCGGCGAACACGATCTGCCACATTCCCTATGTGGACTCGGTGTTCCGCGGAATCGACGCGCTTCTCGCGCCCGACGGTGTTTTCGTGTTCGAGGACCCGTACCTCGGCGACATCGTGGAACGCGCCAGCTTCGACCAGATCTACGACGAGCATTTCTATCTGTTCTCCGCGTCGTCGGTACGGGCGACGGCCCGACGGTTCGGATTCGATCTCGTCGATGTCGAGCGTCTCCCGGTCCACGGCGGTGAAGTGCGCTACACCATCGCCCGTCAGGGACGCCGCGAGCCGAGCGCCGCCGTCGCGGAACTGATCGCCGATGAGCAAAATCGCCAGCTCACCGACACCACAATCCTCGAACGGTTCGGCATGCAGGTGAAGCGGAACTGCGAGGACCTGACGACGCTTCTGCACCAGCTGCGCGACGCCGGGCACACCGTCGCCGCCTACGGGGCGACGGCGAAGAGCGCGACCGTCACGAACTACTGCGGTATCGGCCCCGATCTCGTACCTGCGATCTTCGACTCGACCGCCGCGAAGCAGGGGCGGCTCTCACCGGGTACGCACATTCCCATCAGGCCGCTCGAGGAGTTCTCCGCCCCGTATCCCGAATACGTCCTCCTCTTCGCGTGGAACCACGCGGAGGAGATCATCGCGCGGGAGAAGGCTTTCCGTGAGCAAGGCGGCAAGTGGATTCTCTATGTCCCGGACGTACGTGCCATCTGATCAGCAGCCCGGTGTTCAGTCGCGGCCGTCGGCCGCGGCGGAACACGATCCGGCACAGCCCGCCCACCGCGGGACACCTCACGAAAGCGTGATGCTGCCATGACCAGAGTGCTCGTCACGGGCGGAGCGGGCTTCATCGGCTCCCATTACGTGCGCACCCTGCTGGGCCCCGGCGGACCGGGGGATGTGACCGTCACCGTCCTGGACGCCCTGACGTACGCGGGCAACCGGGCCAATCTCGCCCCGGTCGCGGGCCATCCCAGCCTCACGTTCGTACACGGAGACATCTGTGATGTGAAGCTGGTCGACGCGCTGATGGCCGATCACGACCAGGTGGTGCACTTCGCGGCCGAGTCCCACGTCGACCGGTCCATCCGCGACGCGGCCGGCTTCGTACGGACCAACGTGGTGGGGACGCAGAATCTGCTCGACGCCGCCCTGCGCCATGAAGTCGGTCCTTTCCTGTACATCTCCACCGACGAGGTCTACGGCTCCATCGAGAGCGGATCCTGGACCGAGAGCTCCCCACTTCAGCCGAACACCCCCTACGCGGCCTCCAAGGCGGCCGGGGACATGCTCGCCCTGTCCCAGCACCGGACCCATGGCCTGGATGTCCGTGTCACCCGGTGCTCCAACAACTACGGCCCGTACCAGTTCCCGGAAAAACTGATCCCGCTGTTCGCCACCCGGCTGCTGGACGGCCAGGAGGCCCCGCTGTACGGCGACGGCGGCAACATAAGGGACTGGCTGCATGTGGAGGACCACGTCCGCGCCGTCGAGCTGGTCAGAACGCGGGGCCGCGCCGGCGAGGCCTACAACATCGGCGGCGGCACCCTGATGTCCAACCGGGACCTGGTCGACCTGATCGTGCGCGCCTGCGACGCGGACTGGGACCAGATCCGGTACGTCGAGGACCGCAAAGGCCACGACCGCCGCTACTGCGTGGACCACACCCGCATCACCGAGGAACTCGGCTACCACCCCACGGTCGACCTCACGACCGGCCTGGCCGAGACGGTGACCTGGTACAGGACCAACCGGTTCTGGTGGGAACCGCTGCTCGCAGACGCGGTACTGACCTGACCCGGAGCGCCGGGGCCCAGGTTTCAGCCACCCGCACCTCAGGCGCCCGCGAGATTTTCTCAAGCGGGCCGCTCCATTTTCACGATATGCCGGGTCCGGCCCGGTGCATGGTCATTCTCTCGACGCAAAACCCATGGAGGCGCCATGTCGGCACCGTCCGTTCCCGTAGTGCCCGACACATCGTCATCCAGGCTGCGCTCGCTCACCGGGATGCGATTCATAGCCGCCTTCATGGTGCTGATCTGCCATATAGGGATCGTCCTGGTACCTCGCGTGCAGAAGCCCTGGCTCAGCTGGACCGAGCCCTACTTCTACGCGTTGGGGCCCACCGGAGTGGTCTTCTTCTTCGTCCTCAGCGGATTTGTGCTGACCTGGGCGGCGCGGCCCGGTGACACCGGCAGACTCTTCTGGCGCCGCCGCCTGGTGAAGATCTATCCGAACCACCTGGTCACCCTGGGCGCTGCCCTGGCTTTGATGCTCATCGGCGGCCACGCGGTGACGACGGCCAACACCGTCCCCACCCTGTTCCTCGTGCAGAGCTGGATTCCCGACCAGGAGGTCGTGCTCAACTACGCCTCCAACGCCCCCACCTGGTCGCTCGCTTGCGAGCTGTTGTTCTACCTGGCTTTCCCCGCGCTGCTCCCGCTGCTGAAGAAGATCCGTGCCGAGCGGCTGTGGCTGTGGATGGGCGGTGTCGCACTACTGATCTGCGCGCTGCCGTTCGCCGCGCTGTTGCTGCCTCAAGCGCCGATGATGACGAACACCGACGTGCCATGGTGGCCATTGTGGTTCACCTACTATTTCCCCATCAGCAGGATGCTGGAATTCATGCTGGGGATGCTGACGGCGCGGATCGTGCTCAGTGGGCGCTGGATCGGACTACCGCTCGTCCCGGCCATACTGCTGGCAGGGGCGAGCTTCGTCGTCACCGCCGGGCTGCTGCCGGAGATGTACAGCCAGACATCCGCGATTGCGTTCTTCATCGCCCTGCTCATCGCCGCCGGCGCCACCGCCGATGTGCGAGGCCACCGTACGCTCTTCCGCAACCGGACCATGATTTTCCTCGGCGAAATCTCCTTCGCCCTGTACATGGTGCACTGGCTGGTCATTCTGTACGGCCCGATGAACATGGCCGGAGCCGGCGGCTGGATGGCCCAGTCGACGGTCTCCCGGGCCTTGGTCGACGCGGGCCTGACCGTGGGGATCACCTTGCTCCTGGCGTGGTTGCTCTATCGGCTCGTCGAGCGCCCCGCGGTGCGCCGCTGGTCCCGACCCGCCGCGTCTGCAAGGTCCTCGCCGCGCGCGGACGTGGGGATCGGCCGGTGACCGGAGCTGCGCGGCGGCCGATCCGGAAGAGCCGAGAGTAGGCAGACGTTTTCCGGCTGGAGTACTAGTGGTCGTGGGCGGCCGCCGCGCGATCCGGATGATGCGGCTCGTACCCCGGGATCGTCCCGTCCGGCTTCGCCACCAGAAACAGCCCCGCCATCCCCATGTCCGAGTGACTCTGGACGTGGCAGTGATACATCCACGCCCCCGCACCCACGTGCTCGCCCGCGATGATCTGGAAGCCGAACGAGTCCGCCGGGCCCGTGATCTTGTTGTCGATCACGCGGCTGACGTCGGCCGGGCCGTCCAGCAGGCCCGTCCTGTTGTCCGCCCAGCGGTGACCGTGCATATGGAACGTGTGGTAGTACTCGCCGTGCGTGATCATGATGATCTCGACTCGATCCCCCACCGTGGCCCGGAAGTTGGGGCTGGCGTTCGCCGGCTTGTTGTTGATCGTCATGTCGTTGAAGACGATGGTGAACTGCTTGTCCGGGAGGATGTCACCCTTCCTGCGGACCACCACCGGGCCGTAGAGGCCCTTACGGATGCCTCCCGTGCCGTGGTCCGTGCCCACCACGTGGTCGTGGTAGTGCCAGTAGCCCGCGCTGCCCGCTCGCCAGGTGCCGTCCGCGCGCTTGCCCGGAGTGTGGGTGCGCCAGGTGTACGTGCGGGTGGCGCCGGGTTCGACATGGCTCTTGCTCAGCTTGGTGCCGTCGTTGGCGATGTCGTAGTCCACGCCGTGGGCGTGCAGGCTCACCGGCATGTCCATCGCGTTCTCGAAGTCGATGTGCAGGGTGTCGCCTTCGATCAGTTCGATCAGCGGGCCGGGGATCGACGCCTTGCCCTTCTCCAGGCCGTAGCCCATCTGACCATCCGGCAACTTCTCCGCGTACAGCTTGAGATGGCGTATCCGGCCGCCGGCCGGGGCAGTCTTCGGTGCGCCCGCCGCCGACACGGCGCCGGTCGCGCTCGGGGCCGAAGCCAGCGACAACGATGTCACACCCGTCGCCGCGACCGCGCTCCCCGCGAGCAGTCGCCGGTTGAAGCTCCGTCTGTCCATGCCGAACTCCCCAGTTCTGTACGGAGATTGACGGGGCGCAAGTGACCCCGGGGACGAGCACACGGTAGCCGGGGGATCTTCGTTTATCCACACCCAGGACAAAGTTCGTGCCATTGCGGTCTTACCTATTGGCGAACCGCGAAAAGGGGTCTAGTTTCCAAGGCTGTTGTTGTGACCAAAGAGGGGTACGTGACCACATGCAGCGCGCACCACATCACAGGTCGAGATCCCGAAGAAGCGGACTGGCGGCGGCCCTTGGGGTCGGCGCACTGACCGTGTCCCTGCTCGGCGGCGGCGATGTCGCCGCGGCCAGGCCCTATCCGGAACCGCCTTCGACAACGTTGTCCCTGCCGTCGCCTCCCGGCGGCCAGAATGTACGGGTCCTCGTCTTCCACGCCTCCGCCACCGAGGAGTCGCCGACCGTCAACGCGGGTATCGCGGCGATCGAGACCATCGGGCAGACCGGTCCGGCCGCAGGCCGGTTCAAGACCGAAGCCACCGACGACGCCTCCATGTTCACCAATGCCACCAAGCTCGGCAGGTACAACGCGATCGTCTTCCTGACGGGCGGCGGCGATGTGCTCGACCCGGAGCAGGAAGCCGGGCTCGAGACGTATCTGGAGGCCGGTGGAGGTTTCCTGGGCATCCATGACGCGGCGCGCACCGAGCCGTACTCCGACTGGTTCACCGGGCTGATCGGCGCCCGGCCGGCCGGCGCCCCGAGCGCGGTCCAGCGCGCGACGGTCGAGGTCGGCGACCGTCAGCATCCGGCCACCAAGTCGCTTCCGCTGCAGTGGAAGCGACCCGACAAGTGGTTCAACTGGGCGGCCAACCCGTCCGGCAGCGTGCACACCGTGGCCCGCGTCAAGGAGAACTCGTACAAGCCCGGCGTCGGCGCCAACGGCTGGGACCATCCCGTCTCCTGGTGCCGTGACTACGACGGCGGCCGCTCCTTCTACACCGGCATGGGCGGTACGGTCGACAGCTTTGCCGAGACCGACTTCCGCGACCATCTGCGCGGCGCCATCGCCTGGACCACCCGCCTCTCGCGCGCCGACTGCAAGGCCACCATCAACGCCAACTACACCGCCGAGCGCGTCACCCAGCCCAACCAGCCGGGGCAGAACGACCAGATCGGCGAGCCGCACGGCCTGGTCACCGCTCCCGACGGCCGGGTGCTCTACATCGGGCGCGGCGGCGCCGACTCCAGCAAGCCCGTCGTGACCGACTGGAACAACCCCGACATGGGCAAGGGCCAGGGCGAGATCCACGTCTACGACCCGAAGACCAAGAAGGTCACCCTCGCCGGAGCCCTCACGATCTTCGGCAACAAGGGCGGCGGCGATGAGCTGATCAAGGTCGAGGAGGGCCTGCTCGGCATCGAGCTGGATCCCGGCTTCATGACCAACGGCTGGGTGTATCTGCACTACACGCCGCACTCCCGGATCAACCGTGACACGCATATGGCCGAGCGCCACGTCTCCCGCTTCACGCTCGACCTGGCCACCGACAAGCTGGACCTGGCGAGCGAGAAGGTACTGCTCAAGTGGCCGGTGCAGATACACAGTTGCTGCCACGCGGGCGGCGGTATGGCCTGGGACTCGCAGCAGAATCTCTACATCGCCACCGGTGACAACAACTCCTCCGGTTTCAGCGGCGGCTACTCCGGCAACAACCCGGAGCCGAACTTCAAGGGCGTGTCCTTCGCGGACGCCCGCCGCACCGCGGGCAACACCAACAACCTCAACGGCAAGATCCTGCGGATCCACCCCGAGGACGACGGAACGTACACGCTCCCGGCAGGCAACCTCTTCACGGGCCGGGAACCGGACGAGGGCGGCGGCAAGACCCGCGGCGAGATCTATGTGATGGGCGTGCGCAACCCGGCACGTATCTTCATCGACAAGTCGACGGACATCCTCTACGCGGGCTGGGTCGGCCCGGACGCCGGCGCGCCGTCGACGACCTGGGGTCCGGCGAAGTACGACACCTTCGCCGCCATCACCAAGCCGGGCAACCACGGCTGGCCGTACTGCATGGGCAACAAGCAGCCCTACCGCGACCGCAATCTGCCCGATCCGAGCAAGCCGCTCGGCTGGTACAACTGCGACGCCCCGAAGAACGAGTCGCCCAACAACGACGGCCTGGTGAATCTCCCGCCGATCACCTCCAACACCATCTGGTACTCGCCGCAGGGCGGCGGCGTGGACTATCCGCGCGACGCCAACGGCATCCCGAGCTACAAGGTGGAGGAGCAGAAGATCCTGATGCCGTGGCTCAGGGGCGGCGGCCAGGCGACCATGAACGGTCCGGTCTACCGCTACGACGCGGCCGGCACCAGCAAGGACAAGTGGCCTTCGTACTGGGACGGCAAGTGGTTCGTCGGTGACTTCTACGACGGCGACCAGCCGCGGCACGCGGTGCTGACCGACCCGAAGACCGTGGGCAAGGGCGGCATCCCGGTGCACGCCGAATCGCTGAAGAAGATCATCCCGGTGGGCGCAAGCGGCATTCGCAACCTCATGGACTGGAAGTTCGCGCCGGACGGCTCGCTCTACGTCCTGGACTACGGGCGCGGATTCTTCACCTCCGACTCCAGGTCGGCGCTGTGGCATGTGACGTACAAGGGCGGCGAGCCCACGCCGTCGGCCGACAAGCTGGCACGGAAGGCAGCGCAGTGAGACACCTGAGACACAGAACGGCGAGCTTCTGGACGGCCCTGCTGGCCGCCGTGACCATGGTCCTGGGGCTGACGTCCGCGGTCGCGTACGGCCAGAGCGACGACCGGGTCGCCGACCAGGTCCTCACCTGGACGGCCGGCGATCCGACCGAGCGCTATCTCTCCTTCCCCACCACCGCGGTGGCGGGCAGGACGACGATCGTGTTCGAGAACAGCAAGGCGACCGGTAACACCACCGGTATGCCGCACACGCTGACCTTCGACGTCTCCGATCCCGAGTACAACAACGACGTACCGCTGAACATCCTCGCCAATCCCGGTGACGACCAGGGCGGCAGGCACACCGCCGAGGTCACGCTGGCCCCCGGCCGGTACCGCTTCCACTGCACCATCCCCGGCCACGGCTCCATGCAGGGGATCCTGAACGTCACCGAAGGCGGCGGCGAGGACACCACCGCGCCCGACACGACCGCGAAGGTCGACGGCGACAAGAACGCCGAGGGCGCATACGTCGGCCAGGCCACAGTGACCGTGTCGGCGACCGATGCGGGATCGGGCGTGGACAAGATCGAGTACGCGGTCGGGGCTGACGGCCCCTGGCAGCCGTACACCGCGCCGGTGGTGGTCAACGAGGTCGGCACGCACAAGATCCGCTACCGGGCCGGTGACAAGGCGGGGAACGTCGCCGCGGAGAAGTCGGTCGACTTCACGGTCGTCGCCCCGCCGACCGACGACAAGACACCGCCGGAGACCTCGGCTACGGTCAGCGGCGAGAAGAACGAGCAGGGCCAGTATCTGGGGATGGCCACGGTCACCGTGACCGCATCCGACACCGGCTCGGGCGTCAACAGCATTGAGTACGCAATCGGTGCGGCCGGCGCCTGGCAGCCGTACACCGCACCGGTGATGGTGCACGAGGCGGGCACGCACAAGGTCCGCTACAAGGCGACCGACAAGGCCGGGAACGCGGCCGCGGAGAAGGCCGTGGACTTCACGGTCGTCACGCCGCCCGCCGAGGACAAGACCCCGCCGGTGACCTCGGCCGCGGTGAGCGGTGAGAAGAACTCCGACGGCGCGTTCATCACCAGCGCCAAAGTGACGCTCACCGCGACCGACGCGGACTCGGGGGTCGACAAGGTCGAGTACTCCCTCGACGGCGGCCCGTACCTCGCGTACACCTCTCCCGTCATCGTCGACCGGGTGGGCTTCCACACCGTGCTGCACCGGGCGACCGACAAGGCGGGTAACACTTCCGAGGCTCAGAAGGTGTCGTTCACGATCGCGGAGGGCGGCGGGGTGCCGGCGCCCAACTGCCCGGAGTTCGACGAACGGTTGACGGTGATCGTCGGCACGGTCGACACGGGTGTGCCCAACCGCATCACGCGCAGCCGCTGCACCATCAACGAGCTGATCGAGGACGAGAAGGACTGGTCCTCGCACGCGCTGTTCCTCAAGCACGTGGACAAGGTGCTCGACAAGCTCCTCGCGGACGGCGTCATCGACCAGCGCGAGCACAAGAAGATCTACCGGGCGGCCAAGCAGTCGGGCATCGGCAAGCCGGGCCAGAACAACGGCTACCGCCATCTGTTCGACGGTACGCAGGCGTCCTTCGGCAAGTGGCAGCATGTGGGCGGCGGGTCGTTCGGACTGGGCGCCGACGGTTCGATTACCAGCGGCACCACCAAGGGTGGCCTGGGCATGCTGTGGTTCCCGCAGCGGCAGTACGGGGACTTCTCGCTGAAGCTCCAGTGGCGGGACGACGCGCCGGGCTCCGGCAACGCCAACAGCGGCGTCTTTGTGCGCTTCCCGTACGTCCACAACAACCCGGAGGAGCCGCGTCCGGAGTGGGTCGCCATCAAGTACGGCCACGAGGTGCAGGTTCTGGATCGGCCGGACGGCGACATGTACAAGACCGGCTCGATCTACGGTTTCGACCGGGTGGGGCTGGGCGGTGCGGGCGTGACGCCCAAGGGCACCTGGAACGACTACGAGATCCGGGTGGTCGACCAGCACTACTCGGTCTACCGAAACGGCGTCCTGATCAATGAGTTCGACAACACCGGCGGCCAGGAGTTCATCCCGCCGCGCGGCGACGATCCGGGCACGGACGGCCGGCGGTACGCCTCCGGCTACATCGGACTCCAGGTCCACGGCACGACGGATGTGATCTCGTACCGCGACATCCGGGTCAAGGAGCTCTAGCACCGGACCTTGCCGGTCGTTGCCGGACCTGCCGGACCTTGACCGACGAAGGCCCCCTTCCCGCGCCTAGGAGGGGGGCTTCTTCGCGCGGCTCGGCTGCACCCGCTTCGGCTCGCCCGGCATCTTGGGATAGTCCGGCGGGTACGGCAGGTCGCCCAGACCGTGGTCGCGCTCGTCTTTCGTGGCCAGCTCCAGGAGGCTGCCCAGGGAGAAGGCGTGGTCGTCCATGTCCGCGTGCACATCGCCCAGTTCGGCATAGCGCACGGGCATGGTGGCGATGTCGAAGTCGAGCGGCGAGACGTCGTCGATCTCGTCCCAGCGCAGTGGCGCCGAGACGGGCGCGTGCGGGCGGGGGCGTACGGAGTAGGCGGAGGCGATGGTGCGGTCGCGGGCGGTCTGGTTGTAGTCGACGAAGATCCGCGCGCCGCGCTCCTCCTTCCACCAGGCGGTGGTCACCCTGCCCTCCATGCGCCGTTCCAGTTCGCGGCCGACGGCGATGGCCGCGCGCCGTACCCGGGTGAAATCCCAACGCGGTTCGATCGGCACGAACACATGGAGACCACGGCCGCCCGAGGTCTTGGGCCAGCCGCGCAGTCCATGCTCGTCGAGGATGACGCGCAGCTCGTGCGCGGCCCTGACCGCGTCGGCGAAGTCGGTGCCGGGCTGCGGGTCCAGGTCGATGCGCAGTTCGTCGGGGTGGTCGACGCCGTCCCTCCGTACCGGCCAGGGGTGGAAGGTCAGACAGCCGAGGTTCGCCGCCCAGATCACGGCGGCGACCTCGGTGGGGCAGATCTCGTCGGCCGAGCGTCCGCTGGGGAAGGAGATATGGGCCGTGGGGATCCAGTCGGGGAGGTTCTTGGGGGCGCGCTTCTGGAAGAAGGACTCGCCGCCGACGCCGTCGGGGTAGCGCTCGAGGGTGGTGGGACGGTTGCGCAGGGCGCGGATGATCCCCTCCCCCACGACCAGGTAGTAGCGGGCCACGTCCAGCTTGGTGAAACCACGCTCGGGAAAGTAGACCTTGTCCGGACTGGACAGCCTTACGACACGTCCGCCGGCTTCCAGTTCAACCGCTGCACCCATGTGCGCCACGGTAGGCCGAGCGCGGATATGCCGCATATCGTGCAGAATCTGGAGCATGGATCTGCCCGTGATGCCACCCGTGAAGCCGATGCTGGCCAAGCCCGTGAAGAAGATCCCGCCGGGCATGCAGTACGAGGCGAAATGGGACGGCTTCCGGGCGATCGTCCACCGGGACGGCGACGAGGTGGTCATCGGCTCCAGGACCGGCAAACCGCTCACCCGCTACTTCCCCGAGCTGGCCGCCGATCTGCTGGCCAACCTTCCCGACCGCTGTGTCGTCGACGGCGAGATCGTCATCGCCCACGAGGGACGCCTCGACTTCGACCGGCTCACCGAACGCATCCACCCGGCCGAGTCCCGGGTGAAGCTGCTCGCCGAGCAGACCCCCGCCAGCTTCGTCGCCTTCGACCTGCTCGCCCTCGGTGACGAGTCCCTGCTCGACACCCCGCTCGCCGAGCGCCGTGCCCTGCTCGCCGACGCGGTCGCGGGCGCGCGGGCGCCCGTGCATCTCGCGCCCGCCACCACCGACGCCGCGCTGGCGCAGGAGTGGTTCGAGCGGTACGAGGGCGCGGGACTCGACGGGATCATCGCCAAGCCACTGGACCTGCCGTACCGGCCCGATGCCCGTCTGATGTTCAAGATCAAGCACGAACGCACGGCGGACGCCGTCGTCGCCGGCTACCGCTTCCACAAGAGCGGACCCGTCGTCGGCTCGCTGCTCCTCGGCCTGTACGACGGCTCGGGCGCGCTCCAGCACGTCGGCGTCTGCGCCGCCTTCTCCATGAAGCGGCGCAAGGAGCTGCTCGAGGAGCTGGAACCGCTGCGGATGGATCCCCCCGCCGGACATCCCTGGGCGGCGTGGACGGACGAGACCGCCCATGAGAGCGCCCGGCTGCCCGGCGCGCAGAGCCGCTGGACGGGCAAGAAGGATCTGTCGTGGGTGGCGTTGCGGCCCGAGCGGGTGGTCGAGGTGGCATACGACCACATGGAGGGCGACCGGTTCCGGCACACCGCCCAGTTCCGCCGCTGGCGTCCGGACCGCGAGCCCGCCGACTGCACCTATGCGCAGCTGGAGGAGCCGGTGCGGTACGACCTCTCAGAGGTACTGGCTCCCTGAGGTGACCAGGGTCCGTCGTCGGGGGCAACTCACCGCCCAGCGTGGAAGTTCGTCGACCGGAGTCACGTCGGCCGCGCATGCGGCAGCAGTGACGGGCCGCCACCGTCCGTCACCGTCCTTGCGCATCGGGACGGCCGATTCGGGGGCCTGGCCCGCGTTCGCGTAAGGTATGTCGGCGGTGCTGCCGGAGGCGGCCGGCGCCGCTGTCCCTGACGATGTCGACCGGGACGCGGTCGGCGAGATCGCCGCGCTGTTTCGCCCTCTTCAGATCCTTGCGTACCCGCATGGTCGGCTCCCGTTCGCGGCTCGTGGACGGTGAGTTGACGGGACCTCAGCACTTACCCGACCTCGTCCGGTACGTATGGAGGGGTGGCCGCCGACCGCCGGCGCCCGACACAGAAGCAGAGAAGGAACTACACGTGACCGCGTCGCCCCTGATCCCCGTACCGATCCCTGATCGCGTCGCCGCGCTGATCGGGTCCTGCATGCCGATGCACGTCCTGCAGGCGGAGATCGACGCCGAGTGCGCCGCACGTGAGGTGTACCAGTTCCGCGGCCCGCTGTGCGCCGAGGACCGGACGGACCGCGAGCACGCGCTGTCCGCGCTGGCCCTGGCCAACAAGGTGCTGGCCGCCTACAACCCGCTGCTGATCCTCAAGCCGGGGCGCGTCCACTGACCGGGCTCACCCCACGGACGAACCCTGGAAGGCGCGGCGGTAGGCGTGCGGGCTGGTGCCGACCTGGCGTTTGAAGCGGTCACGGAAGGCGGTCGGTGAGCCGAAGCCGACCTGGGTCGCGATGCGGTCCACGGAGTGCGCCGTCGTCTCCAGCAGATACTGCGCCTGGCGGATACGGGCGCGGTGCAGCCACTGCAGGGGCGTGGTCGCCGTCTGTTCACGGAACCGGCGGTTGAGGGTGCGGGTGCTCATGCCCGCCCGCGCGGCGATCTCGCCGAGGGTGAGTTCGCGCCGGGCGTTCTCCTCCATCCAGTGCAGCAGGGGTTCCAGGGTCGCGCCCTCCGGGCTCGGCGGCTGTTCATGGACGATGAACTGCGCCTGACCACCCTCGCGTTCCAGCGGCATCACCGAGAGCCGCGCCGCGTCCGCGGCCACCGCCGAGCCATGGTCCCTGCGGATCATGTGCAGACAGAGATCGAGTCCGGCGGCGGCGCCCGCCGAGGTCAGGAACTGGCCGTTGTCCACATAGAGCACATCCGGGTCCACCTCGACCTCGGGGTGCAGGGCCGCGAGCGCGCCCGCGCCGAGCCAGTGAGTGGTGGCCCGCAGCCCGTCCAGCAGGCCGGTGGCGGCGAAGACGAAGGCCCCGGCGCAGATCGAGGCGATACGAGTGCCGCGGGCTGCCGCGGCCCGCAGGGCGTCGAGCGCCTCGGGCGGTACCGGCACGGTCGGGTCCGCGCAGCCGGGCAGGATGATCGTGTCGGCCTCGGCCAGCGCGTCCAGGCCCCACGGCGCGCGCAGCGTGAACGCGCCCGCGTCGATCTCGTCCGATGGGGCGCAGACGCGGACCCGGTAGGCGGGCCTGCCGTCCGGCAGCCGGGTGCGGGCGAACACTTCGAGCGGGGTGGACAGGTCGAAGGCGATGACGCCGTCCAGGGCGAGTACGGCCACGGTGTGCATGGCCATAACGTAACCGCTGACCGGTTTCCGGCCAAGGGTCCTCCGACTGCGTGGCCCTGCCGTCTGCCCTGGTCGATCCGGGTGGCGAGAATCCGTTGGAAAGTGGCATTCATGCCACTGTCCCGCCCCCTGCGGCGCTCATTAGCGTCGGACCGGCGCCCCAGTCGGGGCTGCCCCTCCCCAGGCAAGGACTGGTGCCGGATGCTCGTCCAGATCGTTCTGTTCGACGGCTTCGACCCGTTGGACGTCGTCGCATCATACGAAGTGCTCGGCGTCGGCGGCATGGCCGCCGGCCGCGGCACGGTCCGGAGTGCCCGCGGCACGGTCCGGAGTGCCCGCGGCACCGTCCCCGTCCTCGAAGGCCGGCCGGCGTGACCAAGTTCCTGCTCATCGTTCACGTATTGGCCGCGATCATCGCGATCGGCCCGGTCACGGTCGCGGCCAGCGCGTTCCCCGCCGCCGTCCGCCGGGCCCAGGCCGAGCCCGACAGCGAGGGGGCGCTCGCTGTCGTGCGTAATCTGCACCGCATCTGCCGGGTGTACGCCGTCGTCGGTGTCGTCGTGCCCGTCTTCGGTCTGGCGACCGCCAACAGCCTGCATGTCCTCGGCGACACCTGGCTGATCGTCTCGATCGTGCTCACCGCGCTGGCCGCCGGCATCCTCGGACTGCTGGTGCTGCCTGGTCAGAGTGCGGTCCTGGAGGATCTCGGGGCCGTCGCGCCCGCCAGGCTCGCCATGTCCACGGGGGCGTTCAATCTGTTGTGGGCGACGGTCACGATCCTGATGATCGTGCGGCCCGGATCCACCACCGGGGCGTAGCCCGCCCTGACCGCCCTCCGCATACCTCCGGCCCGGGGCGGTGGGCCCGCCCGCGCTCACTCCAGGAAGACACCGTCGACGTACACCCAGGCGCCGCCGTGCCGTTCGAAGCTGCTGCGCTCGTGCAGTTCGCCACGCTTGCCGTGGTGCCGGTAGCGGACGCGGAAGGTGACCGTTCCGGAGGAGTGGAAGGGGCTGCCGTCCGTGGTCTGAAGGATCTCCAGCCCCTTCCAGTGCATACCGGGGTCGAGTTCGAGCTGCGGCGGCCGAGTCGCCGGGTGCCAGGTGCGCAGCAGATACGCGGCGTCCTGGGCGACGAAGGCGCTGTAGCGGGAGCGCATCAGCAGCTCGGCGGTGGGGGCTGCGTGCTCGCCCGAGTGGAAGCGGCCGCAGCACTCGCCGTAGGCCACGGGCAGCCCGCAGGGGCAGGGCGAGGTGTCGGTGAGGGCGGGCGCGTGGCCGCGCCCGGGGCGGGAGCTGCGTCGGGACATGGGTCCATTTTCCAGCCATTGAACGAATAGGCCCACGCGTGGCTTCCGGGTCGTGGGGGATCTCCGTATGCTCCTGCGCCGGACGCGACAGTTACCGTCGGTAAGGGGTGGGGATGGACCGGGTCGGCAGCACACGACGCACCTTCATGGCGGGGGCCGCCGCGGCCGGCGGCACGGCAGCGCTGGCCACGGCGGGCGCAGCGGCCGCAGCCGCAACCGCAGCCGCAGCCGCCGGTTCAGCGGCGGACGGCGGCTCCCGCGCCGCGCAGTCGGTCGCCGTACTCGGCGGCGGGGTCGCCGGACTCACCGCCGCGCACGAACTGGCAGAACGCGGCTTCAAGGTCACGGTCTACGAGCGCAGGGCGCTCGGCGGGAAGGCCCGCAGCATGGACGTCCCGGGCAGCGCGAGGGGCGGCCGCCGACCGCTGCCCGCCGAGCACGGCTTCCGCTTCATCCCCGGCATCTACCACAACCTGCCGGACACGATGCGGCGCATCCCGTTCCCGGGAAATGCCAACGGCGTCTGGGACAACCTGGTGGCGCCGTCCGAGATGTCCTTCTCCCGCACCGGGCGCGAGGACTTACGGATCCCGCTGCCCTGGCCGGGGCACAAGCCGGCCGAGCTCACCCTCGACGAGATCCGCCGCGCGCTGACCGCCGCGCTCGACACGGCCCTGGGCATTCCGGCCCTTGAGACGGCGTACTTCGCGAACCGGGGTCTGGTCTTCCTCACCAGCTGCGACGAGCGGCGCGACGAGACATGGGAGCGCACGCCCTGGTGGGAGTTCATCAGGGCCGAGCGGATGAGTTACGACTACCAGCGCATCCTCGCCGTCGGCCTCACCCGGAACATCGTCGCGACCAAGGCCGAGGAGGCCAGCACCCGTACGGTCGCCACCCTCCTCGAAGCCTTCGTCTTCAACGCGCTCGGCCGGGGCGCCGACGGACCGCTCGACCGGATTCTCAACGCCCCCACCAACGAGGCATGGATCGACCCCTGGGTCGACCATCTGGAGACACTGGGCGTCCAGTTCCGAATCGGCTGGACGGTACGGGAAGTGAAGTACGGCACCGGCCGGGTCACCGCGGCGATGATCGAGGACCCGCAGGGCGTACGCCGGTCGGTGACCGCCGACCACTACGTCTCCGCGATGCCGGTGGAGCATGCCCGGCGGACCTGGAGCGCCGAGCTGCGCGCGGCGGACCCGCAGCTGGGGCGGTGCGACAACCTTCAGACGGACTGGATGACGGGCATTCAGTTCTATCTGACCGAGCGCGCGCCGCTGCTGCACGGGCACCTCAACTGCATCGACTCACCCTGGTCCCTGACTGCCATTCAGCAGGCCGGGCACTGGCCCGCCCGCAACTTCCCTGCCGACTACGGCGACGGCGTCGCGGTGGACTGCCTGTCGGTCGACATCTCCGAGTGGGACAAGACCGGCATCCTGTACGGGAAGACCGCCAAGCAGTGCACCCGTACAGAGGTCGCGCGGGAGGTGTGGGCCCAGCTCAAGGCGGCCGTCAACGACACGGGCCGCACGGTCCTCAAGGACAGCGCACTGCACTCCTGGTTCCTCGACCCGGGCGTGGACGGCCTCGGCACCCCGCATCCGACCAATGACGACGAGCTCCTCATCCACCCGGTCGGCACCTTCCACAACCGCCCCGAGGCCGCCACCCGGATCCCCAACTTCTTTCTGGCCGGGGACTATGTGGCCGTCGACATCGACCTGGCGACGATGGAGGGCGCCAATGCCTCGGCCCGCGCGGCCGTCAACGCCCTGCTGGACCGGACCGGTTCACCGGCGGCCCGCTGCACGGTGAAGCCGCTCTTCCGCGCCCCCGAGGTCGAGCTGATGAAGCGTCACGACCGCACCCGCTACCGGCTGGGGCTGCGCAACGCCTTCGACCTGGGCTGATCCACTTCCCTATGTACGCCCACACCGAGGACGTTCATCGAGCGGGAGAAATCCAGACGGCCGGTGTGCCCGGGACCCACCCCCGGGCACACCGGCACCCACCCCCTCAGTGGTGGCCGTGGCTGCGCGGGTACGCGTACCCGACCTGGATCTCGTCGATCTGCAGCTGCTTGTAGAACCGCGGCACGGTCTCCTTCGCCCAGGTGCTGTCGATCTCCAGCTTTATGTAGCGCGCACGGACGCCGAGGTCGAGGAAGCGGGTCCCGCGGGCGCTCTCCAGGACGCCTGCCTTCACCTGACGCCAGGTCGCGCCGTCGTTGCTCACCGAGACCGTGTAGTCCTTGATGCGGGCGGAGTCCTCGGCCCTGCCGAAGGTCTCCCGGTTGTAGGTGGGCGACCATTCGCGCTGGTTGACGGCGAGGTACTGGGCCTTGCGCACCGTGCGGAGATCGAGGGTGAGCGAGGCGGGCAGAGCGCCTGCGTTGTCGTAGTACGTCGTGAAGTCACCGTCGGTGAGGGCCGGGACGCTTGCCCTGACCGAGCCCGTCGGGTAGATGCCCTGGCGGTGCCGACCGGTGTCGACGGTGAAGACCGTGTCGTACGCGTCCCAGGCGCTGATGCCCTTGATGGTGAGGCTGCCGCCCTGCTGGTCGAAGGCCATGCGCTTGCCGGTGCGCAGGTCCGTGACGCGCTTGACGCGATAGCCGTTGTCACGGATCTTGACCTCGTCACCGCTCGTCGGCCGGGTGGTGACATGCACGTACTGCCGGGTGCGGTCGGTCTTGCTGATCGTGAGGTAGCCGTACGCGCCGCTGTTCCACGCGCCCGGCTGCATCCCGCCGTACATATAGCCACCGCCCTCGACGCCGGAGAGGGATTTCCAGACCGGCGGGAGGTAGCCCTGCATGAAGTCGGTGAACTTCTGCTGCTGGGGCGGGAGTTTGCCGTTCACCATGGCGGTGAGGTTCATCAGGGACTTGATGGAGGTGCCGGCGTTGGCGACATAGCGGCCGACATTGAGTGAGGTGGTGACCGGCCGGTCCTGGCCGTCGTACCACCAGGAGCCGGTGTCCGGGACCTTGTAGCAGGACTCGGTCAGCCGCGGCATCGGGGTCCAGATCGCCGACGGCTGGTCGTAGGGCGGCGTCATCCCGGTCTTCTGCTCATGGGACACCATGTCCATGATCGGGGTGTCCTCATTGTTGTTGCTGAGCGTCATGTCCGGGCGCTGCTCCCGGATCTGCTCGTAGAGCTTGTGCTCCTCCCAGTACGCGTTGTCGTTGTCGATCCAGAACCCGGAGAGCTTCGGGTAGTTGGCCATGACCTCGAAGAAGTTGTCGTAGCTGAACTCGCCGAAGCCCGGGCGCTGCGTGAGGTCGACGTCCTTGCCCTTGTGCGCGGAGTAGGCCTGGGAGTCGAGCGTCTCGAAACCCTGCTCCTTGTGCCACTGCGGGTCGTCGGTCATATAGAGGATGACCTTGAGGCCTTTGGCATTGGCGGCCTTGATGAGCTCACCGAGGATGTCGCGCTCGGTGGAGCAGCTGCCGGGGATCTTGGACGGCCAGGGGCGGGCGTAACCGAGGCGTGAGTGGAAGGTCGCGAGGACGATGTAGCTCGCCTTGAGCTTCCTGGCCTCGTCGACCCAGTAGTCGGCGCTCCAGCCGCCGTCGGTGACGGCCTTCTCCCACTCTCGGCAGTCCTTGTGGATGGGGCGGGTGAACATGCCCCAGTGCAGGAAGAGTCCGGCGGTGGCATTGCGCAGCTTCGCCTCGCGCGGCGGGCTGGAGGCGGAGGTCGCGGCAGCATCGACGGCGGCCGGCTCGGGCCGGGGCTGGGGCTGCGCGGCGGACGGGGCCGACAGCAGCAGCCCGCACAGGAGCGAAAGGACCGCTGCAAAGACCGCCCAGACGGTGCGGCGTCTCATGGGTACGTCACCTCGGTTCCGTTGACGAAGACCTTGCGGATGGTCAAGTCCCGTGCGGGACCGATGATGTTGGGGCTCGCCATATTGGTGAATTCGCAGCGCTCGATATGGACGCCGACGAAGGGATCGGACTCCAGGCCCTCGAGGTTGATGGCGCGGCGGGCCCCGTCGTGGACCATGTCCTCGACCTTGATGTTGCGGATGACCGCCGGCCTGCTGCCTTCCTGGTTGCTGTAGCGCGTGGTGAGGTAGACGCAGTCCCGGTCGATGGCGCGGCCGGTGAATCTCCGTACGTACACGCCGTCGATATAGCCGCCGCGTTTCTTGTTGGTCTTGATGAAGACCGGGTGGCGGGGGTTGAACCGGCCGGGGAAGTCGAGCGGGTTGATCCGGCAGTCCTCCGCGAAGACATTGCGTACGCCGCCCGACATCTCGCTGCCGACCGCGATGCCGCCCCACCGGCCCGAGAAGACACAGTCGCGTACGACGATGTTCTCGCTGGGCACGCCGACCCGCAGTCCGTCCTCGTCACGGCCGGACTTGACGGCGATGGAGTCGTCCTCGGTGTGGAAGCGGCAGCCGGTGATCAGGACGTCCGAGCAGCATTCGGGGTCGACGCCGTCGCTGTTGTTGATCCGGCCGATGACGTCGACGTCCTTGAGCGTCACATTGCGGCACAGGACGGGGTGGATGGTCCACATGGGCGGTTCGAGGACGGTGATGTCGCGCAGCAGGATGTTGCGGCACTTGTAGAACTGGATCATGTTGGGCCGCAGATGGTGCCCCGCGCCGAAGAGGCGTTCCTTGACGGGGACGCCCTCGGTGCCCATCCGGCGCAGCTCCGCCTGGTCGACCAGGGCGTGGCCGCCGGGGTCGCGCCAGCTCTTCCAGGGCCCGGCCATGCCCTGGCCGTCGAGGGTGCCCTTGCCGGTGACGGCGAGGTTCTTCTGCCCGTAGGCGTAGACGAAGGACGAGTAGTTGTAGCACTCGGTGCCTTCCCAGCGGGTGAGGACGACCGGCAGATAGTCCGCCGGATCCATGGAGAACGGGACCGTGGCCCCCTCCTCGACATGCAGGTCCACATTGCTGCGCAGCTGTATCGCGCCGGTGAGGAAGCGGCCGGGCGGCACGATCACATGGCCGCCGCCCGCCCGGTTGCAGGCCTTGATCGCGGCGCGGAATGCCTCGGTGTTCTTGGTGACGCCGTCGCCGACCGCGCCGTAGGCGGTGATGTCGAAGCGCCGCTCGGGGAAGGCCGGCGGGCGGATCCGGGCGAGGATCTGCGGGACCTTGTCCCACGGGTCGCGGGCGAGACGGGAGACGGTGGCCTCGGCCGCCGCGACCGTGTCGGCCGAGATCGCCGACGGGAGGAGCGCGGCCGCGGCCACAGTGCCCGCGTAGGTGAGGAAGGAGCGTCTGTTGGTGGGGAACGGCTGCACGGATGTCACCTCTCAGGCCTTCGGGCGGGGTACGGCGATCAGGTCGTAGCGGTCCCAGCCCTGCGAAATGCGGGTGTAGTACTTGTCCGCCTCGGCCGCGTCGCGGATCCAGTCCCATTCGCCGGTCGCCGCCTTGTCCGGGTAGGCGCGCATCTCGTCCGCGATCTTCCTGGACTCGTCGAGTCCGCTCCAGATCAGCCGTTTCATCGGCTCGGTCTGCTGCTCGGGTCCCTGGACGTAGACGCGGTAGCCGAAGTAGGCGGAGGTGATGGCGAGATGGAGGCGGGCGGTGAGCAGGGTCCGCTCGAAGTAGGCGTTCAACTGCCGGTAGTGGCCGGCGGACAGCTGGGGCTCGGCCCGCTGGATGTCGCGCAGCGCGGCGCGCGCCAGCTGCACTCCGTACGCCTTCTCCTTCAGCACATACCGGAGGTACTCCTGGTTCATCGTGTTCTTGTCGGTGAGCCAGCCGTTCTCCAAGACGTACGGGTTCTCCCGCTTCATCGTGGCTGACGTCTTGCAGTAGGCCGGCGCGAGATGCTCGACAACCCCGGTCCAGAAGTGGAACTTCTTGTTCACCGTGTGGCGCACATAGGTCACGGGCGGGTCGATCCACTTGCCGGAGATGCTCCGGTCATAGCTGGAGCAGTACGGGTCGTAGTCCAGGCGCGAGTGGTTGGCGTTGTTGGTGCCGAGCGTGTAGAGCGTCGAGGTGACGATGTCGTACGACTTCGAGAGCGCGGAGGCGACCTTGGGCGCCGCCCTCCTGCCGTAGGTGCGCGCGGCGAATTCGCGGTACATGTCCTCGGGGCGCGCCCGGCGGTCCTTGTCGGCCCGCGCCAGCGCGTAGAGGTTGATCTCGGTGGGGGTGCCGACGATCCTCGACTCCTTGTAGCGGTCGGTGCGCGCCACATAGCCGATGACGTTCGGCTGTTTCTGGAAGTACCGCATCCGGTCTACGTGTTCCTCGGTGAACGCGTTCGCGATCTTGCCCTGGCCGTTGTACTCACCGGTGGTGTCGTACTCGACGAGCACCGGGCGCTTGATGCGGGTGACGGTGGTGTCGACGGGGTGGGTGAGGAAGAAGTCGTGCGGCTGGGCCTTGATCATGACCCGGGCAGCCTTGTTGGTGACCAGGTCGATGGCCTTGATGGTGCGTTCCATCTCCTGCGGGAAGTAGCCGAAGGTCCGCAGATAGAGGCCCAGGCCGCGCTCCTCGCCCACCACGTCGGCGACCTGGTCGACGAGGTAGGCGAGTTTGGCCTCCTCGGTCTTGAGCCTGGTGGAGTGCTGCCGCTCGACGCGCGCCCCGGTCTCGATGAAGGTCAGGACGACGGCGTCGACGTCCGGGACCATGTCGAGCATCTGCCGGTAGTCGTCTTTGAACCACTCCCAGAAGGCGGGGTTGTCCAGATCGATGGTGCCGTCGGGGCCGGTGCGGAATTGGGCCGGGTAGTAGTCCAGTTTGTAGAGCGCGTGGTCCCAGATGGCCACTTCGCCGATGCCCGCCCGGTGTGCGGCGGCGGTGATGCGGTTGGCCTGGACGCGCTTCTTCTCCTCTCGCACCTCCCTCAGGTCGTGCACGATCTCATGGCTGATCTGGAGGTGGTTGATGTCGTACTTCGGGGCGGCGGCAATGACTTCGTCGGCGCCCTTGTCGCTGTCGGAGAGGATCGTCCAGCCGCGGACCGGGGAGATGCCGTGGTCCTGCGGATCGGGCGGGCCCTTCGCGCCCACGGGCTGGACGGCGCCGGCCAGGGCGAGACAGAGGACGGCGAGCAGGGTCACCCAGCGCCGAACCGTCGCCCGCCCTGTCGGAGTAGTCATGATCATGACATCTCAATCCCGTTCACGGAGACCTTGTGGAAGGTCAGGTCGTCGGTGAAGGCGATGGAATCGGGACCGCGGACCCCGGTGAAGGTGCAGTGGGAGAGATGGACTCCGCGGAGCCGGTCCGTCTCGAGGCCCACCAGATTGAGGACCGCGCGTGCGCCGTCGATCTCCATCTCGGAGAGATGGATGTTCCGTACGGAGACGGGCAGCGTGCCTCCCTCGCCGTTGTTGTAGTTCATATTGACGAAGGCAACTTCCCGCTCCACCGCGCGCCCGGTGAACTGACGCACGTAGACGCCGTCGATGAAGCTGCCGCGCTTCTTGCTCGCCTTGACGTAGAGCGGGTACTTCACCGGGTAATGGCCGGGGAAATCAAGGGGGTTGACCCGGCACCGCTCGGCGAAGACGTTCCGTACGCCGCCGGACATCTCGCTGCCGACCGTGATGCCGCCCCACCGGCCGGAGAAGGCGCAGTCCTGGACGACGATGTTCTCGCTCGGCACACCGACCCGATGGCCGTCCTCGTCCCGCCCGGACTTCACCGCGACGCAGTCGTCATTGGTGTTGAAACGGCAGCCGGTGATGTGGACGTAACTGGACGCCTCCGGGTCGCAGCCGTCGGTGTTGTAGAGGATGCTCTCGACGGTGATATCACGCACCGTCACATTGGTGGAGAGGACCGGATGCACGGTCCACATCGGCGGGTCGACGATCGTCAGATCGCTGACGAGCACATTGCGGCAGCGGTTGAACTGCACCATTTTCGGCCGCAGATAGTGGCCCGCGCCGAAGACCCGGTCCTTGACCGGTACGCCGGTGGAGCCCATCTGGCGCAGCAGCTTCTGATCCGGGCCCTGCAGGCCACTGGTGCGGTACCAGCTCTCCCACGGTCCGAGTCGGGCCTGGCCGTCGAGAGTGCCGCGGCCGGAGACGCCGACGTCGTGCTGTCCGTAGGCGTAGATGAAGGGCGAGTAGTTGTAGCACTCGGTGCCCTCCCAGCGGGTCAGCACGGCGGGCAGGAAGTCGGCCGGGTCGGGGCTGAAGGCGAGGGTGGCGCCCTCGCCGACGTGCAGGTCGACATTGCTGCGCAGATGGATCGCGCCGGTGAGGAAGGTGCCCGGGGGGACCACGACATGGCCGCCGCCCGCCCGGTGACAGGCGGCGATGGCGGCGCGTAGGGCGGCGGTGTTCTTCGTCAGCCCGTCTCCCACCGCGCCGAAGTCGGTGATGTCGAAACACCGTCGGCGGAACCTCGGCGGGCGGATACGGGCGAGGATGCGCGGGACCTGTCTCCAGCCGTCGGGGGCGGCTTGTGCCGCCCCGGCGGAACCGGCGGCGGCGGTGGGCAGCAGCGTGCCCGCTGCCAGCACTCCGCCGGCCTGGAGGACCGAGCGGCGCGATTGGCGCGAATCGTGCGAGTCGTGCGCGTGTTGCGAGTGGCGCGAGTGGTCTGCATTGTGCGAATGCATGGCACATCACCTCTCCATAGAGGGTGGGGAAAGGGGCGCGGGCGAGGTCAGCGGGCGTTCCGGTCCTCCTTCACGCGGGTCACCAACTGCGTCGGGTTCACAAAACGCAGCGCGATCACCAGCAGCACCAGCATCGACAGCGTGTACATCACGGCCATCGCGTCGATCGACTGCTGGGTGCGGATCCCGGCGGAGAACACCGCGTAGTACAGCGCCACGATGAGGGTCTGGCTGTCGGGGCCCGCGGTGAGGAAGGTCAGCTCGAACATGCCGACCGTCCTGACCAGGACGAGGACGGAGGCTGCGAGGATTCCCGGCACCAGCAGCGGGGCCAGGATGCGCAGCAGGACCGCGCTGGTCCCGGCCCCGCACATCCGGGCCGCCGCCTCGATCCGCGGGTCGATCTGCTCGATGAACGGCGTCATCGTGAGCACCACGAAGGGCACCGACGGCACCAGGTTGGCGAGCACCACGCCGGTCAGTGTGCCGGCCAGCTGGAACTTGTAGAGGACGGTCGCGAGCGGAATGCCGTACGTGATCGGCGGGACCAGGATCGGCAGCAGGAACAGCAGCAGCACCAGCCGCTTTCCGGGGAAGTCGCGCCGGGCGAGTGCGTACGCGGCGGGTACGCCGACGACCACCGAGACGGCGACGACGAGTACGGAGGCGAGGGCCGTGGTCCAGAAGACCTGGCCGAGGGAGAACTCCCGCCAGGCCGATCCGTACCACTTCGTCGTCCAGCCGTCCGGCAGCCAGCTGGTGAACCAGCGGGTGCCGAAGGAGTCGACCAGCGGTACGCCGATGACCCCGGCGAGGTTGATGAAGAAGAAGCCGAAGACGAGGGCTGTCACCCAGGTGACGGGCCGTCCGAAGCGGTGCTTCGTGCGCTCGGGGTCTTCAGGTGCGGTGCGTTGGTCGCGCGTGTCCATGACGTCGGCCATCAGCCCTTGCCTCCCGTGGAGCCGCGGTAGAGCATCGAGCGCCAGGCCAGCACCAGGATCACGACCGCCATCATCACCGCGGCCATCACCATCGCGATCGCGGAGCCGAGGGAGTAGTCGAACTTCTGGAAGGCCGCCTGGTAGGCCTCGATCGAGATCACGTGCGTACTCCCCCGCGGGTCGCCGACGAGCTGCGCCGACGGGAAGACCGCGAAGGCCAGGACGAACGAGAGGCAGAAGGTAATCGCAAGCCCCGGGGCGAGCAGCGGCAGCATCACATGGCGAAAACGCTGCCGCCGGTTCGCCCCGAGCGTCGCCGCCGCGTGCTCGAGGCTCGGGTCGATGCCGGTGAGGTAGGAGAGCGTGAGCAGATACGAGAAGGGGAAGCCGGTGATCACCAGCGAGGCGAACACGCCCCAGTAGTTGTGCACAAGATTCAGCGGCTGGTCGATGAGGCCGAGGCCCAACAGAGCTTTGTTGAGCCAGCCGTTGGGGCCGAGGTAACCGAGCAGGCCCTGTGCGGTGAGGACCGTGCCGAGGGTGATCGGCATGACGAGCAGGGTGGTGATCAGCCGCCGGCCGCGGAAGGGGCCGCGGGTGCGGAAGGCGACGGGGACGGCGGCGAGGCAGTTCACCAGGGCGACGGGCACGGCGAGTTCGAGGGTGATCCAGATCGTCTCGCGCAGATACGGGTCGGAGAAGAACTCCCGGTAGTTGGCGAGCGCGCCACCGCCCTCCTGGGGCTGGAAGGAGAGCTGGAGCCCGTAGAGAAAGGGGTAGCAGAAGAGCAGTACGAGAAAGAGCGCGCCGGGAGTGAGGAGTAGCAGCGTCCGGTCAACTCCACGCTCGGCAAGGCGGTGCCGCAGCGCGGGCCGGGCGCCTCGGCCGACGGGCGGCGCGGGTGCGCGGGTGGTGGTCATGGGGTCCCCCGTGCGGGGCCGCCCGCCGCGACGGCGCTGGGCCGCAGGGCCCACTGAGCCGGCGTCACGATGCCTCGTCGGGGCCGAACGCGCCGACGGGCAGCGGCGGGCGTCGACCGGGCTGCGCCCGATGTGGCTGGGCCCGATGCAGCTGGGCCCGGCCCGCACGGACCGGCACTCGGGACTCGTCGGTGGGTCGACGCCAGTCGCGACCGGGCGTTGAAGCGTCCGGTGGCGAGACGGATACCTCGCCCCCACCTGCGGGCCGGGTCCCGCAGAACCCACGCGGTCACGACGTCACCGCCTTCTGGCGCGGTACGTCCATCACCGGCTCCGCCGGTTGCGCGCCCTCCGGCGCGAAGACCAGCACCCTCTCCGGCGCTGCCGCGAGCTCCACCCGGTCGCCCGGGGCCGGCCTGCCCGCCGTGCGGAAGTGGACCTGCTGGCCGTCCGACAGCCTTGCCTGGACCGCGAGTTCACGACCGTGGTACTCGACGACCTCGATGTCCGCCGGGATGCGCCCGGTGGCGTTCTCACCCGCGACGTCCAGGTCCTCCGGACGTATCGCCGCGATGCCGGTGCCGCCCGCCGCGAGCGAATCGCGGTCCAGGCCCGTCAGCCGCGCGTCCGCGAGCCGGAGCGAGAGCTCGCCGCCGGCCGTCGCCGTGACCGTGACGTCGAGCATGTTGCGGTAGCCCATGAAGCCCGCGACATAGCGGTTCGCGGGCCTGCCGTACACCTCTTCGGGCGTGCCGACCTGCTGCATGAGCCCGTCGCGGAGCACGACCAGGCGGTCGGCGAGCGACAGCGCCTCCTCCTGGTCGTGGGTGACGTACACCGTGGTCAGCCCGAGACTCTGGTGCAGCCGCCGGATCTCGGTGCGCATCTCGAGGCGGAGCGCGGCGTCCAGGTTGGACAGCGGCTCGTCCATCAGGACCAGCCGCGGCTCCAGGACGATCGCGCGGGCGATGGCGACGCGCTGCTGCTGCCCGCCGGAGAGCTGGCCGGGCCGCTTGTGGGCGTGTTCGGTCAACTGGACCATCTCCAGCGCGCGGTCCGTCCGGCGGGCGATGTCCGCCCTCGGCACCTTGGCCATCTTCAGGCCGAAGGCCACGTTCCCGCGCACGGTGAGGTGCGGGAAGAGCGCGTAGTTCTGGAAGACCATGCCGAAGCCGCGGCGCTCCGGCGCGACATGGTCGATGCGTTCGTCATCGAGCCTGATCGCGCCGCCGGTGAGCGGCAGGAGCCCGGCCAGGCAGTTCAGGGCGGTGGACTTGCCGCAGCCTGAGGGCCCTAGGAGGGCGACGAACTCGCCGCCCCTGACCTCGAGTTCGAGATCCCGCAGCGCCGCGTGGCGTCCGAAGCTACGGGAGACCTTGTCCAGCCTGAGCGTCGAGAACCGGGACATCAGCGACCCGCCACCTCGCGGTTCCACATGTCGAACGCCTTGACCTGTTGCTCCGCCCGCAGCGAGGGCTTCTTCGGGAACTGGTCGATCCACTGGTCGAACTCCGGGACGCCGAACTCCTTCAGCACCTTCTGCGATTTCTCCGGCGCCATCGTCAGCGGCACGTTCTTGATCGCGGGACCGGGGTAGAAGTACCCGTCGTCGTACGCCTTGGCCTGCTGCTCGGGTGTGAGCATCCATTTGATCAGCGCGAGCGTCGCGGACATGGTGTCGGCGTCGACGCCCTTGGGGACCACCGCGTACTGCGCGTCGGTCACCCACGTCATCTTGTCGAAGTGCCCGGCCTTCATCTTCTTCGGAACGGTGCCGAGTGCCCGCGGGTTGATGTACCAGCCGGTCGTCGACATCACCATGTCGTGCTGGCCGGACGCCAGGTTCTTCATGGTCTCGGTGGTGCCGGAGCCGTAGACGCCGACGTACTTGTCGAGCTCCTTGAGGTACGCCCAGGTCTTGTCCCAGCCCTTGACCGGGTCGCCGGGGTCCTTGTCGCCGAGCAGATACGGCAGGCCCATCAGGAAGGTGCGCCCCGGGCCGGAGTTGGCCGGGTCGGCGTACTGGAACTTCTTGGGGTGCTCCTTGGCCCAGGCGAGCAGCTCCTGGGGGGACTTCGGCGGGTTCTTGACCTTGTCCGGGTTGAACTCGATGAGCGGGCCTGAGGGGTAGTAGACGATCGCGGTGCCCTGGCCCTGCGCGAGCTTCTGCATCTCGGCGGCGGGCTCCAGATAGTCCGGCGTGCCGATGAGCGACTGGTGCTTCGCCATGGAGCTCCACAGCTTCTGCGAGAGTCCGGCGGCCAGACCGTCCGTCCCGGTGAGTACGAGGTCGATCTGGACGCGGCCGGCCTGCTGCTGCGCCTTGATCTTGCCGGCCAGGTCGGGCGCCGGGGCCTTGGAGTAGGTGACCTTGCCGATGATGTCCGGGTGCTGCTCGACGAATTCGTCGATCATGCCCTGGGTCAGCTGGAGGTTCCCGGCGACATCCAGGATGTCGAGCGTCACCGGCTTGCCCGGCTTCGCCGGGACCTTCTGCGGGGTCTTGTCCTTGGACTCCGTACTCCCGGAGTCGGGGGCGCCGCAGCCGGCGGCTGCCACCGCGAGCAGCAGTCCCGCGAGCGCGATCCTTGCTGAACGGTGGCGCAGTTGACGGGACATGGCGACTCGCACCCCTCTTGGTGAGATAGCGCTTACTCGGCCCTGTGCCCGAACAAGGTCCACCCCGCCAGGAGCCGTGTCAAGAGAGTGCGCCGGTGGAACCGCGAACGCGCAGTTCAACGGGGACAGTTGCGGGCTCGATGTCCTCGTCGCCGCCCATGATGCGGCCGAGCGCCTCACCCGCGATCTGCCCCAGCCGGTCCCGCGGTACCGCTACCGTGGTCAGCGGGGGCGCAGAGAAGCGGGCCATGTCGATCTCGTCGAAGCCGGTCAGCGACATGTCGTCGGGCACCTTCACGCCCAGCTCGGAGAAGCGGGCGAGGACGCCGAGCGCGACGAAGTCGTTGTACGCGATCACGGCCGTGGCGCCGCTCTCCAGGGCCGCGGGGGCTGCCGCGTACCCCTCGTCGGTGGTGGACCCGCAGGGCACCGCGTGCACTTCGAGGCCGAAGGCCTCCGCGCCCGAAAGAGCGCGCAGCCGCTCGCCGTTCGCCCAGGCGTGCTCCGGGCCTTCGAGATAGACGACCTTGCGGTGTCCGAGCTGGGCGAGATGGCCGCACACGGCCATGATCCCGCGGAAGAAGTCCACCGTGATCGAGTGCAGCGCCAGCCCCGCGACCTGGCGGTTGGTGACCAGCATGGGGGTGCCGCGGCCCGCGAGCGCGGCGAGGTCGGCGCGCGGCATCCGGGGCGAGCAGAGCAGCAGGCCGTCCGCGTAACGGATCAGGTCCTCGGTCAGCTCCCGTTCCACGTCCGGGTCTTCGTTGGAATCCATCACCAGGACGCGGCTGCCGGCCTCGCGGGCCACGATGGAGACCGACTTGATGATGTCGTGGAAGTAGGGGTTCGCGAGATCGGGGACGAGCACGCCGATGGTGCCGGAGCGGCCGCGCGCCAGGCCCTGCGCGGCGGCGCTCGGCCGGTAGCCGAGGTCGCCGATGGCCGCCCTGACCCGCTCGGCGAGGACGGGGGCGACGGTGTCCACGCCGTTCAGGACGCGGGAGACGGTGGCGACGGAGGCCCCGGCTTCCCGTGCGACATCGGCGATCGTGACCCTTTTCGCACGCTTCGAGGCAACCATCAGGACGCTCTCCTTTGGCACGCACGGCTGAGAAACCGGTTTCTCGCCCCAGGAAAGTAGCAGAGTACGAGGCCGGCCGGACCATGGCCGACGAGCGGCCCACGCCTCCGTACGACGACTCCGTGTGGCTGAAGTCCTTACGTACCTGTGACGGCACGGCGCGCGACGACGATCAGTGGGGTTTGCGGCCGTAGCGTCGCCAGTATGCGTGTACTCGTTACAGGAGGCGCGGGCTTCATCGGCTCGCAGGTCGTCGCGGCCCTCGCCGCGCGCGGCCATGACCCGGTCGTACTCGACGCCCTGCTCCCGGCGGCACATCCGGAACCGCCGCCGCTGCCCGACGCCGAGTGGATCCTGGCGGACGTACGGGACCGGGTGGTGACGGCACGGGCGCTGCGCGGCGTGGACGCGGTCTGCCACCAGGCGGCGATGGTCGGGCTCGGCAAGGACTTTGCGGACGCACCCGAGTACGTCGGCTGCAATGATCTCGGTACGGCCGTGCTGCTCGCGGCGATGGCCGAGGCGGGGGTCGCGAACCTCGTGCTGGCCGGCTCGATGGTCGTCTACGGCGAGGGCCGCTACGACTGCCCGCGCCACGGCCGGGTGCGGCCGGGCCCACGCGCCGCCACGGATCTCGCGGCCGGGCGCTTCGAGCCGCTGTGCCCCGAGTGTGGGGCAGAGCCGGCCCCGGGGCTGGTGGGCGAGGACGCGCCGACGGACCCGCGCAATGTGTACGCGACGACGAAGCTGGCGCAGGAGCATCTGGCCGCGGCCTGGGCCAGGGCGAGCGGTGGACGGGCCGTCGCCCTGCGCTACCACAATGTGTACGGGCCGGGGATGCCCCGGGACACCCCGTACGCGGGCGTGGCCTCGTTCTTCCGGTCCGCGCTCGAACGGGGCGAGGCGCCGCGGGTCTTCGAAGACGGGCGGCAGCGGCGGGACTTCGTGCATGTACGGGACGTCGCGGACGCGAATGCCATCGCGCTTGAGGCGGTGCGCGGCCGGGAGCCGGGCGTGCTCACCGCGTACAACACGGGCAGCGGCACGCCGCACACGGTCGGCGATATGGCGGCCGCACTGGCTTCGGCGCACGGCGGTCCCGCGCCGGTGGTCACCGGGGAGTTCCGGCTGGGCGATGTACGGCACATCACCGCCGACTCGCGGCGGCTGAGGGCCGAGCTCGGCTGGAAGGCGCAGGTCGGATTCGTGGAGGGGATGGCGGAGTTCGCCGCGAGCGGGCTGCGGGGTGCGGCGTCATGACCGCGGACGTGGACGTCGTCCTTCCGTGTCTGGACGAGGCCGAGGCGCTGCCGTGGGTGCTGGAGCGGATCCCGCTTGGTTGGCGCGCGATCGTCGTGGACAACGGTTCGACGGACGGCTCGGACCGGATCGCCCGCGGGCTGGGCGCGACGGTCGTGCACGAGGGGGGGCGCGGCTTCGGCGCCGCGTGCCATGCGGGACTGCTGGCTGCCGAGGCGGAGTATGTGTGCTTCTGCGACTGCGACGCCTCGCTGGATCCGGGGCAGCTGACCGGTTTCGTACGCCAAGTCGCGGAGGGGAACAGCGACTTGGTGCTGGGCCGCCGACGTCCGCAGGGCCGGGGTGCGTGGCCGCCGCACGCCCGGGCCGGGAATCTGGCCCTGTCCCGGATACTGCGCCGTCGCACCGGCCTGCGGCTGCGCGACCTTGGCCCGATGCGGGCGGCACGCCGCGACGACCTGCTGGCCCTGGATCTGACCGACCGCCGCAGCGGCTACCCGCTCCAGATGGTGGTCCGCGCGGCGGACGCGGGCTGGCGGGTGACGGAGGTGGACGTCCCGTACCTGCCGCGGTCGGGAAAGTCGAAGGTGACGGGCACATGGCGGGGCACCTGGGAGGCGGTCCGGGACATGCGATCGGTGCTGTCGGAGCGGCCCGTGGGGAGCGGTGTTCGATGAGCACGACGGGTGCGACGGGTGCGACGGGTGCGCGGCAGCGGGCAATCGCCGGGGCGGCGCAGAGCCGCGGCACGCTGCTCGTCATTGCCAAGGCGCCTGTGCCCGGGCGGGTCAAGACGCGGCTCTGTCCCGCGTACTCCCCCGAAGAGGCCGCTCGGCTCGCCGAGGCCGCGCTCCGCGACACCTTGGACGTCGTGCTGGCCACTCCCGTACGCCGCCGGGTCCTCGTGCTCGACGGTGTACCCGGCGATTGGCTGCCGGACGGCTTCGAGGTCGTGCCGCAGTGTGCGGGTGGGCTCGACGCGCGGCTGGCGCATGCCTTCGGGCTGTGCGAGGGGCCCGCGCTGCTGGTCGGGATGGACACACCACAGATCACGGCCGAACTCCTCCTCACCGGGCTGGCGTTGGGTGACGGCGAGGCCTCCTTCGGGCCCGCCGCCGACGGTGGGTTCTGGGCGCTCGGGATGGCCGAGCCGGACCCCGCGCTGCTGCGGGGCGTGCCGATGTCCGTACCGGAGACCGGAGCCGTGCAGCGGCACCGGCTCGTCCGGGCCGGGCTGACGGTGCGTGAGCTGCCAGTGCTGCGGGACGTCGACACCGCGGCCGACGCGCGTCATGTCGCGGCCGAGGCGCCGGGCACCCGGTTCGCCGCGGCCCTTGCCGCGCTCGCCGGGACAGGGGCGCGATGACCGCGCCCGCCTGGCAGGCCGATCCGTACACCGACGCACTGCGCACCGGTCGCGGCCCGCTCTTCCTGCGCCGACCCGACGGCTGGCTGCTGCCGCTGGAGGTCGAGCGCTGGTGCGCGGCGCCGGACTCCGCGGATCTGACGGTGCTGGAGCGCTGCCGCGGCACGGTGCTGGACATCGGCTGTGGCCCCGGCCGCCTCGTCGCGGCGCTCGCCGCGCTGGGGCGGCCGACGCTCGGCATCGATGTGAGCCCGGAGGCGGTGGCCCGCACGGTGCGGACGGGCGGCAGCGCACTGCACCGTTCCGTCTTCGACCCGCTTCCCCGCGAGGGGAGTTGGGGCACCGCCCTGCTCATCGACGGCAACATCGGCATCGGCGGGGATCCGGGCGCGCTGCTCGGCCGCGTGACACACCTGGTCGCCGACGACGGCGTGCTGCTGGCCGAGACCTCTCCGCTCGATGTGGACGAGCGCGTACAGGTACGCGTCTTCGACGGCGACAGCGCCCAGGGCTCGGCCTTCCCCTGGGCCCGCGTCGGCACCCCCGCGCTGCTCGACTACGCGCGCTCCGCGGGCTGGGAGACGGAGGAGGCGGACCACTGGATGGTGGCGGGCCGCACGTTCGTGGCGCTGCGCCGCGCGTAACCCGCGGCAGCCAGGTTCTGTCCGGTCGATCACGAGCGGAGCCATATGGCGATGGTGCCCGGCCGGCGCTCCCGCTAAGGCGCCGGGAGAGTCCCCTGGCATGCACCCGGTCAGCCGCTGCAGTCAGCGCCTCGAGCTCCGCGAGCGGTCGGGCAGCACAGGTCCGTCCCGCAGCACCGTCAGGCGACGGCCCGAATCCGGCTCAGGTAGGCCATGCCGGTGGTCCAGTCGACCGTGCCCACGCGCCCGGGGAAGAGATCTCGTCGCCGGCAAGAGCTTCGCCGGGCGCGCGGGTACGCTGGTGACACGGTCCCCACAATCTCCTGCGCGACACAGGTGATCACGACGGGACGGGAGCCACACCATGGCCGAGCCGGCACCACCCACCACCTCCCGGCGGAGGATGAGTCCGCAATCGATCGTCGTCTGGGTGATCGTCGCCCTGGTGGGCGCGGCCGGCTGGGGCGTGCTCGCCCTCGCCCGCGGCGAGCAGGTCTCCGCCGTCTGGATGCTCGCGGCCGCTCTCGGCTCGTACGCCATCGCGTACCGCTTCTACTCCCGCTTCATCGCCAACCGCGTACTGAAGGTCGACAGAACGCGGGCCACCCCCGCCGAGCGGCTGAACAACGGCATCGACTTCCACCCGACCGACCGCCGGGTGCTCTTCGGCCACCACTTCGCGGCGATCGCCGGGGCCGGTCCGCTGGTCGGCCCGATCCTCGCCGCGCAGATGGGGTACCTGCCGGGCACGATCTGGATCATCGTCGGTGTCATCGTCGCCGGTGCCGTACAGGACATGATCACGCTGTTCTTCTCCACACGCCGTGACGGCCGTTCGCTCGGTCAGATGGCGCGGGACGAGATCGGCCCCTTCGGTGGCGCCGCGGCCCTGATCGCGGTCTTCGTCATCATGATCATCCTGCTGGCCGTGCTGGCGCTGGTGATCGTCAATGCGCTGGCCCACTCGCCGTGGGGCGTCTTCTCCATCGGCATGACAATCCCGATCGCGTTCTTCATGGGCTTCTACCTGCGGGTGCTGCGGCCGGGCAAGGTCCCGGAGGTGTCGCTCATCGGTGTCGCGCTGCTGCTGCTCGCCATCATCGCGGGCGGCTGGGTCGCCGAGTCCTCACTCGCCGACTTCTTCACCCTGGAGCCGAGCACCCTGGTCATCTGGATGGTGGTGTACGGGTTCTTCGCCTCCGTACTCCCGGTCTGGATGCTGCTGGCGCCGCGCGACTACCTCTCCACCTTCATGAAGGTCGGCACCATCGTGCTGCTCGCAGTGGGCGTGGTGATCGCGGCGCCGACCCTGAAGATGCCGGCGGTCACCGAGTTCGCGGGCAACGGCCAGGGGCCGGTCTTCGCGGGATCCCTCTTCCCGTTCGTCTTCATCACCATCGCCTGTGGCGCGCTGTCCGGCTTCCACTCCCTGATCGCCTCGGGCACCACCCCGAAGATGATCCAGAAGGAGACCCAGATCCGGATGATCGGCTACGGGGCGATGCTGACCGAGTCCTTCGTCGCGGTCATGGCGATGATCTGCGCCTGCATCCTCGACCCCGGCCTGTACTTCGCGATCAACTCCCCCGCCGGCGTCCTCGGCACCACGGTGGAGTCCGCCTCGCAGGCGGTCGCCAACCTGGGCTTCACCATCACCCCGGATCAGCTGACACAGGCCGCCAGGGACGTCGAGGAGGCAACTCTGCTCTCGCGCACGGGCGGTGCGCCGACCTTCGCCCTGGGTATGTCGGACATCTTCTCGGCGGTCGTGGGCGGCGCCGGTCTGAAGGCGTTCTGGTACCACTTCGCCATCATGTTCGAGGCGCTCTTCATCCTCACCACGGTCGACGCGGGAACCCGGGTCGGGCGCTTCATGCTCCAGGACATGCTGGGCAACGTCTACAAGCCGATGAAGCAGGTCAGCTGGAGGCCGGGTGTCTGGTTCGCGAGCGCTGTCGTGGTCGGCTGCTGGGGCTACTTCCTCTGGGTCGGTGTGCACGACCCGCTCGGCGGCATCAACCAGCTCTTCCCGCTCTTCGGCATCGCCAACCAGCTGCTGGCCGCCGTCGCGCTCGCCGTCTGCACCACGCTGCTGATCAAGTCCGGGCGTCTCAAGTGGGCCTGGGTGACGGCCGTTCCGCTCGCCTGGGACGCCGCGGTCACCCTCACCGCGAGCTGGCAGAAGATCTTCTCGGGCGATCCCAAGGTGGGCTTCTTCACCCAGCGCGACAAGTACCAGGCGGGCATCGACGCCGACCAGGTACTGCCGCCGGCGAAGACGATGGAAGAGATGCAGACCATCGTGACCAACTCGACCGTCGACGGCATTCTCTCGGCCCTCTTCGCCGTCCTCATCGTGGTGGTTCTCGCGGATGCGGCCAGGGTCTGCGTGAAGTCGATCCGCGCCCCGGAGGGCATCCGTCTCGCCGAGGTCCCGTACGTCGAGTCGAAGCTGGTCGCACCGGCCGGGCTGATTCCCACCAAGGAGGAGAAGGCCGAGCTGGCGGCGGCCGGACCCGGTGGTGCGGACCGCGCGGCTGCGGGAAGCGGGAAGGCGTGAGTACCGTGACGGGTATGACAGCGGTGAGTGGCGTGCGACGCGCGGTGGACTGGATCCGCTGGTACGTAGGCGAGGTTTCGGGCGAGTCGGGGTATGACCGCTACGTCGCGCACGCCAGGTCCCACGACCCGGGCGCGAAGGTGATGTCGCGCCGAGAGTTCGAGCGCAGCCGCATGGACGCCAGGGAAGCCGATCCGCGCGAGGGGTTCCGTTGTTGCTGAGCGATACGGCGGCGGGCCACCGCGCCGGCGCCGGGCCCCCGCCGCGAGGCCGGATCCGGGGCCGGCAGCGGAGACGTTGGCCTGCCGACGATGAACCCTCGTGACGCAGCGGCCGTCGGTCAGCTGCTGCACCGGCGGGGCCGTCCACGTTCGCGGCCGGCCCCGGTCAGGGCCTGGCTCCGGACATGAGTGACTGCTCCAGAAGGTGGCACGTCTAGGTTGCCTCGCACGGACGGGTCCTTTGAGCATGCCGGCGAACCCAGTTGCTCTGTCCGAACGCCCGCTGACAGGGTTTGGCCATGCCTACCTTCTCCGCGTATGACGGAACCAAGCTTGCGTACCACGTGTTCGGAGGCGGCCCTCCTGTGGTCTGCCTGCCCGGGGGGCCGATGCAGGCTTCCGTGTACCTCGGCGACCTTGGCGGCCTTTCCGCGCACCGACAGTTGGTCATGCTGGATCTTCGGGGCACCGGCCGGTCAGCGATACCGGAGGACGTCGCCTCGTACCGCTGCGACCAACTTGTCGATGACGTTGACGCCCTGCGCGAGCACCTTGGCCTGGAAAGGATGGACCTGCTCGCGCATTCCGCAGGCGCGAATCTGGCGGCGCTGTATGTGGGCCGCCACCCGGAACACGTCAGCAAGCTCGCGCTGATCACGCCGAGCGTCATGGCCGCCGGGATCGCGATCACTGAAGACGTCCGGCGCGAGACTGCGCAGCTCCGCCACGACGAGCCGTGGTTCCCGGCGGCGTTCGCGGCCTTGGAAGCGATCACTGCCGGCAAGGCGACGGACGACTGCTGGCAGGCCATCGCGCCGTTCTTCTACGGCCGCTGGGACGAGGTGTCTCAAGCCCATCAGGCTGCCGAGGACGGGCAGAAGAACAAGGAGGCCGCGACTGCCTTCGGCGCCGAGGGTGCTTTCGACCCGGACGCCACCCGTGCGGCGCTCGCACGGTTCGGGGCGCCGGTGCTCCTGCTCGCTGGGGAGGTCGATCTGAATTCTCCTCCTCGCGCGATGCCCGAGTTCGCCGGGCTGTTTCCGAACGCCAGGCTGGTCATTCAGCCAGGAGCCGGACACTTCCCGTGGCTCGACGATCCCGACCGGTTCGTGGCGACCACCGCGGCGTTCCTGGGATAGGCGACCACGCCCTAGTGCTGGGTTCCTCTTTCGCTGGGTATGCGCCTGGTGGCGGGGTGGTTTCGGGTGCTCGGGTGCGGGTGCTGGACGGTGGTTTTACGGGCACGGCCGGGCCGTGATGAAGACGAAGGGGCAGCTCAGCACCCGCGCACGACCATGGGTATGGGGCAGACCCACGCCACCAACCCGCCGTCTACGCCGCCGATATGTGTACACCGTTTGAGGAATCCAGCACTGACTTAGCTAGGCGCCGGTGTTTCCACCTCTGTTGAGCCAGGCGCGGACGGCTCCGCCGTCATAGACCACCAGGTAGTCGGCCTTGCCGTCGCCGCTGATGTCGGCGAACGCGGACTTCGAGCCGGGATACCCCGTTTCCTTGACGAAGTTGAGCCGCTCGGTGAAACCGCCGTTTCCTCCGCCGCCGTCGTTGATGTAGGCGTGGACGGCTCCGGTGTTGCCGACCATCAGGTAGTCGGCCTTGTCGTCGCCGTTGACGTCGGCCAGCCTGAGCTTGTCCCGGGAGCCGTACCTGACTCCGGGGGCCCAGTTCTTCCGTTCCTCCCAGCTGTACGTGCCGCCGACTCCGCGGTGGTTCAGGTAGGCGTGGACGGCTCCGCCCTCGCCGACCCGCACGAAGTCGTCGCGACCATCACCGTTGACGTCGGCGAAGCGGATCGCGTCCGGGGCGGCGCCGAATCCGCGGCGGAGGATGATGCCCTTGTTGACCCAGTGCGGCTTGCCGTTGGCTCCGGGCTTGTTGAGATAGGCCGTCACGGATCCATTGATGCCGAGAGTCAGGTAGTCGTCGCGGCCATCGTTGTCCATGTCGGCGAACCGCACCGCGTTGCCGGGCTTGCCGACCCCGGGGGCAATGATGCCCTGGTCGACCCAGTGCGGTTTGCCGGGCGTTCGGCTGCTGGTGTTCAGGGCCGCCCGCACGGATCCATTGGGGAAGATCTTCACGTAGTCGCCCCGGTCGTCGCCGTTGATCTCGTGGATCTCGACCTTGCCGGCGGGCCCGCCCATCCCGGGCGCGATCACGCCCAGAGCGCGCCAGCCATTCCCGGCCTTACTGGGTTTATCGCCGCCGCCGTCGCCGTTGCCGGTACATGGCTTCCCGTTGCCGTATTTGACGGCGTCCTTGAGCCAGCCGTCCTCCGCCGCGGCCTCGATCTCTTCGAGGAAGGCGTCTGCCATCTTCTCGTAGCCGGTGTCGTTGGGATGCGCTGGCTGCGCAAGGTCGGCGGTGGTCACCGCGCTCATGTCGACCAGCCGCACGTGCTTGCCCTCATCCCACAAGTGCTTGGCCACCCTGACCGGCCCGCCGGACGCGTTCGTCAGATGTTCAACGCCGCGGCACTTTGCGGAGCAGCCACCGCACCGCCAGCACTACCCCCGTCACCACCGCGACCGACGCCAGCACGAGCAGCCAGTTGCGCAGGTAGTCCAGTGGCAGCGCCGACGGATTGGTCGGCGCCCCCGGCCGCAGCAGCGGCGGCAGCGCGATCATCGTCAGACAGCCGGCCACCACCAGCGCCCCGCGGACCGTGCCGCGGGCCGGGACGGCCGCCAGCAGCAGGCCGACGCCGAGCACCAGCGGCGCGATGATCCCGTCGTGCAGGACGATCGCGCCCGCCAGCCACAGCGCCACGTCCTTCAGCTGGCCGCCGGTCAGCAACAGCGTCGCGCCGACGGCCATCAGGGCGAGACCCAGTGCGCCCGCCACGATCCGCATCACAGGACCTCCATCCTGGTGACCCACTTGGTCTGCAGCACACCGGGGCGGTTCGGCGCGATGATGCGCGCCGGGAAGCCGTGGTCCAGCGAGAGCACCTGGCCGTTGAGGCGCAGGGCGAGCAGGGTGAGCGGATCGCGGGTGTAGCCGCTGCCCATCTCCATCAC
The DNA here is from genome assembly GCF_055563295.1 of Streptomyces sp. NPDC002868. Taxonomy (NCBI): domain Bacteria; kingdom Bacillati; phylum Actinomycetota; class Actinomycetes; order Kitasatosporales; family Streptomycetaceae; genus Streptomyces; species Streptomyces sp. NPDC002868. Next base: position 789,048 of record NZ_JBVHDR010000001.1, on the reverse strand, counting down.
TCGGTATGTGCCGCGCCGCTCCAGCGACACCACCCGTACCGCCGCGTCGGGGCGCGCTCCGGCACGTTCCAGCAGGTCCTGTACGCGTACGCCGGTCCACTGGGCCGACTTGCTCCAGCCCTCCACGCAGGCGATGGGCAGGGTCACGGTGTGCTGGGGCATGGCCGCGAGCTCGTCGAGGGTGAGTTGATACGAGTCCCGGCCGAGCACGGTCAGCCGCCAGTGGGCGGTGCTCACTCCCGCCAGTCCGGCCGCGGCGGCCGTGCGGTTGACCGGCAGGCCCTGCGGGCCGTGGTCCGGATGGCGCGGCGCGAGCAGGTCGAAGCGTTTCAGCGGGGTGAGGGACTGGCCCACGGTGGTGAGCGTGACCGCGCCGACCGCGGCTGCGATGCCGGTCAGCAGGGAGCGCCGGTCGGGTCCGTCCGCCGCCGGGAGTTCCAGTGTGCCGGGCGAGCGTCTGCTCCAATGCGCCCTGATCTCCGGGTACTTGACCGCCACATGCAGGACCACCGCGCCGAGCAGCAGCCAGGCGACGGCGAAATGCACGGGTACGAAGGAGAACGGCCACGGGTACCACTGCACGATGTTGAGCAGCCCGGTGAAGAGCTGGAAGACGGCCGCAGCGACGAGCACCGCCACGGAGAGCCGCTCCAGCGCGTGCCGCACCGACCGCAGCGCGGGCCACACGAACAGCCGCGGGTAGACCGCCCACAGCTTGGCGAGCAGCAGCGGGATGGCGGCGATGCCGCTCGCCACATGCAGGCCCTGGGTCAGCCGGTAGCCCCAGGTCGGCCGGCTCGGCAGTACGTTCGCGAGCCACTCCGGCGGGTGCTGAAGATAGTGACTGGTCACCCCGGTCACGAAGCAGACGGCGATCGCCCCGCCCAGCCAGCGGCCGATGGAGGTGGCCGTACGGGCGTCGTGCAGCTTCCCCGAGAACTTCGGCAGAATCGGTGCCGGCAGCCGGGGCATCCTGGGCGGTCGCGGCAGGGTCATCCTGGGCAGCCGGTGCGGTCGCGGCAGCCGTGGCGGTCGGAGCTTCATGTCTTCCATGAGACCTCCCAGGCGGCCCGCGCGGAGGGTTGCGACACCTTACGGAATGCGGACGTTCGGGGGCGGCGCACGGCCCGCGCCGCCTCCGACTGCGACGCTGAGCCTGTGATCAACCCCCGTACTCTCGCCGCCGGCGCCCTGCTGGTGGCCCTGACAGCCGTGCTCGCCGTGACGATCCGCAAGGACGGCTACTTCACCGATGCCCTCGGGCTCTCCTGGTGGTACGCCGCCTGCTGGGCGCTGTTCGCCGCCGCGGTCGTCGCCGTACGCAAGGCCCCGGTGCTGCACGCCGTGGTCCTCGTCGTCGCGGGCGGTGTCGCGGTGGCGGCGACCGGCCTCCTCGCTCCGCCGCGCACCAGCACCGACTCGTACCGCTACGCCTGGGACGGCAGGGTGCAGACGGCCGGGATCTCGCCGTACGACCACGCCCCCGCCGATCCCGCGCTCGCCGGGCTGCGCGACGGCTGGCTGTTCCCCACCGGGGCGCAGTGCGTGGGCCCCGGCCGGGCACGGATTCCGGGCCCCGAGGGCGAGGTGCACTGCACGCGGATCAACCGGCCGCAGGTGCACACCATCTACCCGCCGGTGGCCGAGGGGTATTTCCTGCTCGTCCACGCGCTCTCGCCCGACGGGGCGCGGCACAAGGCCCTTCAGGCGGGCGGCGCGCTGCTGGCGCTGGGCACCACCGCCGCGCTGCTGCTGGTGCTGCGACGGCGCGGCGATCCGCGCCGTGCGGCGTACTGGGCCTGGTGTCCGATCGTGCCGGTCGAGGCGGTGAACAACGCGCATGCCGATGTGCTCGGGGCGCTCCTCGCGGTCGTGGGCCTCGGTGTGCTGGTACGGCGGCGCATCCTGGGTGGGGCGCTGCTCGGCGCGGCGGTCGCGACCAAGCTGCTGCCCGCCGTGGTGCTGCCCGGTGCGCTCTCGGGTGTGCGGCGGGTGCGGGACGCGGCGGCCGTACTGCTGCCGGCCGCCGCGGTCGTCGCGCTCAGCTATCTCCCCTACGTGCTCGTCTCCGACAGCTCGGTCTTCGGCTTTCTCGGCGGCTATACGCAGGAGGAGGGGTACGACGACCCCTCGGCCAGTAATCGCTATGCGCTGCTCCGGCTGGTGCTGCCGGACGACTGGGCGCTACCTGCCGTGATCGCCGGGATGCTGGTGGTCACCGTCCACGTCCTGTGGCGCGGCGATCCGGAACGCCCTTGGAGCGGCGCCCTGCTGGTCACCGGCACAGCGTTCCTGCTGCTGACTCCGGGCTACTCCTGGTACGCCCTGCTGCTGGTCGCACTGGTGGCCCTGGACGGGCGGTGGGAGTGGCTCGCGGTAGCGGTCGCGGGCGCGGCCAAGTACGTCACCGTCATGATGGACGCCGACCCGCAGAACGTGGGGACCGTCGTGTACGCGGTCGCAGCCGGCGCGGTGCTCGCCGGCTGCGTACTGCGTCGTCGTGCGCGGCGTCGTCGTTACGAACGGCAGACGCTCCCTACCTGGTCCGTCGGTACTGGGCCATGACCTCGCCGGGGGTCAGCGCCCGGTCGAGGAACATCAGGTCGTCCATCCTGCAGTTGCAGGGGTTGCCCTCCTTGGTGTTCTGCGGATAGCTGCCGCCGATCTTGATGCCGCGCGGGTCGCTCGGCGATGCGGCGTCCGGTTCGGGCGGCCCTTCGACGGCCCACGGGTCGCCGGTGAGCGTGTAGAAGCCGGGCACGGCTCGGCCGTTGCGGTAGAGCGCCATCGTGCCGACGTCGTAGTCGAAGGTCGCCGCGAGGAACACCCATGTGTCCTGCGGCAGCAGCGTCTTCCAGTCGGCGTCGGCGGCGAAGGTCTGCGAACTGGCGCCGTCGACGCGGCGGCCGAGCGCGACGACCTTCATCTCGCCGTTGACCGTGATGAGTTCGAGGAGGGCACGCACATCATGGCCCTGCGAGGTGCCGGAGAGGACTCCGGCCAGGCCGATCGCTCCATAGCGGTCGTCCGGTTTGGCGGAGCCCGAATTGGGGCTGGGGTTCTCGCCGGCCATCTTGAACCAGCCCATGACGGTCGTCTCGCGTACGCCGTTGAAGGCGTGCAGGGTGGGGATGCCGTCGGGGCCGTAGACGCCCGCCTTCCAGTCGTCGTTGCCCGGGGCGGTGGGCGTGTTCTGCCGGGTCTGCAGGACATGGCCGCGGTCCCTGTCCCATGCCCGCATCCGGGCGCCGCCGTTGACGAGCTGGATGTCGGTGCCGGACCGCCCGCGGTCGCGCTCCCAGCCGGGGTTGCCGCGTACCGGATGACCGAAGTCGTAGTACGCGACGAGATTCCGCTTCAGCGACGGCAGTACGGGGCCGTGCTGGGCGCTCGCGGCTGCCGGGGCGAGCGTCAGGGGCAGCAGGGCGACGGCGAGCACTGCCGCGAGAAGCCCTCTGCCGCGGTGGCCGACTGGACTATTTCGCATCGGACACCTTCCAGATCGTGCCGTTGGCTTTCGAGAGCACATACAGCTCGCCCGCGCGGTCGGTGCCGAACCGCAGGTCGACCCTCTTGTCGCCGGCCAGCGCCTGCATCGAGGTCGGTGCGCCGCCCGCGTCGAAGACATGGAGCTGGTGGACCGTGGCGAGCGGGCCGCCGCGGCGCATCTCCCGGACGTCGGAGTAGAAGATCCGTCCGCTCACGCCCTCGGAGTAGATGTACTTGCCGTACAGCGCGGGTACCTGCCGGCCGCGGTAGACGAAGCCGCCGATGAGGGCGTTGCCGCTGTCCGAACAGGGCTTGTCCGGGGGCGGGTTGTGGTCGAAGGCGGCGACCGGGTAGGTGTAGCCGTTCTTGGCGTCGTCGGCCGGGAGCGGGAACACTCCGCAGGTGGGGTTGTCGGCCTTGCGGTAGGCGAACGGCCCCTCACGGTTGCTCCAGCCGAAGTTGTCGCCCGCCTTCGCGTCGTACACCGACTCGACCCGGTGCTCACCGATGTGGCCGATGAACATCTGGTGGCGGCCGCCGGTGTCCCAGCTGAAGCGGTGCGGGTCGCGCAGCCCGTACGCGAAGATCTCACCGAGTCTGCCCTGCTGACCGGCGAAGGGGTTGGAGGCGGGGATTCCCCATTTGCCGCCGGGGCCGTTGTGGCCGAGCGGGTCGATCCGCAGGATCTTGCCCTGGGGCGCGGTCAGATCCTGCGGGACGGTGCCGCCGACGCCCGCCGCGCCGTCGCCGACCGCCACGTAGAGGAGGCCGTAGTCCCTGTCCCAGGGGCGGGCGTTCGGATTGAAGTTGATCTCTTGAATGTCGTGGTACGTGTCCTGGAAGCCGAGGCGCATCACTTCGCGCCGGGTGCCGCTGAAGGTGTTCGCGCGCGGGCTGTCGGCGGTCCACTCGGTGATCACGCTGTGGATGCGGGTGGTTGTGGGGGCGGTCAGATCCACGGGCTTGGTGGTGAGCGCGTCACGGGCCTCGGTGTGCACCGTGTAGAAGATGCCGTTGCGGGCGAAGCGCGGGTGGAAGGCCACGAATCCGAAGCCACTGCCGAGTCCCTTGTGCGACCAGAAGTCCGGTCCCATCGCGGCGCCGACATCGAGGTACTCGCGCGATCTGCCTTTGCGGTCCAGCAGATAGAGCTTGCCGTTGAGGTCGGGGACGTACAACCGGCGTGAGTGGTCGGGCAGTTCGCCGAGGTAGTTGATGCGGGCCCAGCGTTTGAGCCGGGCGTCGGTCGGCGGCGGCACCGACTCCGACTTGGGGAGGGTCGCGAACTCCTCGAGCACGAGACCGTGCCGGGAGACGGCCGGGTCAGGCAGTGGATCGGCTATCGGCCCTTCGTCCTGCGCGAGTGCCGGTGGCGCGATCAGCGCCATCAGCAGCACCCCCGCGGAAATCGCTAACCGGCCTCTTCCTGGCTGGGGCATCCCGCTCACCTCGTCGGCTCGGACGGCATAGAAAGCGCTTCCACGACAGCGCCTGCGCCAAGCTACAAAGCGGGGCCGGAGGCGGCAAGGGGTGCGGAACGAGCAATGTGGTGTGCACGCCAATCCACCCGTAGGCTCGGCCCGTCGGAGCGGGTCGACAGGCAAGCGGCCGAGCTGCCGCGCGTCGCACAGCGCCACGGCCGGCAGTCACCGTCCCACTGGCCAACTCTGCTGTCTTTACGTCACGTTGGGCCGGGTCGTACGCTCCCGCCTCATGACCTCACCCGGCATACGACCCCGAACAATGTCGCTGCTCGCCACCGCGGCCGCGCTGCTGGCCGGCTGCCTGCTGGGCACGGTCCCCTCCGCCACCGCCGAGGAGGGGGCGGCGCCGGTGACCGAAGCGGCCACCGTCGTGCCCGTGCAGACCACAGGCCCCGCCGACAAGCGGTTCAACATCATCGTCCTCGGCGACGGCTACACCGCCGAGGAAATGCCGGCCTTCCGCGCCGATGTCGACAAGCACCTCAACGTGCTGTGGTCCACGGAGCCGTTCGCCTCGTACCGCAGTTACGTCAATGTGTGGGCGGTGGAGGTCCCCTCCGCCGAGTCAGGTGTGGACTGCGACCCGGGACTTCAGTCGCCGCGCCGCGACACCGCGCTGGACATGGGCTTCTGGGGCGGCTGCAACGCGAACAGCGTGCAGCGCCTCCTCGGCGTCGACACGAGGTCGGCGACCGCGCTCGCCGACCTCGTGCCCGGATCCGCGAGCGCCAACCGGCAGATCGTGGCGCTCGCCAACAGCGATACGTACGGCGGCGCGGGCGGGACCTTCGCCACGGCGTCCGGCGGCAACGCGTTGTCCTCGCTGATCACCCCGCACGAGATCGGCCACTCGCTGGGCAACCTGCAGGACGAGTACGACTACTACGGGCGTGGCGTCCCGGGCGGCACGTACGAGGGCGGCGAACCCGACTCCGCCCACCACACCCTGCTGACCGAGGAGCAGATGAAGCGGCAGCGCGCCAAGTGGTGGCGCTGGCTGGGCGAGAAGAGCGAGTCGGGCGGGGTCATCGGCCGGTTCGAGGGCGGGATGTACAGCACCAAGGGCGTCTGGCGGCCCAGCAAGCACTCGATCATGAAGACCCTCGGCTACGCCTTCGACCAGGTCGGACGCGAGGTGATGGTGCAGAAGATCTCCGCCAAGGTGAGTCTCCTTCAGGACCACACCCCGAACGCCGCCCCGATCGGCGACGACCGGACGGTGTGGGTGGACACCCTGCATCCGGTGGGCGGCGAGCTCGATGTCGTATGGCGTCTCGACGGGCGTCCGCTGCGGCTCGCCGGTGATGCCCGCACGCTGGATCTGCGCCGGCTCCAACTCGCCCGCGGCACGCATGAGCTGACGGCCACGATCACCGATCCGACGCCGTTCGTACGCGACCCAGCGATCCGCGCGTCCGCAGCGCTGACCCGTACCGTCGCCTGGACCGTGGACACGGCTGTCAGCACCCGGCCGGAGCCGGTCGCGCCGGGCTTCACCGGCCACACCGACACCGAGACCCCGGTGGGCTCCGCGACGGTCGTGCACGCCGACACCACACACCCCGCCGACCGGACCCTGGCCGTCCGCTGGACGCTCGACGGCCGCCCGGTGGCCAACCCGGGCAACGACCGCGATCTCGATCTGGGCGCGCTGCGGCTGCGCCCCGGCGCCCACACCCTGAGCGCCCGGATCGCCGGCACGCAGACCACGCTGACCTGGACGGTGGACGCGGCCCCGGCGACGGCGGCGTACGCGCTCTCCAAGCCGCTGCGCACGGTGCACCGGCCGGGGAAGCCGGTGGAGTACGTCTACGACGGGCCGTTCACGATGAGGCTGACGGCCCGTGACGACCGGGCCGGCCATGTGGTGTCACAGTTCCGGGTCGACGGCGACGGCTGGCAGACGTATTACGGCTGGCCGACCGACGCGGACGCGCCGTACCGCTTCACCCCGGCCGGCACGGTCGTCGACGATCTCGTCTACGGCAAGCTCGGCAAGACCCGCGCGGTGCCGTGGGACGACACAACCCCCGACTACGGCACCCACACGATCGAGTACCGGACGATCGACTCGGCGGGGAATGTCTCGGCCCCGGAGAAGTTCCTGGCGACGCTGCTTGAGCCGGAGGCCGCGACGGGCTGACGAGGACTCATTAGAGCGTGTCGTCCGCCCCGGGCCCGAACCGGCGGCGGTATGCCGATGGGGTGAGCCCGGTCTCGCGACGCATCAGAGCGCGCAGATTGGCAGTGGTGCCCAGGCCGCTGCGTCGTGCGACCACGTCCAGAGGGGATACGCCCCGTTCGATCAGCCGACAGGCGAGGGCGAGGCGTTCCCCGGTGAGCCACGCGAGTGGAGTGGTGCCCAACTGGGCCTGGAAGCGGCGGTGCAACGTTGCGGGACTCAGTGCCGCACGCGCCGCGAGGTCGGGCACGGCAAGGGGTGCGTCCAGCCGTCCCTGTGCCCAGGCCAGTACCGGGGCCAGGGACTCGTCCGGCACGTCCGGCACCGGCCGTTCCACGAACTGCCGCTGGCCGCCGTCCCGGTGGGCGGCGAAGACGAGACGCCGGCTCACCGAGTTGGCGATCTCGGCTCCGTGGTCGCGGCGGACCAGGTGCAGCCCCAGGTCGAGCGCTGCCGCGCTGCCCGCGGCTGTGAAGATGTCGCCGTCGTCGACGAAGAGCACGTCCGGTTCGAGCTGGACGGTGGGGAAGCGTGCCCGGAAAGAGTCCGCCCACTGCCAGTGCGCGGTGGCCCGGCGCCCGTCGAGGACCCCGGCCTCGGCCAGGGTGAAGGCGCCGCTGCAGAAGCCGACCAGCCTTGCCCCTCGGGCGTGCGCCCGGCGGACGGCGTGGAGGACGGCGGGGCGGCGGGGCACCTCGACGTCGGGCCGGTTGGGCACGATCAAGGTGTCCGCCGAGTCGGCCGCCTCCAGATCGGCGACTCCCGTGAGCGTGAAGAATCCGTCCCGCATCGACGTGCGGGGCTCGGGCGAGCAGAGTGTGAAGTCGTAGAGGTCGCGGCCGATCTCAGGCCTGCGCAGGCCGAACACTTCGGTCGCGCAGCCGAGCTCGAAGGGGTTCGAGTTCTCGTCGACGATCACGACGACCCGGTGCGGACTCCCCTCACGACCTCGGTGCGAGGATTCTTGCGGCATTAGCCATTTCTACCACTCACACCGGCACTGCGGAACGTCGGATGGTTGAGCACATGAGCAACGAACCGATCGCCCTCAGCAAGGCCCTGGCCTCCTTCGACGCCCTGTGGAGTCCCCGCATCGTCACCCGGGTCAACGACTACGACGTACGCGTCGCCAAGGTCGAGGGCGAACACCTCTGGCACGTCCACGACGACACCGACGAGTTCTTCCTGGTGCTCGACGGTGAGCTGCACATCTCCCTGCGCGAGCCCGCCGGGGAGCGCACGGTCTCGCTCCCCAAGGGCTCGGTCTTCACGGTCCCGCGTGGTACGGAGCACAAGCCGTCCGCTCCGTCCGGCGCCGCGATCCTCCTCTTCGAGCCCACCGGGACACAGACGGTCGGTGACCGCCACGACGAGATCCCGGACAATGTCGACGTGACGACGGGGCACACACTCGACCTCTGAGCACGATGCGACTTGCTGGTGTCGATCCGGAGGCGGCGGCTTTGTGACCGGTCATCTCTCGCTCCACGTGTCTCGGTGGTGAGGGGCAGCTGAGCAGTCAGCTGCGGACCAGGTGCGGATCAGGTTCGCCGTCAGTTGAGCAGGAAGTCCGCCTGGCCGGACTTGGCTCCCTCGATGAACGCGGCGAACTCGCCGCAGGTGTAGATCAGCGCGGGGCCGTCCGGGTCCGCGGACTGGCGCACCGCGACCCGGCCGTCGGCCAGCTTCATGGTCTCGAAGCAGTTGCCCCCGTTGCCGCCGCTCCACGGCTTGTGCCAGCCCTCGCTGCCCAGTTCGGCGGCCGGCATGCCGTTGTATATGTAATCCATTCACAGCTCCTCGCGGAGATCCCTGAGGATCTCCTTCGTGCGTTGTGCAGTCGCGGCCTGAGCCGCCATGCGGTCCAGAACCTCCAGATGCGAAGCGACCTCGGGGCGCGCGTCGAGGTAGACGGCGCCGGTGAGGTACTCGCTGTAGACCATGTCCGGGAGCTCGGGGACAGCGAACCGGAAGAGGACGAACGGCCCGTAGGTGCCGGGGTGGTGTCCGGTCGCGAACTCCGCGATCTGCAGGGTGACATGGGGCAGCTGGGCGCCTTCGAGCAGCCGGTCGATCTGCGCTCTCATGACGCCGGGGCCGCCGACGGGCCGGCGGAACACCGTCTCGTCCATGATCACCCACAGCTTGGGTGCGTCGGGGCGGGTGAGCAGTGCCTGGCGTTCCATCCGCAGCGCCACATGGCGCTCGATGTCGGCCGGATCGGTCTGGCCGACGGCTCCGCCGAGCATGATCGCGCGGGCGTAGTCCTCCGTCTGCAGCAGACCGGGCACGAAATGTGGCTCATAGGCGCGGATCAGGCCGGCCGCGCCCTCCAGGCTGACGTACATGCTGAACCAGCCTGGCAGAACGTCGTGAAAGCGCTGCCACCAGCCGGGCTTATTGGCCTCCTCGGCCAGCTCGATGAAACCGCGCGCCTCCTCGTCGGTGATCCCGTACGCGTTCAGCAGCAGCTGGACATACGGGATTTTCAACGCAACCTCGGCGGTTTCCATCCGGCGGATGGTGCCCGCGGCAACGCGAAGAACCTTTGCGGCCTCTTCGCGCCTGAGCCCGGCTCGCTCCCGCAGATCCTGCAAGCGCTTGCCGAGAACGACCTGCCCCACAGTGGGGGCGGACCGCGGTTCACTCACTTCGAGACCTCCCCACGTGCTGTTGCGAGCAGTGTGCCACGGCCCCGCAGCGATGAATATGCCCACTCTGAATCTTTCAGAGTGGGCCTTGCCAAGGTGTCCACCTCGGCGGGAGAGTGGTCGGGTGAACCGTGACGCGCTCACTGCCCAGCGACGGGACCCGTGCGCGGGGGCCGACCACCACCGATACGGCTTCGAGCTGCCCGCGCGTGCCGAGTTCGTCAGCAGGGCGAGAAAGCTCACCCGCGAGCGGCTCCACTGCTGGGGCATAGGCGGAGATGTTCACGATACGGCGATGCTCGTCGTCTCCGAGCTGGTCACCAACGCGGTCGTGCACACTGACGGCCACCTGGTCGCCTGCGAACTCCTCAACGGCGCAGAGCGGCTGCGCATCACCGTGCAGGACCAGGGGTCCACGCCCACCGGCCCGCACGTCTGCCACACCGTCGAGGAGGAGCGCGGGCGCGGACTGCTGCTGGTCGAGGCCGTGAGCAGCGCCTGGGGCGCGTACGAGTCGAAGCACGGCCCCGGCCGCATCGTCTGGGCCGAGCTGGCGCGTGCTGAACTGCCGCAAGCGGACCTTCCGTTCGGAGCGGACGTTGCGCGCGGGGCAGACCTTCCGTTCGGAGCGGACGTTGCGCGCGGGGCAGACCTTCCGTTCGGAACGGACTTTCCGAACGGGGCGGGCTGGCTGCCGGGACCGGAGAGGCTGTGCTGAAGGGCCTGGCGACGCTCCTCTCGCGGAGCGGCCGCCACCACAGGGAGCCCGGCGAATCCCGGATGACCCGGCTCGCACTCCCACCCGCGCTTGTGGCCAATCTGGGCTGCGACGCCGTGGGCGTTCCCGCGCGGTACGGCTTCAGGCTGCTCGGGCGGCTGCCGCGGAACGGCTGTGTCTTCGCCGACAACGACTGGTGGTGGTGGATCGTGCCGGCCGGATCGGACCTGGAGCTGACCTGGCCGCTGCCGTCGCACTACGCCCGCGAGGCGTACATTCCGGCGACCAACCCCCGCCTCATCCGCTGGCCCGACGGCACCAGCCCCTACACCCCGCCGATCCCGCTCTATCTGATGGCCTGCCAGATCACCGGCACCACTCCGCTGTGGACGGCCGGCGTGGGCAGCGCCCGCGGCGCGTGAGCCCGAGCGGACAGATGAGCGCGAGCGGGCAGATGAGCGCGAGCGGGCAGAGGGTCGGCCCCGACAGTCTGCGCCCGGACGGGACGGCTAGTCTTCCGAGCATGTCAGAAGCCAATTCGAGCCCGGAGCGACAGGGGCTCACACCACGTCAGGCACGCGGCATACGGATAGCTCTCTCCGCGGTCATCATGATCGCCGTGGGCGTCACCCTCGTGCTGCGGCTCGGCAGCACGCACTCGGTGCTGACCATGGGCTTCTACGGCATCGCGCTGATCCTCTGCGGCAGTGCCCTGGTCCTCAGCCGACAAGGGCGTACGCGGGTGGCCACCGCGGTTCTGGGGGTCGGCGTCGCGGTGGCCGTCGTCGCCGAGTGGGCCGTCGCATCCATGCGCTGAATGGGTCAGGCCCCCGCCCGGGGGACAGGCGGGGGCCGGTACCACTGGTACCTGCTGCTGAGGGTGTGTCAGTACGGGCGACCATCTCGTCGAGGTGCATCACGAACGAGGAGTGACCGGTCGCGCAACGGCCTCGCGCAGGGTGTCGGCACGGGTCCCCTCATCCCAGTGCCGCCAGGTGCGGAGCCAGCTCGGCGGCGGCTTCTTCTCCGTATGTGCCACGGATGCGTCCCAGCAGCTCGCCGCCGTTCAGCTCGGACAGCTGCGGGCCCGTGGTCTCCAGCACGGTCGTGGCCAGTGCGCTGCCCAGATGGGCCGCGCTCTCCAGGCTCACGCCCCAGGCGGTCGCAGCGAGGAAGCCCGCCCGGAAGGCATCGCCGACGCCGGTCGGCTCGAGTGTCCCGTTCGGCGGCACCGCCGACACTTCGACCGGCAGCAGCCCGGCGCGGGCGATGTGGACGCCGTCCGCCCCTCGGGTGGTGACCCAGGTGCCGACCCGACCCAGGATCTGCTGTTCGGTCCAGCCGCTCTTCTCCTGGATGAGCACGCTCTCGTACTCATTGGTGAACAGATAGGCCGGGTGGGCGAGCAGTTCGCGCACATCGCCGCGTTGCAGGAACGCGAGCTGCTGGGACGGGTCGGCGGCGAACGCAAGTCCCAGGCCCTTGCATTCACGGGTGTGGCGGATCATTGCGCCGGGGTCATTGTGCGAAATCACCACCAGGTCCAGGCCGCCGGCCCGTTCTCGCACCGGCGCCAGGTCGATCGTGCGGGCTTCGCTCATGGCTCCGGGGTAGAAGGAGCTGATCCGGCCGTTGTCGGCGTCCGTCGTCCACACGAAGCGCGCGGTGTGCAGCAACTCGCTGACGTGCACCGAGTCGGTGTCAACGCCGTTCTGCTTCAGCCAGACCTGGTACTCGGCGAAGTCCGCGCCCACCGCTCCGACGAGGTAGGGGCCGATGCCCAGCCGTCCGAGGCCGAGGGCGATGTTCGCGGCGACGCCGCCGCACCGGATCTCCAGCTCTTCGACGAGGAAGGAGAGCGACACCTTGTCGAGGCTGCCGGCGATCAGCTGCTCGGTGAACCGGCCGGGGAAGACCATCAGGTGGTCCGTTGCGATCGAACCGGTTACGGCTATGCGCACGGTCACTGCTCCTTGGTCTACGGATGGTGCGTTGATCCGCCGCCGCTGAGTCGGCGCTGAGTGGGGCTCAGTCGGCGACGGCTGCCTGGCGCAGCTTCTCCGCGCGGTCGGTGGACTCCCAGGTGAAGTCGGGGAGGTCGCGGCCGAAGTGGCCGTAGGCCGCGGTCTGCGCGTAGATGGGGCGCAACAGGTCGAGGTCGCGGATGATGGCCGCCGGGCGCAGGTCGAAGATCTGGTCGATGGCGAACTGGATACGCGGCACGGGCACGGTCTCTGTGCCGAAGGTCTCGACGAACAGACCGACCGGGTCCGCCTTGCCGATCGCGTACGCGACCTGCACTTCGCAGCGGTGTGCGAGGCCCGCGGCGACCACGTTCTTGGCGACCCAGCGCATCGCGTACGCCGCCGAACGGTCCACCTTGGACGGGTCCTTGCCGGAGAACGCGCCGCCGCCGTGACGGGCCATGCCGCCGTACGTGTCGATGATGATCTTGCGGCCGGTGAGGCCGGCGTCGCCCATCGGGCCACCGATCTCGAACCGTCCGGTCGGGTTGACCAGCAGTCGGTAGCCCTCGGTGCGCAGTTGCACGCCGTCCTCGACGAGCTCTTGGAGCACCGGGCGTACGACGCAGTCGCGGATGTCCGGGATGAGCAGCGAGTCCAGGTCGATACCGGGCGCGTGCTGCGAGGAGACCACGACGGTGTCGAGGCGGACGGCCTTGTCGCCGTCGTACTCGATGGTGACCTGGGTCTTCCCGTCGGGCCGCAGGTAGGGGACGGTGCCGTTCTTGCGCACCTCGGTGAGGCGCTTGGCGAGGCGGTGGGCGAGCGTGATGGGCAGAGGCATCAGCTCGGGCGTCTCGTCGGAGGCGTAGCCGAACATCAGGCCCTGGTCGCCTGCGCCCTGCTCGCCCAGCGCGTCACCTTCTTCACCTGTGGCGGACCCCTCGACGCGCTTCTCGTAGGCGGTGTCGACGCCCTGTGCGATGTCGGGCGACTGTGCGCCGATGGAGACCGACACACCGCAGGAAGCACCGTCGAAGCCCTTCGCCGACGAGTCGTAGCCGATCTTCAGCACGGTCTCGCGGACCAGCTGCTGGATGTCGGCGTACGCAGTGGTGCTGACCTCTCCGGCCAGGTGGACCTGGCCGGTGGTGATCAGCGTCTCGACGGCGACCCGTGACTTCGGGTCCTGCGCCAACAGCGCGTCGAGGACCGCGTCGCTGATCTGGTCAGCGATCTTGTCGGGATGGCCCTCGGTCACTGATTCCGAGGTGAACAGGCGAAGGGACACGAATCCTCCAATTGGCCGGGCGTGGTAGCCGCGCTGTCCTGGTGCCGCAGTGCGGTCAGGCTGCGCTTCGGCCCTGCAAGGGGGCTCGAAGGCGGCTAGGGCGTGTCCGAGGGGTCGGGTGATCGCCCACACCCTGCACCGGCCCGATGAGGCCCTGTGCGCCGCTCCCGCGGCGGACTCACACGGCCCCGGCGTACAGACGAATTCCGGCTCAAGACCACCTTGAAGGCGCCTCGACCTCGCCGAAAAGGGTGCGGTATTCCTTGCTGTCTTCTCTGGGAAAACTGTCTGTCGGCAGGATTTCCTCATGGTCGACATCGGGGATGTACAACCAGCACATCCCATAGGCGATGAGTGCCCGGGCCGCCGGACGCAGCACTTTGACGAGCAGAAAGCTTCGCAACGACGACATGGCCGGTCTCCTCTGTACGGAACTGCCAGTGCCGTACGACCATGCGCCGTGCCGGTCGACTCCGACTCTAGGAGCGGACTCGAGAAGCGGACTCCATGAGCCGGCCGGGAGCCCCCGGGCCGCCGAAATCAACACTCCGGAATCAGCGCTGGGGAGCGGGGAACGCGACGGGGCTGCGCAGACCCGCCCGGTTCACCGCGCGGACGCCGAAGAAGACATTGTCCTTGGAGAGGTCCACGGTGTGCCGGGTGGTGTCACCGGCTCTGACGACATGGGTCCACTCCGGCTCCGTGGTCTCGCGCCAGACCACCTCGTACCCGGCGAGGTCGGGTTCCGTGCCGCGTTCCCACACCAGCTCGGTGGCGTTGGTGAGCGCGCTGGTGAGGATCTTCGCGCCCTTCGGGGTGCCGGGGGCCTGGGCGAGCGTCCACAGAGCGGCGCCGTTGACCTTGGCGACGCGGGCGATGTAGCCGAAGTCGCAGAACTCGGGCAGGTCTCCGTACTGCTTGCCGTCCAGCACCCTCACATCCTGGTGCTGGTGCGCGAAGTCCTCGGCGGGCTCGGTGAACCGGGCCGCGGGGAAACCCCGTTCGAGGAACGGGATGTGGTCGCCGCCGCGCAGATAGCGGTCGCGGCGGTAGACGACGCGGACATGCATTCCGGTGGCGTCGTTGTCGGCCACGTCTCGTACGAAGCGGGCGAGCTGGCGGGACGGCGAGTCGTTCTCGCCGCCCACCGAGCGGCGGGTCGCGGCCTGTTCAGGGGTTTCCGAGGTGGGGACACCCTCGGCGAACAGCCGGATGGTGTGGGGGTCTCTGGTGCCGTCGTCGGCCGTGGGGCTGCCGATGATGTCGTCGGTGAACATGCCCTGGAGGTCCACCCCGGCCTCCTTGAACTTCTGCGCCAGGTGGGCCGCGCCGAACAGGCCCTGCTCCTCGCCGGCGACGGCCGCGAAGACGAGGGTCGCCCCTGGACGCCGAGTGGCCATGACGCGGGCGAGTTCCATGGCGACGGCGACCCCGGAGGCGTCGTCGTCGGCGCCGGGCGCGTCGCTGACGGCGTCCATGACGTCGGTGGCGCGCGAGTCGTAGTGCCCGGAGACGACGTAGACCCGGTCGGGGGCCGTGGAGCCGCGCAGCGTCGCCACGACATTGGTGATACGGGTCGCCACGGGGATGCGCGGCGCCGGCTCCTGGATGTAACTCTGCAGCTCGACGGTCATCCGGCCGCCGCTGCGCGCCGCGTACCGCTTCAGCTCGGCGTGGATCCAGTCGCGGGCCGCGCCGATCCCCCGCTTCGGGTCGTCCTGGCTGGAGAGCGTGTGGCGGGTACCGAAGGAGGCGAGGGTGCGCACGGTCGCCTCGATGCGGTCGCGGTCGATCTCGGCCAGGAGCGCGCGCAGTTCACGGGTGGGGGCCTGGGCGGTGGCGGGGCGGTCACGGTCGGGGGTGTGCTCCCGGTCAGGGGTGTGCTCGGCGGCGGCCGCGGGCGGTGCGCCGACTGCGGTCGGCGCGGCACCGAGCGCCGCGGTTCCGGCCGCGGCCGTGAGGACCGTTCTGCGGCCGGTGCCCCGGGAGTTGGTGGGGCCGCCGGTGTTTCCGGGCGTCTGCTGCGACATGAGGTAATCGTCATGGACGCGCCAACCCCTGACAAGGGACCGTCCCCTCGGCAGCCGGCGATTCGCCGACAGCCGCCGCCCGGTTCCGGTTCAGCCGCTGGAGACCGCCCTCAGATGCGACTTGCCGCGCCGCACATCGGGCGGCACGGCCGCCCGGGTCTCCCGCAGCACCAGCGTCATCCGTGTGAATCCCCTGTCCTGAAGGGTCGCGGGGGTCTCGTCGACGATCCGGCACTCGGTGCGGCCCCACCGCGGATCCGGGTGGTTCAGCGGTCGTACGGCTCCGTCGTGGTGCACCGCCGCCGCTCCCATGGCCCGCATCCAGTGCGGCAGCCCGCACCGGTAGGCGACGTCCATGATCGGGTCATCGGCGATGTCGTCACGAATGGCCTGAAGGACTCGGTCCTCGGGGTACCACTCCAGGGCCGCGTCCAGCTGCGCCAGCAGGGGCAGGCACCAACTCGTCTCGCGGTCGCCGAGCACGGTGCCCGCGTCCGGGTGGAACAGCACGAACCGGAGGATGTTCTGGGCCGGCATGGCCGTGGGATGCGGTCCGACGCCGTGGAACAGCGCCTCGAAGGCGTGGTTGACGTGTGCCACGTCCCAGCGTCGGTCGAAGAGCACCGAGGGCAGCGGCACGGCGTCCATCATCGCGGCGTAGTCGCGCAGGTAGGCCTGCGTCTCAGGGTCCGAGTGGTCCGGGCCGGCGGGCTCCGACGGCTCGGCCGGCTCCACCGGCAGGGCGGGCGGCGCGGGCGCGGTTACGGGAGCGAACGGGCGCGCGGGACCGGACGGGAAGGCCGGTCCCGACGGGCGCGCGGGACCAAGCGGAGGCGCGGGCCGGGATGCCCCGACGGGCCTGTTCCAGGTCTGCGGCGGGTCCCGGTCGACGGCGAGGCGGAATAACCAGCCGCCCTGCTGGTCGCTCATCTCCAGGGCCTTGACCAGGGCACAGAGCTTCTCGTCGGTCCAGTCCTGGGCGGGCGTGCGCTCCCAGCTGCCGTACGCGACGGTGCTGATGTCGAGCCGCGCTGCCACGTCCTCGACGCTCAGGCCGAGCTCCTCCCGGCGCCTTCTGAGCACATCGGTGAGCCGCTTCGCCCGGAGCACGCCACGGGTCGTCCCCGCGCACCCTCGACGCCCGTGGACACCAGGCCGTTCAACGCCTGCCTCATGTGTCATCGAGAACGCCACCCTTCTCGAAGTCCCGCTGCGGCAGCGCCCTTTGGATCTTCTATACCGCGTGGCGATCCTGCTACCGCAAACGCGACCATGTCAACTATCGTGGCATTCCACGCCGCTGAGCGCTCAAATCGCGCCACAGCTGTGGCAAGACCTGGCTGTACTCCACCGAAACGGTTAATCTCCCCGCAGCCCACTGTGTGCGGAGCGACCTCGCGTGATCTAGGAGACCTACTGGTGACAGACGGCTTCTTGGTTCCGGGCCCGACGGCCACAGGCCCCCTGGCGGCGTCCGTCGCCCGCGTCGCCGAACTCGCCGGCAAGCTCGGACTGAATTACGGCGAGATCTTCGACGTACACCAGCTCTCCGAGGCGTCGGGCGTACCGGCGGACGTGGTCACCGCCCTGCTGGACGGGCGGCCCGCCGGTGAACCCGACCTCCAGGCGCGCTTTCTGCAGCGCTTCGACCTGCTGCGCAGGACCCGGCTGAAGCCCAACGGCCGCCGGTACACCCAGCAGGAGATCGCCGACGGCGCAGGCATGTCACGGCAGCAGGCGGGAGCTCTCATCAACGGCGACCGCCGGCCGACCATGGAGCACTGCGATGCCATTCAGAGGTTCTTCAAGGTGCACGCCGGGTTCCTCACCGCCGAGGACGCCGACGCGCTCAACGGCGCACTCCAGCGCACCGAGCAGCGACTGCTCCACGACTACGCGGGCGAGGGCGACCCGCTGGAGCGGCTGCTGCAGGACCACGGCGTACGGGGCATCGCCTGGCGGGCCGCTCAACTGCCCACGGACAAACACCGGGACAAGGTCACCGAGTGGCTCGACATGCTCCTGGAAAGCGTCAAGCCGACGGAACTTTGATGCTTTGATGCACGGAACCCTGATTTCAGGACAGGGTTGGATTCACGCGTGTGCGCGCAGCTGCTGACGGGGAGAGGAGAACGGTGAGCATAGGCAAGGAGATGCGTCGGCTGTGCGGCGAGCTGGTAGCCGGAATCGATCTGCCCGCACCGGCTGAGCCCGCCGATCTCTATGCCGCCCTGTGCAGCGGAATGAGCAAGCGCCGCGGCCGCCCCGTCCGGTACCGCATGGCGACCTTCCCGCCCGGCACGGCCAGCGGGCTCTGGCTCGACATGACGGACCAGGATCTGATCGTCATCGAGGAGCGCACCGCACCCGATCATCAACTGGTCATCCTCGGCCACGAGTTGTGGCACATGAAGGCCGGGCACTGCACCCACCATGTCGACGGCGCGGCCGTCGCGGCCCGGCTGCTCTCGGACGAGGCGGATCTGCAGGCGACGGTGCTGAAGGTGGCGGCCAGGACCCGTTTCGACCAGGCCGAGGAGAACGAAGCCGAGAGCTTCGGTCTGCTGCTCGGCAGCAAGTGCCGCTCCTGGCTGGCCGGTTCGACGGGCCGCGGGCACCTGCGGCGGGACGGACTCGCGGGCCGGATCGAGGCGTCCTTGGGATACCGCGGGCCACAGGGCTGATGCGTGGACGGTCAGGACTACTACATCCCAGCCGCCGCGCTGGGCTTCGCACTCGTGTTCAAGCTCCCCGGGATGCTGCGCGACTGGCGTGATCCGCTGCTGCGTTCCGTCTGCGCCCTGCTCGTGCTGGCGGCCTGCACCTTCTTCTTCGCAGCGCCGCCGACGATCGCCGAGGTCAACAGGCTCACCGGCGTCAGCAACGTCTCGGGGCCGCTGGTCTACTGCATCCTGACCGCCTTCAGCGCCTCCTGTCTGGTGCTGCTCGTCAACTGGCGGGGCGGGCCACCGGAGGAGACCCGGCAGATCTCCCGCCGCTGGGTGATCGGTTACGGCGTGGTGGTCGTGGCGCTGGTGGTGCTGTTCGTGCTCGGCGACGCCCCGGTGGAGCGGTTGCGCGATCTGGACACGTACTACGCCACGACGCCGTACATCCGCGAAATGATCGTGCTGTACCTGACGGCGCACAGCGTCGCCGCCGTCGGGATGACCGCCCTGTGCTGGCGCTGGTCACTGCAGGTGCACGGCTGGCTGCGGACCGGTCTGGTGACCATCGTGGTCGGCTCACTGTTCAATCTGGGCTACGGCGCCAGCAAGTTCGCCGCCGTGTTCGCCCGCTGGGCGGGCCACGACTGGGACGGTCTGAGCACGTTGGCCGCGCCGCCCCTGGCGTCGCTGGGTGCACTGTTCAGCGCCGTCGGCTTCATCCTGCCGCTGATCGCCCAGCGACTCTCGGACAACTGGCACACCTGGACCACGTACCGGCAGCTGGGCACGCTCTGGCGCGAACTGCGCACGGTCGTGCCCGACGGCACCCCTTCCGTGCGCATCTCCTGGTGGTCGTCCGCGGACCTGCGCGTCACCCAGCGCGAGTCCGACATCCACGACGGGATGCTCCATCTGGACCCCTACTTCGACCCCGCGCTACGCGCAGGCGCCCATGACGCGGCGATCGAGGCCGGCTCCGATCCGCGGCAGGCCCAGGCCATCGCCGACGCGGCGATGGTCGCGGCGGCGCTGCGGGCCCGGACGGCCGACCCGGACGGCAAGATCATAAGCTCGGCCCAGGCTTACACCCCCAAGGCAGCCGAAAGACCGCGCGATCTGGTGCGCATGTCCCTCGCGCTGCGCCATTCACCCGTCGTTGAAGCAGCCCGCCGGCGTGCGGCCAGGTCAGAGAGCGGCTCCCTATGAGCGATCCTGTGAGAACCCGCCGGAGCACGGCTGTGCGCCGGGCCGTCGTGATCGGCGGAGGGCTGGCCGGCATGCTGGCGACCGCCGTCCTCGCCGAGTACGCCGACGAGGTCACCCTCGTCGACCGCGACACCCTGCCGTCCGGACCCGAAGCGCGCAAGAGCCTCCCGCAGGCGCACCACGCTCATCTGCTGTGGTCGGGCGGCGCGCGGGCGATGGAGTCACTGCTGCCCGGTGTCACCGGCCGCTGGCTGGCGGCGGGCGCGCGCCGGATCCCGCTGCCGACGGGCCTGGTCTCCATGTCCGCGCAGGGCTGGTTCCGGCGCTGGCCCGAGATGCAGTTCCTGATCGCCTGCAGCCGCGATCTGCTCGACTGGGTGGTACGGGAGGAGGTCGTCGGCCGCCCCGGGGTCACCGTCCTGCCGGGCACCGAACTACTCGGCCTCGAAGGCAACGCCGGCCGGGTGACGGGGGTGCGGGTGCGCTCCGAGGACGGGAGCGAGCTCGTCCTTGACGCCGATCTGGTGGTCGACGCCAGTGGCCGTGGCTCGCGGGCGCCCGACTGGCTGCGTTCCCTGGGCGTCGCCGCCGTGCACGAGGCGAAGGTCGACTCGGGTCTCGCGTACGCCAGCAGGATCTTCCGGGCGCCGGAGGGCACCGAGGAGTATCCCGTCGTCAATGTGCAGGCCGACGCGCGCGAGCCGCGGCCCGGCCAGACGGCGACCATCGTGCCCATCGAGGGACGCCGCTGGCTGGTGACGCTGTCCGGCACCCGTGGCGGTCAGCCCACCAACTCCGCCGCCGAGTTCGAGGACTTCGCCCGCGGCGTCCGGCATCCGATTGTGGCCGAGCTGATCAGCAACACCGAACCGCTCACCGATGTCGTCGTCTCCCGCAGCACCGTCAACCGGCGGCGCTTCTACGAGAAGATCGCCGACTGGCCGGAGGGCTTCGTGGCCATCGGCGACGCCGTGGCCACGTACAACCCGGTCTACGGGCACGGCATGTCGGTCGCGGCCCAGGGCGTCCTTGCGCTGCGCAAGGAGCTCCGGGCGCACAGCCTCACCGCCCCCGGCCTCGCCCGGCGGGTGCAGCGCGCGGTGGCCGGACCGGTAGGCACGGCCTGGGACCTGGCCACCGGGCAGGACATCCTCTACCCCGGAGCCGTCGGCAAGAAGCCGGGCGCGTCCGCCACGGTGCTGCGCAGCTATGTGGACCGGCTGATGCTGACCGCCACCGGCCGCCCCATGATCACCCGCGCGCTCTTCGACGTGATGACCCTGTCGGCGCCGACCATTTCGCTGCTCAAGCCCGAGATCGTGCTGGCCGTGCTGCGCGGGCCCAAACTGCCGCAGCTGCCGGGCCCGCCGCTGACCGACGAGGAGCTGCGGGTCGCGAAGGAGCCGCGCAGCGCACTCGAGACCGATCCGGCAGACGCGTGAGGCTGCCCGGCGCGGGCGGCCAGAACCCGCTGGAGCCCAAGGCCGACCGGGAGACGGTGCGACGGCACAACCTCAGCCTGGTGCTGCGGGCGGTCCACGACGAGGGCGAGGTGACCCGAGCCGGGGTCTCGGCGCGGGTGGGGCTGACCCGGGCGGCCGTCTCCTCACTGGTGGAACAGTTGCTGGACAGCGGATTCCTCTCGGAGTCGGGCAAGACGTTCAGCGGTCTGGCGGGCCGGCCCGGCACGGTGCTGAAGGTGGCCCGTACGGGCGTGGCCGGCATCGGGGTCGAGATCAACGTCGACTATGTGTCGGTGTGCGTGGTGGATCTTGCGGGCACCGACCGGGTGCGGCTCGTCGAGCACCTGGACAACCGCGGTGCGCCGCCCGACCGGGTGCTCGGCCGGGCGGCCGGGATCGCCGCCCGGGCGCTGGCATCGGCTGCCGAGCAGGAACTGCGGCCGGTCGGCGCGGAGTTGGCGCTGCCCGGGCTGATCTCGGCGGGCACGGTCCGGCACGCGCCCAACCTCGGCTGGACCCGGGTCGCGGCAGAGGGCCCATTCGCCGAGGCGCTCGCGGCGCTGCGGCCCGGCCTGCCGCCGCTGCCGGTGCGTTCGGAGAACGAGGCGAATGTGGCGGCCCTGGCCGAGCTGTGGTTCGGCGGCCTCGGCGACGTACGCAGCTTTCTTTATCTGACCGGCGAGATCGGGGTCGGCGGTGCGCTGGTCCTGGACGGTGAACTGCTGCGCGGGGCGCACGGATTCGCCGGGGAGATCGGCCATGTCCTGGTGGACCCGGACGGCCCCGAGTGCCGCTGTGGCTCGCGGGGCTGCCTGGAGCAGTACGCGGGCCAGTCGGCGCTGTTGCGGACAGCGGGCATCGACGAGCGGACCGGCGCGGCGGGCGTGGCCGAGCTGGAACGGCGCGCCCGGGCGGGCGAGGACCGCGCGGTGGCGGCGCTCGGGCAGGCCGGGCTGATGCTGGGCCGGGTGCTGTCCGGGGCGGTGAACCTCTTCGACCCGGACGCGGTGGTGCTCGGCGGGATCTACCGGCCGCTGCTGCCGTGGCTTTCGCCGCCGGCCGGCGGCGAGCTGTCCGGCCGGGTGGTGTCGGGGCTGTGGCCGCTGGACGGCGGCCGGCTGCGCGCCTCGTCCCCGGCGGCGGACGCGGTGCGCGGCGCGGCGGCGCTGGTGGTCCAGGACGTGCTGGCGGACCCGGTGGCGTACGCGCAGCGCGCGGCGGGCTGAATCCCAGCCCGTCCGGCGCTTGAGGACGCTTTCCAACTGGCCCGGCGCTCGAGAACGCTCCTCAGCCCGTCGGGCGATTGAGGACCGCCTTTCAGCCCGTCCGGCGGTTGAGGACCGCCTTTTCAGCCCGTCCGGCGATTGAGGACCCGGGGGTCTGGGGGCAGCGCCCCCAGCAGGCGGCCCGAGCTGTTCAGCACACCCCGAGCAGGTGATCCATCGCCAGCTGGTCAAGCGCCTCGAACGCCATCCCCCGCTCCGCCGCCACCTCCACGTCGAACTCCTCGAACGCACCGCGGTCCGCCAGCAGCCCGGACAGCCCGTCCGCCGCGGTGGGCAGCATGAGCTGGTCGAGACGGGCCGCCCGCAGCGCCTCCCGGACCCGAGGATCGGCGCGGAAGGACGCTGCCCGCTCCTTGAGGATCAGATAGTTGCGCATACAGCCCGCGGCCGACGCCCACACCCCGTCGAAGTCCTCGGTCCGCGGCGGCTTGAAGTCGAAGTGCCGCGGCCCTTCGTAGCCCGCGGTCTCCAGCAGGTCGACCAGCCAGAAGGCGGACCGCAGATCGCCCGCGCCGAAGCGCAGGTCCTGGTCGTACTTGATGCCGTTCTGCCCGTTGAGGTCGATGTGGAAGAGCTTGTCCGCCCACAGCGCCTGGGCGATGGAGTGGGTGAAGTTCAGCCCGGCCATCTGCTCATGGCCGACCTCGGGGTTGACTCCGTACAGCTCGGGCCGCTCAAGCCGCTCGATGAAGGCGAGCGCGTGGCCGACGGTGGGCAGCAGGATGTCGCCGCGCGGCTCGTTGGGCTTGGGCTCGATGGCGAACCGCAGGTCGTACCCCTGCTCGGTGACGTACTCCCCCACCAGATCGAAGGCCTCCTTCATCCGGTCGAGGGCGGTGCGCACGTCCTTGGCCGCGCCCGATTCCGCGCCCTCGCGGCCGCCCCAGGCGACATAGGTACGCGCCCCGAGCTCGGCGGCCAGGTCGATGTTGCGGATCGTCTTGCGCAGCGCGTACCGGCGTACATCCCGGTCGTTGGCGGTGAAGCCGCCGTCCTTGAACACGGGGTGGGTGAAGAGATTGGTGGTGGCCATCGGCACGACGAGGCCGGTCGTGTCCAGCGCCTGCCGGAAGCGCTTGATGTGCGATTCGCGCTCGGACTCGGAGGCGCCGAAGGGGATCAGGTCGTCGTCGTGGAAGGTGACGCCGTACGCGCCGAGGGCGGCGAGCCGCTGTACTGACTCGACGGGGTCCAGGGGCGGCCGGGTCGCGTCCCCGAAGGGGTCCCTGCCCTGCCAGCCGACCGTCCAGAGACCGAAGCTGAACTTGTCCTCGGGGGTGGGGGTGAAGCGTTCCGTCATCGCCGTGACCGCCTTCGAACACAGTTTGTTTGCTGACCTTACTAATAATGCATGGGTCCGCGTCATCACAGAAGGCCCCGCCAACACCTGTTGGCGCCGGGCCGCTTGACGTAATTTGTTTTGCGGACGGCCAAATGGGCCGGGAGGGAGAGGTGGGGGCAATGCCCGTGCAGCCGGTCGTGATCGGCGTGGACAGCTCGACCCAGTCCGCGAAGGCGGCGTTCATCGACGCGGCCACCGGCCGTACGCTCGCGGTCGGCCGGGCCTCGCACCACGTCGGCGGCGAGGGCGGGGCGCGCGAGAGCGACCCGGAGGTGTGGTGGCACGCACTGCGCGAAGCCGTCGCCGCCGGGCTCAAGGAATCGGGCCTGCACCCGTCCGCCGTCATCGGCATCGCGGTCGCCGGGCAGCAGCACGGCCTCGTCGTCCTCGACCGGGCCGGGCTTCCGGTGCGGCCCGCGCTGCTGTGGAACGACACCCGCTCGGCACCGCAGGCCGCCGCACTCACCGAGGCACTGGGCGGCCCGGAGGCGTGGACGGCCCGTACGGGATCGGTGCCGGTCGCGTCGATGACGGCCGCGAAGTGGCAGTGGCTGCGCGAGAACGAGCCCCGGGCGGCCTCGGCCGCGGCCGCCGTACGCCTCCCCCACGACTTCCTCACCGAGCGCCTCGCGGGCACCGCGGCCACCGACCCGGGCGACGCCTCGGGCACCTGCTGGTACTCCACCGCCACCGGCGCGTACGATCCCGAACTCCTCGAACTCATCGGCCTGGACGCCGACTTGCTGCCGCCGGTGGCCGCCACCGGCGCCGCCCGCATCGGCTCGCTGACCGCCACGGCCGCGGACGACCTGGGCCTGCCCGCCGGCATCGCCGTCGCCGCGGGCACCGGCGACAACATGGCCGCCGCGGTCGGCCTCGGCCTCGGCGGCGCGGGCCTGCTCGACCACCCGGCCCTCAGCCTCGGCACCTCGGGCACGGTCTTCGCGGCCAGCCGCACCCGGCCCGCCTCCGCGGTCCTCGCCGGATTCGCCGCCGCGGACGGTACGTACCTGCCGCTGGCCTGCACCCTGAACTGCACACTCGCCGTCGACAAGGTCGCCGCCCTGCTGGGCCTGGGCCGTGACGCCGCCGAGGCGGGCGGGGAGGTGGTATTGCTGCCGTACCTCGACGGCGAGCGCACCCCCGATCTGCCCGCGGCCTCGGGCCTGCTCACGGGCCTGCGCCACACCACCACCCGGCAGCAACTCCTGGGTGCCGCCTACGAAGGCGCGGTCGTCACGGTCCTGCGCGCCCTCGACGAGGTCCTGCGCGCCTGCGGCGTCGACCCGTCCGACGAGGATGTGGCCGCCCGCCCGCTGCGCCTGGTGGGCGGCGGGGCCAGGGGCCGCCACTGGGTGGAGACGGTACGCCGCCTCTCCGGCCGCCCGCTGCTGATCCCCGAAAGCACCGAACTGGTCGCCCTGGGCGCGGCGGCCCTCGCGGCGAGCGCGGCGACGGGCGAGGACCCGGTGGCGCTGGCGGCCGGCTGGCAGGGCGGCGCGGCGGTGGAACTACCGCCTGTGGAGCGGGACTTGGAGGCGTGGGAGCGGGTCTCGGGGGTGCTTGAGCGGTCGGCGCCCACGCTGCTCAGCTGACGGGCGCAGGCGGCGCCCACGCTGCTCAGCCGACGGGGCCCGTCACCAGCAGCACCCCCGCGTACGACACCCCCGCCACCACCGCCCACGCGCACAGCCCCAGCGCCGCGACCCGGCCGCCCGTGCGGGTCAGGGCCGGCAGGTCGACCGCGCTGCCGAGGCCGAACAGCGCGGCCGCGAGCAGGAGTTCCTGGGCGTGCTGGGCCGCGTCGATCGCGGTGGTCGGAAGCAGGCCAGTGCTGCGCAGGGCCACCATGGCCAGGAAGCCGACCACGAAGAGCGGGACCATCGGCAGCCGCTTGTGGACCGTCGTCCCGGCCCGCCGACTGCGGCGGACCGACAGGGCCACGGCCGCGACGAGCGGGGCGAGCAACGCCACCCGCATCAGTTTGACCAGGACCGCCTCCCCGAGCGCTCCGGATCCGGCGGTCTGTGCGGTGGCCACGACCTGGCCCACGTCGTGGACGCTCGCGCCGACCCACCGGCCGAACTCCGCGTCGCTCAGCCCCAATGGCTGCTGGAGCAGCGGCAGTACGGCGATCGCGAGCGTCCCGCACAGAGTCACCAGCGCCACCGAGGCAGCCGCGTCGCGCTCGTCGCTGTCCGTCGCCTCGCTCACCGCGCCGATCGCGGACGCCCCGCAGATGGCGTACCCGGCGGCGATGAGCAGCGGCTGGTCGCCGGGCAGTCCCATCCGGCGGCCGAGCCACCAGGTGCCGAGGAAGGTCGCCGCGACGACGCCGAGAACCATGGCGACCGTCGCCCAGCCGAGGCCGAGCACATCGTCCAGGCTCAGTTTCAGGCCGAGCAGGACGATGCCGATGCGCATCAGCCGCTTTCCTGCGTACGAGAGTCCGGGGCGGGCCGCTCCCCGTACGATCGCGCGCACTCCCGGCAGATGGGCCGCGACGATGCCCAACACCACGGACGCGGTCAACATCGGTATGTCCGGCAGCAGTTGATGCACCGACCAGGCGACGGCCACGCCGACGACGGCCAGCGCGAGACCGGGCCTGATGCCTGGCGCGGACGGGCCGGACGACGGGGAGGCCGACGCCGCCCGTTCCCGCAGCAGCGCCATCAGCGGTCGGCCGGGAGTTCGTAGACGCGGCGGACGCTCGTGCCGAGGCGGGAGATGTCCGCTCCGTAGACATGGAGAGAGATCGCCCGGCCGGCACCCGCGTTCCAGACCCGGTGGATGTCGCCGGGCGGCGCGAAACCGCACACCGCGCCCTGGGCATTGACGACATCGCCGGTGGCGACGAGGCGCGCGGCCCGGCCCGTCGCCGGTGACGGGAGGAGGCGGTAGCGCCGCTCGTACTCCTCGCCCTCGTGCACGCCCGTCGTGCACCACGACACATGGTCGTGCACGGAGGTTCCCTGGCCGGGCAGCCAGACCAGTGCGACGACCGAGAAGCTCCCGTCGTGTTCGGCGTGGAGCAGGTGCTGGCGGTAGCGCGCGGGGTCGCTCCCGCACTGCTCATCGGTGAGCAGATCGGCCGCGCCGAGGTGCGGCGCGAGGCGCTCACCGACCAGATACGCCGTCAGATCGGGCGGCAGTCCGCGCCCGACGGCGTCGCGCACCTCGGCGACCAGACTGTCGAGGCGGTCGGTCGTACGCGCGGCCCTGAAGGCGGTCGATCCGGTCGATGTGGTCGATGTGGTCATACGGGCAGCGTCGAGCCGCCCGACCCATCACGTCCAACGACGAATTCTTCGCTACTCCCAAGCTCCGCTTATGGGTTGGGGACGCTTACCTCAGCAGCCGACCTTGTTCGCCGCGACCGCTTTCAGCTCGTCGAGCACCCGCGCCGTCGCCGGGATCCGCAGATGTTCCCGCAGCACGTACGCCGAGATCTGCCGCCGCGACGCGGGCTGAAGCGCCCGCCCCGTCACCTTCCGGTGGCAGAGGAAGTTCAGTACGAGCGCAGGCATCATCGCGACCCCAAGGCCCTCCGCGACCAGGCTCTGCACCACGAGATTGTCGTCCGTCGTAAAGGCGATGTCCGGAGCGAAGCCCTGCTCCGCGCATTCGTGCAGCAGATTGGCACGGCAGCGCAGGCACCCCGCTATCCAGCGTTCCTCCGCGAGATCCACCAGCTGCACCGCCCGCCGCCGCGCGAGTGGATGTCCGGTGGGCAGCAGCACCGTCAACTGGTCCTCGAGCAGCGGGATTTCCACCAGCTCCTCCGGCACCTCCTCGTGCAGGCCGGGGTAGGTGAAGGCGAGCGTGATGTCGCACTCCCCCCGCACCAGCCGCTGGAGCGAGGCGGGCGGCTCGCTCTCCAGCAGGTCGACCCGGACGCCGGGGTGGGCCGCGGCCAGCCGGGCCATCGCCTCCGGGATGAGCGTGGCATTGGCGCTGGGGAACGCGCAGACGCGGACCCGCCCCGCGCGCAGCCGGGTGAGGGCGCTCATCTGCTGCTGGGCCGCGGACATGCTGTCGAGGATGGCCGCGGCGTGCCGCGACAGTGCCTCCCCCGCCTCGGTGAGACGCATGCCGCGGCCGACGCGGATGAACAGCGGTGTGCCGACGTCCCGTTCGAGGGCCTTCATCTGCTGGGTGATCGCGGGCTGCGTATAGCCGAGCGCCCGGGCGGCCGCGGAGTACGAACCGGCCCTGACCACTTCGTGGAACGTCTTGATGTGCCGGGAGTCGAACACCCGTGCATCATAAGCAGAATTTGGGTATCCGGGGGGCTCCGGCCGAGCCCCACCACGATGTCCGGTGGGCTACGCCTTGCGCCCCACGCCCGCGTACAGCGACGCTGCCTCGTCCCCTTCCACGACCTCGTCGACGCCGAGCTCCGGGTGCCACTGCGTCAGCCGCACGATGCCGGGCTCCTCCACCTCGAGCCCCTCGAAGAAGCGGCCGACCTCCGCGTAGGAGCGCGGCATCAGGGTGACTCCCCCGGCCGCGTACATGTCGACGCCGCGCTGCACGGCCAGCGGGTCGAAGTCGGTGGTGAGCTGCGACAGCACGAGATAGCTCCCGGACGGCAACGCGTCCACGAGCCGGCGCACCAGGTCATGCGGCCGGTGCTCGTCGCCCACGAAGTGCAGCAGCGCCACCAGCGAGAGGGCGATCGGCTGCTTGAAGTCGAGGATCTTCCTGGCCTGTTCGAGGATCCGGTCAAGCTCACGCACATCCGCCTGGATGTAGTCGGTGACGCCTTCCGGGGTGCTGCGCAGCAGCGCTTCCGCGTGCGTCAGCACGATCGGGTCGTTGTCGGTGTAGACGACCCGGGACTCGGGGGCGATGCCCTGGGCTATCTGATGCAGATTGGGCTCGGTGGGGATGCCGGTGCCGATGTCGAGGTACTGGCGCACGCCCGCCTGTCCCGCCATCCACCGCGTCACTCGCTGCATGAACCACCGGTTGGTCTGGGCGACATGCTTGGCGCGATTGTCGATGCTCATGATGTGCCGGCCCAGCGCCTCGTCGACCGGGTAGTTGTCCTTGCCGCCGAGGAACCAGTCGTACACCCGGGCCGGATGCGGCTTGCTGGTGTCGATCCTGGGGACTGAGGGCTCACTCCCGGTCATACGAAGCTCCCTGGATGCTAAGGAATTGCTCAGGAATTCTCGGTCAGTCGATCATGTGATCCTCGCAGGAGGGCAGGCCTCCGGCAAGTAACTGCTGCTCGGGGAGGGGAAGTTCGGCCCGGGCCGGGGCGCAGCGCCGAGCCTGCGGCAGGAGGTCAACGCCTTCATCCGGGCTGGCGTCGCCTTCGACGAAGCAGTCTCTGAGTGACCGCCTTTCATTGCCGGGAGTCGGCTAGGGGCGCAGTCGGGCGGCCAGGCCCTCGAAGTAGCTGCAGTGCACCGCGACCAGGTCCACCTGCTCGGGGTCGAGCAGCCACAGCAGGTGCGCACCCTCGATGAACGCGGCGGTCTCGGCGGCCAGAGTCGCCGGGTCGAGGTCGGCACGCGCCGAGCCGTCGGCCGCGGCGCGTGTGAACAGGGAGACGAGATGGGTCCGCAGCGCGCGGCCGCGTTCCCGGAACCAGGTGTGGAGGACTGAACCGGGCTCCAGGTTCTCCGCGACGAGAGTGGTGTGCAGGGCGGCCAGCTCCCGCTCGGCTGCGGCGGTGTGCTCGGCGTCCCGTACGAACCAGTCGAAGGCCTGTTGCAGCGTGGGCTCGGCGTCCGGCGCGATGGACAACCGCTCCAGGGCACGCCGGTCAGCCTCCTGCAGGACGGCTCGTACGAGCCCGGCCTTGCTGCCGAAGTGGTGGATGAGGGCGGAGGGGGTGGCGCCGACGCGCTCGGCGATCGCGGCCACACCGGTACCGCGCACCCCTTGCCGTGCGAACAACTCGATCGCGGCGCCGACCATCGCGCGGCGCCGCTCCACACCCCGCTTCTGCACCTGCCCCTTGACTCCGGCCATGCGGATCAGAGTGCCCCGGACGGGTCCGCAGCGTCCAACTCGGGCATAGCGGGAAATCGATGGCGGTGACGGGGCCGCCACCATTATCTGACGCACTCGCCGTCCTGGACGCGTTCGGCGTCGAGCGGGCCCACCTGGTGGGCGCGTCCCTCGGCGGCATCATCGCCCAGCGCCTCGCCGTCACCCACCCGCACCGGGTCCTGACCCTGACCAGCCTCTCCTCCCAGCCCCTGGGCACGGACACGGCTGCGACGGTCCAACGCGCCCTCGCCGGGATGCCCCCGCTTCCCGGTGAACTCCCGCCACCCACATCCGAATTGCTGGCCACGCTCGCCGCGACCCTCCCAAAGCCGGAGGCGGCCCCGCAGGAATACCTCGCCACCAGGCTGCCGCTGTGGCGCGTGCTGCACGGCTCGGCGCTGCCGTTCGACGAGGACGAGTACCGCGCGATGGAGGAGCGGGTGTACGAGCGGGCGCGTGATCTGCAGGCCGCGCTCAACCACACGTTCGCCGGGACTGCCGGCGAGGACTCCACCACCGACGACCTGGGCTCCGTCACCGCACCCACGCTGGTGCTGCACGGCACGGAGGATCCGATGTTCCCGCCCGCGCACGCCGAGGCCACCGCCGCAGCGATCCCCGGCGCCCGCCTGGTCATGCTCGAGGGCATGGGCCACACCCTGCCCACGGCACAGGACCAGCGCCTGGCCGACGAGATCCTGCATCACACGGCGGCGCCTAGCTGACCGGTGGCGCAGACCGGCCGACCGGATGCGCCAGCAGGCGCCATTGGCTGTCCGTCAGGACCACGTACGCAGCGGGCTGTGATGCCGTACGCCTAGCACGGCGTCGCACGAAACGGCTGACGATCCCCGCTACGGGCCCTGGCGGGCGGAGCCGACCTCCGCCCAGACCGTCTTCCCGGACGGCGGGTACGGCAATACTCCCCAACCGTCGGCCAGTGCGTCCACGATGACCAGCCCGCGCCCTCCCTCATCGGCAACCCCGGAAACGACAGGAAGGCGATCGCCGCGCGGGTCTGTGACCTCGATCCGCAGCCTGGAGGCCAGAAGGAGGACCAGACTCAGCCGGAAGCCCCGGCCCGGCAGACGTCCATGCCTGACGGCGTTCGCGGCCAGCTCGGCCACGACGACCGCGGCGGCCTCCGCACGCTCACTGTCGGGCGGCCATCCCCATTCCGCGATCTGCTCGACGGTAAGCAGTCGTGCGAGGCGGGCACCGCGCCGGGTGGCACTCAGCAGTTGTGTGAACTGTGGTGCGGGTGTTGCCGATTGAGGCATGTCCATCTGTACGGATTCGCTCTTCACACCACTCAGCGTGGCCGTGTGCCCGTACGCTGACCAGGAACGACAGCGGTACGTAGTGGGCGCGTACCGGTACGCACGGCACCGGGTACCGGTACTGCCCCGTAACGAGCGCGGACGGACACTGCACGATTACGGAAGCGCGCTACGCGGTTGGGACCCGCGCCTACCCGGAGCGTGCGCCGGTCGGTCACGCGCAGGGCGTCCGGCCACTTGGCATGGTCGGACTGTGCTCAGTGCCCGGTGGGGTGCCGGGACGTCGAGCCGGATCAGGTGGTCATACCGGCCGCCGTCACCAGTTCCCTTACGCCCACGGCGTGGGGATGCTTCGACCGCAGCTCAGTGACGATCTTCCGGATAGCCGGGCGGTCACGGACCTCACTCTGGGATACCCGCGCGGCAGACAGCAGTTCTGCGGCTGTCTGCTCAGCTTTGCCCCACTGCCACCACGCCCGGCCGAGGTCGGTGTGCATCCGGCCCTTGCGCTCGGCCGTCTTGAACTGGCCAGCCTGCAGTCGACGGCCGGCTTCCAGCGCCGCGCCCGCGTCGCCCAGTGCCCAATGCACACTGACGGCATACAGGTCGACGGCGGCCGGAGTCACAGGGAAGAGGCGGCCGTTGGGCGCTTCCTGCGGCAGGTCGCGAGCGGCCCGGGCTGCTTCGCGGATCATGGCGAGTGCCTGGTCGCGATCACCAGCGCGCGCTTCGGTGTAGGCGGTCGTACAGAGCATCTGCGCATATGCGGAAGCCTGCGCTTCGTTGTTCAAGCCGGTGGCCTCGACCCGTGCAACAGCGAGGAGGATGTTGCGCTGGGCTGCGACGGGCTGGTCCTGGTGGCGAAGCACGATGCTGAGTTCGCGGGCGGCTGCGGCTGACACGAGCGGGGAGCCGGAGAGTTGCGCGTATACCGTTGCCCGGTCCGCGGTCAGTCTGGCCTGGCCGTAGCGTCCGATCTTGATCAGCCCCTGGGCAGCGAGGCTGTAGGTGGCCGACAGGCGGGCGAACGCGATCTCCTGCCGCCCGTCGGCGGCGGCGTGCGCGTCGGCGAGCAGGCAGCGTGGCGTTCTGGCCGGCGTCGAAGTAGCTGCGGGCGGCAGCGAGACGGGAGTCGAACGGGACCGGGGAACCGGTGGGGTCGGGCATGATCGCGAGCGCGTCGTCCAGGCTCGTAAGCAGAGAGACCGGGGCCGCGAGACCGGCGGCGGCAAGCAGCGTGCGGCGGCGCATCGGGTCCTCCTGGGCACAGCGTGGCCGTTCTGGCGCAACTCTAGTGGCTTGGGCACCGGTTAACCCGAGCGACGCAGCGAGGACATTGGTCGGTACGCCCACCTCTTTGGCAGCGTGCCGGACCAGGTCCAGGTCGGCTCGTCGCCCGCGCTGCTCCAGGCGACAGACGGTGGAGGCGGAGCAGCCGATCCGCGCGCCGAGGTCGGCCTGCCGCCAGCCACGGCTCCGGCGCCCAACCCGGATCAAGCCGCCAGGGTCGAGGTTCGCGACGAGGGCACGGACCGCGTCTGATTTCCAGAGCTGATCGGCGCTCATCTGGCCTCCCACGCGCCAGCACCCGACAGGGGCCGACTACCCACAGTATGCGGCGATCAGTGCTGCGTATACGGCGTGTGCGGGATGTGCAAACGGCTTGCACAGCGTGGCAGTCAATCACCAGGAGGCGTTGCGGAGCGGTTGCCTGGGAGTGCGCCCCGCTGCGAGTGGCGAGGGCAGAGAGAACGGGGAGGACAGCATGTCAACAGCAGTCGAGACCAAGCTGCGTGACCCGCGGGACTTCGTGGCGCCCGAGGTGTGGGACCGCGAGATCCAGCTCCTCATGCGCGACTATCCGTTCGACGAAGTGATGGCGACCCGGCTGTTCGGCGCGGCCGTCTCCTACCTGATCACGGCCATCGAGAAGTGGGGCCAGGGTCTGGAAATGTGCTGTGGCCGGACCGTTGACATCGCGGTCCACGTCTTCATCCTGGACACCAGGAACTACCGGGAATTCTGCCACCAGCACTTCGACGGCAGGTTCCTGGAGCACATCCCGGAGGTCGAGTTCAAGTACGACGGCTCCGTGGAGCGCACCGCGCAGATCATCGCCGCCAACGGCTTTGAGGTGGACTGGAAGCTGTGGGAGGCCGACTACGCCAAGTGCGGCCCGTGCCGACCGGGCGAGAATTGCCACTGACACTCAGGAACGGTCGGGCTCGGGGACGCTGTGAGCGTCCCCGAGCCCTCGTTCGTGCAGGGCGCGGAACCGTTGTGTCATTCCCCCGCGGGCACCCGTCGGCACCGGTACGGTGATCAGCTTCACCAGTGACCGCCGCCCCTTAGGAGCTTCATGCCCCGTGCGCCCCACACGCCGGCCGAATACTGGGACACCTACATGCCTCACCGTGGCGAAGGCGACCAGCCTGCCCCCGTAGTGGATCGCTTCGAGTGGACCCAGTACTCCGGCCACGGACCCGGCGTCGAAGTGCTCGGCCGTCCGCGCCGAGCCCTGGACCTCGGGCCTGCGGAGGGCAAAGAAGCCGTGTTCCTGGCCCGCCAGGGCGTCGTGGTGACCGGGGTCGACCTCTCCCCGGTGCAGGTGGAACGGGCCCGCCGGTGGTGGCGGGACGAGCCGAAGCTGTCCTTCGTCCAAGCGGACGCCTGCGACTACCTCGCCTCGGACGCCGAGCCGTTCGACGCCGTCTACTCGGTATGGGGCGCCGTGTGGTTCACCGACCCCGAGCAACTGTTGCCGCTGGTGGCCAAGCGCCTGGCGGCGGGTGGCGTCTTCGCCTTCAGCCAGGCCGAGGCGGCCCCCGGTTCGTACGGCCCCCAGCCAATGAGCGGGAAGTGGCTCGAAGGCCGTGAGCGCGAACTGACCGTGCTCCGCTGGCAGTACAAGCCTGGCGCTTGGGCGGATCTCCTCAAGCGTCACGGGTTCACGGACATTGACGCCTGCGTCCTCGAAGCGCCCGATGTCGGCAAGCTGGGCACGCTTATGGTGCGCGCCCGTAGCGCCGCGTAGAGGTTCTGACTGCCACACGAAGGGGTGTGGCTTCGCTCGTACACCGTGCGGCCTTGCCGCCGAGCCGTAGCCTGCCGGAAGGGACCGGTACACAGCGTATAGGTACCGGTACGGGCAGGCAGCGCGCAGAACGGGGGCGGGCGATGGAGCTCACGGGTCCGGTGGACGACAACGACGACGTGGAAAACGCTGCGGACCTCTTCCGTGTGATCGGCCGCCAGGTGAGGTTGCTGCGGGAGCGGGCTGGTCTCACGCAGCGGGAGCTGGGTGAGCAAGTCGGGTACAGCGAGGAGCTGATCCGGTCGCTGGAGCGGGGGCGCAGGACGCCTCAGCCGGAGTTCCTGGACGCGGCGGACGAGAGGCTGGGCGCGGGCGGGCTGCTGCGGGCGGCGAAGGAGGACGTGGCGAGGGCGAAGACCCGGGCGCGGGTGAAGCATCCGACGTGGTTCAGGAACTACGCCAAGTTGGAAGCCGACGCCGTCGAGCTCAGCTTCTTCAGCTCGCTGACCGTACCGGGCCTTCTCCAGACCGAGGAATACGCAAGGACAACCTTCATGGCACGGCAGCCCCTGCTGGACGAAGCCACGATCGAACAGCGCGTAACTGCCCGACTTGCACGTCAGGAGATCCTCACAAGGTGGCCATCCCCCATGGTCAGTGCGGTGATTGACGAGTCGGTGCTCCGCAGGGCCGTTGGCGGCTACCAAGTACGGCAAGGACAGCTGAAGCACCTCAAACATCTCAGCCATCTGCGCAGCACCACGATTCAGGTACTCCCTATGGCCTGCGAAGACCATGCAGCGCTGGAAGGTCCGTTCATCCTTCTCGCGCCCCGAGGTCGACCGCAACTCGCATACGTCGAGGTTCAAAGCGTGAACCGGCTGATCACCGACACCGAAGAGGTACGTATCCTGGCCGCACGGTACGGAAGCATCCGCGGCCAGGCGCTCAGCCCTCATGAGTCCCTGGCACTGATCGAGCAGTTGCTGGGAGAAGCATGAACATCGAGCTCAGCTCGGCCGCCAACTCCGGCCTCAACTGGTTCAAGAGCACTTACAGCGCGGGCGATGGTGGCGAGTGCGTAGAAGTCGCCACCACTGAGCAGGCCGTGAGTGTCCGCGACTCCAAGGACGTCACCCAGCCCCACCTGTCCGTCAGCCACCCCGGCTGGGCGCGGTTCGTTCGGTACGTGGCAGGAGCCTGACTCCGCTCCATGGCTAGCCGCACGTGGCCGCACGACACCCCGGCTTCCTTCCAGCTCCTTCCCGGCGCCGCCGACTCTCCGGTAATCCTTCACGTCCCGCACTCCTCGCGGGTCATTCCCGAGTCGGTGCGTGACGGCATCGTGCTGGACGACCGTGCGCTCGAGCTGGAGCTGGATCACATCACCGACTCCCACACGGCCGAGATCGCCGCCGCCGCAGTGGGAGCCGCGACCGTCACCCCCTGGCGTTTCGTCAACCAGCTCTCCCGTCTGGTCATCGATCCCGAGCGCTTCCCCGACGAGCGCGAGGAGATGCTGGCCGTCGGCATGGGCGCGGTCTATACCCACACCACGCACCGCGAGCGGATCCGCCCGCCGGGTGCGGATCCCCGGCCGCTGATCGAGCGCTACTTCCATCCCTATGCTGTGGCGATGACCGCGGCGGTCGGCGAGCGGCTGGCGGCGACGGGGCGTGCCGTCGTCATCGACGTCCACTCGTATCCGACCGAGCCGCTGCCCTACGAGCTGCACGGCGACGGGCGGCGGCCGCCGGTCTGCCTGGGTACGGACGACTTCCACACTCCGCCCGAGCTGATCGCCCTGGCCCAGACGGCGTTCGCCGGGTTCGGCGGCACGGGGATCAACAGCCCATTCGCAGGCACCTACGTACCGCTGGAGTACTACGGCAAGGACCCGCGCGTCAGCGCGCTGATGATCGAGATCCGCCGGGACACGTACATGCCGGAACCGGGCGGGACGGCGGGCCCCGGCCTCATCGCCCTCGCCGCCGCGCTGGCGGGTCTGGTCGACGCGCTGTCGGTCTGAGTCAGGACCACGCCCGCCCCACCGCCCACGCGGCGAGTTCGTCCTGGGCGCCCTTCAACATGGCGGCCGAGGGCGCCGTCGCTCCGTTCGTCACCAGGGCATAGTGGACGCCGCCCGCGTTCTGCGCGGTGAGCAGGAGGCGGCGGCTGCCTGTCCCGCCCGGCTCCGGGGCGGCAGCAATCGGTGTGCCTCCCGTGTACGCGGGAGGTCCGGCGAACGCGCCGAGGTCGGAGACCACCGTCGTGCGGGGGGTGTCGAAGGACGCAGGCAGGTGCAGTTCGGTCGGGGCAGCGGTGCCGTCCGAGCGCCACAGGAGGAGGCCGTACTGGCCCGAGCCGACGAGCTCGGCGACCCGCGGCAGCGACTTCGGTACGGGATTCCACGTCAGGGTCGTCGAGCCGTCGCGTGAGCGGTCCTCGTAGGTGAAGGCGAGGGCGTGGCCCGCGGTGGCGCTGGGGTACAGGCGGTCCAGCAGTCGGGCGTCCTGGCGCAGGACCGCCGTGCCCGAGTCGTCGAGGCGGACGGCTGACAGGTCCTCGTCGTTCCAGGCGTCGGCAGCGGTCAGGACCTTGTCGGGGTTGCCGTTCATCAGCTCGTGGTGGCGGCCGCTGTAGATGTCCCACTGCCATTGTGTGCCGGACAGTACCGGTCCCGAGTCCTGAGGGCGGGACCACCAAGCGGCACCTGGCAGGCGGGAGTCCAGGGCCTGGTACATCGCCTTGCCGACCGTCGGGGCCTTGTCGGAGACGCTCCCGGTCAGCGGATGGCCGAACTCGCTGACGACCGCCGCCGTGCCCGCGGCGGCCGCGCGGTCGCGGACGGCGCCGAAGTCTCCGGCGTACTGGCCGTCGGCGGCCTTGCCCCACATGAAGATGCCGGAGATGGCCTTGTGGTCGTAGAAGTGGGTGTTGAAGACATACCGCGGGCCGATGGTGCCGGCGTCGAGCAGCCCGCCCTCCTGCTTCTGGAAGGCGAGGTTGGAGTTCCAGAAGAGGTTCGGTTCGACGAAGGCGGGCTTGTTCTGCCAGCCGGCCGCGTCCATGCGGGCGCGGAACTTCTCGTAGAAGGGCCAGAGCAGCTCGCGCTCCCAGGCCCGGCTGGACTGGCCGGAGTCGTACGAGCCCGCGTGCGGTTCGTTGTACGGGTCGAAGCCCGCGACCGCCGCGAACTCCGCGGCGCTGAGGTGCTCTGCGAAGTACGCCATGGTGGTCTGGGCGGTCGCGAGGAAGGCGTCCTGGACGCCGCCCTTGTTGTGCCAGAAGTCGTACGTCGCCCGCTTCACGGCTTCGTTCTGCGTGATGTTCTGTCCCCAGAACAGGCAGATCCCGCACGACTCCCGCGGGTAGCCGCCGGCCTCGACCGCCCACTTGGGGGCACCGTCGCCGGTGTACCAGCTGCCTTGGTTGAACAGGTGCCGGGAGTAGAGGTCCTGGTGGAAGTCGGGATAGACGCGGATGCCCGCCTTGAGGAAGGCCCGCAGCTGTGCGGTGGCGGCGGCGAGATAAGCCCGGTCCACCTGCCCCCGCACGGGTTCGGCGCGAGCCCATGACAGCAGGAAACGGACGGCGTTGCCGCCGCCGAGCGCACGCAGCGCTGTCGCGGACTTCTCGGCGTCGGCGACGGATGCGAAGGGCAGTCCGCCGTTCTCCTCCAGCTTGGTCTCGCCGGAGACGTTGTACCCGCGCAGGACCACCTCACGGCCGAGTCCGTCCTTGAAGCGACCGCTCTGGACCGTGAAGGCGGACGCGGCCTGCTCGTCGAACCAGAGGGAGTCCGGGGCGGGCGCCGCGGCGGACTGCGCGCCCCCTGTGGTCAGGGACGCGGTCGTGAGGATGAGGAGACCGATCAGACGCGCGCGCATCTTCGCCATGCCCATCACAGTTCCTGACACACCGTCAGACTGCCAACGGTTGCATCGCGGGCGACGCAGGACGTGACAAGGGGAGCACCGACCCCGAGTGGCGCCAAAGACCGAGGTATCCGCAGGTAATCGACCATTCCCCTCGCATCCGGCGCATCTCCGTTATGCGGTTATCTTCGCTTCTCCGAGTCGCCGAGCCATTTCCCCCGCAATGCCACGCCCTTAGCGCCACCTAACACCTTCTGCACACGCCCCGGAAACACTCCCCACACATAGACGCGTGCGGTGCGTGCGACACCTGACACGAGGTTGCTTTCTTCGGTGAATCTGCACACCGAATGCGCACCCGTCACATCGCCTCCCGCGGACCTCTCCCGCCCTGACCAGCCCATCCTCCCTTTGATGCGGTAATGTCCAGTTCCTGGCCAAGTGGGTGCCAGCTCAAGGGAATTGCGATGGCTCACGGTGTGAAGAAGATGCCACCAAGCCATGGACACACCTGCACGTCAGGTAATTCAACGGCCGCCTTTCGACCGCATCAGCGGTTGGCCGATTGGCTGCGCAACACACCTGCGTGCTTTGATCCTTCGCACTGCGGGAGCCGAAAGACTCAGTCGCAGCATTCGAGATATCCATGCGAAGGGAACCCCCTCATGAACTCCACCCCCCAGGTTCAGACCCAGGAAATCTCCGACAGCGACCTGGACAACGTGTCCGGCGGCCTGGTGGGCCAGGCTGCCGGCGCCGCGCTCGGCACCGTCGACTCCGTCGTCCCGGTCTCCGGCGTCGTCGGCGCCGCGTCCGGCACCGTCGGCTCCGTGGTCGGTACCGCCGAGGGCCTCACCGGCCTGGACACCTCCGGCGTCACGGGCCTGGTCGCCGGTCTCTGAGCCGGTCGTGTGCCGCTCAGCGGCGCATCCCCAAGCGGTGACTACGGCTCGTCGGCTTCCCCTCCTTGCCGACCGGCCGGACCGTATGCCCCGGATCCACCCCAGGGTCCGGGGCATACGGCCGCCGCCCGGTGGGCCCGCCAAGCGAGCCGCGCCGAATACCCGTCAGCACCATCGCAGTTGAGGGAAGAGTGTCGTGCAGTTCCGCCAACAGGCCCTTTCCAAGCTGCAGTCGCCGGAAGAAATCGATCTGCCGGTGCGTTTTGCCCGCCCGCAGGGGTGGCTCGTCCTTGCCGTCACGGTCGTCGTCATGATTGCCGCATCCGCCTGGGCGGTCACCGGAACCCTGACCTCCACCATCGGCGCGCCCGGAATCCTCACCCACGCCCAGGGCAGCTACGTCCTGCAGAGCCCCGTCGCGGGCCAGGTCACGGAAGTGCTCGCCGAAGAGGGCGCGAGGGTTTCCGCCAACGCTCCCCTGGTGAAGCTCCGTACCGCCGAGGGCAGCACTGTCGTCCGTACGATCGCCGCAGGCCGGCTGACCGCACTCGTCGCCACGATCGGATCCGTGGTCACGACCGGAGCGGATGTGGCAGCCGTGGAGAGGATCGACAAGCCGGACGACCCCCTGATGGCCGTCCTGTATGTGCCCGCCGACAGCGGATCGACGGTGCCCGTGGGCGCTTCGGTCGATCTCACCGTCCAGTCGGTGCCCACCCAGCAGTACGGAGTACTGCGCGGCCGGGTGAAGGCCGTCGGCCGGACCGCCCAGACCCGCCAGCGGATCACCGGCTTCCTCGGCAGCAGTCAGCTGGGCGAGCAGTTCTCGCAGAAGGGGCAGCCCGTGGCGGTCCTGGTGCGTCTCGACCCGTCCTCGCGCACCGAGTCCGGCTATACCTGGTCGTCCGCGGACGGTCCGCCGTACGCCGTCGACTCCATGACCCTGACCACCGGCGCCATCCGGCTGTCCGAGCAGCACCCGATCGATTGGCTGCTGCCGTGACCGCGCAGAAGCAGCAGAAGCAGCTGCCGGCGGCGGGCGGCCGTGGACGCCATCGCCCGGAGGGGGCGCCGGCCCCCCGGCGCGGCTCGCGCCGCGCCGGACCGCCGCCCAAAGCCAGGAAGCTGAAAGCTGAGAAGCAGAAGGCCGTTCGCACCCCCACCATCCTCCAGATGGAGGCGCTGGAGTGCGGCGCCGCCTCGCTGGCCATGGTGCTCGCGCACTACGGGCGGCACGTGCCGCTCGAGGAGCTGCGTATCGCGTGCGGTGTCTCCCGCGACGGCTCGCGCGCCAGCAACCTGCTCAAAGCAGCCCGCAGTTACGGTCTGCAGGCCAAGGGCATGCAGATGGAGCCGGTGGCGCTGGCCGAGATGCGGGCACCGGCGATCCTGTTCTGGGAGTTCAACCACTATGTCGTCTACGACGGCATGGGACGCCGGTTCGGCCGCCGGGGCGTGCACATCAACGACCCCGACAAGGGCCGCCGCTTTGTGGCGATGGAAGACTTCGACACCAGCTTCACCGGCGTCGCGCTGATCTTCGAACCCTCCGACAGCTTCCGCCGGGGCGGCCGTAAGCCGGGGATCATGGGCGCCGTGCCCGCGCGGCTGCGCGGTACGACGGGCACTCTGCTGGCGGCTCTGCTCGCCAGCCTGCTGCTCGTCGCGGTCGGCGCCGCGGGGCCGGCGCTGAGCCGTACGTACATCGACATGTTCCTGATCGGCAATCAGACCTCGCTGCTGGGACCCCTGTTCGCGTCGATGGCCGTGATGGTGGCGCTCACCGCCGTGCTCACCGGCCTGCAACAGGCGAACCTGCTGCGCGGCCGCATCATCTCGTCCACGCTCAGCAGCGCCCGTTTCCTGCGGCATCTGCTGAGACTGCCCGTCACGTTCTTCGCCCAGCGCAGTCCGGCCGATCTGGTGCAGCGGCTGCAGTCAAACGACGCGGTCGCGGAGACTCTGGCGCGGGACCTCGCCGCCGCTGGCGTGGACGGCGTCGTCGTCATCCTCTACGCCGTTCTGCTGTGGACGTACGATCCGCAACTGACCGTCATCGGGGTGCTGATCGCGCTGCTCAATGTGGTCGCGATGCGCATCGTGATCAGGCTGCGGGCCACCAACACCCAGAAGCTGCGCGCGGACAGCGCCCGGCTCACCAACACCTCGTACACCGGTCTTCAGCTGATCGAGACCATGAAGGCCACCGGCGGTGAGAACGGGTACTTCCGCCGCTGGGCGGGGCAGCACGCGACCACGCTGGAGGTACAGCAGCGGCTCGGTGTGCCGAGCGCCGTCCTCGCCGTCGTCGCGCCCACCCTCGCGATGCTCAACAGCGCGCTGATCCTCTGGATCGGTGGACTGCGGGCGGTGGAGGGCCATATCTCGATCGGTCTGCTCGTCGCCTTCCAGGCGCTGGTGACGCGCTTCACCGCGCCGATCACCCGGCTGAACGGAGTGGCGGGCAGGATTCAGGACTTCGCCGCCGATGTGGCCCGGCTCAAGGATGTCGAGAATTTTCCCGTCGACGCGCTGTACTCACGCCGGGAGCAGGACGCGAGCACCCGCAGGCTCAAGGGCCATGTGACACTGGAGAACATCACCTTCGGCTACAGCCCGCTGGACAAGCCGCTGCTCAGTGGGTTCTCGCTGACGGTGGGACCTGGGCAGCAGGTGGCGCTCGTCGGCGGGTCGGGCAGCGGCAAGTCCACCGTCTCCCGGCTGATCTCCGGCCTCTACAGCCCGTGGGAGGGGACGATCCGTATCGACGGGCAGCGCCTGGAGGACATTCCGCGCAGCGCGCTGGCCGCCTCGGTCTCCTTCGTCGACCAGGACGTGTTCCTCTTCGAAGGCACCGTCCGGGACAACGTGGCGCTGTGGGACCCGTCGATACCGGACGAGGCCGTCGTCACCGCGCTGAAGGACGCAGCGCTCTACGACGACGTGATCGCCCGGCGGCCGGACGGCATCCACAGCCGGGTCGAGCAGGACGGCCGCAACTTCTCCGGCGGTCAGCGCCAGCGGCTGGAGATCGCCCGGGCCCTGGTCCGGCGGCCGAGCATCCTCGTTCTCGACGAGGTCACCAGCGCTCTGGACGCGCAGACCGAGCAGGTCATCATCGACAATCTGCGGCGGCGCGGCTGCGCGTGCGTCGTGATCGCCCACCGGCTGAGCACGGTGCGCGACAGCGACGAGATCGTGGTGCTCGACCATGGTTCGGTCGTCGAACGGGGCAGGCACGAGCAGCTGGTCGCCGCCGGGGGTCCGTACGCCGAGCTGGTCAAGGAGCACTGACGTGGCCTCCGTTCACCCGTCCGCGGTCGCGGGACCGGGGGAGATCGACGCGGTGACCCACGCGCTGGGCGGCCTCGGCGCGCCCGTCGACTGCACCGGCCTGCGCAGCCTGGCGCTGGAGGGGCCGCAGGTGCTGTGGCTCGTCGTCGGCGGGGCGCTGGATCTCTTCGCGGTCGACGCCGCCCAGCAGGGGCACTGGCACTTCCTCGGCCGTCTCGAAGCGGGCACGCTGCTGCTCGGCCCGGTGGACGGCCCGCGGCACACACTGCTCGGCAGGCCTTCGCAGGACTGTCAGCTGCGCCGGATCCCGCTGCGGGAGCTGTACCGGCCGGAGTACGAGACGTACGAGACCGAGTACGGGACGTACGACACCGCCTCCGGCACGTACAACACCGCCTCCGGCACGTACAACACCCTGTCCGGGACGTATGACACCGGGTCCGGCACGTACAACGCCGGCTACGCAACATCCAACACCGGCTACGAGGCTCCCAGTCCCCTGGAGTACGCCTTCGCTCTCGGCACCGGGCGGGGGCTCGGCGTCCTGTTCCAGGCTCCGCTCGACGGCCGGCCCGCGACCGACGGGGCCGTGGCCGACGACGACATCCTGTGGATGCCGGTCTCCCCCGGCAGCGTCCAGTACGGCGCCGCGTACAGCGCCGAGGCGGCCGGGGACCTGCTGGTCGACGCTGCGTTGTGGCAGCAGATGGTCAACCAGCAGTACCGGCTGCTGTCCGCGGTGGACCGCTGGATCGAAGAGCTGGAGCGCGCGCACGAGGACCGGACGGCCGCCGGTATCAAGGCGGGCGAGGCCGTCCGCGCCCGTGCCGACCAGGCGCTGCTGGCCTCCATCGGCAGGCCGGAACGGGCCGGCCGGGCATCCACCGGCGCTGACGTGGCGACCGACGACGCCACGTTCGCCGTCTGCCG
Source organism: Streptomyces sp. NPDC002868 (assembly GCF_055563295.1). NCBI lineage: Bacteria > Bacillati > Actinomycetota > Actinomycetes > Kitasatosporales > Streptomycetaceae > Streptomyces > Streptomyces sp. NPDC002868. Next base: position 745,946 of record NZ_JBVHDR010000001.1, on the reverse strand, counting down.
ACGGGTCGCGGAGGCCGCAGGGATCACGCTCTCCGAGCCGTCGAAGAGCGGTGCGGTGGGCGACCGCGTCAGTCCCGTCGAGCGGATAGCGGTCGGCTCGCGGATCCGTACCCGCGCGGTCAGACTCGACGGTCGCTGGTGGCGTACGAACACCGGCCCCCTGGTGGGCCATTGGGCCAAGTCGGGAGCCCCGGTCGCGCTGCTGTGGCGTCGCGGCCGGTACGAAGCGGTGAACCCGGCATCCGGACTGCGGATACGCATCGGCCGGAACAGCGCGGAGGAACTCGAACCGCGCGCCGTGATGTTCTACCGCCCGCTGCCGGAACGGCCCATGACTGCCTGGCAGCTGATGCGCTTCAGTCTGCGCGACACCCGCATGGATCTGCGCAATCTGGCGCTCGCCGGGCTGGTGGCGGTGGGGCTCGGCGCGCTGGTGCCGATCGCGACCGGACAGGTGCTCGGCGTGTACGTGCCGACGGCCGAGAAGAACCTCATCGTCCAGGTCTCACTCGCGGTCATGATCGCCGGCGTCGTCTCCGCCGCGTTCATGCTGCTGCAGAACCTCACCATTCTGCGGATGGAGGGACGTATCGAGAGCGCGCTGCAACCGGCCGTGTGGGACCGGCTGCTGCGGCTGCCGACCAGGTTCTTCACCGAGCGCTCGACCGGAGAGCTGGCCAGTGCGGCGATGGGCATCAGCGCCATTCGCCGGGTGCTGTCCGGCATCGGCCCGGTCGCCGTGCAGGCGAGCACGGTCGGCGCGATGAACCTCGTACTGCTGCTCTTCTACAGCGTTCCGCTGGCACTCGCCGCGATCGCCATGCTGATCCTCATCGGAGCCGTGTTTCTCGGGATGGGTCTGTGGCAGCTGCGGTGGCAGAGGCAGCTCGTCGAGCTCGGAAACAAGCTCAACAACCAGGCGTTCCAGACCCTGCGCGGGCTGCCCAAGCTGCGCGTCGCCGCGGCGGAGAGTTTCGCGTACGGCGCCTGGGCGCGGGAGTTCGCCCGCTCCCGTGAACTGCAGCAGCGCGCCGGCCGGATCAGGAACATCACCACGGTCCTCGACGCGGTCTATCTGCCGCTCTGTTCGCTCACCATGTTCATGCTGCTGGCCGGCCCTGCCCGTGGCAGCATGTCGGCCGGTGAGTTCCTGACCTTCAACACCTCCGTGACGATGCTGCTGACCTCCGTCACGCAGGTCTCCGGGGCGCTGGTCTCGGCCGCTGCCGTCCTGCCCATGTTCGAACAGATCAAGCCGGTCCTCGACGAGGCCCCTGAGGTCCGCGGCGCCAGTGCCCAGCCCGGCACCCTGACCGGCGCGATGGAGGCCAGGAAGCTCTCCTTCCGCTACTCCGACGACGGCCCCCTGGTCCTCGACGACGTGTCTCTCCAGGTGCTGCCGGGCGAGTTCGTGGCGATCGTCGGCCCCAGCGGATGCGGCAAGTCGACGCTTCTCCGCCTCCTCATCGGCTTCGACAAACCTGCCTCGGGCAGCGTGCTGTACGACGGCCAGGACCTGGCGGCCCTGGACCAGGCTGCCGTCCGCCGCCAGTGCGGTGTCGTCCTGCAGAACGCACAGCCGCTGACCGGCTCGATCCTGGACTGCATCTGCGGCGCCGAGTCCTTCTCCCAGGAAGAGGCGCGGGAGGCCGCCGAGATGGCGGGCCTGGCCGAGGACATCAAGCGCATGCCGATGGGCCTGCACACCATGATCTCGTCCGGCGGCGCGATCTCGGGCGGCCAGCGCCAGCGCCTGATGATCGCCCAGGCCCTGATCCGCCGCCCGCGCATCCTGTTCTTCGACGAGGCGACCAGCGCGCTGGACAACGAGACCCAGCGCATCGTGATCGAGTCCACCCGCCAACTGAGCGCCAGCCGTGTGGTGATCGCCCACCGGCTGTCGACGGTGATGGACGCCGATCGCGTGATCGTGATGTCGGACGGCCGGGTCGTCGAGCAGGGCCGCCCGGCTGACCTGCTGGCCAACGCGGGCGGCGCGCTTCACGAACTGGTGCGGCGGCAGATGACCTGAGCCGGCGGACCTGTGGAGGCGGTCGTCACTGGCCGGTCACGCCGTCCAGGTGCGGCAGGTAATGATCAAGGCGTTCCCGCTTGGTCAACAGATACGACATGTTCTCCTCGCGCGGCGGTATCAGCAGGGGAACCTGCTCGGTGATTTTGATGCCGTGCCGCAGCAGTGCTTCGCGCTTGAGCGGGTTGTTCGACAACAGTCGCACTGATTGCACACCGAGGTCGTGCAGCATCTCCGCCGCCACCCGGTAGTCGCGGGCGTCGGCCGGGAACCCGAGGGCGAGATTCGCCTCGACCGTGTCCAGCCCCTCCGCCTGGAGCTTCATGGCCCGCAGCTTGGCCAACAGGCCTATCCCTCGCCCCTCGTGACCCCGGAGGTAGACGAGAATGCCGCGCCCTTCCGTCACAATGGCGTGCAGTGCGGCGGACAGCTGATCGCCGCATTCACAGTGCTTGGACCCGAAGACATCTCCGGTCAGACACTCCGAATGCACACGGGTAAGTGCTCCCTCTTTCTCGGCATCGCCGTATACCAGCACCATTTGTTCGTCCCCGCTTTCGCGGTCCAGGTAGCCGATGGCGAGAAAATCGCCGTGCGTGGTGGACAGCCCGACATCCACCACTCGTTCGACACCTGAAGGACGAACACTGTCGCCGAACACGCCATCACTTTCTGTCATGACCCCGATCCTATCTGGCAATCTCTGGGCGGCGTAGGCCAAAATGACGAAGAAGCATCAACTGACTGCCCGTTTCATCACGTTCGACCATGGACGCGCGGAGCGAACAACGAAAGGCCCTAAAACAATGAGTGGTTCACAAACGCCACAGGCATCGGGCCTGTTGCCGTGGGACTCCACGGAGGACGTGCGGACCCGGCAGGCCGATGTCGCCGTCCTTCCCATAGGCAGTTTCGAGCAGCACGGCGCGTTCCTTCCCCTGGTGACCGACACGGTCGTCGCCTGCACCATCGCCCGGGAGATCGCCGCAGTCCATCCGGTTCACCACCTTCCTCCTCTCACGATCTCCTGCTCGCACGAGCATGCGGCCTGGCCGGGAACCGTCAGCATTTCCGCCGCGACCCTCCACGCCGTCGTACGGGACATCGCCGACTCGCTCCGCCGGTCCGGTGTCGGTTCCCTGATTCTGGTCAACGGACACGGCGGAAATTACGTACTGCGCAACGTAGTTCAGGAATCCGTCGGCAGCGGGATGCGTATGGCGCTATTCCCCGGCTCGGCAGACTGGGATGCGGCACGGTCCAGGGCCGGTGTACAGACCCCGTCACACAGCGATATGCACGCGGGTGAAGTGGAGACGTCCATCCTGCTGCACGCCCATCCCGAACTGGTCCGTCCCGGTTATGAAACCTCCGATTTCCTGGTCGACGACCGTAAGCATCTGCTCACTCTGGGTATGACGGCATACACCGAGTCCGGTGTCATCGGCCGTCCGTCAATGGCGTCCGCCGATAAGGGAAAAGAACTTCTGGCGGCACTGGTCGAATCCTTCGGTGAGTACGTCTCACTGCTCACCCGGCAGGCGACGCGATGACCGGCCGCAGCGACGTACTCGACGCGGCGGAAGCCTGGGAGCGGCTGCGCGGCATCAGGTCGGAGGCGGACGCCGAGACCGCCGGCCTTGTCCCGGGCGCGGACGGCGGCCGGCGCTGGAAGCGGGACGCCTCGCCCGGGGCGCAGATGCTCGCCGACCGCTATCTGCCGCTGTGCCTGGCCGGTCCGCACGTTACGTTCGCACAGCTCGGACAGAGCCTGGACGGTTTCATAGCGACGCGTACCGGCGACGCCGACTACGTCACGGGCGAGGAGGACCGCCTTCATCTGCACCGCCTGCGTGCGCTCGCCGACGCGGTGGTCGTCGGGGCGGGCACAGCGGTCGCGGACGATCCGCAACTCACGGTGCGTGCCTGCCCCGGGGCCAACCCGGTGCGCGTCGTGCTGGATCCGCACAGCCGCGTACCGCTGGGGCACCGGGTGTTCACCGACGGATCAGCGCCGACGCTGTGGGTGGTGGGCGAGGGCAGTGACCGCAGCAAGTCCGCCCCGGACGGCGTCGATGTACTGACGCTGCCGGACAGCGATGCGTTCGCCCCGGGCCGCCTGGTGCAGGCGCTCGCGCGGCGCGGTCTGGGCCGGGTACTGATCGAGGGCGGCGGCGTCACCGTGTCACGCTTCCTGCACGAGCAGGCGCTGCACCGGCTCTACGTCACGGTGGCGCCGGTCCTGCTCGGCGACGGTGTCCCAGGGCTCCGCTTCGCCGGTACGCCGGTGATGCGGGACGCGCTCCGCCCGCCGGTGCGACGCGCCACTCTTGGCGAGGACACGCTCTTCGAGCTGGAGTTGGGGACGCCGAATACGGGCGAGCCACTGGCCGGCGAGCACCCCGACGCCGGGCAGGCTCGCGGCGAAGGTGAGCACTCCGTAGATGACGGCGACGGTCAGCCCCTGGGCCGCACCCAGGCCGGCGGCGCCGAAGGCCCACGCGGTGACGCCTTCCCTGGGCCCCCAGCCACCGACGTTCAGCGGCAGCGCCATGGCGAGCAGCGCCAGCACCATCAGGGGCGCGAGTTCGGCGAACGGCGCCGTTGACCCGGCGGCCCGGGCGGCGAGAAGGAACGTGCCGAGGTGCCCAGCCAGCACCACGACGGACGAGATGACCACTCCCGGCCAGCTTCTGCGGGCGAGCAGTCCGAGCCGCGCTTCGGCCAGCGCGGCGCGGACCGCGCGGTGCCATCGCGATGCGCCTGGCTTCCCGCGGAGGCGGACGGCGGCCGCGATCGTCAGGGCGACCACCACGGCGAGAGCCAGAGCGGTCCCCGGCGACGTGGCCAGGTCGCGGGGCCCGGCCAGGGCCGGGGACGGCTGGGCGAGCAGGACCGTCACACCGACCGCGATCAGGACCACCTGGCCCGCGGTCCGTTCGAGGACGACCGCACGCACACCACGGCCGACGTCATGCGTGTCCTGCCCGTGCCGCACCGCGCGGTGTACATCGCCGAGTACGCCGCCGGGCAGCGCCGCGTTCAGGAACAGCGCGCGGTAGTAGTCGGCGACGGCACGGCCCAGCGGCAGCCGGATGTTCAGGCCGCGGGCCACCACGCACCAACGCCAGGCGCTGAACACAGTGGTGAGCAGGCCGAGGCCGAGAGCGGCCAGCAGGGTGGGGCCGTCAATCCTGCGCAGCCCGTCCAGGAAGGCACCGGTGCCCAGCCGCCACACCAGCACCACGAGGATGCCCGCTCCGGCGAGCGTGCCGAGACGGGCCCGTACTGTCTGGCTCATGAGGTCCCGCCCGCCGGCCGGGGCAGTGCCAGCAGATCGCTGTGGTGCACCACCACCTGCAACTGGCCCGCCTCACACGCGGCCAGGCGGCGCCGCAGATACGCTTCGGCGCGCGAGGCGAGGCCGGGGCGCTGCTCGCAGGCCGCGCCGACCCAGCCTCGTAGCCACTCCGCCGTCAGTGCCGACTCATCGGCGCCGAGCCGCCATGGGCTGGGGTGCGCCCGTACCGTCGCCCCCTGCCGTGCAAAGGCCTCGGAGGCCGCGGTGACGGCGTCGGGCCCGAGCAGGCCGTTACGGCGCTGGTGGGCGTTGAAAGCGGCGGCGAGCTCGGCATCCAGCGGTTCGGCCGGTGTCAGCTTGACCCGCCCGACCACGGAGAGCGCCAGCAGTGCCGGGCATCCGGCCGTCGCGCAGGCTTTGGCGAGCCCGTCCATCTCGTCGCGGGTGAGCACGTCCAGCAGAGCAGAGGCCGTCAACAGCGAGGTGTCGGCCAGGTCTTCAGCGGTCAGGCGGCCGATTTCACCGCGTTCGGCGGCGACCGTCACGCGGCTGCCGTCAGCTGTCGTACGGGGCATCCGTGCGGCGGCCAGTTCGAGCAGAGCGGGGTCACGATCGTGCAGGATCCAGTGCTGGGGGCCGTTCAGCCGGGGTGCCAGCCAGCGTCCCATGGAGCCGGTGCCGCAGCCGAGATCGCGGATCACCAGCCCCGCATCTCGTCGCTGCAGGTGCCTGAGCAGCGGTTCGAGGAGTCCGGATGCGCGGGCGGCGGCGTCGGCGCCTTCCCGCAGCTCCAGCCATTCGGGGGCATAACGAGGTACGTCGGTGGTACTCACGCGGCCCTCCGGGGTTCGAGTATGAGCTGTTCCAGCGCACCGGCCAGCTTCCGCGATGTCGTCTCCCACCCGTCCAGTGCGGTGCGCCGGTCGCCTGCGCCCGCCTTCAACCGACGGCGCAGGCCGGAGTCGCCGAACCAGCGGCGCAGCGCCGCGGGGAGTGCCGCCGGGTCTTCCGACGGTACGAGGATGCCCGGCACGCTGCCGTCGGGCGCGCGCCCGACGGCCTCAGGGAGACCGCCGACGGCCGTCGCCAGCACCGGAATGCCGCGCGCGAGCGCCTCGGTCGCGGCCATGCCGTACGTCTCGGCGTACGAGGTGAGCACCATGAGGTCGGCGGCGGCGTAGCTCGCGTCGAGCTCCGCACCGGCCTGGGGTCCCACGAGGCTCACTCGGTCGCCGAGGCCGTACTCCTCGATCAGCTCCCTCAGCCCGGCGACATAGCCGGGGTCCTGATCGAGGCCGCCGGCGCATACGCAGTCCCAGGGCAGGTCCGCGACGGCCGCGAGTGCCTTCACCAGCCGGTACTGTCCCTTGCGCGGGGTCACCGACGCGACGCACAGCAGCCGCGAGACACCGTCGGTGCCGGGCGCCGGGGGCTCGATGTCGACGCCGGGGGCGGCGACATGGACCCGGCCTGAGGCGAGGCCGTGGTGGGCCATGAGCCTGCGGGCCGCCCACTCGCTGGTCGCCACGACCGCCGGAACGGCGCGCAGAGTGTCGCGCTCCAAGGCGTCCAGGGCCGCCGCCCGGGCGGGGGCGAGTCCTGTCTCGTCGCCCAGCGGCAGGTGCACCAGCACTGCCAGGCGCAGCCGTTCGGCCTCGGGGACGACGATGTCGGGAACGGCGCAGGCGACGAGTCCGTCGAGGAGGACGACGGTGCCGTCCGCCGCCTCCGCCAGGACTCGGGCCAGTTCGGCGCGGGCGGCCGCTTCGGGCTCGGGCCAGCTGCCCGGGACTGCGTGCTCGTGGACCTGCCAGCCGATTCCGCGCAGTTCCTGGCAGACCCGGCGGTCGTAGACATTGCCGCCACTCGGCGCGGCCGGATCGTCGACGCCCCCGGGCATGACGATGTGCACCGAGCGCGAGTGCGGTGCGGCCGCATGAACATCGGCGCGGTTCACAGGGTGCGCTCGTAACTCGCCCAGGCGATATGTGATTCGTGCAGGGTGACCGTGATGCCGGCCAGGCCGCGGGCACCCTCGCCCAGAGCCCCTGCGTGCACCTGGTCGGCGAGACGGTCGGCGATGACCTTGGCCAGGAATTCCGTACTGGTATTGGTGCCCGCGAAGTCGGATTCGTCGTCGAGATTGCGGTAGTTCAACTCGCCGACCATGGCGCCGAGTTCCCGGGTGGCCAGTCCGATGTCGACAACGATGTTGTCGGCGTCCAGCTCGGCGCGGCGGAAGGTGGCGTCCACAAGGAACGTCGCTCCGTGCAGGCGCTGCGCGGGGCCGAAGACCTCTCCACGGAAGCTGTGAGCGATCATGAGGTGGTCGCGGACGGTGATGCTGAACAACGGATGACCCTCCAGGTGTGGCGGCACATCGGACCTGTACTGGGACCCTGTAGTACGGCTGGCTTGTTCTCGTTGTTCAGGCCGGGTCAGCAGCGGTTTTGTAGAGAACCCGGTGGCACAGCCCCGGGAGCTCCCCGGAGGTGAGTCTCGGCAGCACCTCCGGCAGCTCGTCGAAGGCGCACTCGCCGGTGATCAGCGCGTCGAAGGCGGGGTCGGCGAGCAGGTCGAGCGCGAGCGCGAGGCGGTCGGCGAAGGTCCGGCTGAAGCGCCGTGAGGGGGACACCATCCCCACCTGGCTGCTGCGCACGACCAGGCGGCGGGAGTGGAAGGCCTCCCCCAGCGGCAGGCTGATCCGACGATCGCCGTACCAGCTCAGTTCGACAACCGTCCCTTCCGGGGCGAGGAGTTCCAGTGAGCGCGCGAGCCCGTCCTCGGTGGCGCTGGCATGGACGACGAGATCGCAGTCGCCCGCGGCGTCCTCGGGGAGCGCGAAGTCGACGCCGAGCGCGCGGGCGATCCCGGCGCGCGTGGGATCCGCGTCGACGAGTTGCACGCGGACGGCGGGGTAGCGGGCGAGGACGGCGGCTACGCAGGCGCCGACCATGCCGGCCCCGACCACCGCGATCCGGTCGCCGATCAGCGGCGCGGCGTCCCACACGGCGTTCACCGCGGTCTCCACCGTTCCGGCCAGCACGGCCCGCGCGGCGGGGACGGTGTCCGGCACGGGGGTCACGGCGCTCGCGGGGACGACGTAGCGGGTCTGGTGCGGGTAGAGGCAGAAGACCGTACGGCCGAGCAGGTGCTGTGGTCCTTCTTCGACCAGGCCGACGTTGAGATAGCCGTACTTGACCGGCCCGGGGAACTCGCCGTCCTGGAACGGCGCCCGCATCGCGGTGTGCTGGCTCTCCGGTACTCCACCGCGGAAGACGAGGGTCTCCGTTCCGCGGCTCACGCCGGAACAGAGGGTGCGCACGAGAACCTCGTCGGCGGCGGGCTCGGGCAGGGAGACGTTCCGTATCTCGCCGTGGCCGGGAGAGCGGAGCCAGAAGGCACGGGCGGCGCGCTTCATCTGCGTACTCCTGAACAATCGGCGCGCTTCATCTGCGTGCTCCTGAACATTCGGGCGGCGTTTGACGTACTGATCTTTAACAAGCCGCGGCCACGGTACGCGGCACCATTGACTCTGTCACGCAGCCGGAGGGCGGCAAGGGTGGCCCTGAACAACACGTATGACAGGCGGCTGCTGCGCCAGGAGACAGCCGCTGGAGCGGGTGCGCAGCTACTTCTGCTGGCCCTTCTCGGCACGGCGATCGGCCTGGGGCCCGCGGGATGGCTGACAGGTCTGGCGTTCGCGCTCGTGACCTGGGCCGTGCTCACGCGCGCCGTGCACCGCTCGTGGCTCCGCTCCTTCGGGGCCGCCAACCGCGTCACCCTCGCGCGGGCGACACTCGTCGGGGGCGTGACCGCCCTGGTCGCGGACTCTTTCGAGAGTCCGCCGCCGGTCACGCTCCTGGTCGCGCTCACGACGGTGGCGCTGATCCTCGACGCGGTCGACGGCCAGGTCGCCCGCCGCACCGGCACGGCTTCCCCCCTGGGCGCGCGGTTCGACATGGAAGTCGATGCCTTCCTGATACTCGTACTCAGCATTTATGTCGCCACGTCGCTTGGCCCCTGGGTCCTGCTGATCGGCACGATGCGCTACGCCTTCGTCGCGGCGGCCCGGGTTCTGCCATGGCTGAACGGAGCCCTGCCGCCGAGCACGGCCCGCAAGACGGTGGCGGCGCTGCAGGGGATCGTGCTTCTGGTGGTCGGCGCCGGAGTCGTCCCGCGCCTGCCGGCGTTCGCGGCGGTCTTCTCGGCGCTGGCCCTGCTCATCTGGTCCTTCGGACGTGACATCAGGTGGCTGTGGGGCGTGAGGGACCGGCTTACCCACGGAAACTAGGCATCACTGCCTCCAACAGGTACCTTTCGCTCCCTGAGTTGCACAGTGCGGCGCCCCAACACGGGGAGGGGAGAGGCCCAATGCAAGGTTACGGTCCTCCATTCCGTGCCGAATCGCCGCGGTCGGGGGGTCTCGCCGACTCTGTGTACGAGACAGCTGAGCGCGATCCCTCCCTGGTGCAGCTCACCCGCCGGACGGGGACAGGGCCGGAGGACTGGGAGCCGATCAGCGCGGAGCAGTTCCGCGACGAAGTCATGGCCGTGGCCAGGGGGTTCCTGGCCAGCGGCATCCGGTTCGGCGACCGGGTCGCGCTGATGTCCCGTACTCGCTACGAGTGGACGGTTCTGGCGTACGCCTTGTGGTCCGTCGGCGCCGAGATCGTTCCGGTCTACCCCACGTCGTCCATCGAGCAGGTGCGCTGGATACTGAACGATGCCCAGGTCCGGGCCATCGTGGTCGAGCACGAGAACCATGCGATGACCGTGGCGGCGGCCTCCGACGCGGTGACCCGGCTGTCCGCGATCTGGCAAATGGACCTGGGATGTGTGGAGGCCCTGATCGACCAGGGCCTCGGCGTGGACGATGACCTGATCCACCGTCACCGCGCCGCTGTTCTGCCGGACCAGATCGCCGCGATCTGCTACACCTCCGGCACCACCGGAACACCCAAGGGCTGCCTCGTCACCCACGCCAATCTGGCCGCCGAGTGCGACATCCTGATCGAAGGCTGGGGCGGGATCCTCGCCGAGCCGGGTGTGCAGCCGTCGATCCTCAACTTCCTGCCCGTTGCCCATATTTACGGGCTGATGGTCGTGGTCGCCTGTCTGCGTGGCGGCGTCCGCCTCGGCCACCAGCCCGATCTCACCCCCGAGACGCTCCTCCCCGCTCTGGCGTCCTTCCAGCCCACCTTCCTCTTCGCCGTGCCGTACATCTTCGAGAGAATCTTCCACAGGGCCCGCCGCGTGGCCGAGGATGCAGGACATCTCGGCCTCTTCGACAAGGCCGCGGCCGTCGCGGTGCGCTACGCCGAGGCCGTGGAGCGACGCTCCATCGGCTCGGGCCATGGTCCGAGCCCGTCCCTGAAGGTCCTGCACGCTGTGTACGACCGCCTGGTGTACAGCAAGTTGCGCGCCGTACTGGGGGGCCAGGTGCGCAACGCGGTGTCCGGCGGCTCGACGCTGCGAAGGGAGCTGGGGCTGTTCTTCGCGGGCACGGGCGTCACCGTCTACGACGGGTACGGCCTCACCGAGACCGCGGGTGCGATCACGGCCCAGCCGCCGGGATCAGTCAGATTCGGCACGGTGGGCCGGCCGATCCCCGGCTGCGCGCTGCACATCGCGGATGACGGCGAGGTGTGGGTCCGCGGCGAAACGGTCTTCGCCGGCTACCTCAACAACCCCAAGGCCACCGAGGCGGTGCTGCGCGACGGGTGGTTCGCCACCGGCGACACGGGCCATCTCGACGGCGAGGGCTATCTCGTCATCACGGGGCGCAAGAAGGACGTCATCATCACCAGCGGCGGCAAGAGCGTGGCTCCGCTGCCCCTGGAAGAGCAGCTGCGCCACCATCCACTGATCTCGCAGTGCCTGGTCGTGGGCGACGACCAGCCGTACATCGCGGCGCTCATCACGGTGGACCCGGAGGCGCTGGCGCACTGGCAGAGCCTCAAGGGCAAGCAGCCGGCGGACGTGTCTGCGATGACGGACGACGAGGATCTGCGGGCACAGATCCAGCGGGCGGTCTCCCGGGCCAACACCCAGGTCTCCAGGGCCGAGTCCATCCGCGCGTTCCGCATCCTGCCGAACGAGTTCAGCGTGGCGGAGGGGCTGATGACGCCGACACTGAAACTGCGGCGCCGGGCGATCACGGGAGCGTACGCGGCGGACATCGATGCGCTGTACGCACTGAGGAGGCCCTACGCGCCGGGGACATGGCCCAGCATCTGAACTGTTTCGATCTGTTCTGGTCGCATGCTCTTACGAGAGACGACGCAACGCCCTTTCTGGAAGAGGCGGCGTTCAGGTTTACGCCTCAACGTAATTAGAAATCTTCAAGCGCCGGGGTCATGAATCACTCGCCCGCAATGTGTCTCGTTTTTTGGCGGAAAGAAAAACAAATCCTGCCACCGGCGGCGTATCACGAGCATGCCCACAGGTCTGCCGGATTTCACAAAGTGCCGCCAGAGCCGGAGAGTTGACCTGTCCCCCACCTGCTGACGCCGCGCCAAAACCTCGTAAGCGACCTGCGCTTGTCAGCATCGGGCACACAAGTATTCGGCAAGCTAGCGGTGGGCCGGACTGACCGAAATGCGACGCGGCACGGTGCGTGAATAGCGGAGGGACTCATTTCGGACTATCACGCGGGCACTTGCCAGACCTACGGTCGCTACTGCTCCGTACATTGACTGGCGAACTGCAGCAATGTGCGTCCGAATCGACCATTGGGGGTACCACTCGTGCGCAGTCTCAGACAGGCACTTCTACCGCTGGCCACTGCCGCAATGCTGGCATTGGTCGGGGCAACTCCCGCCATGGCGGGACCCGCGCCCAGCGGGCCCGGATCCGCCGCCGTCCCCGCCGGGGCCACCACCGCCGGCGCCACTCCGCGGCTCTCCAACGGCGCGCCGGTCGACTCGGCGTCCGCCGCCGCCGCGCTGGCCCGCTACTGGACGCCGGAGCGGATGAGGAAGGCCATCCCGCTCGACCGGACAGCCGGGTCGCAGCGCGCCGCCCAGAGCAAGGCAGGACCCACCGGGAAGCCGGGATCGACCCCGCCCGCCCAGGGGCGGGCGGACACGGTCAGGCCACTGGTCACCGAATCCGCCGCGGTGGGCAAGGTGTTCTTCACCAACCCCAGCAACGGACTCAACTACACCTGCTCGGCCAGTGCCATCAACAGTCCCTCCAAGCAGATGCTGATCACCGCCGGGCACTGCGTACACGGGGGCCGCGGCGGCACCTGGATGACAAACTGGACCTATGCGCCGCGCTTCCGCTCCGGCGTCCGCCCCTTCGGCACCTACGCCGCCAAGCAGTTCCGCACCTTCAACGCCTGGATCAACAACAGTGACCTCGGCCGGGACGTGGCGATGGTGACCACGTGGCCGCTCAACGGCAACAAGATCGTCAATGTCACCGGCGGTCACGGACTGAGCTGGAACTTCTCGCGCACCCAGGCCATGACCGTGATGGGCTACCCGGGCAACCGCGACAACGGCCAGCTCCAGTGGGCCTGTCAGGGCACCACGCGAGGGGTCAGCGACGGCCGCATAGAACTCCAGTGTGACTTCGGCGGCGGATCGAGCGGCGGGCCGTGGCTGCGGGAGTTCAACGACTCCAACGGCCTGGGGTCCGTCAACGGGGCGATGAGCACGCTCGCCACAGGCGGCTGGAACCGCAGCTCGTACTTCGATGACTCCGTCAAGGCGATGTTCGACGCCCAGGGCAGCGTCACCTGACAACCTGACAAGGAGCAGTCCAATGCGTCGCAGTAGCTTGAGCCGATGGGGAACCGCCGCCGTCCTGCTCGCCGCTGTCGTGGCGGTGGCCGCATGGCGTACGGCCGCGGCCGCCTCGGCCCCCAAGCCGCAGCCGGACTCAGGGACCACCAGCAGTGATGTGCGGCAGGGCCCCGACGAGGTGCGGGACTACTGGACGCCGGAACGGACGAAGGGGGCCCGGCCGGCACCCATGCCGGAAGACAACTGAGTACGGCAGGCCGGACCGGGTCACGCCCGGGTCAGAAAGCCGAAGAGACCCCACGCGAAGTGGGGTCTCTTCTGGTGTGCTGGTGTCCGACGGCGGAGTTGACCCAGAACCCCAACCGGTCGTGATGCGGGCTGACCTGGAGTGTTCAGCTCAGGTGGGTGTCCGGGCGCCAGGCCGCGAGCCCGACCACGAGCCCCGCCCCGGGTCCAATCGGGAGCCTGGCGACGCACCGCCCCCGCCGTCAGGCGGGCATGCGCAGCACCGCTGCCCCGGTGATCCGGTCCGCCGCGAGGTCGTCCAGGGCGGTGTCCGCGTCCTTGAAGTCGTACGGGGTCACCGTGGCGCGGAGCCGGTGGCCGGCCGCCGCGGCGAAGAAGTCCCTTCCGTCCTGGCGGGTGTTGGCGGTGACGCTGCGCACGCTGCGTTCGCGGAAGAGATGCCGTTCGTAGTGCAGCGGCGGGATGTCGGTGAGGTAGATACCCGCGATGCTCAGTGTCCCGCCGCTGTCGAGTGCCTCCAGGGCTACGGGGACGAGGTCACCCACCGGGGCGAAGAGGATCGCCGCGTCGAGCGGTTCGGGCGGCCGGGCGTAGGCGTCACCGGCCGAGGCGGCGCCGAGTTCCAGGGCGAGTGCCTGGGCGGCCGGGGACCGGGTGAGGACATGGACGACGGCGCCCTCGGCGATGGCGAGCTGCGCGGTGATATGGGCGGAGGCTCCGAAGCCGTAGATGCCGAGCCGGCCGCCGGGAGGGAGGTCGGCCCGGCGCAGCGCTCGGTAGCCGATGATCCCGGCGCACAGCAGCGGGGCCAGCTCTTCGTCGGAGTATCCGCCGGGCAGCTCGTACGCGTAGGTCGCGGGCACTGTGACGTACTGGGCATAGCCACCGTGCGCGTCCCAACCGGTGTAGACGGACGAGGGGCACAGGTTCTCCTGTCCTCGGGCGCAGTACCGGCACACCCCGCACGTCCGGCGCAGCCAAGGAATTCCCACCCGGGTACCGACCCTCGGCCCGGTGACCCGGGCGCCGACCGCGACGACGTCGCCGACGGCCTCGTGGCCCGGCACGACCCTCTCGCGATGCGGTGGCAGATCGCCGTCGCGGACATGGAGATCGGTGCGGCACACCCCGCATACGTGCACCCGGACCAGCACCTCGTCGGCCTCAGGCACCGGGACGGGCAACTCGACGCGCTCGATCACCCCACTGCGAGCGGCACAGGCCACCCACGCCTGCATCGTCGGAGGAGTTCCGCCACCCACCCGGGCCACCTCCCTCCACACCATCAGACCGCGGAGGGGCCGATCCGTCGAGGCGAAGTACCGCCGGGGGCTTGAGCCGATCTGCGATCGGTTCAGTCATGCCGTGTCGGCGACGCACCCCCTGCATCCCGATCAGCCTCGGCAGTCCCGCCTGATCGGAGCCGACCTTGCGGTAGATGTCTGACAGCAGCCGGTGATGGCGGGCAACCTCGCCGTCCCTCGCGACCTCCCGCTACGACGAGGCCGGGATCGCCGCCGTGAGCGGCGGACGGCAACGGCCCTGGGCATACCTCGCCGCGGCAGCCGAGTCCTTGACCGAACGCTTTACGCGGAACGCGCCGACAGAGAGTTGAGCAGCCTCTTCGGCTACGACGCAGCCTTCGCGGTCGCCCGAGACACCCCGGACACCGTCATGCCGAACAACGAGAAACGGGCCTCTACCAGGACTTTCGTCACTGGTAGAGACCCGTTTCCTCGGTTTCTCTCTGTGTCCGAGGGGGGACTTGAACCCCCACGCCCGATAAAGGGCACTAGCACCTCAAGCTAGCGCGTCTGCCATTCCGCCACCCGGACTAGGTGACCGCCCCGGTTTCCCGCGGCGACATGGACAACAATACCAGGGGATCGAGGCGCCCCTCACCTGCATATCCGGTGGTCAGTGGGGTGCAGCCACCCCGATCGAGGTGTACGGTCCACGTCGCACCGGCGCCGGTGCAGCGTGTATCCACACACAAACACACAGTGACGATACCTTCAGCTGTGTGAGTGATCGCAAGTATCGACGGCCCCGTGCGCTCTCCCCTCTGCGCGAGCATTTGCGGGACACCTTCTGGTTCGCGCCCACCATGGCGCTCTTCCTCGTGTGCGTGCTGTGGGGCGCAGCGGACGCGCTCGACACCGAGATCTTGGAGGGGCTTCAGAAGGCCGGGGAGTACGGCACCGTCCGGTCTCTCATCGGGGTCGCCGAGGACGCCAAGACCATCGTCACCACTGTCAGCGCGGCGATGATGACCTTCATCGGTGTGGTCTTCAGCATCTCGCTGGTGGCCGTCCAGATGGCCGCCGGGAACTTCAGTCCCCGCATCGTACGAATCTTCATCCGGAGCCGGATCAGCAAGCTCACCTTCTCCGTCTTCCTGGCGACGTTTCTGCTGTCGTTGCTGGTCCTGACGTCGTACGACAGCGAGACCAATCCGCGACAGGTGGCCTCGGTCCCGCTCGTGCAGAGCGCGCTGACCCTCCTCATGGTGGGGCTCAGCCTGCTGCTGTTCATCGCGTATGTGACACAGACGCTGCAGCTGATGAAGGTGGGGCCCGTGGCGGAGCGGGTGACCAAGGAGTCGTTCCATGTGCTGGCGAAGATGCCGGTGCAGGGGGCTGACGACACACCCCTGCCTCCCGAGGTCGCTCGCGTGCGTCATCAGGGGCGGTCCGGGACGCTGCGCGATGTGCATGCCGCCCGGCTGGTGCGGGTCGCGCGGCGCAAGGGGGTCGTACTGCGGCTGATTCCGCGGATCGGGGACTTCGTGGTGCCGGGCATGCCCATGCTCGCCGTACACGGGGAGCCCGATCGGGTGCCGTCGCGGTGGGCCTTGCAGTCCACGGTGTCGGTAGGGGTGGAGCGTACGTTCCACCAGGACCTCGGGTTCGGGCTGCGCCAGCTGTCCGACATCGCGCTGCGGGCGCTGTCACCGGCCGTGAACGACCCGACCACTGCCGTGCAGTGCCTGGACCGGATCGTGCAGTTCCTGGCGGCGCTCGCCGCACGCCCGCTGGGGGCCGTGCACCACCGCGACGGCAAGGGCGACGTGCGGCTGATCCAGGACGTGCCCGAGTGGGGGGATCTCGTCGATCTCGGGTTCGCCGAGATCCGCGGGTTCGCCCCGGGGAACCCGCAGGTTTCCCGGCGCATGCTCGCCGGGATCGACGATCTGCTGGGGCTCGTACCGCCGGAGCGCCGCGAGCCGCTCGAGCGGCATCGGGCGCTGCTGGTGCAGGCCGTGGAGAGGGCCCTGCCCGAGGCGGCCGAGCGCGCTTTCGCACTGGAACCCGACCGCCAGGGCATCGGATAGGGGCAGTTACGCGTTGAGCTGGTACTCCGGGAAGTTGCCGGGCAGCCGCTCCCCCGCCGGTCCTTCCGTCACCGCGCGGACCAGCAGTTCGCCGCCGACGAAGGCGCCCCGCCAGGACGCGCCGAAGCCGCCGAAGAGTTCGTCGCGGTCACCGCGGGAGCGGGGCTTTCCGTGGCCGGTCTTGAAGGCCCGGATCTGGGGGGCCAGCCGCTCGTACGTCTCGGGTTCGTCCGTCGAGAGGGTCGCGACGAGCGCGCCGTTGGAGGCGTTCATCGCGGCGAGCAGCTCCGCCTCCGTGTCGACCAGGACGATCGTGTCGACCGGGCCGAACGGTTCCGCGTGGTGGAGGGGGGAACTCGGCGGCGGGTTGAGGAGGGTGACGGGCGGGAGGTAGGCGGAGGTGTCCTGGCCGGGGAGGAAATGGCCTTCGGCCAGCGAGCCCCGGTGGAGCGGGACCGCGCCGCGGTCGATCGCCTCGGCCACCTGATCCCCCAGCTCCTTGGCCTTCGCCGCGTTGATCAGCGGGCCGAAGTCGAGGGTGGGCAGGGGGTCGGACGGGTTCTCGACGGCCAGCGGGTGGCCCGTACGGATGGAGCGTACGGCGGGGAGGTAGGCCGCCAGGAAGTCGGCGAACAGCTCACGCTGGACGACGAACCGCGGGTATGCCGTACAGCGCTGCTTGCCGTAGTCGAAGAGCTTGGGGATCACAGCGGTGAGCGAGTCCCAGTCGCTGTAGTTCCACAGGCCCCAGGTGTTCAGACCCTCCTGCTCCAGGATGTGGCGCTTGCCGAGGTCGGCGACCGCGGTGGCGATACGGGCCCCGGTGTCGCGGCCGCCGACGAAGGAGACGCAGCCGATCTCCGGGGAGCGGACGAGTGCCTCGGAGAGTTCGCCGCCGCTGCCGCTGACCAGGGTGATCGGGATGCCCTCACGGGCGGCGAGGGCACTGGCCAGGGTGAGGCAGGCGACGCCGCCGTCGGTCGGGGTCTTGGCGATCACCGCGTTGCCGGCCAGGGCCTGCACCAGCATGGCGTGCACCAGGACGGACATCGGGTAGTTCCAACTGGCGATGTTGGAGACCGGGCCGTCCAGCGGGGAGCGGTCGGTGAGCATGGGCTCGATGCCCTCGACGTACCAGCGCACTCCGTCGATCGCACGGTCGACGTCGGCCTGGGCGAGCCGCCAGGGCTTGCCGATCTCCCAGACGAGGAGGAGGGCAAGCAGCTCCCGGTGTTCGGTCAGGGCGTCGAGGGCGGCGCCGACGCGGGCGCGGCGCTCGGGCAGCGGGATGTGCCGCCAGGCACGGTGCTGGTCGAGCGAGGCGCGTACGGCCTGCTGCGCGGTGGCCGCGTCCAGACGGGGCGGTCCCGCGATGGGGCTGAGGTCGACGGGGCTGGTGGCGGGCAGGGCGCGGCCGTCGGGGTGCCACTGCGCGGCCCAGAGGTTGAGTACGCGGTCGTCCTGGAAGGACTCGGGTGCGGCAGCGATACAGCGCTGCCAGGCGTCGGACCAGGCGGTGCCCGGCTTGAGGGTGAGGTTGGGGGTGAGGGTGGGTGCCATGAGCTGGTCTCCGCTCGTCAGGGGCGGGAGGGTCAGGCCGTGTGGTGGGTGGGGCATCGGCCCGGAGTCATGGGCCGTGAGTCATGAGCGCTTGGTGGCAGTGAGTGCCATGAGCCCTTGGTCTCGAGCCGTACACCGCGGGCCATGCCTCGTGAGCATGCCCGTCGAAGGGTGGGCGGCCGGCTCGCACACGCCGGTCGCCCCCATAGATGGTCGGTGTCAGCCGCGTGTCTCCGCAAGACGAGCCAGTACCAGCCTGGATGTCTCGGTCGGCGTCGCTCCGACGCGTACACCCGCCGCTTCAAGGGCCTGTTTCTTGGCGTGCGCGGTTCCCGACGAGCCGGAGACGATGGCGCCGGCGTGGCCCATCGTCTTGCCCTCCGGAGCGGTGAAGCCTGCGATGTATCCGATGACAGGCTTGGTGATGTGGTCGGCGATGTACGCTGCGGCGCGCTCCTCTGCGTCACCTCCGATCTCCCCGATGAGCACTATGAGTTCGGTGTCCGGGTCCTCTTCGAAGGCGGCGAGACAGTCGATGTGGGTGGTGCCGACGACCGGGTCGCCGCCTATGCCGACCGCGGACGAGAACCCTGTCTCCCGTAGCTCGTACATGAGTTGATAGGTGAGCGTGCCGGACTTGGACACAAGTCCTACGCGGCCCGGCTTGGCTGCGATGTCGGCGGGGATGATGCCGGCATTGGCCTGTCCCGGACTGATGAGACCGGGGCAATTGGGGCCGATGACGCGGATGCCACGCGTCGCAGCGTATGCCAGGAAGGTCACGGCGTCATGAACGGGGATGCCCTCCGTGATGACGACGGCGAGACCGATGCCGGCGTCCGCGGCCTCGATCACCGCGGCCTTGGCGAACGGCTGCGGCACGAAGACGACGGTGACGTCGGCGCCGGTGACGTCGACGGCCTCGCGCACCGTGCCGAAGACGGGGACTGCACGGTCGTCGAAGTCGATGACCTTGCCGGCCTTGCGGGGGTTGACTCCGGCGACGATGTCGGTGCCGGACGCGAGCATCCGGCGGGTGTGCTTCATGCCCTGGGAGCCGGTCATGCCCTGGATGAGGACCTTGCTCTCCTTGGTGAGGAAGATGGCCATGGTTCCCGGTCCCTTCAGTTGGCGAGGTCTGCTGCCTGGCGGGCGGCGTCGTCCATCGTGGTGGCCTGCTGGACAAGTGGATGGGCGCGGCCGTCGAGAACGGCGCGGCCCCGGGCGGCGTTGTTGCCGTCGAGCCGTACGACCAGCGGCTTGGTGAGGCGTACGGATTCCAGCGCCTGGACGATGCCGTCGGCGACCGCGTCGCAGGCGGTGATTCCGCCGAAGACATTGACGAACACGGACTTCACGGCCGGGTCGGAGAGGATGACGGACAGCCCGTCGGCCATCACCTGGGCGGAGGCGCCTCCCCCGATGTCGAGGAAGTTGGCGGGGCGGGCCCCGCAGCCGGCGACCACATCGAGGGTGGACATGACCAGGCCCGCGCCGTTGCCGATGATGCCGACCTCGCCGTCGAGCCTGACGTAGTTGAGGCCCTTGGCGGCAGCCGCGGCCTCCAGCGGGTCGCCGTGCGGGTCCGCCTCATCCGATCCCCAACGGGCCTGCCGGAAGCGGGCGTTGTCGTCGAGGGTGACCTTGCCGTCGAGTGCGAAGATGTCGCCGTCCGCGGTCCGTACGAGCGGATTGACCTCGACGAGGAGCGCGTCCTCGCTGGCGCGGGCCCGCGATTCCCTGCGGGAGGCGTCCGAACGCGCCGAACGGCTGGGCGCTGTCCGCATGCGGTCCCTGGCCGAGGAGGCCCTGCGCAAGGGCGGCGCCCGCCGCTTCGCGACGGCGCTCACCGGGGCGGAGGCGCTCACCGGCAGTGAGCGGCGGATCGCCGCACTCGCCGCCGGCGGCCTGCCCTCGACGACCGGCCGGCCGACCCGGAGCCGACCGGCTGATGCCGGATTCCCCTTCGGGCGGGAACATGTGGATCCAGGTCCCGTGGGACGAAGTCGTCAGAGGATCCCGCGCCGACGATCTACAGGCCGGTCCCCCGACGGCTCGTGATCCTCAGTGCCGAAGGGGGCCGCTGTGCGCGAAGGAGAACCTACGAGAGGTCGCCGTTGTAGTCGGGCAGCTTGAACGTCTTCTCGGCGTGACCGCCCACCAGGTCGCTGGTGTTGTTCCCGATGTTGGCGATGATCGTGTAGCCCTTCGCCTCGATCTCGGCACGCTTGCCGGTCTTGTACTTGCTGACCTCGCTGAAGAGGTCGGGCAGGTCGCGCACGTACAGACCGTCGACCGGGTAGCCGACCTTCTCGAGGTTGTACTCGGTCAGCGAGTAGATGATGCCGGGGCGGGCGGTGACGAAGAAGATGTCCACGCCGCGGGACTCCGCGAACCGGGCGAGGTCGAGCACCGGCTTCACGGGCGGGGTAGGCAGCTCCCAGAAGTAGTGGAAGTCCGTCTCCAGCGACGTGTTGTCGATGTCGAGGACGATGGCCTGCTTCTTGCCGCCGGCGTTCGCGGTGCGCTGCTCGATGTAGGGGCGGGCGACATCGATGACGGCCGCGACATCGCGCTGCCAGGTCGCGTAGTCGACATCGCCAAGGAGCTCGGAACCGCTCGCCTGCTGCGCGGTGGAAGCGGCCTTGGCCGCCGGCCGGTCCGAAGTGGCCGGGTCCGCGGCGGTTGCCACCGGGGTGGCCATGGTGAACGCGAGTGCGGCGACACCCGCCACCGACCGGATTCTCCACTTGCCTGCATGCATGGGGGGTTCTCCTGGGTCTCGGGACAGCTCAGGGAAAGCCCTCCGTCCCGTACGGCCGGAGGGCCTTTGGCATGCTCGCGTCCCATGATGGACAGAACCTTACGTTCCCTCTACTGGCCGGTAGCAGGATTTTCGACGAGCTCCTAGCAGTCCTCCTCCCGGAGCGAGTGGAGGTGCGCGCTGGACTTGCGGGCGAAGGCGAACGACTCGACCGGGTTGTCGTGCTCGGCCTGCCAGTGGTGGTCGCGACGGCCGCCGTGAGTCTTGTTCACCGCCGAGATGAAGCGTTTGTAGTCGATGTCTCCGTCACCGACGTCCACCATGGTGTAGCCGTCGCGGGCCGCCTCGT
This sequence comes from Streptomyces sp. NPDC002868, assembly GCF_055563295.1. Classification (NCBI taxonomy): domain Bacteria; kingdom Bacillati; phylum Actinomycetota; class Actinomycetes; order Kitasatosporales; family Streptomycetaceae; genus Streptomyces; species Streptomyces sp. NPDC002868. The sequence continues at coordinate 724,606 of NZ_JBVHDR010000001.1, read as the reverse complement.
TGTGCTCGCCGTCCTTGACGTGGAAGAGCGGGTAGCGGTGCGGCTGTTTGAGGACGTACTTCAGCGGGTCCAAGGGGGCGGGGGTGCCGTCGACCCGCTTGCCGAAGCGGAACTGGGCCACGTACGCCCAGTAGATGTCCATCTCCAGATACACGAGCTTGGGGTCGGTCTCGGCGAGCAGCACGTCGTAGAGACGGACCTCCGGCTTGTCCGTGGCGAAGGAGAACTCCTCGGCGTGGTTGTGCTGGTAGAACTTCATGCCGCGCTTCCTGGCGGCTGCTCCATAGGTGTTGAACTCCTCGGCAGCCCGCTTCCAGCCGTCCACGGTGGAGCCGTAGCGGAAGGGTCCGGACGCGGTGCCGATGTGCTTGAGGCCGAGCGCCTGGGCGTCGTCGAGGACCTTGTCGAGGTTCTGGGCGAAGGTGTAGGCGTTCGGGTCGCTGGAGTAGTAGCCGACGTGACTGCCGATGGCACGCAGTCCGTGGTCGCGGGTCAGCTGCCTGAGCTGGGCGAGGGTGATGGCGCCCGCGGAGCCCTGGGTGTAACCGGCGTACTCGACCTCGTCGTATCCGTAGCGCTCCAGCTCGGCGAAGACCTTGGCGAAGCCGAGGGTGGAGACCTTGTCTCGCAGCGAGTAGAGCTGGATGCCGAGGCGGCCGGGGGGAAGGACGGGGCGGCCGCGGCCCTTGGTCTGGGCGGCCTCCGCGGGGGCGGCGGAGGCGGGAGCGGCCGCGCCCAGGAGCGCGGCGGCGGTGGCACCGGCTGCGACGCCGAGCATGCCGCGTCTGCTGAGCCTGTGGGTGAGTTCGGGGTCGCTGTTCTTGCTCGTGCGGCTCATGTGGATAACTCCTCGTTGTCAGTGGCGTCTGGTTCAGTGGAGACCAGCGAGTTGAAGCAGCAGGGACTTCACATCGGTGGCCGCGACGCGGCCGCTTACAGCGCGGGGGGTGGAGCACAGGATGAGCGGTCCGTTCTCACAGTCGTCGCTCGCAGGGAGGCGGCCATGGCTGCCTCGAATAGGTGAGGGGTCGAGGGGCACGACCGCGAGGCGGTAGCGCATGCCGAGCTTCTTACGGGCGATCGCCTTTGCCGCCTTGATACGTACGTACGGATCGAGGGGATCCATGAAGAGCTCGACGGGGTCGTAGCCGGGCTTGCGGTGGATCTCGACGAGCTGGGCGAAGTCGGGGGCCCGGGCGTCGTCGAGCCAGTAGTAGTACGTGAACCAGGCGTCGGGTTCGGCGACGGCGACGAGTTCGCCGGAGCGCGGGTGGTCGAGGCCGTGGCTCTTCTTGCCCTCGTCGTCGAGAAGCTGCTCGACGCCGGGGAGGTCCGCCAGCGCTTCGCGGGTGGCTTCGAGATCCTCCGGTCGGCGTACGTAGACATGGGCGAGTTGGTGGTCGGCGACGGCGAAGGCGCGGGAGGCCATCGGGTCGAGGTACTCCATGCCGTCCTGGGTGTGCACCTCCAGGAGGCCGGCGCGGCGCAGGGCACGGTTGATGTCGACGGGGCGGCTGACGCGGGTGATGCCGTACTCGGAGAGGGCGACGACCGTGCGGCCCTCCTGCTTGGCGTCGTCGAGCAGCGGGGCCATGGCGGCGTCGAGCTCGGCGGCCGCCCGGTAGGAGCGGGGGTCGTCGGGGCCGTAGCGCTGCAGGTCGTAGTCGAGATGCGGGAGGTAGCACAGGGTCAGATCGGGGTTGCGGGTGCGCATGATGTGGCGGGTCGCGTGGACGATCCACTGGCTGGAGACGATGTCCGCGCCCGGGCCCCAGAAGTGGAACAGAGGGAAGGTGCCGAATTTCTCGGTGAGTTCGTCATGCAGAGCGGGGGGCCGGGTGTAGCAGTCGGGCTCCTTGCGGCCGTCGGCGTAGTAGACGGGACGGGGGGTGACGGTGATGTCGGTGTCCGCGCCCATGGCGTACCACCAGCAGATGTTGGCGACCGTGTAGCCGGGGTGGGCGCGGCGGGCGGCGTCCCAGATCTTGTCGCCGGAGACGAGGCCGTTGTGCTGGCGCCACAGCAGGACGTCGCCGAGCTCGCGGAAGTACCAGCCGTTGGCGACGATGCCGTGCTCGGCGGGCAGCGCGCCGGTGAGGAAGGTGGACTGGGCGGCGCAGGTCACGGCGGGCAGCACGGTGGACAGGGGGGCCTGGGAGCCGGACCGGGCCAGGGACTTGAGGTGCGGCATGTGGTCGAGGAGCCGGGGGGTGAGGCCGACGACGTCCAGGACCAGCAGGGGGGTGGGCGTGGGGTGCGTGGCGTCGGTCATGGCAGCTCCTTGAGACCGAGGTCGACCAGCAGGTCGCGGGCGAGGGTGAGTTCGGCGGCGATGCCGTCGGCGAGCTGGGTGCGGTTGCGGGGGCGCAGCTCGGGCGGCAGGGCCTGCCAGGTGTAGGTCTCGACCTCGAGGTGGCGGGTGTGGGGGGTGGGTCCGCCGACGAGCTGGGTCAGCGTCTCCTGGAGTACGGGGAGGGTGGAGGCGAGCGGCGGGGCGGGCGGGGAGTGAAGGGGGACGTGGAAGTGGGCGCGCCAGGGGGCGCCGTCGGGCAGCGCGTCCCCGGCGAGGGCTTCGCCGAGGTCGTCGGTGCCGCGCAGTCCCGCGGCGGATGGGGTCTCCCCAGCTCGGAGAGCTCGGGAAAGGGTGCGGGTCTGGTGGAGGAAGCGGGGCTCGGCGAAGGCGGCGAGTGCGGCACGTACCTCGGGGAGGTGGGGTTCTTCGGCGTGGAGTGCGGCGGACAGCTGCGCTTTGGGGATGGTGACGCCCGCCGCTGCGAGGGCGGCGAGGGCGGTGTGCGGGTCTTCGAAGGAGGTGGCGAGATGGCAGGTGTCGATGCAGATGCCGATGCGGTTTCCGGCAGTTGCCGTGGCAACGTCGGTGAGCGGGGCGATCGCGTCGGCGGTGGTCTCGACGGTGCAGCCGGGCTCGGGTTCGAGCGCGATCCGGATCGACTTGCCGGTGAGTTCCTCGAGGGCGTCGAGGCGCTCGGCGAGAGTGGTCAGCGCGGCGTGGGCGGTGGCGGCCGCGGCCGGGTCGCTGTCGAAGGGGGTGCGCCAGGCCAGCGGGAGGGTGGAGATGGTGCCCTCGGTGGCGTCGTCGGGCAGCAGGGCGGCGAGCAGGCGGGCCAGGTCCGTGGTGTGGGCGAGGCGTTCGGGGTCGGTCCAGTCCGGCTTGTAGACGCGGTATTTGACCTCTTCGGCGCCGAATCCCTCGTAGGGGAAGCCGTTGAGGGTGACGACCTCCAGCCCGCGGCGGTCGAGTTCGGCGCGCAGGCCGCGCAGCGCCGCCGGGTCGGTGACCAGCGCGTGGGCGGCGTCCTTGGCGAGCCAGAGACCGATGCCGAGGCGGTCGCGGCCGAGTCGTTTGCGTACCGGTTCGCAGTGGTCGCGCAGTTGGGCGAGGACACCGTCGAGTGTCTCCGCGGGGTGGACGTTGGTGCAGTAGGAGAGGTGGACGGTGGTGCCGTCGGGGTGGCGGAAGCGCATACGTCTGCCTCCTCATTCCCCGCCGCGGAGGATGGAGTTGCCCTCGTGCAGGGGCTCCGGTTCGGCGATGTCGAGCTGGAGGCGGCCGCTGAGGCCGTAGAAGGCGACGGGGTTGCGCCACAGGACCTGGTCGACGTCGTCCTCCGTGAATCCGGCGGCGAGCATCGCGTCAGCGACCTTGCGGGTCTTGAGGGGGTCGCTCTTTCCCCAGTCCGCGGCCGAGTTGACCAGTACCTTCTCGGTTCCGTACGTCTTCAGGATCGCGATCATGCGGTCCTCGTCCATCTTGGTGTCGGGGTAGATGGAGAAGCCGAGCCAGCAGCCGCTGTCAGTGGCGTGCTTTACGGTCGTCTCATTGAGGTGGTCGAGCAGGACGCGTTCCGTGGGGAGGGCGGATTCTCGGATGACGTCGACGGTGCGGTGCAGGCCGGCCAGCTTGTCGCGGTGCGGGGTGTGGACGAGGGCGGGCAGGCCGTGTTCGGCGGCGAGCTGGAGCTGGGCGGCGAGCGCGGCGTCCTCGGCAGGGGTCATCGAGTCGTAGCCGATCTCGCCGACGGCGACGACGGAGTCCTTTTCGAGATAGCGGGGCAGGGCAGCGAGGACGGGTGTGCAGCGGGGGTCGTTCGCCTCTTTGGGGTTGAGGGCGATCGTGCAGTGGTGAGCGATGCCGTACTGCGCGGCGCGGAAGGGCTCCCAGCCGAGCAGCGCGTCGAAGTAGTCGAAGAAGCTGGCGGGCGAGGTGCGCGGCTGGCCGAGCCAGAAGGACGGTTCGACCAGGGCGCGGACGCCCGCGGCATACATCGCCTGATAGTCGTCGGTGGTGCGGGAGGTCATGTGGATGTGGGGGTCGAAGATGCGCATCAGGACTCCTCGGACTGCTCGCCGGTCAGGGTCAACACGCGATTGAGATCTGGGGGGACGTCGCGGCCGGCGGCGGTGCGCTCGGCGGCGTAGTCGGCGAGCATCCTGGCCAGCTCGCTGTCGCCCGCGGCGCGGCTGCGCAGTCCGGCGACGGCGTCGACGGGCACACCGGTGAACAGGCACTTGAGGACGGCGTGCCGCCAGGAGTGCGGGTCGAGGTGGGCCGCGGCGTACGGTCCGACGGCCGCGGTGACGAGTCGGGTGTCGTTGGTGCGCAGGGCGTCCTCGACGAGGGGCAGGGCTGCGGGGCTCTCGACGAGGGGGTGCAGGGCGAGGAGCACGGCGCGGCGTTCGGCGGCGGTGCCCTGGTGGTAGAGGCGGGTGAGGGTGGCGTTGTCGGCCCGGGCCTCGGCGAGGAGCAGGGTGCGTACGACGTCGGCGTGGTCCTGGCCGCAGTGGCGGCCCGCGGCCGCGAACCGGAGCTCCCAGGCGGATGCGGCATACGGCGACCGGGCGGCCTGGGGTGCGTCGGCGGCGTGCGCGGCTTCGGCGAGGGCCTCGTCGAGCCAGGCGCGGGCGGCGTCGGGGAGCTGTGCGTCGAGTTCTTTGCGGGTCGGCGTCACCATGCCGGTGCTCCCTTCAGCGGCGTCTGCGAGCGGAGGAACTCGATGGAGGCGCGGGCGAGTTCGGGGCCCGCGTGTGAGTGGCGGGGCAGTTCCACGACGGTCAGGCCCTGGTAGCCGGTGGCGGCGAGGGCTTCGAGTACGGGCGGGAAGTCCATCTCCCCGTCTCCGAACGGGAGGTGTTCATGGACGCCGCGGCGCATGTCCTCGATCTGGACATGGCGCAGCCAGGGTGCGGCGTCGCGTACGCATTCGGCGGGCGGCGCCGGTTCCAGGCACTGGCAGTGGCCGATGTCGAGGGTGAGCCCGAGGGGTCTGGGGTCGCCGAGGACGGCGCGGAGGTGGTGGAAGTCGGCGAGGGTGGCGAGGAGGTGGCCGGGCTCGGGTTCGATGGCGAGAGGGACGCGGGCGTCGGCGGCGACGTCCAGGACGGGGGTGAGTGACTCTTCGAGCCGCTCCCAGGCGGTGTCCCGGGCGGTGTCCGCGGGGGTGATGCCACTGAAGCAGTGCACGGCGTGGGCGCCGAGGTCGGCGGCGACCTGGACGGCCGTAATCAGCAGGGCGGTGCGGGCGGCGCGGCCGTCGGGGTCCGGATCGAGGAGGGAGGGGCCGTGTTTGCGGCGGGGGTCGAGGACGTAGCGCGCGCCGGTCTCGATGGTGACGTCGAGGTTCAACTCGAGGAGTCGCTCGGCCACTTGGCGGGTGCGGGCGGGGAGGCCGGGGGCGAGCGGGTCGAGGTGCATATGGTCGAGGGTCAGTCCGACACCGTCGTAACCGAGGTCGGCGAGGAGGGCGAGCGCATCGGTGAGGCGGAGGTCGGTGAGGCCGTTGGTGCCGTAGCCGAGGCGGAGGGGGGTGGCGGGGCTCATGTCGGGCTCACCTTCCGTGCGAGCTTGCGGGCGAGCGGGACGAGTCCCATCACCGCGAGGGCGGTGGCGTCGGCGCCCGCGCGGGCGGCGAGGGCGGCCTGGAGCGGGATCATGGCCCGGATGCCGCCGCCGACGGCGCGCTGCGTGAGCGGCGGGGAGGGGTTGAGGGCGGCGTGGAGGAGGGGGGTGGCGGCGGTACGGATGTAGGTGGCGGCGAGGAGACGGGCGGGGGTGAGCGCGAGCCCGGGTGCGGCTGCGGGCGCGGATCCGGCTGCGGGCGCGGATCCGGCTGCGGGTGCTCCGGGAGGCCGTTGGGGGTTCTCCCCTGCCCCGTCCCTTCCCGAAGCCCGCCGCTCGCGGGCCGCGAGTGCGCCGAGCCCGAGGGTCGCTGCGAGGGCGGCGAGCGGTGCGATGGTCGAGCCGCCCTGCGCCTCGCGTCGCGAGACGGTGGTGACGGCGTAGGTATGCGCTGCGAGCACGGCGGCGGACGGCAACGCGACAAGCACTGCCCCGCGCTCGCCCGCGCCGCTCGCCGGCTCCTGCAAGGGCCCGCGCCCCAGGCCCCCGCGCCGGTGCGCCGTGCCCGTCGCCACCGCTCCCAGGACCAGGTCAAGGCCCCGCGCCGTAGCCATCGCCGCTGGGCCACCGGGCGTGTGTTTGAAGTGGAGGTCGTACGACCAGACCGTCGCTGACAACGCTGTCGCCACCGCCAAAGCCGGGCGGCCCGCGCGGGACGCGAGGGCCAGGCCCGCCGCCGTCAGCGCGCCGGCCGCCGTGAGCGCGGCCGCCGGGGTGATGCGGCCCGAGGGGATCGGGCGGTGCGGGCGGTCCACCGCGTCCTCCTCACGGTCCGCCCAGTCGTTGAGGGCCATGCCCGCCTCGTACAGGCACAGGGATGCGCCCACCGCGAGCGCCGTGCCGCGGTTGGGGCGGGTGCCCAGGGTGGCCGCGCCGGCCATGGCGTCGCCCGGGACGGTGAACAGGGCAGAGACGCGCAACAGTTCCGCCCAGGCCCGCAGCACCCCGCCCCCGCCCCCGCCCCCGCCCCCGCCCCCGTCCCCGCCGGCGGACGGAGTCCGTCGCAGTGGCTCGAAGCCGGGAAGGCGCCCCAGCGCCGAGCCGCGCGAGAGGCACATCGAAAAAGGTGCGCGCAGCAGTTCCCCCCAGGCCCGTAGGGTCACTTGGCCTCCCGCAGCCGGTCGGCAAACGACAGCAGTTGCTCGAACTGCTCCGAGAGCCCCGCCGGGCCGCCGTCCGGGTCCTTGAAGTAGAAGCCGAGTTCGGGCAGCGGTCCCGACAGGCCCACCTCGTGGGCCCGGGACACCAGTCGCGCCAGGTCCAGGACCAGCGGCGCCGCGAGCGCCGAGTCGCAGCCCTGCCAGATGGTCTGCAGGATCATCCGCGAACCGAGGAAGCCCTCGAACGCGATGTGGTCCCACGCGGTCTTCCAGTCGCCCAGCGCCGGTACCTCGTCGATGTGGACCTCGCCCTCCGGGGTGTGGCCCAGCGTGTCGGCGAGGACGCGTTCCTTGCCGGCGTTCTTCGCGGCCGCCGCGGCCGGGTCGGCCAGCGCCGCTCCGTCCCCGCCCCCCAGCAGGTTGGTGCCCGACCATGCCCGTACGGACAGGGCGCGTTGCACGAACATCGGGGCGAGTACGGAACGGAGCAGCGTCTGGCCTGTTTTGCCGTCGCGGCCCGCGTGGGGAAGTCCACTTGCCGCGGCGGCGTCTTTGAGGGCCGCGGTGCGCAGCCCGGTGGAGGGGGTGAAGTTGACGAAGGGGCAGCGGACCCGCAGTGCCGCGGCCGCGTACAGGGAGCTGGGCGGCAGCCGAACGGCGTCCGGCGCGGGCTGCGGCTCGGTGGAGGAGACGTTGACGACGACCACCCGGGCAAGACCCCTCCGCGCCCGGAAGTCGACCAGGTCCGCGGCGAAGGCGGCGATGAGCTCCTCGTCGGGCCGCGTGTCGCCGGACTGCGGCCCACCGGGACGTATCTCACTGTCCGCGGCGGTCAGTTCGCCACGCACCGCCGCCGCCAGACCGTGCGGAAGCACCCCGGCCGCGGTGAGTTCCTCGGCCCGCTTGGGCAGCGGACAGTGCGCGGTGTCGTGACCGCCGAAGACCAGCGACGACAGGGCAGGGAGCCCGGATTCGGCAAACGGCGCCGTCTCGGTGACCATGCCGGTCGGCGGATGCAGCCCGGCGGTGACCGCCGCGCACCCCGCGACAGCCGTGGTGGCCACGGAGCCGCGGCCTCCGACGAACCAGACTCCGGTGCGTACATTCCCATTCGTCACGGGCTGCCTCCCTGCCATGTCGGTGTGGTGGAGGACGGCGGGCGGGGGGTACGGCGCCACCCCGCCCGCCGTCGTCTGACGGGCGCGCCTAGGAGGGCAGCTCCCTGAGTTGGATGTTCCGGAAGGACACCTGGTCCTCGGCACCGTGGTTCTGGATGCCGACGTAGCCGTCCTTCAGGCTGCGTACCGGGTCGGTGTTGGTGAAGTCGTTGATCTTCACGCCGTTGAGGAAGACCTGGAGCCGTTCACCCTGCACCCGGATTTCGTAGCTGTTCCACTGGCCCGGCGGCCGCAGGACGCGGTCGCGGGCCTCGATGTCGGCCGACTTGAAGCCGTAGACGGCGCCGGTGGTGCGGTCGGCCGCATCCGTCGCGTCGATCTGCACCTCATAGCCGTTGTTCACCGCCGACCAGGGGTCGTCGGAGGACGGGAAGCCCACGAAGACACCGGAGTTGTCGTCGCCCGCCAGCTTCCAGTCGAGCTTCAGCGAGTACGACTTCAGCTCCTTGGCCTGGTACCAGAGCATGCCCATGCCGCCCTCGGTGCGCAGTTCGCCGTCGACGACGTTGAACTTTCCGGGCCCGGCCTGCTTCCAGCCGTCCAGCGTCTTGCCGTTGAAGATCGGCCGGTATCCGGTCTGCGGCTTGCAGTCGGCCTTGACCTGGCCCGATGCGTAGCGCAGGCCGCCCAGCAGATGCTGGCGGAAGGCCGGCTCGGCGTACGACTCCTTGGTGTGGCCACCGCCGGTGTAGAAGGCGCGGCCGCCCTCGTATGTCTGGCACCAGGCGATCGGGTGGTCGCCCTTCATCGTGCCGCACTGATAGGTGGTTTCGTCCAGGGTCGCCAGCACCCGGGCCTGGCCACGCGGGTTGGTGCGGTAGTTGTACCACTCGTCGGTGCGCTCCCAGGCGTCGTCCAAGTGCGTGGTCGACGGGTGGGTGTGGTCCTCGACCCGCACGGTGGCGGGCTGGATCTGCGGGTGGGAGGCGAAGTACGCGCCGACGAGCCCGCCGTAGAACTTCCAGTCGTACTCGGTGTCGGCTGCGGCGTGCACGCCCATGTAGCCGCCGCCGGTGGCGACGTAGTTCTCGAATGCCTTCTGCTGCTCGGCACCCAGCACGTCACCGGTGGTGGACAGGAAGACGACCGCGTCGTACCGGGCGAGGTTGCTGGTGGTGAACTGGTCCGCCTCCTCGGTCGCGTCGACCGTGATGTTGCCGTCCTTGCCGAGTTCCCTGAGTGCCGCGACGCCGGCCGGGATGGAGTCGTGGCGGAAGCCGGCGGTCTTGGAGAAGACCAGGACGCGCTTGGCGGTCCGGTCGGGTGCGCTGTTGGAGAGCTCGAAGTCGTCCACGTCGTAGAGCGCTCCGTCGCCGCCCTTGAAGACCAGGAACAGTTCGGTGGTCCGCTTCGGCACCGCCCGCAGCGGTACGTCGATGTCCTGGAAGTTGTCCCAGCTGCCGGTGACGGGCACCGGTGCGGAACCGAGGATCTGGCCGTCCGCCGATCCGGTGCGCACCTCGAGGAAGCCGCCGACGCCGCCGACGCCGCCGGAGGAGATACGGGCGGTGAGCTTGGTGGATCCGGTCAGGTTGTAGGGCTTGAAGGAGATCCAGTCGTTGTTGTGGATGTCGCCGACCGTCTTGCCGCCGTGGGCACTGCCCTTGTTCTGGAGCGTGACGCCCGAGGAGTTGTTGTAGTGCTCGGCCTGCCGGTGGCGCGGCTGGAGCTGCGCCTGGTCGTGGCTGGTGAGCGCGGCCTGGCCGCCGCCCCCGCCGTCGGTGTACTCGGCGTCGAAGACTCCGAAGATATTGGCGTTCGGGTCGTGGCCGCCGTCGGCCGAGGTCTTGATGGTGCCGGTGCAGCCGTTGGCCGAGGTGACCGGGTGGCCGTGGCTGTCATGGCCGAGGATGTACGTCACCTTCACCTTGGCGCAGTCGATCGTCCCGTCCTCCGGGTCGGTGACCTTCACCTTGAAGGGGATCTCGTCGCCGAAGCTGAACAGCGCTCCCTCTGCCGGGAGTTCGAGAGTCACCTTGGGGGCGGTGTTGCCGACGACGACATGGACGCCGGCGGAGCCGGTGCGGCCGCTGGGGTCCTTGGCGGTGACGGTCGCGGTGTAGGTGCCGTTCTTCTTGTACGTGTACGTGGGGTTGGCCTCGGTGGACCTGCCGCCGTCGCCGAAGTCCCAGGCGTAGGTCAAGGCGTCTCCGTCGCCGTCGGTGGTGCCTGCCGAGGAGAACGCGACCCGCAGCGGGGCCTTGCCGGAGGTCTTGTTCGCGGCTGCCTCGGCGACCGGGGAGCGTCCGCCGGTGGCATTCTCGATGCGGTAGAGGCCGGAGTTCTCGTCGCCGCCGAACCAGGCGGTGCCGTAGTCGAGTACGTACAGCGCGCCGTCGGGTCCGAAGGCCATGTCCATGATCTGGGTGCCGGTCCACGGCACGGGGTTGATGGACTGGACCGCGCCGTCGGCGCCCTGCTCGATCCGCTTGATCCAGCGGCGGCCGAACTCACCGGCGAAGAAGTCTCCGTCGTACGCCTCCGGGAACTTCACCGGGGATGTGGAGGCCGCGTCGTAGCGGTATACGGGTCCGCCCATCGGGGACTCTGAGCCGGTGCCGAACTCGGGCACGGAGCCGCCGTCGTAGGGGATCCAGGCCGGCTGCGCCGGCGGCAGGTCGACCAGACCGGTGTTGTGCGGCGATTCGTTCTTGGGTGCCGCGCAGTCGAAAGTGGCTCCGGACGTCTTGGTCGCGAAGTCGTAGTCGACGTAGGCGTTGTTGTTTCCGGTGCAGAAGGGCCAGCCGAAGTTGCCGGGCTTGGTGACCCTGGCGAACTCGACCTGTCCGCCCGGGCCGCGCTTGGGGTCGGCCGTGCCCGCGTCGGGGCCGTAGTCACCGACGTAGACGATCCCGGTCTTCTTGTCGACGCTGAACCGGAAGGGGTTGCGGAAGCCCATGGCGTAGATCTCGGGCCGGGTCTTGGCGGTCCCGGGCGCGAAGAGGTTGCCGTCGGGGATGGAATAGCTCGCGTCGTCGTTGACCTTGATCCGCAGGATCTTGCCGCGCAGGTCGTTGGTGTTGCCCGAGGTGCGGCGGGCGTCGTACGCGGGGTTGCGGCCCGGCCGGTCGTCGATAGGCGTGTATCCGTCGGAGGCGAAGGGGTTGGAGTCGTCGCCGGTCGACAGATAGAGGTTGCCCTGCGCGTCGAAGTCGATGTCGCCGCCGACGTGGCAGCAGATGCCGCGGGTCGCCGGGATGTCGATGATCTTCTTCTCACTGGCGTTGTCGAGGGTGCCGTCGGCCTTGAGCACGAAGCGCGAGAGCCGGTTGACGCCGTCGAACTTCGCGAAGTCCTCGGCGGTGCCGTCGTTCGGGGCATCTCCCGCGGGGGTGCTCAGCGGGGGCGCGTAGTACAGGTAGATGAAGCGGTTCTCGCCGAACTTGGGGTCGAGGCCGATGCCTTGGAGACCTTCCTCGTCATGCGAGTAGACGGGGATGGTGCCCACCACACGGGTGTTGCCCGCGCTGTCGGTCATCCGCAGCTCGCCGTTGCGTGAGGTGTGCAGCACGCTGCGGTCGGGCAGTACGGCCAGGGACATCGGTTCGCCGGTCTCCTCACCACCCTTGGCGAGGGTGACCTGCTGGAACTGCTCGGCTTCCGCGGCCGGCCCGGGGTCGGCGGCGGCCGCGATCCGGGGCGCGGTGAGGGCGAGAGAGGTCGCGGCGAGAAGACTGCTGGTGAGGAGTGCGAGTGCCTTGCGGGCTCTGAGCCTTTTCCTGTGCACGAATGTCCTCCGGGATGGGCCGGTCGAACGGGCGGGGCGGTGTTCTGCCCTCAATCGCCGGTCGGGCTGGGGGTGGAGCGCGTTCGTTCCGCTCTCGGGACGGTGCTCGTCCTGCACCGCGCACCGGGCTGATCGCCGTGGGAACCGGAGTGCGCCGTCACGCCGGGGACCACCTATGTCCTGTACACCTCATGGACCGTATCGGGGTTCGTCCGGGACGGAAAGCCCTTGTGCATCAGGGAACTTCAACTTTTCCCTACCGCAGGACAAAGCCGTCACCGGGCAGGCCGAACCGGCCCGGCGGCGGATCCACCACCGGGCTCGGAGCTGGACCGATGCCCTAGTCGCCACCTCCGAAGGCCGCGTCGAAGGAGGCCGTGGGCGGGTCGAAATCGAATCGCTTCAGATCGGCAAGCGCTTGTGGGGCACCCGCCAGGCGGTCCATGCCCGCGTCCTCCCACTCCACCGAGATCGGGCCGTCGTAGCCGATCGAGCGCAGCATCCGGAAGACGTCCTCCCACGGCACGTCACCGTGTCCGGCCGAGACGAAGTCCCAGCCGCGCCGGGGGTCTCCCCACGGCAGATGCGAACCGAGTCTGCCGTTGCGGCCGTCGAGGCGTTTGCGCGCCTCCTTGCAGTCCACGTGGTAGATCCGGTCCCGGAAGTCGTACAGGAATCCGACCGGGTCCAGGTCCTGCCAGACGAAGTGGCTCGGGTCGAAGTTGAGCCCGAAGGCCGGCCGGTTGCCGACCGCCTCCAGCGCGCGCTTGGTGGTCCAGTAGTCGTACGCGATCTCACTGGGATGCACTTCGTGTGCGAACCGCACGCCCTCCGCGTCGAAGACGTCGAGGATCGGGTTCCACCGCTCGGCGAAGTCCTCGTATCCGCGCTCGATCATCCGCTCGGGCACCGGCGGGAACATCGCCAGCAGATGCCAGATCGACGATCCGGTGAAACCGATGACGGTACGCACCCCGAAGGCGGCCGCGGCCCGCGCGGTGTCCTTGATCTCGGCGGCTGCCCGCTGCCGTACGCCTTCGGCCTCGCCGTCGCCCCAGATGCGGGCGGGCAGGATCGCCTCGTGGCGTTCGTCGATGATGCTGTCGCAGACCGCCTGGCCGACCAGATGGTTGGAGATCGCCCAGCACGTGAGGCCGTACTTCTCGAGCAGCGCGTGCCGCCCGTCGAGGTACGAAGGGTCGGCGAGCGCCTTGTCGACCTCGAAGTGGTCGCCCCAGCAGGCGAGTTCGAGGCCGTCGTAACCGAAGTCGCGGGCGAGCCGGCAGACCTCCTCCAGCGGCAGATCGGCCCACTGGCCGGTGAAGAGCGTGAACGGACGTGGCATTCGGACCTCCTAGACCTGTGCCTGTACGGATGTCTCTGCGGATGCTGGTACGGATGTCGGTACGGGTGTGTAGACGGCGCTCTTCTCCGCGCTTTCCTCCACCGCGGCGAGCACCCGCTGCACCTGCAGCCCGTCCGCGAACGACGGCGCGGGGTCGGTACCCGTGGCGATCGCCACGACCAGATCGCGCGCCTGGTGGGCGAAGGTGTGCTCGTAGCCGAGTGCGTGGCCGGGCGGCCACCACGCCTCCAGATACGGATGCTCCGACTCGGTGATGAGGATCCGCCGGAAGCCGGATGAGGCGGCGGGCTCGGTGTGGTCGTGGAAGGACAGCTCGTTGAGCCGCTCCAGGTCGAAGGCCAACGACCCCAGCTCGCCGTTGATTTCGAGTCGCAGCGCGTTCTTGCGGCCGGACGCCATCCGAGTGGCCTCGAAGGAGGCGAGCGCACCCGACGCGAGCCGCCCGGTGAACACCGCCGCGTCGTCGACGGTGACCGGCCCCCGCTCGGCGCCGCCCGAGGCGGAGAGACCGGCCGAAGCGCCGGCGAGCAGCGGACGCTCCCGTACAAAGGTCTCCGAGAGCGCCGAGACCCCGACCAGCGGCTCCCCCGCCAGATACTGCGCCAGGTCCACGATGTGCGCGCCCAGATCGCCCAGCGCGCCCGAGCCCGCGTGCTCGCGCTTGAGCCGCCAGGTGAGCGGGAACTGCGGGTCGACCAGCCAGTCCTGGAGATAGGTGAAGCGCACATGCCGCAGGGTGCCGAGCCTGCCATCGGCGATCAGCCGGCGTGCGTAAGCGATCGCGGGCACCCGCCGGTAGTTGAAGCCCACCATCGCCAGCTGACCGCGTTCCCTGGCGCGTTCTGCCGCCGTGACCATCGCCTCGGCCTCGGCGACGGAGTTGGCCAGCGGCTTCTCGCACAGGACGTGCTTGCCCGCCTCCAGCGCCGTGATCGCGATCTCCGCATGGCTGTCACCCGGTGTGCAGATGTCGACGAGCTGCACATCGTCGCGGGTCACGAGGTCGCGCCAGTCGGTCTCCGCCGCAGCCCAGCCGTGTCTGTCGGCCGCGGCCCGCACGGCTGCCTCGTCACGGCCGCCGATCGCGGCGAGGACCGGCCGCAGCGGCAGGTCGAAGACGCGTCCGACGGTGCGCCACCCCTGTGAGTGGGCGGCTCCCATGAACGCGTATCCGACCATGCCGACGCCTAGTGTCGGCACAGCGGCCTCACTATCCCTCTGTTCCATACGGGTTCCTCCTCTTCGGTCTGCTCGGTGGGGGCGGGCGCGCCGGTCAGCTGAAGCCGGTGGGCAGGTACTCGTCGACGTTCTCCTTGGTCACGACGGCCGAGTAGAGGGTGATCGAGGCGGGGATCTCCAGCTCCGACATCCCGCTGACGCCCTTGCCCTGCCCGAGCACGCGGGCGAGATCGATTGCGGAGGCAGCCATGGTCGGCGGGTAGAGGACGGTGGCCTTCAGGACACTGTTGTCGGCCTTGATGGCGTCCATCGCGGACTTGGCTCCGGCACCGCCGACCATCAGGAAGTCCTTGCGGCCGGCCTGTGCGATGGCGCGCAGCGCGCCCACGCCCTGGTCGTCGTCGTGGTTCCACAGTGCGTCGAACTGACTCTGCGCCTGGAGGAGTTGAGCCATCTTCGCCTGGCCGGACTCGACGGTGAAGTCGGCAGCCTGGCGGGCCGCTTTCTTGATGTTGGGGTAGTTCTTCAGGGCGTCGTCGAAGCCCTGGGTGCGCTGCTTGGTGAGCTCCAGATTGTCCATCCCGGCCAGTTCGATGACCTTGGCGTTCGGCTTGTCCTTGAGCTGCTCGCCGATGTAGTTGCCGGCGTTGAGGCCCATGCCGTAGTTGTCGCCGCCGATCCAGCAGCGGTAGGCCTGCGGGGAGGCGAAGATCCGGTCCAGGTTGATGACGGGGATGCCCGCCTTCATGGCCTGCAGGCCGACCTGGGTCAGCGCCTTTCCGTCGGCGGGCAGAATGACGAGTACGTCGACCTTCTTGTTGATCAGCGTCTGGACCTGGCCGATCTGGGCGGCGGTGTCGTTCGAGCCCTCGGTGATCTCCAAGGTCACCTCGGAGTACTTCTTGGCACGTGACTTGGCGTTCTCGTTGATGGCGTTGAGCCAGCCGTGGTCGGCCTGGGGTCCGGCGAAGCCGATGGTGACGGCCTTGCCGGGCTTGTCGTCGGCGGCCGGGGCATTGTTGGTGGCCGCCTCCGACTTCTTGGGCTCGTTGCTGGTGCAGGCGGTCAGCAGCGCGCCGGCCGAGACGGCGGCGGTGCCGAAGAGCAGGCCTCTGCGGCTCGTGGCCGGGATTTCTGGCATGACGGATCAACCCTTCAGCTGGGCGGTTCGACAGATGGAGAAGTGGAGGGGTGGAGTGGGGGTGGGGCGGGGGTCAGGCCTCGCCGCCGCGCAATGTTCGGCGCTGGACCAGGACGGCGGCGACGATGATCGCGCCCTTGGCGATCTGCTGGACGGCGCTCTCCAGGTTGTTGAGAGCGAAGATGTTGGTGATGGTGGTGAAGACGAGGACGCCGAGGACCGAGCCGACGATGGTGCCCCGGCCGCCGCTGAGCAGGGTGCCGCCGATGATCGCCGCGGCGATGGCGTCGAGTTCGTAGAGATTGCCGTTGGTGTTCTGTCCCGAGCCGGCCAGCACGATCAGCATGAAGGCGGCGATTCCGCAGCACAGTCCGGAGAGCAGATACAGATAGAGCCGCTGGCGGCGTACGTCGATGCCGGCGAGGCGGGCGGCTTCCGCGTTGCCGCCGACCGCTACGGTCCGCCGCCCGAAGGTCGTACGGTTCAGCAGCAGCCAGCCGATGACCGTGACCGCCGCGAAGACCAGGACCAGCGGCGGGATGCCGAGGATGTACGCGTCCTTGATGCCCAGGTCCAGTACGGAGTTCACGGTGACCATCTGGGTCTTGCCGTCCGTGATCTGCAGGGCGAGTCCGCGGGCGGATGCCAGCATGGCCAGGGTCGCGATGAACGGCACCATCCCGCCGTACGCGATGAGCAGTCCGTTCACCAGACCGCAGCCCAGTCCGACGATCACCGCGGTGAAGAGGATGCCCGCGAAGCCGTACTCCTGTGTGGCCACCGTCGTCGCCCATACCGAGGCCAGCGCCACGATCGCGCCGACCGACAGGTCGATGCCGCCGCTGGTGATCACGAAGGTCATGCCGACGGTGACGACGCCGATGATGGAGGCTTGGGTGAGGACGAGCTGAAGATTGCTGATGGCGAGGAATTCATCGGGCTTGGTGATGCCGCCGACCGCGATCAGTACGGCGAGAACGCCGAGCAGCGAGAGATTGCGGACATCGGCGCGCAGTCCGAGCGGACGACGCCAACCTCCGCCTGCCGGTGCGGACTTGGCGGTGGGTATCGGCGCGTCCTGCCGCGCCGGAGAGGCTGGCTGCGTCATGCCGTCGGGCTCCCTTCCATCACAAGGTCGAGTACGCGGTGCTCGTCGAGCTCCCGGGCGTCGGCCGTGTGCACGACGCTGCCCTCGCGGAGCACCAGCACCCGGTCGGCGAGGCCCAGGACTTCGGGCACTTCGCTGGATACGAGAAGTACGGCGAGGCCTTCGTCGGCCAGCCGGCGGATCACGGCGTACAGCTCGGCGCGGGCACCGACGTCGACGCCGCGGGTGGGCTCGTCGAGGAGCAGCACCCGGCAGCCGCGCAGCAGCCAGCGGGCGAGCACGGCCTTTTGCTGGTTGCCGCCGGAGAGGGTGCGGATGCGGGCGTCGGGATTGTCGGGGCGCAGCGAGAGTTCCCTGGTCGCCCGCTGTGCGGCGGTGCGCTCCTGGCTGCGGTCGAGCCAGCCGCCGCGGGAGAAGCGGGAGAGGGAGGAGACGGAGACATTGCGGGTGACGGACTCCAGCATCAGCAGCCCCTGCGCCTTGCGCTCCTCGGGGGCGAGTCCGACTCCGGCGCGGACGGCCGAGCGGACGCTGCCGGGGCGCAGCGGGCTGCCGTCGACGAGGACGCGTCCGGCGCTGGGCTTGCGGGCGCCGTAGATCGTCTCCAGGATCTCGGAGCGTCCGGAGCCGACGAGTCCGGCGAGCCCGACGATCTCGCCGGGGCGCAGTTCCAGGTCGACGGGCGCGAACTCCCCTTCTCTGGCGAGCCCTTCGACCCGCAGCACCGGTTGCTGGTCCGCCGCGCGGGCCGGGTCGGGCCGCTCGGGGAAGACGTACTCGACATTCCGTCCGGTCATCATGGCAACGATGTCGCGGGTGGGAGTGTCGCGTGCGGGCAGGCCGACGGCGACCGCCCGGCCGTCCTTGAGTACGGTGACCCGGTCGCCGATGCGGCGGATCTCTTCGAGCCGGTGGGAGATGTAGACGACGGCGACGCCCTCGGCGGTCAGATTGCCGACGATACGGAAGAGGTTGTCGACCTCGTCGGGGTCGAGGGCGGCGGAGGGCTCGTCCATCACGATGAGGCGTACCTCGTGGGAGAGCGCTCGGGCCATGGAGACGATCTGCTGCTGGGCGGCGGAGAGGTCGCCGACGTGGCGGGACGGGTCGATCTCCGGGTGCCCAAGTCGCTTGAGAATCACGGCAGTTGTCGAACGGGCTTCTTTGCCGCGTACGACGAAACCGGCCGAGGTCGGCTCGTGCCCGAGGAAGACGTTCTCGGCGACGGACAGTCCTTCGACCAGGTCGAGTTCCTGGTAGATGGTGGCGATGCCGAGGCTCATGGCGGCGATGGGAGATTTGAGGGCTACCGCGTCGCCGCGCCAGGTGATCTCTCCGGTGTCGGGCTGATGGGCTCCGGCGAGCACCTTGATCAGGGTGGATTTGCCGGCGCCGTTCTGGCCGAGGAGGCAGTGGACCTCGCCGGCCTGGACCTCCAGGTCCACACCGTCGAGGGCGCGGACGCCCGGGAAGGACTTGGTGATGCCGGACATCGTGAGCAAGGGTGGTTCTGGTGCCATGACGAATCCCCTCGGCGGGTGCGGCCGGTGAGCGGGCAGGGCGCTGTGCTGTGCTGTTGCGGGTGGTGCTCACGCCTTGCGGCGCGCCTGGCGTGGTGCGATCGTCCGGCCCGGTGTGTCAGGCCGGCGAGAACAGGTGGTCGCTGATGAGCCTGGCCGCGCCGATCACTCCGGCGGTCGGCCCCAACTCGCCCAGCACGATGGGGAGATTGCCGGTCGCCAGCGGCAGCGACTGGCGGTAGACCTGGGTGCGTACGCTCGCCAGCAGCGTGTGACCGAGGCCGGTCACCCCGCCGCCGATCACCACAAGACCCGGGTTGAAGAAGCTGACCAGTCCGGCGATGACCTGTCCGACGCGGTTGCCGCCCTCGCGGATGAGGTCGAGCGAGGTGGCGTCCCCGGCGGCAGCGGCGGCCGCCACGTCGGCGGCGGTGAGTCGTCCCGCGCTCTCGAGCCGGGCGGCGAGCTCCTCCGACCGGCCGGTGCGGGCCGCGTCCGCGGCATCGCGGGCCAGCGCGGCACCGCTGAAGTGGGCTTCCAGGCAGCCCTTGTTGCCGCAGGCGCAGGCGCGGCCGTCCGGTTCGACCTGGATATGGCCGATGTCGCCGGCGCTGCCCGTCGTTCCGCGGTAGACCTCACCACCGACGACGATACCGCAGCCGATGCCCGTACCGATCTTGATGCAGAGGAAGTCGCCGACGGAGCGTGCGACGCCCGCGTGCTGCTCCCCCATCGCCATCAGGTTCACATCGTTGTCGACCATGACCGGGCAGCCCAGGTCCTGGCTGAGCGCCTCACGCACCGGGAAGCCGTCCCAGCCGGGCATGATCGGCGGCGCGACCGGCACGCCTTCGGGGTAGCGGACCGGGCCGGGGACGCCGATGCCGGCGCCGTCGAAGCCTTCGGCAAGTCCGGAGGCCCTGAGCTTGGCCGCCATCGACAGCACCTGCTCGAAGACGGCGACCGGGCCCTCGCGTACGTCCATGGGGTGGTTGAGGTGGCCGAGAACTTCCAGCTCGGCGTTGGTGACGGCCACATCGATCGAGGTGGCGCCGATGTCGACGCCGAGGAAGCGCAGCGCGGGGGCGAGGCGGATGTTGTGGGAGCGCCGCCCGCCGCGCGAGGCGGCAAGGCCGTCCGCGACCACGAGCCCGGTCTCAAGGAGCCGGTCGACCTCCACGGCGAGCTTGGAACGGGACAGGTCCACCTGATCGCCCAGCTGGGCACGGGAGTTGGGCCCACCGTCGCGCAACAGCCTGAGCAGTCGCGCCTGGTGCGCGTTCGCGGGTCGAGCGGTCATGCGTCTCACGTGCCCCTCCCCGCCATTCCAGGCCGTCTCCGTCGGGCTTTCGAGGGGAACGTAGCAGCGCTTTCCCCGAGTGGGAAGAACTTGCGCAGTGTTCCAGCACAACTTTCTCCACACTCGGGACAAAGGTCGACGCCTTCTTCAGCTTCTACTCCGACGGCACGCTCGACGAGTCGCGGGTGCTGCCGACGGTACGCGAGGTGACGGGCAGGGAGCCGCGTACGTTCCGGCAGTGGGCGGAGGTCAACACTGCCGCGTTCGCCCGGGTTCTGGCATCAGCGGGCCGCTGTGTACACCGCCTCCGGACCATTCCCGGCGGCGTCGGCATGGACGGCTTCGGCGGCTGTGGGGACATGCCGTACTCGGTGGATGGGGCCGACACCGCCGGTGAGCGGCAGGCAGCCTCCGCCGCGGTTGCGCGCGACGATCTCCGCCGCGATGGCGACGGCGGTTTCCTCAGGCGTGCGGGCACCGAGGTCCAGGCCGATGGGCGAGTGAAGTCTGCCGATCTCGGATTCGGTGAGGCCGGCCTCGCGAAGCCGGTCGAGGCGGTCGTGGTGGGTGCGTCGGGAACCCATGGCTCCGATGTAACCGAGCGGCATCCGCAGGGCCCGCTCCAGCAGCGGGATGTCGAACTTGGGGTCGTGGGTGAGAACGCAAACCACGGTGCGGCCGTCCAGCGTGCCCGCGGCGGCCTCGCGGTCGAGGTAGAGATGCGGCCAGCTGACCACGACCTCGTCGGCGTGCGGGAAGCGCGCCTCGGTGGCGAAGACCTCCCGGGCGTCGCAGATCGTCACCCGGTAGCCCAGGAAACCTCCCAGGCGTGCGACGGCGCCGGCGAAGTCGATGGCGCCGAAGATCAGCATCCGGGGTGCGGGCACGTGGGACTCGACGAAAAAGGTGACGGTCTGTTGCGTGTGCGGGTCGCAGGCGCGGCCGTCCGGGGCGAGCTCGAATGTCGCTGTCTTTCCTGCTCCGAGGAAGGCGCGGGCCTGCGCCACGGCGGCGTGTTCGAGAGCGCTGCGCTGCTCGGCCCGGTCGAGGCCGTCGGGGAGGCTCCCGACGTGACGGCCGGGCTGAACCCCGAGTGCGGCCCCCAGCAGGAGGGTCGGGCCCTGGATGACCCGCAGCAGAGCTACGGGCTCGTCCCCGGTGATGGAGTCCAGTGCGGCGTCGAAGGCCGGCTCCGGGGCCGGCGGCACCGGCTGGACGAAAATGTCGATGATCCCGCCGCAGGTCAAGGCGGCCGCGAAGGCGTCCTCTTCGCTGTATCCGAAGCGCTGCAGCACCGGCTGTCCGGTGCGGAGCGCTTCGAGACACAGCTCGTACACGGCCGCCTCCACGCATCCTCCGGAGACACTGCCCACGGTCTGGCCGTCCGTGCTCACTGCCAGCGCGGCACCGGGCGGGCGAGGCGCGCTGCCCGAGACCGCCACGACGGTGGCCACGGCGAAGCCGCGGCCTGCGGCTCGCCAGGCGTGCAATTGCTGGGCAATGTCGCGCATCGACGAACTCCGGTTCTCCGGGTCGGTTCTGATTGGTTGTCAGGTGCTTTCGGCTCCGATCGGGGTCTCGGCCCCGATCGCCTTTTCCAGTACGTCGAGCACGGTGTCGCGGAGCAGCTCCACCTTGTAGCGGGTCTGCGGAAGGGGCGAGCATCGTTCAGTGGCCGCGGTCGCGGCGGTGAACAGGTTCTCGGGTGTCGGCTCACGCCCGAGCAGGGCCTCCTCGACCTCCGGCAGCCGCAGGGGCGTGTGGGCGATGCCGCCGGCAGCGACCGCGACCGCGGTGACGATGTCGTCGGAGACGGTCACCCGGGCCACCGCTTCGACCAGCGGCCATTCCGCCTTGGCGCGGCTGATGGCCCGGCTGTAGGCGGCCCGTTCGCCGGGGAGCGGAGCCGGCAGGGTGACGGCGGTGAGGATCTGCTGCGGGGCGAGCAGATGGTCGCGGGTGGGGTCGGATCCGTCGCCGTACAGGTCGGCGACGCTCAAGGTCCCGAGTTCATGTACGTCGATCCGGGCGTCATGGCTGAGCAGGGCGATCGCGATCGATGAAGGGTTTGGAGCGATACAGGGCCCTTGGTCGATCACCGCGGCGTGCAGGTGGATCCCGGCGCGTGCGGGACAGTCCTCGCCTCCGTCGCGGTAGCAACTGAAGTGGGTATTGCGGTAGTACCAGCAGCGGTTGTGCTGGAGAAGGTTGCCGCCCAGCGTGCCGGCGGTACGGATCTGCGGCGTCGCCAGGGCACCCGCCGTCTTGGTCAGGGCCGGGTAGTCCGCCTGCAGTCCGGGCGCGGTGGAGATCTCGGCCACACCGGTCAACGCTCCTATCCGCGTGGTCCCGTCGGCTTGGCGGGTGGTGCCGTGCAAGGCGGGAAGCAGTGGAATCTGGACGGAGGCGCTGCGAGTGACTCCGCCGCGTCGGCGGGCGGTGGTGTCGGTGCCGCCGGCCCGCAGTTCCGCGCCGTTGTCGAGAACGACGGCCGCGGCCTCGTCGAGAGTGAGGGGCTGGTTCACGGGCGCAGTCCTTCCAGAAGGCGGTCCGGCCGGATCGGCAGGTGATGGGGGCGCCAGCCGGTGGCGGCGTGGACGGCGTTGCCGACGGACGCGGCCACCGGCATCGTGCAGACCTCTCCCAGGCCGACGCCGCCGCCGTCGACGTGATCGAAACCCTCCTCGTGGAAGTGGATGTCGATCTCGGGAATGTCGCCGATCCCGGGGATGCGGTAGTCCTCCAGGTTGTCGCTCAGCACCACACCGGTTGCCGGGTCGGTGATGCGCTCCTCGTACAGGGCGTATCCGATGCCCTGGACGACACCGCCATGGCACTGGCTGAGGGCCAGAGCCGGCGAGTAGAGGCGGCCGGCGGCGATCCCGCCCCAGACGCGCGTGACGCGTGTCTGGCCGAGGCGGGTGTCGACCTCGACCTCTGTGACATGAACGGCGCCGGTGAAGCCCCTGCCGATGATCACGCCGCCGACCCGTACGGGAGTGGCGTAGCCACGGCGGTCCCGTCGGCGTTTGCCGACAACCCGAAGGCCTTCGGCGTCGGCGAGAAGCTGTTCCACGGCGCCGCCGGTGCCCTGCGCCGGAGCCTTGGCGGCCAGCGCGGAGCGCAGGCGAGCGGCGGCGTCGAGGGCGGCGGGCGCGATCGAGGGGGTGGTCCGGCTGCCGCCCGAGGTGGGTCCGTGGACGGTTCCTGTACGGCCGATGTCGACGCGCACCCGATCCGGAGGCAGGCCCAGTTCGGCCGCGATCACGTCGGCGATGACGGACCGGGCGCCCTGGCCCATGTCCTGGGTGGCCGTGCGGGCTACCACGATGCCCTCTTCGACGGTGAGCTCGACCTGCGTACCCGGGTCGAGGAAGTACATCCAGTTGGCGGCGGCGACTCCCACACCGCGCCGGAAGCGGCCGGTCTGGGAGCCGACGGCGGGCCGCCCGGTCCACAGCGGCAGAGCCGCTGCCACGTCGTACAGGGCTCGCCGCTTGGAGTTGCCGTCCCAGCGGCGGCGCAGCGCGATGGGGTCTTCGCCCCGGCGGTGGGCCGTTTCGTCGACCGCTTGCTCCAGCACCCATGCAAGGGGCGGTCCGCCGGGTCCGCGGAACGGGGTGGCGGGAGGCCGGTTGGTGACGATGTCGAAGTCCCGTAGCCGCCGCGGAGCGTTCCCGTAGATGAACCGTGCCAGCGAGGCGACGCCCGACCCGACGGACACGCCACCGTCTCCGTGCACATCGAGGGTCAGCGCGGCCAGATTTCCGTCTTCGTCGGTGAGCATGGCGATGTGGGCCCGGGTACCGGGGCGGTGGCCGCCGTCGGTGAGTTCCTCGGCCCGGCTCAGGACGACCCGCACCGGGGCCGCGTGCAGCCTGGCCAGTTCCGCCGCGGCGACGATGTCGCTGGTCAAGTTGAGTTTCGAACCGAATCCGCCGCCGACGTGCACCGCGGAGGCATGCACCTGCTCGGGCCGCAGACCGAATCGCTCGGCGGCACGCTCGGCAACCTCGGCCACAGCCTGGGTGGATACCCAGAGATGAAGGTCGCCGTCGCTGTCCCACGACGCCAGGCACGCGTGCGGCTCCAGCGGTGTGTGCACCTGCGGTTCGGCCGTGAACGTGGCCTCGACCAGACGCCGGTCCTCGCCGTGCGCGCGGGCCTGCTCGATCCGCTTCAGAGCGAGAGGGCCACGCCAGTTCATCCGAACAGGGCCTCGTACGTTCCCATTCCACTTGGCGGGCATCACAAGCCCCTCGGCAGAGGCGGGGGCCTGCTTCCGCTCATCCTTGGTGGAATAGACCACCGGACTGTCCGGGAGCTCGGCCCGGCCCAGATCGACGGCAGCCGGCAGAACCTCGTAGTTCACGTGGACCCGCTCGGCGGCAGCCTCGGCTGCCGCCGGAGTCTCGGCCGCGACGGCGGCTATCGGCTGGCCGACGTATCGGACCGTACGGTCCCCCGGCAGCAGGTCGACCAACTTGTCGCCACCGGTCACGGACGTGACGCGGGCATGCGCGTGCCGGGAACGGATGATGACCCCGTCGAGGAGGCCGTCCGGTTGGACGTCCGTCGTGTAGAGGGCCCGGCCGGTGATCTTCTGCATCGCTTCCACGCGGGGTGGCGGAGCGTCATCCGTGTCGTGTGCGCCCGTGCACGCCGCAGCGACAGCCGCGTAAATCCCCTCGTACGCACCGCAGCGACACAGGTGTCCCGCCAGAGCAGCGGCGATCTCGGCCCGCGACGGGGCGGTGTCTGAGTGCTCGGCCCGCCACCGGTCCACGAAACTCGAGGCTTCCATGACGAACCCGGGCGTGCAGTAGCCGCACTGCAGCGCGTCATGGGCCGCGAAGGCCCGTTGCACCGGGTGCTTGCCCTGCAGGCCCTCCACGGTGGTGACGGCCTTGCCCTCCAGGACTGCCGCCGGGGTCAGACAGGCGACCTTCGGGACACCGTCGATGTGGACCGTGCACGCCCCGCACACACCCGCCCCGCAGACCAGTTTCGTCCCCGTGAGGCCCAACGTCTCGCGCAAGAGCTGGACCGCGGTGGCGTCTGGTTCACTCCCGACCTGACGCGCAGATCCATTGACCGTTACATCCATTTGCGAAAATCCTTGGAAGAGGAGCCGGTTACCTGCCGCTTGTCGCTGCCGTGCAGCCCACTTGCTGCAGTCGAGACAACCCTGGTGGCTCAGGAGCGCGACGGGATGAGTAAAAACTGCTCATTTCCGGTTCCGGCGCGGCACCCGCATCAGCTTCGAGTGCCACGTGCTCTTGAGTGTCAGTTTGCTGCCGCAGAGGGTTTCCGGCACGCCGCGCACAAGGCGGGCGACCCCGTTGCACAATCTGACGTTTCATGCATAGAGTGTCAGCATGACAAGTCGGCAGCGGGAACGTCGTGAGTGCCTCACACCGAGGCCGACCGGAACCTGTTCACCTGTCAGAACCCGGCTTCGTCCAGTCCTCTCGCCGATCTGATGCTCAGCACAATGGAGCCATGAACTCCCGACTCGATCAGGTGCTCGACGCGGCGTACGCGACCTTCACCAAGCACGGCGTGCGCCGCACCACCATGGAAGACATCGCCCGGGCGGCGGGCATGTCCCGCGCCGCCGTCTACCAGTACGTACGCAACAAGGACGACGCCTTCCTGCGGCTCACCGAGCGCCTGCACGGGCAGGCGTTGGCCCAGGCCAAACAGGCCGCGGTCGCCGAGGGCACGGCCCATGAACGGGTCCGCGGGATCCTCGGCGCCAAGCTCGACCTCTTCCAGAAAGTCGTCGAGGACTCCCCGCACGCCTCGGAGCTGATCAACACCACCGACCGGCTCTGCGGGCCGACCGTTCAGCAGTTCACCAAGGACCTGCACGACCTGCTCACCGAAGCCTTCGCCGCGGCCGGCACCACGACCGTGACCCCGGCGCAGGCCGCTGACATCGCCATCGCCCTTGTTCTGGGCCTGGAATTGACGCCGGACGGCGCCGCGCTGCTGCGCCCCGCCACCGAAGCCCTCATCGTCGGACTCACCGAGAGAGACACCCCATGAACGCATTGCCCGGGCCGCTCACACCTGATGCGCCACCCCATGCCGCAGTAGAGCGTCGCGGACCTTGAGGGGTGCTGTGACAGTGCATGGTTTTGCGGATGTGTTCGTTGGCCGGGGCGAACAGTTGGGGCTGTTCACCCAAGGGCTGGCGAATCGACGGTGCCAGGGATTCGTCGTGTCCGGGCCGACGGGCGTGGGCAAGTCGCGGCTGGTCGAGGAGTGCCTGGCGCGGGCGGCGGGCAAGGGGTTCCGCGTTGCTCGGGCGACCGCAACCGCGGCGGCAGGGACGGTTCCGTTGGGCGCAATAGCTCATCTGGTGCCGACGGGGGTGGATTTGTCCGATCCGGTGACGGGCTTCGCCACAGTGGCACGGCAGTTGACCGGTCGGGACGGGCGTGCGCTGGTACTGCTCATTGATGACGTACACCTGCTGGATGCCGTCTCGGCGGTGCTTGTGCGGCAGTTGATGGACGCGGGTGTGGTGCGACTGCTCGGGACGATCTGCTCCGGTGCGCCGATGGGGGATGCGGTGGAGGCGCTGTGCCGCGGCGACGCAGTGGGACGGGTGGATC
Source organism: Streptomyces sp. NPDC002868 (assembly GCF_055563295.1). Classification (NCBI taxonomy): domain Bacteria; kingdom Bacillati; phylum Actinomycetota; class Actinomycetes; order Kitasatosporales; family Streptomycetaceae; genus Streptomyces; species Streptomyces sp. NPDC002868. The sequence continues at coordinate 698,447 of NZ_JBVHDR010000001.1, read as the reverse complement.
TGGCGGAGCTGGACCGTGGCGACGTCGAGGAGCTGTTGCAGGCGGTGCTGGGCGGGCCGGTGGCGCAAAGGACGCTGCGGGAGTTGTATGCGGCCAGCCGTGGCAATGCGCTGTATCTGCGGGAGCTGGTCATCGGGGCGCTGGACCGGGGTGCCCTGGTCAGCGACGGGGAGATCTGGGAGTTGGCGACGGGCCCGGTTCGCGGGACAACCCGGCTCGTGGAGCTGATCAGTGCGCGGCTGGCCGCGGCCGGGGACGAGGCCCGTCCGGTACTGGAGTTGCTGGCACTGTGCGGACCGCTGTCCCTGACCGACGCGGAGCAGGTCGCGTCACCTGAGGCGGTGACCGGGCTGGAGTACGCCGGGCTGGTGCGGGTGGGACAGGACGGACGGCGCACATCGGTGGCGCTGGCGCACCCGTTGTACGGGGAGGTGCTGCGAGCCGGCCTCCCCGTGACACGTCGGCGGGCGCTGCTGTTGCGGCAGGCCGACAGGGTCGAGGTACGAGGCATGAGGCGTCGTGCCGACGCGCTGCACGTCGCGTCCTGGCGGTTTACGGCAACCGGCACGGCGGATCCTCCGGCGCTGACCGAGGCGGCGGCGCTGGCCCGGTACGCCCACGATTACGGGCAGGCCCGCGCGCTGCTGCAGGCTCTGCCCGAAGAGCACCACACCACCGCCACCCGCCTGATGCTGGGCGAGGCACTGTTCGAGCTGGGCGAACCGCAGCAGGCCGAGACGGTGCTGGCCGCGGCCGTCGCGGGTGCCGAGAACGAGCAGGACAGGCTGGCGGTCACGATGGCGCGCACCTTCAATCTGTTCTGGGGGGCCGCGGAGGCGGACGAGGCGCTGGCGGTCAACGACGCCGCCCGTGCCCAGGCCACGAGTGCTGACGCCCTGCGGATGCTGCAGTACTGCGAGGGGTCCATGCGGATCGCCTCCGGCGAGCCGGTACGCGGGCTGGCCCTGCTGGAGGACATGGAGGAAGACATCCAGCACGCTCCCGACCCGGTGGCCTGGCTCACCGGCGCCCTGATGAAGCCACTCGGGCTGGAACTGGTCGGCCGCACCGGCGACGCAGTGGCCTGGGCGGAACGCGCCTACGCCGCCCACCTCACAGTCGACCACCACACCCTCTATCCCCACCCGGCAGTCCAGCTGATCTCGGTGAACCACGCTCTGAGCAGCCACGGACGGCTGGCCGAAGCCCGCGAGGTGGGCCGGCGCGGCTACGCCGAGCTCGCCCGGGTCACCTCAACTCCCGTACCCCAGATCTGGCTGGCCTTCAGTCTGGGCCGCACCGAGTGGCTGGCCGGGCATCCGGCCAGTGCCCGCCGCTGGTACGCCGAGGCCGCCGCCCTGGCCCGCACACATCACCACATCAGGCCCCTGGGCCCGGCGCTGAGCGGCCTGGCCGCATGTGCGGCGGTACTCGGCGACCTCGAGGCAGCCGAACTGGCCTGCGCCGAAGCCCGGAACTACCTGTGGCCGGACGTCTTCGCGGCCGAGGAGTATCTGGGACGAGCCTGGCTGCATGCCGCCCGGGGCCACCTCGCCCAGGCCCGTACGGTCCTCACCGACGCCGCCCGGTGCGCCCGCACCGCCGGCCTGATCACCCCCGAGGCCCAGCTGCTCACCGACATCGCCCGCCTCGGCGGCGCCAAGAAGGTGGCCGGGCGGCTGGCCGAACTCGCCCGCCAGAGCGACGGCGCGCTCACCGGCGCCGGCGCCCGCCTGGCCGCCGCCCTGGCCGCCGACGCCCCTGACCAACTCCTCGCCGTCGCCACCGCATTCGAGCAGGCCGGCGCCGACCTGCTGGCCGCCGAAGCCGCGGTCGCAGCCGCCGCCGCATGGCAGCGCGCCGGTCAGGCCCGCCGCGCCACCGCCGCCACCAGCCTGGCCGCCACCATCGCCGGCCGCTGCGAAGACGCCCGCACCGCACTGCTGACCGCCGCCACCCCCACTGCCCGGCTCACCGACCGGGAACGCGAAGTCGCCCTGCTCGCCGCCACCGGCACCCGCAGCAAGGACATCGCCGACGCCCTCCACCTGTCGGTGCGCACCGTCAACAACCACCTCCAGCACGCCTACGCCAAACTCGGCGTCACCACACGCCGCGAACTCGCCGACGTCCTGGAACGATCCGAACCACAGCACGGACCCGCCCTCCGCCCCGCCGGACAGGACGCCCCAGGCCACCGCGACGACCTGTTGCTGGATCTCCGAAGTGAACGCCCCGGTGCCCGGGCCGAGTTCACCACGAGCGGATCGCCCGGCTGAGCCGAGGGAGCGGGCGGCCCGCGCTACTGCTCGCGCTGGTGGTAGGTCTTGCGGGTGTGCTCCGTGTGGGCCCGCATGACCTCCGACGCCCGCTGCTCGTCGCGGGCCGAGATCGCCGCGATCAGCTCCCGGTGCTCGATCCACGACTGGCGGCCGCGCTGTCGCGCGACAGGCGTGTAGTACCAGCGCACCCGGCGGTCCACCTGTGCCGCCAACTCGGCGAGTACGACGTTCCCGGCGAGCTCCATCACCTTGGCGTGGAAGGCGGCGTTGGTGGCCACCGCGAGGTCGACCTCGTCGTCCGCGACGGCCTGTTCGCCCTCTGCGCACAGCTCTTCGAGCGCGGCGATGCCCGCGGATCCGGAGTTCGCCGCGGCGAGCCGGGCGGCCTCGGCCTCGAGCAGCGTACGGACCGAGAGCAGTTGGTCCGCCTCCGCCTCGGTCGGCTCATGGACGAACGCGCCCTGCGCCGGGCGCAGATCGACCCATCCCTCGGTGTTCAGCCGTTGCAGCGCCTCGCGCACGGGCTGGCGGGACACCCCGAGATGGCCGGCGAGTTCACTCTCGACCAGATGCTGGCCGGGGCGCAGTGCGCGGGTCGTGATGAGTTCGAGCAGCGCCTCGTAGACCCGCTCACGCAGCGGGCCGGGGCGTTCGAGCTTGGGCACGGTTCCCTGCGGCAGTCCTGCGGACAACATCACGGTCCCCCTCCTGGCCGGCAACGGTGAGCGACAATTGGCTATCGTCTACAGTCTACCGAGCGCAATCCTCTGGCGGGCCGAGATCCGCGTTACCTTCGGCCGGAATCGAGCAGCTCCTCCAGCCGGTCGAGGAACACCCGCTGCCCCGTCACCAGCTTCTCGCTCGCCTCCGCCACGGAGATCCACTCGGCCCGGTCGATCTCGGGGAACTCCTGCATCCGGCCCGAGCCCCTCGGCCACTCCATGGTGAAGGTGCCCGGCACCACCAGGCCCGTGTCGAGGTCGCCCTCGACTGCCCAGACGGTGACGATCTTGCCGCCGCCCTGTCGTGCCTCGCCGAGCGGCAGCCATTCCCCGTCGGGCGGCGGGACACCGAGCTCCTCCACGAACTCCCGCCGGGCGGCGGTCACCGGCTCCTCGTCCGGGGTGTACTCACCCTTCGGCACGGACCAGGACCCGTCGTCACGGGACTGCCAGAACGGCCCTCCCATATGACCGATGAGCACCTCGGTGTCCGAACCCCGCCTGCGGAACAGCAACAGGCCCGCGCTTCGCTTCGCCGCCATGCGGTTCAGTCTGCCCCGGGGACGGCTGCACCGCCGCCCTCAGGGACAGCGGACGACCTGACCCGCGTACGAGAGATTGCCACCGAAGCCGAAGAGCAGCACCGGATCACCCGACTCGATCTCGCCGCGCTCGACCAGCTTGGAGAGCGCCATCGGGATCGAGGCGGCCGAGGTGTTGCCGGAATGCACCACATCGCGGGCGATCACGGCGTTCACCGCGCCGATCTTCTGGGCGACGGGCTCGATGATCCGCAGATTCGCCTGGTGCAGGACGACCGCGGCGAGTTCCTCGGGGGTGACTCCCGCGCGCTCGCAGACCTTGCGGGCGATGGGCGGCAGCTGGGTGGTGGCCCAGCGGTAGACGGACTGGCCCTCCTGCGCGAAGCGGGGCGGGGTGCCTTCGATCCGTACGGCATGGCCCATCTCCGGGACCGAGCCCCACAGGACGGGGCCGATCTCGCCGTCCGAGCCGGGACCGGTCGCCTCGATGACCGCGGCGCCCGCCCCGTCGCCGACGAGCACACAGGTGGTGCGGTCGGTCCAGTCGGTGACCTCGGCCATCTTGTCGGCGCCGATGACCAGGGCACGGGCCGCGGCTCCGGCCCGTACGGCGTGGTCGGCCGTGGCGAGCGCGTGCGTGAAGCCCGCGCAGACGACATTGAGGTCCATGACTGCGGGCGAGCCCATGCCGAGACGGGCCGCGACGCGCGCCGCCGTGTTGGGCGAGCGGTCGATCGCGGTGGAGGTGGCGACCAGGACGAGATCGATGTCGTCGGGCGCGAGTCCGGCGGAGGCGAGCGCCTTCGCGCCGGCGTGCGCGGCCAGCTCGTCGACCGGCTCGTCGGGTCCGGCCACGTGCCGGGTCTCGATCCCGACGCGGCTGCGGATCCACTCGTCGCTGGTGTCGACCATGGCGGCCAGGTCGTCATTGGTGAGCACCTTGGCGGGCTGGTAGTGCCCGAGCGCGACGATGCGTGAGCCGGTCATATGCGGTTCCCCCTCGATGCGGACAGTGGAATTACCCAGTCTTGGCTGCTACCACCCGGTACGACGGCATGTGATCCCACAGGTTCAGGGGCCGGACTTTGGAGCTTTCCCGAAGGATGTGACGACCCTTGACCACCCGAAAGGCATACTGTAGACAATATTCTGTCGACTCAACCCCGGTGTCAACTCCCACCATCCCGCCCTCGCTCGGTCGCTCAACCGAACGGAGAGCCCTGTGAAAGTCGCAGTTGTCGGCGCCGGTGCCATCGGCGCATATGTCGGCGCCGCGCTCCATCGCGCCGGCGCCGAGGTCCATCTCATCGCCCGCGGCCCGCACCTGGCGGCCATGCGCCGTGACGGCGTGCGGGTGCTCAGCCCGCGCGGCGACTTCACCGCGCGGCCGGCCGCCACCGACGACCCGGCCTCGGTCGGGCCCGTCGACTATGTCTTCCTCGGGCTGAAGGCCAATTCCTATGCGGCGTCGGGCCCATTGGTGCATCCGCTGCTGCATGACCGTACGGCCGTCATCGCCGCGCAGAACGGTATCCCCTGGTGGTATTTCCACGGCCTGCCCGGGCCGTACACCGGACGCCGGATCGAGAGTGTCGACCCGGGCGGCGCGGTCAGCGCGACACTGCCGCCCGAGCGCGCCATCGGGTGTGTCGTCTTCGCCGCCACCGAGCTCGAATCCCCCGGTGTCGTACGCCACTTGGAAGGCACCCGGTTCTCCATCGGCGAGCCGGACCTGACCGTGTCGCGGCGCTGTCTCGACTTCAGCGAGGCGATGGTGGCGGGCGGGCTCAAGTGCCCCGTCGAGCCCGATCTGCGCAACGACATCTGGATCAAACTGCTCGGCAATATCTCCTTCAACCCGATCAGCGCGCTCTCGCGGGCCACGATGGCTCAGATCTGTCGCCACCGGGACACCAAGGCGCTGGTCGAGACGATGATGCGCGAGACGCTCGAGGTCGCGGCCGCGGTCGGCTGTCATCCCAAGATCTCCGTGGAGCGGCGCATCGCCGGCGCCGAGCGGGTCGGCGACCACAAGACCTCCACCCTCCAGGACCTGGAGAAGGGCAAACCGCTCGAACTGGACGTGCTGCTCGCGGCCGTCGTCGAGCTGGCCGCTCTGACCAGGACTCCCGTACCGAAGCTGTGCGCCGTCCACGCGCTCGCCGATCTGCTCGCGACGACCACCACCGCGACCGCGTCGCCAGGGAGACCACCGCAGCATGAGTCTGCCTGTGCAGGAGAATGAAGTCGTCAAAGGTCGCTTCGGCTTCCAACACGTACAGAATCGGAATTGATCGCCATGGGACGGGTCACCGAGCGCCGCCGCACCATCCGCATCAGGGACGGGGCGGTGTCGACCCGTCCCGACACCCTTGTGGCCGAGGAGCCGCTCGAGATCCGCCTCAACGGCAAGCCGCTCGCCATCACCATGCGCACCCCGGGCGACGACTTCGCGCTCGCGGCGGGCTTCCTGGTCAGCGAGGGCGTGATCGGGGCGGCCGCCGAGGTGCGGAACATCGTGTACTGCGCCGGGGCCACGGACGACGGATCGAACACCTACAACGTGGTGGACGTGCAGCTGGCGCCCGGCGTGCCTGTCCCCGACATCACGCTCGAGCGCAACGTCTACACCACGTCCTCGTGCGGGCTGTGCGGCAAGGCCAGCCTCGACGCCGTGCGCACCACCACCCGCTTCCCGATCGCAGACACTCCCCCGGTCCGCGTCGAGCCGGCCCTGCTCGCCCGCCTCCCCGACCGGCTGCGGGCGGCACAGCGGGTCTTCGACCGGACCGGGGGGCTGCACGCGGCCGCGCTGTTCTCCGAGGAGGGCGAGCTGCTCGACATCCGGGAGGACATCGGTCGGCACAATGCGGTCGACAAGCTGGTCGGCCGAGCCATCCAGGACGGCCGGCTGCCGCTGTCCCGGGTGATCCTGCTGGTTTCTGGACGGGCGTCGTTCGAGCTGGCACAGAAGGCGGTGATGGCCGGAATCCCCGTGCTGGCCGCGGTTTCCGCGCCGTCATCGCTCGCCGTGGACCTGGCTGCCGAGACGGGTCTGACCCTGGTCGGCTTTCTGCGCGGCGCCAACATGAACGTGTACGCGGGCGACGAGCGCATCGCCCTGAGCACCGGGGTCTGAAGCGCCCCCGCTGCACGGGATACGGGCCCGGCCGGCGGGGAGCGCCCCCTGCGCCGGCCGGGCCCCTCCGTGACAGGTCAGTGGACCACGTCCACGAAGACCGGGTTGGTGTAACACCAGGTGTCCAGCCACGCATCGCCGTTGCCCGGCTCGTGCGGAATCGGCCCGTGCGGGTCGATCGCCTCGCCCAGGAAGCCGGGGCCGTTGCGCCTGCCGTCGCTGCCGCGCAGCCGGAGGTAGAAGGACTCCTCGGCCCTCCCCAGCGGGATGCGCAGCGTGTACCGGCCCGTGCGGCCCTCGACATCGGCCGTGTGCACGACCTTGGTGCCGGGTGCGCGCCACTCGTCACGGTCGGCGGCCGGGCCGCACACCGCGCCGCGGATCACGTCGAGGTGGGCGAGGCGCGGCACTTCACCGTGATGGTTGGGGCGGGATGCGGTGGTGACGGTGACGTTGAGGACGATCTTCTCGCCGCGGCGTACGCGCAGTCGGCCGCCCAGCGTCACGCCACGGCCGATGCCGTGCTCCCTGTTCACGCGTACGTCGATGCCGTCGATCAGCTGGCCGTGGTCGACCCAGACGCGGCCTGCCCGCAGTCCGGCCATCACATGCCGATAGCCGTAGCGGGTCACACCCACATGCGTACGGCTGAACTGGCCCGGCCAGAAGTCGCTGCCGGGCTGCGGCTCGGTGGTGTTGACGGGGTCCGGGAGGCGGCCGGTGTTGTCGAAGTTCTGGCCCGGCAGCCAGTCGCCGTTCTTCCAGGTGTCGAAGGTGACCCGGTGTACGTCCGAGTTGGACGTGACCGAGAAGAGTTTGCCCTCGGCCAGCATGGCGTCCCACAGTCCGCCGACGGTCGCGGTCGCCCAGTCGAATCCGCCGTGAGTCAGATAGGCCTCAGGCGGATAGCCGGGAAAGGAGTTCGCGGAGGGAGAGTTCTCGTAGTCGCCGCGGATGCTGGTCGGGGCGTGCCGGCCGGGCGACGCGGCGGCCTGCGCGCCGGGAGCGCCCTCCATGCCGATCATGATGCCGGGGGCGGCGTCGCGCCAGGCGCGCATCTCGTGCGGGGAGTCGATACCGAGGCGCAGCGGGTGGTTGGCGAGGACGAGGACGTCGTCGACGTAGCCGCAGCGGCGCTGCTGGTCGAGCCACTGGAGGGCCTTGACGGCGTGGGCCTCGTTGCGCGCCGTGTCCGGATGGCCGGGGCCGCCCGCGGTGTAGCCGAGGAGTTTGCCGTCGTAGGCCTGCTCGAATTGGGTGAGCAGCTCGACCTCGTGGCGGCCGGGCAGGGAGAAGACGGTGGCGTGCTCGGCGCCGGGGATGTACCACTCCAGGCCCTGGAAGAGCAGCATGCGCCGGTTCTCGGCGCGGGCCTTGAGGATCTCCTCGTGCTCGGCCTGGGCGCCGCCCGCCTTGTGGTGGCCTATGTTGCTGTGCTCGGTGAGGACCATCCAGTCCAGGCCGTACTGGGAAGCCGCGGCTGCGAGCTGGGAGAAGGTGTACTTCGCGTCATGGCTGTAGACGGAGTGCACATGGTGGTCGCCGACGAGATAGGAGAGGGCGGGGTCGCCCAGGGACGGGGTGTGCGCCTCGGCGGCGGTCGGCGCGAGCAGGGCGCCGCCGGCGAACGCGGCGCCGAACAGGCCCGCGCTGCGCAGCAGTCCGCGGCGGGAGAGTCCCTGCGGGTCGAGCGAGTCGGCGGGTACGTCGGGGTCCGCCCAGCGGGGCAGGGGCTGAATGGGTCTCCGGCTCGGCATGAGGTGCTTCTCCTTCGGCGGCGCTCGGCAGGTCAGGCGATCATGAAGTCGCGTACGGGCAGGGCGCGTTCGACGATGCGCACATCGCCGAGCCAGCCGTGCAGCAGCTGGTCGAGGGTGCCGCCGTACTCGTAGCCGCCGACCAGCCAGGGCAGGCCGAGGGTGGCGAGGCCGCTGGTGCGGGTGGCGGGGTTACGGGCGACCGGGCAGCCGTCGACGTACATCGTGGTGTGCTTTCCGTCGTTGACGATGGCGAGGTGCCACCAGACCTCGCGCTCCAGCTCATGGCCCCAGTTGGTGACGGCTCCGGGCTGGTTGAGCGGAGCGGCCGCCCACTGCGGGCCGGGTCCGTCGGACAGGGAGAGGGTGGCGACGGGCTCTTCCGGGTCGCCTTCGGTCTTTCCGGCGGCGCCGAGTGTGCCGCGGCGGCTGAGGATCGAACCCCAGGCGTGGTGCCCGGCGTCCCAGTCGGCGGGGAGCTTGATGAACGCCTCGATCGTGTAGCCGGAGCGGAACGTCTTGGCGTTGAGCGGGGCGTTGCCCGCCGTACGCAGATACGCGCCGCGCAGCGGGGGCTTGCCGCCGTCGAAGTAGAGGCTGCCGTGGCCCGGCTGGTCGGGATGGTGGCTTCCCGACCAGCGCAGGGCATCGGCCGGGGTGCCGGGGACCGTCTCCCGCGTCAGGTCGTTGCGGTTGCCCGACAGGTCGGGGACGCGGAGCGCGGCGTCGGCCGGGGAGCCGTCCTGGTGCGGGCCGTCGAAGCGCCAGTAGGCGACGGTGCCGGGAAGGAGCATCTTCGCGGCGGGGCGGGGTCCCCGGGCGGGGACCGGCGCGAATCCGGCGAAGCGCTTCTCGAAGTCGATGGGGACGGAGAAGCTGTCCTGGGGGCCGGTCATTTCGATCTCGCGGCGCTCCAGTTCGTTGAGCCCGTCGCCCGCGCGGCCGAGGATCCACGGGGAGATCGTTTCCACGTCGATGGTGTTCCTGGCGAGGTCGAAGCGGTAGAGGCGGATCATCGCGCTGCCGCCGTAGTAGCGGTTCTGGTAGTTGGTGATGTGCAGATGCACGTCGTGGCCGGCGGTGTTCTTGCGGGTGGTGCGGGCGGCGGGCCAGTAGTGGCCGTTGAGCGTGAGGAAGATCTGGTCGTGGTCGGCTATCAGCTCGTCCCACAGGTGCTTGCCGTGCGGGGAGAACTCGGCCTCGTCGCCGTACTGGTCCGCGTACACGAGCTCGTGCGTGGTCAGGACGACCGGCGTCTTCGGGTGCCTGGCGATGACGTCCCTGGCCCAGGCGCGAGAGGCCGCCGACGGCCGCCAGTCGAGGGCGAGGACCAGCCACTCGCGGCCGGCGGCGCGGAAGAGGTGGTACGTGTTGTAGCCGTCGGGTGTGGCCCCGCCGAAGGTGGGCAGCCTGCGCATCCGCTGCGGGCCGAAGGCGTCCAGGTAGGGGGTGCGGCCGCGTTGGTCGTCGGTCGAGGACTTGATGTCGTGGTTGCCCGCGACGACGCTGTAGCCGACGCGGCGCCGGTCCAGGAGCTCGAAGGCCTCGCTCAGTGGTCCGAATTCGCGCGGCTGCCCGTTCTCGGTGAGATCGCCCAGATGGGACAGGAAGACGATGTTCTCGTCGCGCCCGTGGTCGAGTATGTAGCGCAGGGATGCCTCGACGGGCGCGGAGTTGATGCTGGCGCCGTCGAAAAGGTACTGGGTGTCCGGCATGACGACGAGCGTGAATCTGGGGCTGTCGGGGTCGGGACGCCAACTGGCAACGTTGTCAGCGGACTTCTGCTGCGGCAGGGCCGCGGCGGGCGCCGCGGTGGCCAGTCCCCCGGCGGCTGCGGCAGCGGTGGCCGCGCCTGTGAGTCCGGTGGCACGCAGGAACGTACGACGGCTGGCGGCGGGTGCGAGGGGGCCGTCGGGCCGGTGGAGCGGACTGCACATGGACGTCTCCGCGGTGCGTTCGTCGGGGTGAACGTGTGCACGGTAGGCGAGGGTCCGGGGCGCGACGGGGCCGGGTCGGCGACGTCCCGGCAAAGAAACCATGAATGACTCAGGCCGCGCGGGGCGGGGTGACGGTGACTCAGCGGGCACGGCGGCGCGCGTCGGAGGGCGGCGGGATCAGCTGGAGGGCCAGGGTGGCCGGGGGTTCGGCGAGTCCGGGGCCCCCGGCGATGGCCCACGCCAGGACGTCGTCCGTGGCATCGTCGTCGAGCGCCCAGCCGACCCAGGCCGCGCGGGCCCCTCTGCGTCGGCCCTCGCTGGAGGGCTGGACCACGATCACATTGGCCTGCCCGCAGGGCCCGAGGCAGTCACTGGTCCGGACGGCAAGCCGCCCTGCGGAGCCCGCGGCGGCGGCGCGCAGCCTGGCCAACTGCCCTTCGTGGTCGGTGCCGGGGTTCTTGCGGCCGTCGCCGCAGCAGCATCCGCGGCAGACGACCAGAGTGCAGGGGCGGGCATGGAAGGGGCGTATGGCGTACGTCGTCGTCACGGGGCGATCTTGTCAGACGAGGGGCGCGGTTTGCCGGGGTGCGTGGGCGGCGGCGCTCACTGGGGCACAGGGGCGTCAGCGCCCGCGTACTGCGGCCGGGAAGGGAACGGGGAGGGGATCGGGGAGGGGATCGGGGAGGGGAAAGACACCGCCTCCGTATCCCGCGCCCGCCGCTTCGCGATCACCGCGCACACCATCAACTGCATCTGGTGAAAGAGCATCAACGGCAGCACGGCCAAGCTCGCCTGCGCCCCGAACAGCACGCTCGCCATCGGCAGCCCCGCCGCCAAACTCTTCTTCGAGCCCGCGAACTGGATCGCGATCCGGTCCGCCCGCCCGAAGCCGAGCCGCTTCGAGCCGTACCACGTCAGCCCCAGCATTGCCGCCAGCAGCACCGCCTCGACCAGCAGCAGCGCCCCCAGACGCAGCGGCGTCACCTGGTGCCAGACGCCCGCGACCATGCCTTCGCTGAAGGCCGTGTAGACGACCAGCAGGATCGAGCCGCGGTCGACATACCCGAGCGCCTTCTTGTAGTGGGTCAGGAAGCCGCCGATCCACCGCCTCAGCAGCTGCCCCGCCAGGAACGGCACCAGCAGCTGGAGCACGATCTTCAGCAGCGAGTCCGCTGAGAAGCCGCCCGCGCCGCCGCCCAGCAGCAGGGCCGCGAGCAGCGGTGTCACGAGGATGCCGGCGAGGCTGGAGAAGGAACCGGCGCAGATCGCCGCCGGGACGTTGCCGCGGGCCATCGAGGTGAAGGCGATCGACGACTGGATGGTCGACGGGACCAGGCAGAGGAACAGCAGACCGCTGTAGAGCTGCGGGGTGAGCACGAGCGGCTCGAGGCCTCGCGCCGCGAGGCCCAGCAGCGGGAAGAGCAGGAACGTCGCGGCCAGCACCGTCAGATGGAGCCGCCAGTGCCTGAGCCCGTCGAGCGCCTCGCGCGTCGACAGCCGCGCCCCGTACAGGAAGAACAGCAGCGACACCGCGCCGGTCGACGCCCCGCCGACCATATCGGCCGTCGCGCCCGACGCCGGGAGCAGAGCCGCGAGGACCACGGTTCCGAGCAGCGCCATGATGTACGGATCGATCGGCAGCCAGGACGGGAACTGCAACGCGCGGCGGCTCATGTGCTCCACTTGCTCTCGGTTCAGATCGTGCCCTCCCCATGCTCCTCCGGATCGGCGCGATCGGGAATCCCACATACCACTCTGACTGTCATCACGAATCGCGATGAGCCGCTAGCCTAGAAGGATGTACGACCCGGTCCAGCTCCGTACCTTCCTCGCGGTCGCCCAGACCCTGAGCTTCACCCAGGCCGCCCGCCGGCTCGGGCTGCGGCAGTCGACGGTGAGCCAGCATGTGCGGCGGCTGGAGGACGCGACCGGGCGGCAGTTGTTCACCCGGGACACGCACAGCGTGGAACTCACCGAGGACGGCGAGGCGATGCTCGGCTTCGCCCGGACGATCCTGCAGGCGCACGAGCGCGCGGCCGCGTTCTTCACGGGCACGCGGCTGCGCGGTCGGTTGCGTTTCGGGGCGTCCGAGGACTTCGTGCTGACCCGGCTCCCGGAGATCCTGGAGTCGTTCCGGCGCGATCACCCCGAGGTCGATCTGGAGCTCACCGTCGAGCTGTCCGGCACGCTGCACGAGCAGTTGGCGGCCGGCCGGCTGGATCTGGTGCTCGCCAAGCGCCGGGCGGGCGAATCCCACGGCGAGCTGGTCTGGCGCGATCGCATGATCTGGATCGCGGCCGACGGCGTACGCATCGATCCGGATCGCCCGGTCCCGCTGATCCTCTTCCCACCGCCGGCCGTGACCCGGGCCCGTGCACTCGACGTCCTCGAGCGGCACGGCCGCCCGTGGCGCATCGCATGTACGAGTGGCAGCCTCAGCGGCCTGGTCGCCGCCGCCCGCGCGGGTCTCGGCGTGATGGCCCACACCCGCGGACTGGTCCCGCCGGGCCTGGTGCCGGTCCCCGACCGCGCCGGGCTGCCGGAGCTGGGCACGGTGGACTTCGTACTGCTGCACGGCCGCCGCCGGAACGCGGCACAGGAGGCCGCGGACGCGCTGGCCGCTGCGATCCTGGCGAGCGGCGACCGGCTGCACGGACCGGTCGGCCGCTGAGTACGACCATCGCCCGCACCGCTCGCCCCGGTTGTCCCGGTTGTCCCGAGCAGGTACGGACCAAGATCCCGCCCCCCGTACAGCGACAGTGATCGCACCGTACAGATTCGGTGGAGATTCTGGCGCAGCTTACTTACCCTACGGTCAGAAACTCGCCCGAGCCTTCCCCATGTGGTCGGATATGCGCCGCTGACCTGTGGTGATGCCATTCGTCCACAGTTCTGGCAGGCTCTCCCGCCCGGTGGCCGGGTGGGGTACCGTCACGGCGCTGTGCGGGGAGCGCCACAAGGAGCAGCCATTGCGCGAGTTCACTGTCCCACCCATGGCCGCAGCGCCTCAGGTCGGCGGACTTGCGGACGCGGTCTTCGACTACGCCGCGGACGATCCTGACCGGGTCGCGCTCGGCCGCAAGGACGCGGCGGGCAACTGGCAGAACGTGAGCTCCGCGCAGTTCCGCGACGAAGTGCTGGCGCTGGCCAAGGGACTGATCGCGCACGGTGTGCGGTTCGGGGACCGCGTCGCGCTGATGTGCCCTACGCGCTACGAGTGGACGCTCTTCGACTTCGCTCTCTGGACGGTCGGCGCCCAGTCCATCCCGGTCTACCCCACCTCGTCCGCCGAGCAGGTCTTCTGGATGCTGCACGACGCCGAGGTGTCCGCGTGCATGGTGGAGCACGAGGACCACGCCATGACCATCGGCTCGGTGATCGACCGGCTGCCGCAGCTGAAGCGGTTGTGGCAGCTGGACGCCGGGGCCGTCGACGAACTGTTCCAGGCGGGCGGCCACATCGACGACGAGGTGGTGCACCGGCACCGGCGGGCCGTGACCCCCGACTCGATCGCCACCGTGATCTACACCTCCGGCACCACCGGCCGTCCCAAGGGCTGTGTGATCACCCACGCCAACTTCATGTTCGAGACCGACACCCTGATCGACCGATGGGAGCCGGTCTTCCACTCCAAGCCCGGCGACGAGGCAGCCACGCTGCTCTTTCTGCCGCTCGCGCATGTCTTCGGGCGGATGGTCGAGGTCGCGGCGGTACGCGGCCGGGTCAAGCTCGGCCATCAGCCGGTGCTCCAGGCGAGCGCACTGCTGCCGGATCTGGCGACCTTCCGGCCGACGTTCATCCTGGCCGTCCCGTACATCTTGGAGAAGGTCTTCAACGCCGCCCGCCGCAAGGCCGAGGCCGAGGGAAAGACGGGCCCCTTCGACAAGGCGGTCGATGTGGCGGTGAAGTACGCGGAGGCGATGGAGCACCGGGCCTTCGGCCTCGGCCCCGGCCCGTCCGCCGGACTGCGGATACAGCACCAGCTCTTCGAGAAGCTCGTGTACGGCAAGGTCCGCGACGCGATGGGCGGCCGCGTCCGGCACGCGATGTCCGGCGGCTCCGGCATGAACCGGCAACTCGGCCTCTTCTTCGAGGGTGCGGGCGTCACCGTCTTCGAGGGATACGGACTCACCGAGTCGACCGCGGCGGCGACGGCAAACCCGCCCGAGCGCACGCGGTACGGCACGGTCGGCCAGCCGATCCCCGGCACCACAGTGCACATCGCGGAGGACGGCGAGGTGTGGCTGCACGGCGCCCATATCTTCTCCGGATATCTGGGCGACCCGAAGTCCACCGACGCCGTGCTGCACGACGGCTGGCTGGCCACCGGCGATCTCGGGGCACTCGACGAGGACGGCTATCTGACCATCACCGGGCGCAAGAAGGAGATCCTGGTGACCTCGGGCGGCAAGAGCGTCTCGCCCGTGGGCCTGGAAGAGCGGGTGCGCGGCCATCCGCTGGTCGCCCAGTGCATCGTCGTCGGCAATGACCGTCCGTACATCGCGGCCCTGGTCACCGTGGACCAGGAGGCCGTCGACCACTGGCTCGCCATGCAGAACAAACCGCCGCTTCCACCGGCCGAGCTGGTGCGGGACCCGGATCTGGAGAGGGAGATCCGCCGGGCGGTGGTGGCCGCCAACACCCTGGTGTCGAAGGCCGAGTCGATCCGTACGTTCCGGATACTGGCGCACCCCTTCAGCGAGGAGCTCGGTCTGCTCACCCCCTCGCTGAAGCTCAAGCGGAAGGCGATCGAGGCGGCGTACGCGGTCGAGGTGGACGCGCTCTACACCTGAGCACGCAGTGGCGCGGCGGCCGAGGTACGCGCCGACCCGAAGGGCCTCGACACGTACCTCGACGCTTGCCTCGGCACGAACACCGCCCAGTTCTGTACAGCAGGGCAGCAGGGCAGCAGGGCTAGCTGATCGTCACCCGGAAGATCTTGTCCGAGCCGGCCGGTTCACCTCCGTTCCCGTCCGCGTTGGTCGTGGAGAGCCACAGCTGGTTCGAGCCGGGCACCTTGGTGACCGCGCGCAGCCGCCCGTACGTGCCGACGTAGTGCGCCTTCGCCGTGCCGACGTTCTCGTTGCCTGCGTTGATCGGGATCTGCCAGAGCCGCTCGCCCCGCAGCGCCGCCATGTAGACCGCGCCGTCGACGACGGCGATGCCGCTGGGCGAGGCCTCGGCGACGCCCCAGGTCTTCTTCGGGTTGGTCATGCCGGAGACGGAGCAGTTGCCCTCGCAGGTCGGCCAGCCGTAGTTCTTGCCGGACTTGATGAGGTTGAGCTCGTCCTTGGAGCTCTGGCCGAGCTCGGCCTCCCACAGGCGGCCCTGGGCGTCGAAGGCGATGCCCTGCGGATTGCGGTGGCCCAGGCTGAAGACATGGTTGTTGAACGGGTTGCCCGGCGCCGGCTTGCCGTCCTTCGTCAGCCGGAGGATCTTGCCGTTGAGGGAGTTCTTGTCCTGCGCGAGGCTGGTGGTCTGGGCATCGCCGGTGGTGGCGTACAGATAGCCGTCCGGACCGAAGGCCAGCCGGCCGCCGTTGTGGTACTTCGCCTTCTTGATCCCCTGAAGGATGGCCTTGTAGCCGGTGAGCGACGTGCCGTCGTACGTCATACGCGCGATGCGATTGCCGTCGGACGAGGTGTGCATGAAGTACACGTAGTGGTTCGACGCCCAGTCCGGGTCGACCGCGACGCCCATCAGCCCGCCTTCGCCGCCTGTGGTCTGGGAGTTGGGGACGGAGCCGACCTGGGTCTTCGCACCGGACGGCGTCACCTTGAAGACCTTGAAAGAATTGCGCTCGGTGACCAGGGCGGTGGAGCCGTCGGGCATCCAGTACGTGCCCCAGGGGATGGACCAGCCGGTGGAGATGGTGGTGATGGCGGTCGGCGCGCCGGCCGCGCCGACGTCCTTCGGCTCGGTGGCATTCGGCTCGGTGGCGCCGGCGGACTGGACGAGACCGGCGACGAGCGCCGCGGCGCCTGCCGCGGCGGCCGTGCCGAGCAGGGCCTTCTTCGACTTGCTGCGGTGCATGTATTCCTCCGTGGGGGGTGGGGGGTGTGTCGGCTCGTGCGGTGTCAGCCCGCGTACTGGGAGACGATCTTGGTGTAGGCGTACGGCGACTGGGAGACGCTGCAGGCGTCACCGGCGCCGCCCGAGCCGCAGCTGCGGTCGCGGTTCACGGACCAGAAGGCGTAGCGCGCGATGTGGTGCTGCCGCGCGTGGGCCAGGATCGTCTTGAAGTCGTTCAGGGTGACCGTCTCGCCGGCCACGTCCGTTTTGCCGTTCATCGAGGAGACGCCGATGTGCTGGTAGGCGACGGTGTCGCTGTAGCCGTACGCGCCGCGCCGAGCGCGGACCTGCGGAGCGCAGTGGTGGGGGGTCGCACGTCTGTTAGCCCCTGTCGAGGTAGTCGAGGTTGGGTGCGCCGTTCGCCGTGGTGGCGGTGACCCGGACGGTGTTGGCGCCTGCCTTGAGCGGGACGGTGAGGCTGGAGTCGGCCCAGGTGGTCCAGGCGCCCGTGCCGTTGAAGGCCCGGCCCGCCGAGACGACCGCGCCGTTGACGGAGACGTCCATCGGGCGGCCCGCCGTGGTGCCGTTGGCGTATCGGATGGTCAGTGCCGCGTCGCGTGCGGTCGCCGATTCGACCGTCCACTCCACATAGGAGCCCGCCGCGTTCGGGGTGTTGACGAAGCCGGTGCCGCTGAAGCCACCGTGATCGGCGTCGACGGTCGATCCCGCGATGTACGAAGCGTTCTCGGCCTCGTACCGCACGGTGGTGCCCGACTGCGGTGTGGCCCGGATCAGCCGGGTCTCCCCCGGCCGCAGGGTCACGCTGTAGGAGCCGTTGACGGTGCCGCCGCTCTGGCCGGACCACAGGTCGGTGACGGCGGCGGCCCCGGAGAAGCCGACCTGCGACCAGTTCACGCTGACGGTCTGGTTGCCCGAGGTGCCGGTGTTGAAGAGGGCGACGATGTAGTCGCCGCCCGCCTCACGCTTGCTCCAGACCTGTTTCGGGCTGGAGTTGACGATCCGTTTGGCGGCGACGCCGTCCTGGTTGACCGCGATCAGCAGGTCGTTCGTCAGCATCGCCTTGTCGGTGGCGGTGAGCGCGGTGAGGTCGGTGCCGAGCAGCAGCGGGGACGCGGCCATCGCCCACAGCGTCATGTGCGAGCGCCGCTGGTCGGCGGTGAGACCGACCTGATCGCCGTTGCCGATCTCGAGGGAGTCCAGATCGTTCCAGCCGCCCGGCCCCGCGTACTGCTGCCAGTTCGCGGCCGAGTTAAAGCGGGAGGTCACCTTGTCCCACGTGGTGAGCGGAAAGCCGCTGCCGTTGGGCCCCGGGCCGCAGTAGCACTCGACATCGCCCTGGGTGCGCCAACTGTTGGCGAGCTGTCGCCAGGTGGGCGCGTCCGCGATGGCGAGGTTGTTGGAGAGCGCGTAGTTGATGGGCCGGCCAGAGGCGCGCAGGGCCTTGTCCCAGGCGCGGACGTCGGGGATGTCATGGCTGCCGACGCCGTCGATCTTGAGGTAGTCGACTCCCCAGGAAGCGAACTGGCGGGCCCAGGAGTTGACGAATTCCTGGGAGCCGGGCTTGCTGTAGTCGATGTAGTACATGTTCCTGCAGTTGTAGTTCTTCTCCTGCTTGGACGTGTCGGCGATGTCCTTCGCGCGGTACGAGGTGCCCTCGACCGGCGTGTTCCTGGTGACGGCGTTCTTGGCGATGCCGGGGGTGACGTAGAAGCCGAACTTCAGCCCTTTGGAGTGGATGTAGTCCGCGAGCGCCTTGATACCGGAGGGGAATTTCGCCTCGTCGACGGCCCACCGTCCGTACTGGTCGACGACGAAGCCGTTGGAGTCGCACTTCTGGTAGAAGTCGTCGAGGTTGACATAGACGTAGCCGTGGTCCTTGAGACCGCTGCTGACCAGCGCGTCTGCCTGGGCCTTCATTTTGGCCTCGGTGGGCCAGCGGCGTACGAAGCTCCAGCTGGACCAGCCCATCGCGGGCCGGACGGACAGTCCGTTGTCGGAGGCTGCGGCCTCCTGATGCGGCGGTGCCATCAGGAATCCCGCCGTGGCGAGCGCGAGGCCGAGCGCCCCGGTGAGGAGAGTTCTCAGACGTTTCATCTACGGCTCCACGTCGAGGTGGTCGAGGTTGGGCGCGCCGCCCGCACTGGTGGCGGTGACCCGGATGGTGTTGGCGCCTGCCGTGAGCGGGACGGTGAGGGTGGAGCCGGTCCAGGTGGTCCATGCGCCGGTCGGGCCGAAGGATCTGCCCGCCTGGACTGCGCTGCCGTTGACGGACACGTCCATCGGGCGGTCGGTGGTACCGCCGTTGGCGTACCGGATGGTCACGGCGGCGCTGCGCGCCGCCGTCGAGCTCACACTCCACTCCACATACGCGCCGGCCTCATTGGCGGTGTTGACAAAGCCGGTTCCGGAGTAGCCCGCGTGATCGCTGTCGACGGTGGACCCGGCGGAGTAGGTCCCGCTCTCCGCCTCGTACCGGTTTGGTGCGGGCGGCGTCCCGCCGCCCGAGTACGCGGTCCCGATCCACGCCTCGTCGATCCGCAGCCGCTTGTAGCGGGTCGAATCGCTCGACGCCGCATGGGTGTTGACGACTTCGAGGCGCACATGGCGGGCCGTGGTCGCCGGAATGTCGATGACGGCGACGCCTCGGCGGCTGGGCAGGCTGCCGGTCTTGACCGGGCTCCCCCAGTTGGCGCCGTCGCTGCTGACGTAGACGCGGTAGTCCCTGATCCGCGCGGACTGCTCGGTCCCGGAGCGTGCGTAACTCACCGAGTCCTCACGCTGGTTGACGCCGAGGTACTGCACCCGCTTGGCCGATCCGAGGTCGAAGCGGAGCGAGACCGGGGTGGACTTGTTGCTGTCCCAGTAGGTGCGGTAGTCGCCGTCGGCCGCGGCCGCGGCGCCATGACCGCTCGCCGACGCACTGGCGCTCATCGTGTACGAGGAGGCGGGGATGATCCCTTCGCGGCCGCCGGTGGTGACCTTGAAGACGGTGTCGTACGCATCCCAGCCGCCGAGGCCGGTCAGGCTGAGCGTGCCGCCGCCCTGGCTGTACGCAATGGGCGCGCCGGTACGGAGGTTGGTCACGCCCGTCACCCGGTAGCCGTTGTCCCGCAGCCGCAGGGTGGAGGTGGACGGCGGGGTCAGCACATGGATGTAGTGCTTGCCGGGGTCGGTCTTGCTGATGGTGGTGACGCCGTGCGCGCCGTCGTTCCAGAAGCCGGGCGCGAGACCGCCGTGCAGATAGCCGCCGCCTTCGGTGCCGTTCAGCGACTCCCAGATCTGGTCGAGATAGCCGTCGGCGAAGTTGTTGAAGCTCGCCTGGTTCGACGGGAATCTGCCGTTCAGCATCGCCGTCTCGGCCATCAGGGCCTTGACCGACGAGCCGGCGTTGGTGATCAGCCGGCCGAGGGTGAGCTTACGGTCGACGGACGAGTCGGAGCCGGTGTACCACCAGGAGCCGCTGGAGGGGAGCTTGAAGTCGGCCTCGATCAGTCGGGGGGCCGCCGTGTAGACCGCCTGCGGGTAGTCGTACGCCGGGGACATGCCGGTCTTCTGCTCATTGCTGATCATGTCCATGATCGGCGTGTCTTCGTTGTTGTTGCTGATGGTGTAGTTCGGCCGGCGCTCGTAGACCTTGGCGTAGAGGTTGTTCCGCTCCCAATAGGCGTTGTCGTTGTCGATCCAGAAGCCGCCGAGCTCCGGATAGCGGTCCATGACCTCGAAGAAGAGGTCGTAGGAGTACTCCCCGAAGCCGTCCCGGGTGTGCAGATCGACGGTGCGGCCCTTGTAGTCCGAGTACGCCTTGGAGTTGAGCCATTCGTTCCCGCCCTCGGCGTGCCACTGCGGGTCGTCGGTCATATAGAGGATCGTCTTGAGCCCCTTGGCCTTGGCCGCCGCGATCAGCTCACCGAGGAAGTCCCGTTTGGTGGCGCAGCTGCCCGGGATCTTGGACGGCCAGGGGCGTGCGTAGCCGAGCCGGCTGTGGAAGGTGGCGAGGACCAGATACTGAGCGTGCAGCTTCTGGGCCTCGGTCACCCAGTAGTCGGCGTTCCAGCCGCCGTTGGTCACATCCGTCTCCCAGCCGCTGCAACTGGTGTGGGAGGGGGCGGTGCGCTGGCCCCAGTGCAGGAACAGGCCGGATACGGAGGAGCGCAGGAAGTCCTGGCGCGGGTGCTGCAGGTCGGCGCGTGCGGGTCCCGGCAGGGTGAGCGCGCCGAGGAGAAGCGCGCCCACCAGCAGCAGACGCGCCCAGAGGCGTCTGGTCATGCCGGGCCGTCCAGGTAGTCGAGATTGGGTGCGCCGCTCGCCGTGGTGGCGGTGGCCCGTACGGTGTTGGCACCCGCCTTCAGTGCGACGGGCAGGGTGACGGTTCGCCAGCTGGTCCAGGCGCCGGTGCCCGCGAAGGGGGAGGCGGCGGCGACAGTGACGCCGTTGACGGTGATGTCCATCGGGCGGGCGGAGCTGGTGCCGTTGGCGTAGGCGAGGACGATGTCGGCGGTGCCCGCCGTCGTGGCGTTGACCGTCCACTCCACATACGCACCCACCGCGTTGGCCGTGTTGACGAAGCCCGTGCCGGAGAAGCCGGTGTGGTCGGAGTCGACGGTCGAGCCCGCGGAGTAGGCGGCGTTCTCCGCCTCGTACCGGGTCGGCGAGGGGCCGCCGCCGTCGCAGTTCTGGCTGGAGCCGGTCTGGCTGACGCGCAGCGCGCCGCCGCCGGTGTTGGCGCTGTTCGCGACGCAGTAGCCGTTCACGGTCTGGAAGAGGAGGTCCGACGGGCTGTTGCTGCCGCGCTGGGCCGTGAAGCGGTCGAAGCGGATGCCGGTGCTGTTGTTGGCGATGACGGCGGGCCGGCCGTCGTTGGCCGCGAACCGCACCTCGCTGTCGGTGAAGCGGACGTTGTCGGCGTTACGGATGTACCAGCCGTAGGCGGGGCGGGTGCCGATCGCCTTGGGGTTGTAGTCCTTGGGGTCGTTGCCCGGCGGGTTGGTGGACATGGTGCCGTTGCCGCCGGGCACGGTGATGTCGACGTTGGTGAAGGTGATGTCGTGGATGCGGCCGCTGCCGGACTCGCCCCACAGGGTGGGCGAGAAGGACGGGGTGGTGCCGGTGGCCTTGATGTTGGTGTACGTGATGTTGCTGATGGAGCCGACGCCGGGGTTGTTCCCGCACCGTTTTCTCGTACCGACCTTCTGCATGATCGGCGAGCGGACGTCGGTCATGGTGATGTCCTTGTAGTGGACGTCGGAGATCTTCGCGCCGTCCATGGAGACCAGACCCAGGCCGGACTTGTCGGAGCCCTTGATGGTGATCCGCTCGAAGCGGTAGTCGGTGAAGTCGCCGCAGGTCTCGGAGCCGAACATCAGGGCGTTGCAGCAGCCGGCGGAGAGATAGGAGTCGGTGACGGTGACATGCCCGTTGTTGATCTTGGCGCCGAGCGCGTAGTCGCTCTTGAAGGCGAGCGCGTCGTCGTTGGCCTCCAGGTGAGCGTTAGTGATCTTGACGTTGGTGGTCGAGATGATGTTCCAGCCGTCGCGGTCCATCGCCGTGTCGATGACGAGCCGGTCAGACACGACGTTGTCGCAGTTGTTGATGAGCGCCGCGAAGTGGCCGCCCTCGCGCAGGGTGATACCGCTGAGGGTGAGGTTCTTGCAGCGGGTGAGCGAGATGATCTTGTCGGCCTCGCCCGACTTCGGGTTGCCGGTGATCAGCGCGCCGTCGCCGTCGATGACGCCGGAGCCGGTGAAACCGATGTTGGTGAGGTTGTCGCCGTAGATCATGGCGTTGTGGAAGTGACTGTGGCCGTAGTCCTGGTAGTCGTCCCACTGGTTCGACTCGGGCGGGTCATAGGTGTCCGCGCCGTTGCCGCTGATCGTCGACCCTGCGTCCAGTTGCAGGGTGACATTGCTCTTCATCTTGATGGTGTTCTTGGACTCGTACGTCCCCGAGGGGAAGCGGACGATCCCGCCACCGGCCATGTTGGCGGCGGTGATGGCCTTGTTGATAGCCGAGGTGTCGTTGGTGGAGCCGTTGCCCACCGCGCCGTAGTCACGGACGTTGAATTCGGCCGCGGCGGGTGCGGGTGCCGTCGCGGCCGCCGGTGCGGCGAGCGGGGGTGGTGCGGCGAGTGGGGATGGTGCGGCGAGTGGGGGTGGTGCGGCGAGCGGGGGTGGTGCGGCCGGTTCCGCCACGGCCGGCGGCTGGGCCACGCCCAGCGCGACCAGGAAGCCCAGTAAGACGGTAGCGGCTGTTCTCCGTAATCCGGTCATGTCGTCCTCCTCAGACGAGCTGATAGCCGCGCAGATTGGTGAGGAGCATGTGGCAGTTCTGCAGGGAACCCGAACTGTCGCCGAGGGAGCGGTAGATGCCCCACTTGGGGCGCACCCGTTCCGCGAGGACGGTGTCGACACCCGACTTCGACTTGTCGATCACCGTGGTGCCGCCGCTCTTGAGGATCCAGCGGACGGAGCCCGAAGTGCCGTTGCCGATCTTGATCTGGAAGTCGACGTCGGTCCACTTGTTGTGCAGCGGTTCCAGGTTCGTACGGCCGACGAGGACATCCCCCTCGATGACCTTGAGCTCGATGGTCTGCACTCCGTTGACGCGTCGCAGCGACTGCACGACGATCGGCGACGAGCCGGTGCCCGGCTGCTTCATCTGCATGATGTGCGTGAAGCTGGTCGTCGCCTTCAGCGTGCTGGGGATGTACATGGAGTACGTGACCCGCCAGGTCTGGCCGGACTTCCACTGAAGGTAGGAGCTGCCGGTGCGGCACCCGGTGACCTCGTGGCGCTGCCGGTCGGTGCTGGTGTCCCGGTCCTGGGTGTGCATGTTGAACCGGAAGTTGTCGCCCTCGGCGAAGATGTGCGGGGCCGCGGCCGGGTGGGAGTCCGCCCGGTCGTCCTCGATGGTCTCGAAGGCCTTGAGCTTGTCGCTGCTCGCGGACGGCGACCAGCGCAGTTGCCAGGAGGCGGCGCTCGCCGGGGTCGCGAGCTGCGGCAGTCCCGCCGCGACGGCGCCGCCGACGGCTGCCCCCAGTACGGCCCTGCGTGATGCGGTCATTTCCCTTTACCTCTCCCGGAGTTGTTCGTTCATGATGAGAAAGGCGCCGAGACCGTGGAAATCATTGGTCTTCCGGTCGCGCTTGATGTAGTAGCTGTAGTTCCCGACATTCGTTCCGATGGAGATGTCGGTGAGATTGGTGCGGCCGTCGCCGCCGACCGAGATCTTTCCCAGCACACCCTGATATCCGCGCTGCGCGACCTGTGCGTAGTGCGCGTCGACATATCCCTGCTGCACCGAGCGGGACAGGGCGAAGGTGAACATGGAGGAGCAGGAGGTCTCGGTCCAGTTGTCGCCCTGCGATCCCTTGTCGACGACCTGGAACCAGCGGCCGGTGGCGGGGTCCTGGTACTTCTCGATGCCGGCCGCGAGATTCCGCAGCAGAGCGAGGAGCTGGGCGCGGCGCGGATGGTCCGCAGGCACGGCGTCCAGGACGTTGACGATCGCCATGGAGTACCAGCCGATCGCGCGGCACCAGTGCTCGGGCGCGAGACCGGTCTTCGGGTCGGACCAGCTCGCGTCGCGCGATTCGTCCCAGGCGTGCTTCAGCAGCCCGTTCGCGACCTGCAGATGGCTTCCGTAGACGGCGAGTTGTTTGGTCGCCTCATTGCTCGCATACGCCGAGTCGCCGAATTCCTTTCCGTACTCGACGAGGAACGGATTCACCATGTAGACGCCGTCGGCCCACAGCTGGCTGCGCCGGGAATCCGATGTCGAATGCCAGAAGCCGCCCTCCGAGGTGCGCGGATAGCTGTTCAGCCGGTCCCGGATCTTCTTCGCCGCTTTCTGGTACCGCGGCTGGCCCGTCTCGTGGTGGAGGATGTTCAGCAGCCGTCCCGCCTGCATGCTGTCGAGATTGTTGAAGCCCTGCCCGATGTTTCCGCCGCTGTCGACGAAGCGGTCGACATAGCTCTTGATGTAGGCGAGATAGCGGGCGTCGTGGGTGCGCTGATAGACGAGGTACTGGCCGTAGAGATACAGCCCGACCGGATAGGACCAGCCGCCGATGGAGCTGGGTGAGTAGCGCGCCATCGTGGACTCGACCATCGCGACCGACCAGTCGGTGACGGACGGCCCGTCGCCGACGGTGAGCGAGTCGAGGTTGGGGCCACCGGTCGCACCGGCGGAGGTGGCTCGTACGGTATTGGACCCGGCCTTCAGAGCGGCGGTGACGTTCCTGGTCTGCCAGCCGGTCCAGCTGCCGGTGGAGCCGAAGGCCAGGCCGCCTGCGACCAGTTGGCCGTTGACCGTGATGTCGAGGGGGCGGTCCGCCAACGTCCCGTTGGCGAATCTCAGGCCCAGCACGGTGGTCCCCGCCCGGTCGGAGTCGACGGTGAATTCGACGTGGCTCCCGGCCGTGTTCGCGTAGTTGACGAATCCGGATCCGGTGAAGCCGGTGTGGTTGCTCTCCACGACGCCCTGGTGGACGACGGCGTCCTCGGCTTCGTACCGTACGGCTGCTGAGGCGGCGGGCTCCGCCGCCGCGGGCACGGCGGACAGTGTGCTGCCGGCCAGCGCGGCCGCCAGCACCAGGGTGGCTAATCGCTTCATGGTCCTTCCTTGCGGTAGGCGTAGACGGGCGCGGCCACCGGCTCGGGGAGCCGCGTGCGGTCGACGAGGTCGCGTACGAGCGCGTGGTCCGGCGAGAGGTGGCAGGCCGGGTCCGTGCGGGTGGCGTCGCCGGTCAGGGCGTACGCCTGGCAGCGGCAGCCGCCGAAGTCCTTGGTGCGCAGCTCGCAGCTGCGGCACGGGTCCCGCATCCACTCCTCGCCGCGGTAGATGTTGAAGGTCTTCGACTCGCGCCAGATCCACTCCATGCAGTGGTCCTTGACGTTCGGGGCGTCCAGTCCCGGCAGCGCGGCGGCGGCCGGGCAGGGATAGACCGTGCCGTCGGGCGCGACGGTGAGCGAGAGCGCACCCCAGCCGCCCATGCAGGGTTTGGCGGTGCCGTCGACGTAGTCGGGCACGACCCACACCAGCTCCATCCGGCCGGCCAGCCGTTCCCGCCACCGCTCGACGCCTTCGCGTGCCCGCGCGATCTGTTCACGGTCCGGCAGCAGGGCGTCCCGGTTGCGCAGGGCCCAGCCGTAGAACTGCGTGTTGGCGAGCTCGATCCGTTCCGCGCCCCAGGCCAGGCCGAGTTCGACGAGGTCGTCGAGCGCGTCGAGATTGGCCCGGTGGAGTACGACATTGAGGCCCAGCGGCAGCTCCGCCTCTCGTACGAGCCGGGCCGCGCGCTCCTTCGCGGCGAAGGAGCGGGCTCCCGCGATGAGCTCCGAGGTACGGGGGTCGGCGTGCTGGACGGAGAGCTGCACGCTGCGCAGACCCGCCGCCGTCAGGGCCGCGAGCCGCTTCTCGTGCAGCCCGACACCGCTGGTGACGAGCTGGGTGTGGATGCCCGCGCCGTCAGCGGCTGCGACGATCTCGGTCAAGTCGCGGCGCAGCAGCGGCTCTCCTCCGGACAGATGGGACTGCACGACGCCCAGGTCAGCGGCCTGCCGGAACACCTCGGCCCACTGTACGGTGGTCAACTCCTCTGACCGACCGACCAGTTCGACGGGATTGGAGCAGTAGGCGCAGTGCAGCGGACAGCCGTGGCTGAGCTCGGCGAGCAGCGCCCACGGCGGCTGGACTCGGGTGACTCCGGTGACTCCGGTGAGCTCGGTCATTTCAGCCAGCCCTCCTTGCGCAACCGACCGAGAAACACCGGGACTTCCTCGGCCACGGGCGCTCCCGGATGCTGCTCGGCGAGCGCCGCGACGATCGCGTCGACGTCGCGTACGCCGTCGCAGAGCCGCACGATGGATCCGGCGTTGCCCTGGAGCACGACCACCCGCTCGGGCAGTACGAGCAGATCGGCGCCGCGCACGCGATCGTGCCGGAAGACCACGGACCGTGAGAGCACGGGCTTCCAGGTCATGGCCGCTCCCCGGCGCAGTCGACGGCGTCGAGCAGCGACCACAGCACGTCGCACTTGAAGGCGAGCGCCGCGACGGCCGCCTCCTGCTGATCCCGGGTGCGAGCCCACTCAAGGACCAGGGCGAGCGCCTCCTCGCTGTCCCGGCTGCCCTGCCCGATCCGGTTGCGGAAGTAGGTGAGCCCGTCGGAGTCGATCCAGCGGTAGTGCTCCTCGAACGCGGCGATCCTGGTGCGCATGATGCCGGGCGCGGACAGCTCGGTGAGCGAGGCGGCGACGGCCTCCAGCGGGCCGTGGAGCCGGCAGAAGTTGACGTATCCATCGACCGCGAGCCGTACGCCGGGCAGTACTTCGTCCCCCGATTCGAGCCGCGCGCGATCGATTCCGGCGGCCTCGCCGAGCCGCAGCCAGCGCTCGATGCCGCCGTCGCCGTCCTTCTCCCCGTCGTGGTCCTGGATCCTGCGCAGCCAGGAGCGGCGCAGCTCGGAGTCGTCGAACTTGGCGAGGATCAGGGCGTCCTTGACGGGGATGTGGCGCTGGTAGTGGAAGCGGTTGAGAATCCAGCGGCGCAACTCGGCCGGGGCCAGGGTCCCTTCGTGCATCCGTACGTTGAAGGGGTGGCGGTCGTGGTAGCGCTCGGTGGCCACGGCGCGCAGCCGCGCCGTGAACTCCTCCCGGCTCCAGATCGTGGTGCTCACAGCTCGATCACCATTCGGTCGGCGGCGACCTCGAGTCCCCATCCGCCGAGCAGCGCGTGCTGTGGGGCGTCCGGGTCGGCGAGGGGGTTGGTGTTGTTCAGGTGCGTATAGAGGCAGCGGGCGTTCAGCCCGGAGAGCCGTCGTGCGGTGCCGTTCGGCCCGGCGATCGGCAGATGACCCATTCCGGTTGCGGTCTTGGCCGAGATCGACGTCCGTACCGGCTCGTCGTCGTCCCAGAAGGTGCCGTCGAGGATGACGCAGTCGGCTTCCTCGACCGCTTCCTGGAACTCGTCGGTCCAGCGGGCGAGGGCGGGCGCGTAGAGCAGGCTGCGGCCGGTCGTGGTCTCACGCAGCCGCAGCGCGACCACCCAGGTGCGCTCGTCGGGTCCGCTGCCGACGGCGTACCGCGGCCGTTTGGCCGAAACGGGTACGGCATCTATTTCCACGGTGCCGCCCTTGACGAGCGGTTCCGCTTCGCGGCCCAACTCGCGCCATTCGATACGGGTGTACGGGGCGAGTACCTCGCCCAGGCGCAGCCGGCCGAGCAGTGCGTCCCGTACCGGCCGGGTGGCGAGGATGTCGAAGCCGTCGGCCTCGCGCAGCCGGGCGATGCCAAGGGTGTGGTCGAGTTCGGCGTCGGTGAGGATCACTCCGGCCACGGGGGATTCGCGCGGCCCGGGCCCGGGCCGCAGCGCGTGGCTGTCCTCGATCTGGTCGCCGATGTCGGGGGTGGCGTTGACGAGATACCAGCGGCCCTCGTCCGCGCGCAGGGCGAGTGAGGCATGACGACGGCGCCGGTGCGGGTGTGCGCGTGCCCCGGCACAGCCGGGACACGCGCAGTTCCACTGGGGCAGTCCGCCGCCCGCCGCGGTGCCGAGCACCTGCAGCAGCATGGCGGCGGGGTCTACCGGTCGGTGAGCGCGTAGGCGGTGACTTCGAGCGCGGTCTCCACGACCTCGAACTCGGGAGTCTGCCAGTTGATGGTCTCCTCCGATGTTTCCTTGCTGTCGTGCATGAGCTGTACCTGCCTTCCTGAGATGTGGGGGTCAGGAGTGATTCAGGAGTGATTGCTCTGTAACGCATGATTGAGCAAGACTGAACGTCCGTTCACATGAGTGTCCGGCGTTCAGTTATGTGCCATAGAGTTGCGTCTTGATGAGACGCGGTCAATGGTCCGGACCGATAAGGTCGGAGCTGTATCAGGCCAACTTCGGGGTCGGGAATGCGTCCGCACGGGTGATCGTTGATCCTGGGGGAGTACCAATCGACAACGTAAGGATCGACCGCTCGTGAGCAAGGTCCCCTCCATCTCCCTCAACAATGGCGTCGCCATGCCGCAGCTCGGCTTCGGTGTCTGGCAGGTACCGGATGACGAGGCGGCGAAGGTGGTTGCCACGGCCCTGGAGGCCGGCTACCGCAGCATCGACACTGCGGCCATCTACGAGAACGAAGAGGGCACCGGCCGTGCCGTCGCCGCCTCCGGCATCCCCCGCGAGGATCTGTTCATCACCACGAAACTCTGGAACAGCGACCAGGGTTACGACTCGACCCTGCGCGCCTTCGACGCCTCGCTGGACAAACTGGGCCTCGACTACATCGACCTGTACCTCATCCACTGGCCGCTGCCGTCCAAGAACGCCTATGTGGAGACGTACAAGGCCTTCGAGAAGATTTACGCGGACGGCCGTGCCAAGGCGATCGGCGTCTCCAACTTCCTTCCGGAGCACGTTGAGCGCCTGATCGGCGAGACCTCGGTCGTCCCGGCCGTGAACCAGATCGAGCTGCACCCCCAGCTCCAGCAGAGCGAGCTGCGCGCCTTCCACGACAGGCACGGCATCATGACCGAGGCCTGGTCCCCGCTGGGCCAGGGCAAGGGCCTCCTGGAGGTCCCGACGGTCGTCGCCGTCGCGCAGAAGCACGGCCGCACTCCCGCCCAGGTGGTGCTGCGCTGGCATCTGCAGATCGGCAATGTCGTGATCCCCAAGTCCGTGACCCCGTCCCGGATCAAGGAGAACCTCGACGTGTTCGACTTCGAGCTGGACGCCGACGATCTGGCGGCTCTCGCCGCGCTGGACGAGGGCAAGCGTCTTGGCCCCGACCCGGCGACGTTCGCCTACGGCGCCTGATCGCTGCCTGAACGACCCCGTCGCCGCCCGGCTCGTGCCGGGCGGCGATGTCGTTCTTGCAGGCGCGCTCCTGCGTGCCGAGTGGCGGAATCCAGTCGGCAGGGCACGTCGATGGCGGTGACGCGCCCAAGCCATGCGCAGCTTGCACTGTTGATCCGTAATGCAACCAAAGGTCATTTCGAGCTGAGCGCGTCGATTCCTCATATTTCCGAGCAATATGCCTAGGGTTGGTGATCCGCAGTCCCTTCCCCGTGGAGAGAGTCCAAATGGAGCGTTTCAGACGCGCGTCGGTGACAGGAATCGCGACGGCCGTTGTGCTGGCCGGGTCGGTCGGCATGGCCATGCCCGTGGCCGCCCCGACACCTCCCGTACAGACAGCCGACGGCTCGGGCAGCTCGGGCGATGAGCGACCAGCGCCCGAACGACCAGAGCTGTCGGCGAGAGTCGCGGTGAGCGAAGTCCCGGCGTGGCATGAGTTCCGGGTGTACGGGGCCTCCAAGCTCCTGCCCCCGGGTACCAAGGTGACCCTCCAGCAGAAGCAGGGCACAGAGTGGGTGACCCTGCCGGCGTCCATGAACACGACGCACAAGTCGACCTTCAAGATGCGCGTCCTCCTCGGCATCAAGGGTTACAACACGCTCCGGATCATCGGCGGCGGCACCGTCTCGCCCGAGTTCACGGTCACGGTGCACTGAGGCGGGCCCGGCTCATCGCGCGGGACATAGCCCTCGCCGAACGCCTTGCGGCGGCGAGGGCTACGTTCATGGTGTGCGCGAATGCCACACCGCCGACCGAGGAGTACGGACATTGAGCGGGGCACTGACACCTGGCCGCTACCTGGTGCGCAATATCGGCAGCGGGATGCTGCTCGAGGTGTACGGCGGTGCCAAGGGCAGCGGGGCCATTGTCCAGCAGGGCAAGGAGACCGGAGCCCCGGCCCAGCAGTGGCAGATCGACCCCGTGCCGGGCGGCAGCGGGCTCTACCACTTCGTGAACGCCGGGAGCGGCAAGCGCCTGGACGTCGCGGGCGCCGCGACCGAGAACGGCGTCAACATCCAGCAGTGGAAGGCCAATAACTTCGGCGCCCAGGAGTGGATCATCGAGCAGCACCTGGACGCGCCGGGCACCGTCGCCATCGTCAGTTTCATCAGCGGGCTGCTGCTCGAGGTCGCCGACGGCAGCACGGACGACGGCGCGAATGTGCAGCAGTGGGAGGACACCGACTCACCCGGTCAGTGGTGGCAGTTGGAGCCCGTCACTCCCTGACCAGCAGCACCGCTCCGGCGACGGCTACGGCGAGCGCACCCGCGCCGACCGCTCCAGCGGCCAGGAAGCCGTGGGAGGAGCGCCAGGAGAGCGCGGACCACCGCGACTGGGCGGACAGCAGCGACCCCGTGCTCATCCACGACCCCGCCGAGAACAACGACTGGGTGGATCCGATCGAGCCGACCGACAGCGCGCTGCCGACCGAGCCGACCGACAGCGCCGAGCCGACGGAGCCGATGGAGAGCACCGACCCGACGGAGCCGATCGACAGCACGGAGTCCTGAGACCAGAGGGACAGCAGCGAGGTGGACCTCATGGACTTGGTGGACTTCTTGCACTTCTTGGCCATGAGGTCATCCTGCCCCTGATTCAGCCCCGGCGGGCGGTGTGCACCGTGCGTGCGGTGAGCAGATACGCGTCCGGGCGATGCCGCAGTCCCTGCGGGTCCTCCGGATCCAGCAGCCGGTCGAGCAGCGCGAGGTCCTCGGCCGGCAGCAGGCCGTCCAGGATCTTGCGCTGCCAGGCGAAGGCGGAGACCAGCTGTTCGCGCACCACCTCAGGCACCGGCGCGGGGATGTCGAGCAGGAAGGTACGGGTCCCGCTCGGCGTGAGACCTGCCGCGCCGAGCAGCGCCCTCCAGTCCTCGACCTCGTCCTTCGTGCCGGACAGCTCTGCCCGCATCCGGGTGAACCACTCGCCCGCGGCCGCGTCGATCCGGCCCTCGAGCCCCGGTCGGCCGATGCCGATGTCGCGCGGGAGGTGACGCGAGGGCAGCCCGCCCTCGACCACCGCGACCAGCCCGCCCGGGCGCAGCAGCCGGGCGAAGTCGGCGAGCGCGGCCCGCTGGTCGCCCATGTGGTGCACCGCGTTGCCCGCCCAGATCAGGTCGGCATCGCCCAACTCCTCGATTGTGTCCGGGAGTTCGGCATGGCGTGTACGGATGCGGTCGCCGAGCCCGGCGCGCTCGGCCCGTGCGCGGGCCCGGGCGAGGAGCGGCTCGGTGGCGTCCACGGCGACCACTTCGGCGTACGGGAACGCCTCGGCGAGCAGCGTGGTCAGCACTCCCGGGCCACTGCCGATGTCGAGGACCCGCCGGACGCCGGCGGCAGGCAGCAGCTCTCCCAGCCAGGCCGCCGCCCGGCGGTACAGAGGACTCTGGAGCTCCGCGCCGCGCTCCAGCAGCGGGCCGAGTTCGTCCCAGTCGATATGCGTCGTGTCATGGTGATGGCTCATGGACCTAAGGTTCGCGCGGCGGTGCGGTTACGGCGAC
This sequence comes from Streptomyces sp. NPDC002868, assembly GCF_055563295.1. NCBI lineage: Bacteria > Bacillati > Actinomycetota > Actinomycetes > Kitasatosporales > Streptomycetaceae > Streptomyces > Streptomyces sp. NPDC002868. The sequence continues at coordinate 666,699 of NZ_JBVHDR010000001.1, read as the reverse complement.
TGATGTTGCGGTTCCGGCAAAACAACGCCTCCACGGTGTTCCTGCGGACTGATGCCGCGTACCCGCTTGAATGCCGCGCTCAGCGCGAACGAGCCCCTGTAGCCGACCTGGCCGACCCCGCGGGGTCGTTGCCCCAGCTCCGGGCCCGTACTGGCCCGGGCCCCTGACCGTCATCCGGAGGCGTACCGCTCGGCCGGCGCGTGCGGCTCGTCAGTTCGCGCCGTGCCCGGGGGCAATCTGCTCCACCCGCTGGGCGAGCTCGAAGTCCTTCTCGGTGACCGCGCCGCCCGCGTCATGGGAGTTCACTGACAGAGCGAGCGTGTTGTAGCCGAGGGTCAGATCCGAGTGGTGGTTCAGCTCGTCCTGGATCTGCGCGATGTGCACGACCATCGCGGTCGCCGCGAAGTGCGTGGAGAGGCGGTACGCGCGGGCGATGCGGTCGCCCTCCAGGGACCAGCCGGGAAGTTCGCTCAAGCGGTCCTCGATGTCCTTCTGCGACAGCGGCTCTGTGGGCATGAACAGGATCCCTTCAGAAAACGGCGGCGGCTTCGGCCACCATAAATGGGATGCCCGTCCGAGGCGCTCTGTGTACGTTCCACCGGTGGAAGCTCTGACCGAAAAGCAGATACGCGGATCCTTCGTCAATTGCACGAAGGGCGAGGCGACCCGCCTGAAACTCCCCATGGACTTCGCCGAACTCCCTTGGGAGGACCTCGACTTCCTCGGCTGGACCGATCCGGGTGCCCCGCTGCGGGCCCATATCGTCCTCCCCCGGGCAAACGGCCCTGTCGGCGTCACCCTGCGGGTGCCGTCGACCGGACGGACCAGCGCCGTCAAGTCGAGCATGTGCCATGCCTGCCTCACGGGACACGCCTCGTCCGGGGTGACCCTCTTCGCCGCCCCACTGGCCGGCGCGGCGGGGCGGGAGGGGAACACCGTGGGCACGTACCTCTGCGCGGACCTCGCCTGCTCGCTGTACATCCGCGGCAGGAGACAGCCCAAGCTGCGCGGTGGCCTCCACGAGGAGACCCTCACCCTGGATGAGCGGATCACCCGTACGGTCGGCAACCTGAGCGCCTTCGCCGACAAGGTGATGGGCCTGCGCTGAGTCCGGGGGTGCGGTCAGCGCGTGTCCAGGACCTGCTCGATGGTGTCGGCCTGCTGAGCCGGCTTGTCGGGACGGTGGCTCAGTACCCGGGCAAAGCGAAGGGTGACGCCGGCCGGGTAGCGCGGGGAGCGCTGCACGCCGTCGAAGGCGATCTCCACGACGAGTTCGGGACGGACCGTGACGGTGAACCCGTCGTCGTCGACGGCCAGTTCGCGCAGTCGCTGCGTCTGCCAGCGCAGCATCTCGTCGGTGAGGCCCTTGAAGGTCTTGCCGAGCATGACGTACGTACCGTCGGCGGCGCGTGCGCCGAGGTGGAGGTTGGAGAGCAGGCCGGTGCGTCTGCCGTGACCCCACTCGGCGGCGAGGACGACGAGGTCGAGGGTGTGGACGGGTTTGACCTTGAGCCACGAGCGGCCGCGGCGGCCCGCGACGTACGGCGAGTCGAGGGCTTTGACGAGGACGCCCTCGTGGCCACGGCGCAGTGTCTCGGCGAAGAACTCCTCGGCGGCAGCGACCTGTTGGGCGGATGCGGGGTCCTCGACGACCGCGCGGCGCACGCGCATCGGCTCGGGGACGAGGCGGACGAGGACGGTGCGCCGTTCGCTGCCGGGCAGATCGAGCGTGGGCTCCCCGCCGGCGGCGAGGACATCGAAGAAGACGGGCGACAGGGGCAGCGCGGCGCGTGCCGCATCCACGTCGACGCGGGAGCCGACACGGGAGGCGATGTCCTGGAAGGGGAGGGGTCGGCCGGTGGCGTCCAGGGCGATCACCTCACCGTCCAGGATGAACCGGTCGCCCGTCATCTGGCGCGCGGCGTCCGTGACTTCGGGGAGGCGGTCGGTGATGTCGTCGAGGGACCGCGTGTAGATCCGGATGTCCTCACCGCTGCGGTGCACCTGGACGCGGATGCCGTCGAGCTTCTCCTCGACCACGCAGGCGGTGCCGAGCGCCTCGACCGCTTCGGTGACCGATTTCGCGGTGTGGGCGAGCATCGGCAGCACGGGGCTGCCGACGCGCAACTGGAACCGCTGGAGCGCGTCGGGCCCCTCGGCGAGCAGGTCACGGGCGACGCGGGGCAGCGACCCGTCCAGCATCACGGCCCGGCGCACATCGGCGGCCTGCGCGCCGGCGGCCCGGGCGACGCCCTCCAGCGCGATCGCGTCGAGCGCGCCCTGTCGTACCTCGCCGATCAGCAGCCGCATCACAAACTCCTGCTCCTCGGCGGTGGCGCGGGCCATGAGCTCCCGCACGAGGCGCTTGCGCTCGGCCTGGGACCCGGATCCGGTGACCTCGGCGAGACGGGTGAACGCGGCGTCCGCGTCGGCGACGCTCAGACTGGGGACGCCGGCGGGCGGTACGGCTTCCTTGAGCACGCTCCAGCCGACGCCGATGCGGCCTTGCGGGACGCGCCCGGCGAGGTACGAGATGACGAGGGCGACGTCGTCGGGCTGCGCGTCGGCGAACAACCCGGCGAGCGCGGCGATCTTCCGCGACCGCGCGGAGGTGGCGGCGACTGCTCGGGACACGTCGACGAGCCGGGCCAGCAGCATGTGGCCATGGTGGCACGACGGGGGCGGGGGGCGCACGTGTCGCGTGGGCCTGGTGAGCGGGCCGTGCTGCCCGGCCGGTGTTACGGGGTAGCTGGGCAGAAAACGTGGCGGGCGGGGCCGCGGGTGCCCCGAACGTTCTTGGTGTGCACCCCTTGATGCGGGGGTGAGAGCGCCCCTCCCTTCCGGGAATCGAGCGGGCCGACGCGCAGCGGAACCGCGACAAGATCCTCTCCGCCGCGGTGCACGTCTTCGCAGAACAGGGACTGGACGCGCACCTGGAGCGCATCGCCAAGGAGGCCGGCGTAGGCACCGGCACCCTCTACCGGAACTTCCCGACCAGGGAGGTCCTGATCGAGGCCGCCTATCGCAATGAGCTGAGCCGGCTGTGCGACGCCGCCCCCGATCTCCTGGCCACGATGGAGCCACGGGAGGCGTTGCGCGCCTGGATGGGCCGCTTCATCGACTACGCGACCGCCAAACTGGGCATGGCCGACGCCCTGCGGGCCCTCGTCGAGTCGGGCGTCAATCCATACACACAGAGCCACGAGATGATGCTGGCCGCCCTGACCTCTCTTCTGGACGCCGGCGTCAGAGCCGGCACCATCCGGTCGGACATCGGCGCAACCGATATGTTCGCCGGGCCTCACCGGCATCGCTCTCGCCTCCGGAAAGCCCGAACAGCGAGAGCCGGCCGAACGCCTCCTCGACCTCACCCTGGACGGACTGAGCACCAACAGGCACTGACACCGTGGCGGTCTTGAGTTTCTGACGCGCCGCCCTTCGCCCGGCCGGCCGGGCTCGTAACGCTCACCGCCGCGACGAATTCCTGGACCCCGGCTCGCATTCAGCCCATCCGTAACGGCCGAGTCCAGTCTCCCCAGGGTTCACTCAACTCCCCTAGTCTTCCGTCGACTTGATCGATCAGACGATCGAACCGACGTGAAGGCAGGAGACCATGGGGAAGCTCACGCGCGCGGCCGTGACGACGACAGTCGCGGCCGGGCTGCTCGCCGCCGCACTCGCCCCGGCGGAGGCGGCCACGCCCCTGTCGGCGGACCCGGGGCAGCTGCCCTACTCCTCCGCCACCTGGGTGGGCGTTCACAACGCCTACGAGAAGGGGAAGTACTCGTACTTCGCCGACGCTCTCGACTCCGGCGCCGGAATGCTCGAACTCGACGTCTGGACCAATGTGTTCGGCCGGTCGTGGCGGGTCTCGCACAACAATCCTCTCGGCAACAACAACAACTGCGAGAACGCGGCGAACGCCGCAGAACTGCGCACCAAGTCCAGAAACCAGGACCTCGGCGGCTGCCTCGCGGACATGAAGGCGTGGCACGACGCCCACCCCGGCCATCGTCCGATTCTGATCAAGATCGAGATGAAGGACGGCTTCCAGAACAACAACGGACGCGGCCCCGCCGCGCTCGACGCGCTGCTCTCCGCCCGACTCGGCAACGCCCTGTTCCGCCCGGCCGACCTGGCGGGCTCTCACCCTGAACTCGACACGGCGGTACGCACGAACGGCTGGCCCGCACGGTCCGCCCTCGCGGGCAAGTTCGTGGTCGAGCTGATCCCCGGCACGGTCGAGGAGGGCAACCCCGCCGACACCCTGTGGACCGACCGCGAGTACGCCACGCACCTGCGCAATCTCGCGGCCGCGGGCAAGCTCCGGGATGCGGCCGCCTTTCCTGCCGTCCATGGCGCGGCCACCGGCGACCCCCGCACCCGGTACGCCGATGCCGGTATCCGCCCCTGGTTCGTCCTCTTCGACGGGGACGCCGGTACGTACGCGGGCGGCACCGTCGACACCGGCTGGTACGACCGGAACCACTACCTCGTCGTCATGACGGACGCACACAATGTGGCGCCCGCGATCGACGGCACGAACCCGACCGAGACGCAGGCCCGGGACCGGGTCGCGCTGCTGGCGGGCCGCCACGCGAGCGTGGTCTCGGCCGACTGGTACCCGCTGCCGTCGGTGCTGGCGACGGTGGTGCAGCGGGGCGTCAGCCGGTAACGGGCGTAACACATGTCACAGCGGGGCCCGGGGGTCCCGCGGAACACAGCACGATGGTTTACCGTTCATCTACACCTGGGTGTGGATGGGACAGTGTCCCCGGGCCTCACCTTTTGCCCACAGGGACGATCGTTCGGCTGAAGCCCTGTGGAGCGTTTCGCCGAGAGGCGACCGCCATTCGCGCCCACCTCTTGCCGCCCCGGCCGGAAACCCCCGTCCGGCCGGGGCTTTTCCTGCGTATTACCGTCGGGGTATGACAACTGTCGCGTCCGGCACGGGAGCAGGGCCGCTGCTGCGCGGCTGGCGCGAGCGGCGCCGGATCAGCCAGCTGGAGCTGGCCCTGCGTGCCGACTCGTCGGCCCGCCACATCAGCTTCATCGAGACGGGACGCTCCCGCCCGAGCGCGGAGATGATCCTGCGCCTCGCGGAGCACCTCGATGTCCCCGTACGGGAGCGCAACGCCCTCCTGCTGGCGGCCGGTTACGCGCCCCAGTATGCCGAGACGCCCCTCGACGACCCGGCGATGGGGGCGCTGCGCGAGGGCATGGAGCGGCTGTTGCAGGGCTACGAGCCGTATCCGGCGGTCGTCGTCGACGGCACGTACACCGTGCTGGCCGCGAACCGCGGTATCGCGATGCTCCTCGAAGGCCTGCCGGAGCATCTGCTCACGCCGCCGTTGAACGCCATGCGGATCACGCTCCACCCGGAGGGGCTGTCCTCGCGGATCCGCAGTCTGCGGGAGTGGCGCGGCCATCTGCTGACCCAGATGGAACGCGAGATCGCACTGGCCCGCTCCGAGCCGCTGCGCGAGCTGTACGACGAGGTCGCTGCCTATCCCCTTCCGGAGATCCCGGAGACCGGCGCCGGACCCGAGGACCGTCATGAACCCCCTTATTTCGCGCTTCCGCTGCAGATCGAGCACGACGGCCGGGTGCTGTCCTTCGTGTCGTCCATCTCGACCTTCAACACCCCGCTGGATGTGACCGTCGCCGAGCTGGCCATCGAGACGTTCCTCCCGGCCGACCCGGCGACGGCCAAGTATCTGCAGTCGCTCACGCCGTAGTGGCAGCGCGCAGCGCGGACCACTGCAGGACGGCGAAGCCGGCGACGGTCAGCGCCTGCAACGGGATCCAGACGGCACCGGCGGTCGTCGGCTCGAGCCAGAGCGCGAGCGCGGCGATGCTGAGGACGGCCCACAGCAGATTCGCGTCGACGACGAGCTTCACAGGCAGCTGCGGCGGCTCCCGGCGGGAGGCGAGAAAGCCGACTCCGGCCCCGAACAGCACGAGAAATACGCCCAGTTCGACCAGGACGGTGGTATCGACGCCGAGGAACCGCCCCAGAGGGCCGAACGCCGCGACGTACGCCAGTCCGTTGACGCCGGTGACGAGGGCGTCGAGAGCGAGGAACCGGCGCAGCATCGTCTGCGGCTCGGTGGTGCGGGAGATCCCGGCGAGCAGAGTTGCGGACATGGCTGATCAGCCTCCATCGAGGTCGTACGGGCTGGTCGGGGACCCGGAGCTCGGACGGAGTACGCCGCCCGAGTTCCGGTACCGCAAGGGTGCCGAGCGAAGCAGGGGGCGTCGATTACTCGCGAGGTAATGACGAGAGGATGGAACGCCCAAGGGCGAGCGGAGGCGAACCACGCTCCTAGCAGGCGTACGCCGCACGGGCAACGGTCCGCGCACCGCCGTCCGCGGCCCTCGCTATGGGTCGTGTCACCATTCCGCGGGCAACCGGCCGGTTCCTACTGTGACCGGCACATCGGTACGCCTGCGGGAGGTCTCGGATGCGGTCATGCAAATACCCCAAGCCGGCCGGCATGGGCACTGTCCTCGCTCTGCTCGCGGCCCTTGTGTGGTTTGCCCCCGCGCCCGCCGCGCATGCGGCCGTTCCCCTGGAGAAGGTGGGCAACTTCGGTGCCAATCCGGGCGGTCTGAACATGTACGTGTACCGGCCGGCCGCCCTCCCCGCGCATCCCCCGGTCGTGGTCGCCCTGCACGGCTGCACCCAGAGCGCCCAGGTCTACGCCGACAACTCCGGACTGACGACGTTCGCCGACCGGCACGGGTTTGTGCTGGTGCTCGCCGAGACGACGCCGGCGAACAACATCAGCAGCTGCTTCAACTGGTTCCAGACGACCGACAACCGGCGCGGGCAGGGCGAAGCCGCGTCGATCCGGCAGATGGTCGCCCATGCGGAGAGTGCGTACGGGGCCGATGCGGCGCGTACGTACGTCACCGGGCTCTCGGCCGGGGGCGGCATGACCGCGGTCATGCTCGCCGCCTACCCCGACGTCTTCGAGGCGGGCGCGGTGATCGCCGGGCTGCCGTACGACTGCACCAAGGACACAGGGGCCCTCACCTGCATGGACCCGGGTGTGGACCGCACGCCGGCAATGTGGGCCCAGCGGGTCCGCGACGCCTATCCCGGGTACGCCGGGCCGTGGCCCCGGGTGGCGGTCTGGCACGGCGACAATGACCCGAAGGTCGTCCCAAGGAACGCGGATGAGCTGCGGGACCAGTGGACCGCTGTGCACGGCGTGGACCAGAATCCGGACCGCACGTCCACGATCGGGCCCGACCAGACGCGCCGGGAACAGTATCTGGGGACCGACGGCAGGGTCGTCGTCGAGGTCGACCGGGTGCCCGCCATCGGCCACGGCACGCCGGTGGATCCGGGCAGCGGGCCGCAGCAGTGCGGGCAGACCGGCACCGCGAACTTCATCGCTTCGATCTGCTCCAGCTACTGGATCACCGAGTTCTTCGGTCTGGGCGGCTCCACGCCGGATCCCGGTGGCCTGCCGGCCCCGGCCGGGCTCGCCGCCACGGGAGCGACCGACACCTCAATCACCTTGAACTGGAATGCGGTTGAGGGCGCGGCGGGCTACGCGGTGTACCGGGACGGGGCGCGTGTCGCCACTCCGGCGGGCTCGCCCTTCACGGACACGGGGCTGAGCCCGGGCACGGGCCACGGCTACAACGTGGCCGCCCGCGACGCGACAGGGACCGAAGGCGCACGCTCCGGCCTGGTCACGGCTGCCACCACGGGCTCCGCTGCGGCCTGCTGGACGGCCGACAACTACCGCCAGGTGGCGGCGGGGCGGGCCATCACCGACGGCAGCTATGCATACGCCAAGGGGTCCGCGCAGAACATGGGCCTCTACAACACCTTCGTCACCCACACGCTGAAGGAATCCCCGGCCGGCTACTACGTCGTCGACGGCAACTGCCCCTGACCCGAGGGTCCGTACACCCCCAGGAGGTTTCCCCGTGCGCTTCGCCCTTCCGTACGCGGCCGCGCTGCTGCTCGCCGTCACCGCCGCACCGGCCGTCGCCCGGCAGCAGCCGGAGACGGAGACCCACTGTGCGCGGATCGCGCGGCTGCACGTGCCCGGCGCCGAGCACCAAGAGGTCTCCTGTCTGGGCGAGTTGACGACGGCGGGGACGGTCGCCTCCGGCCATACCGATCAGGCCGACTGGGCCGGGCTGACCCCGGCGGGACTGGCCACGCCCAGCGGGGTGCCCGGCATCCAGATCGACGGCTATTTCTCCGACACCTCGACCGGCAACTCCAACCACGGCTGGAGCCATGACTCGCAGTTCGTCGTCCGGCTGCCCGACCGCTGGAACGGCGGCCTGGTCGTCGCGGGCTCCCCCGGCGTGCGCGAGCAGTACGCCAACGACCGCGCCATCGGCGACTGGGTCCTCTCCCGCGGCTACGCGTTCGCGGCCACCGACAAGGGCAACACGGGCGCGGGCTTCTACCGCGACGGCGCCGCCCCGGGCGCCGCGATCGCCGAATGGAACGAGCGGGTCACGCAGTTGACCAGGGCCGCCCGCGCGGTCGTCGCCCAGCGCTACCACCGCCCGCCGTCCCGCACGCTCGCCACCGGCATGTCCAACGGCGGCTATCTGGTGCGCTGGCAGCTGGAGAACCACCCCGAGCTGTATGACGGCGGCGTCGACTGGGAGGGGACACTCTGGCGGGCGAGCGGACCGCATCTGCTGACCTTCCTGCCGCCCGCGCTGCGCCACTATCCCGTGTACGCCTCCGGCGGCCCTGGCGCCGACGAGGCGCACAGAGCAATGGTCGCCGCCGGGTATCCGGCGGGGTCGGAGTTTCTGTGGCCCTTCCATCATCAGTACTACTGGGACCTGACCCAGCGGATCTACCGGGAGGAGCTGGATCCGGGTTACGACGGCACGACCGAGGCGGGGACTCCGTACTGCGCACCCGGCACGCCCGCGTGCGACGCGGACTACGACTACGCGTCCCGGCCGCCCGAGGTGCGCCGGGCCGTCGCGTCGATCGGGCTGACCGGCCGGATCGGCAAACCGCTGATCACCCTGCACGGCACCCTCGATGTGCTGCTGCCCATCGGCCGTGACTCCGATGTGTACGCAAAGATGGTGCGCAACGCCGGACGCGGCGGGCTCTTCCGCTACTACCGCGTCGAAGGCGGCACGCACGTCGACTCGCTCTACGACGTCTTTCCGGACAGGCTGCGGCCGTTGACGCCCTGCCACCGATCGGCGTTCACCGCCCTGGAGGGCTGGATCGGACACGGGAGGCAGCCGGTGTCCAGCCGCACGCTGGCCCGCCCGGAACCGGCCGATCCGCGCACGCTGCTCACCGACTGTCCGCTCGGCCGCACAATGGCCGGATCCTGAGCAATCCGGAGCTCGCCCGGCCCCGAATACCAGTCGTGCGGCAGCGCACCGGTCCGCGGTGCGCCGGACCCGGCTGCTGGGGGCACAGGTGCGAGCGACCATACGGGTACGAGTACTGGCGCTGGACGGGCCACAGGTGTGGATCGCCGTGAGCGGCCGACTGGCCAGGTCCACGGCTCCGATGCTCAGGCAGTTGCTGCGGCTCCGTGAGGCCGAGGGGTTCAGCGCGCTCTTCGTGGATGTCAGCAGCCTCGCCGACGACTGGGAGCTGACCCTCGATGAGATACGGGACGTGTTTCCGAGCGGCAAGAAGCTGACGTTCCACGTCATCGGCCCGGCCGGCGGCCTCCGATGGGAGCCGGACCACGATCCACGGTTCGTCTTCCATACAGGAGCCGCGGCGGCGTGGCATGCGTGGGAGAACGGGCCCTCGACGCGGGGAGTGGCCACGGCAGGGGTGTGGTGGCCACTCCCCGGCTTCAGGCTGCCGGCGGTGGGCGCGAGAGGCGGCGCGACCCCCGGGTGAGGGAGTGCCCGCCGATGGCCGCAGGGTTCAGGGGGCGCCGTCGTCTGATGTCGCGCGGCGTTCGTCGGATGCCGATCCGCCGGCTTCGGTATCGGGACCGGCGGCATGGGGCCCGTCCTCAGGTTCCGTGGAGCGGGCGGCTTCGGCGCGGATCATGGCGTTGAGCGCTGCGAGAGGGTCGATGGGCATGGCTGTGCACCTCGCGGTGTGAAGTGGCTGATGGCTGCGGACGGCTGTCGGTGGTTGTCAGCAGCGCAGGATCACACAGCGCACGGCGCGCAGCGGGAGGGCGAGTTCCGCCCACCGGCTCCTGCCGGGGCGGTACGGGACGGGCTCGGCCGTCGCCGGATCCGTATGGGTGTCCGGCGCGACGTACCGTGCCGCGGGACGGGCCCGGACCGGGCCCGAGGGCGACACGTCGGTGTCGGCCTCCTCCGGCTGGTCGCCGCCCGCCGGGCCGGACGGCACGGAGGGGGGCGCCCAGGTCGTGGCGCCCCCGGCCGCCGCGACGCCGGAGCCGAATGACGTACCGAGAAGAGCCAGCAGCACCAGCACGACGACCGCCACGGTCCGGCGCGTGGCCGTGCGGGCCGCGAACGCGGCGAGAGGCTGGGAATGGGGCTGGTTCATGGCGACGCGACCTCCTGGATGCGTCCACTGCCCCATGCCTGCCCGGGAAGTGCCCCGCCGTGCCGCGGTAGGGCCGAGATCCGCCCTACCGGGGTACACCCATTACGCCGAATTCACCGCCGCGTGCGGGGTGATCACGGTGACGCCGGTCCCCGAGGCGCTGCCCAGGCCCGCCAGCGCCGCGGGCACATCGTCCAGGCCGATCGCCGTCGTCACCAGCAGGTCGGGACGGAGAGCGCCGGAGGCGACCATCGCCATCATCTCCGGGTAGGCGTGCGCCGCCATGCCGTGGCTGCCGAGGATCTCCAGCTCCAGCGGGACCACCCGGTCCATCGGCAGGTGTACGCCCTGGGGCAGCAGGCCGACCTGCACATGGCGGCCCTGGCGGCGCAGGCTCTGGACGGAGTTGACGCAGGTCACCGGTGCGCCAAGGGCGTCCAGCGAGAGATGCGCGCCGCCGCCGGTCGCCTCACGGACCGCGTCGGCGACGCTTCCGGTCAGCGCGGAGGCGTCCACGCACACCTGGGCGCCGAACGTCCGGGCCAGCTCCAGCGCGCCCGGCGAGACGTCGACCGCGACGACCCTGGCCCCGCACGCCGCGGCGATCATCACCGCGGACAGGCCCACTCCGCCACAGCCGTGCACAGCGACCCACTCCCCCGGCCGCACCCGGCCCAGGCCCACAACGGCCCGGAAGGCGGTCGCGAACCGGCAGCCCAGACTCGCGGCCGTGGCGAACGACATCGACTCGGGCAGGGCCACCAGATTGGTGTCGGCATGGTGGACGGGAACGTACTCGGCGAAGGAACCCCAGTGGGTGAAGCCGGGCTGCTCCTGGCGCTCGCACACCTGCTGGGCACCGCGCGCACACGCCGCGCACCGGCCGCAGGCACAGATGAACGGCACCGTGACCCGGTCCCCGGGGAGCCAATTGGCGACGTCGTCGCCCACGGACTCGATCACTCCGGACAGTTCGTGGCCGGGGACGTGCGGGAGGGTGATGCCGGTGTCGTGGCCCATCCAGCCGTGCCAGTCGCTGCGGCACAGCCCCGTCGCCTCGACCCTGATCACGGCACCGTCGCGGGACGGCACGGGCTCGGGCACCTCTTGTACCTCGAGCGGCTTCCCGAACTCCTCGAACACCACAGCACGCAACGGGCCAACTCCTTCGTACGGGGGATTTTGCCTGGGCTCAGCCGTCTCAACGTATCCGGACGGATGGTTCTACGTCAGCCCCTGACCTGGCCCGTCCTGCCTGGCCGCCTCCAGCGGCCCGACCGGCACCTGCGGACCCTGGCACTCGCGCAGCCAGCGCCGCAGCACCCGGTGCACCCGCTCGGCGCCGACCAGTTCCGCGCCCGCACCCGGCGCACCCTGCGCACCCGCCGAGAGGGGCGCCGACAGGTCGAGCGGCGACAGCAGGAAGGGCTGGGACTGTTCGCCTCCGAGCCCGCCGTGCGAGCCGATCTGCTCCTCGAAGGCGTGCACGTTGCCCCTCCCGGGGTCGTACATCGAGTTGACCATGATGTCGGCGACGTGCGGGAAGCTGTCGGTACGGCGTACGGCTTCGGCCACGCCCGGGCCGAAGGCCGCCAGCGGCCCGTCGTCCAACAGCTCGGTGACGGGCACCTCCGCGCCGCCGGGGCAGAGCACCAGCGAGCCGTGCTCCTCGCTGCCCACCAGCAGGAAGCCGATGCCCGGGTGGTTGGCGAGCGTGCTCAGCAGCGCCGGGTGGCGGCGCTCGATCTCTTCGCGGCTGAGGCGCTCGGTCGCGTCGGGGAAAGAGATCAGCGCGAGGTTCCCGGAGGCGAGCACGATCGGGTCGGAGCCCGGCTCCGGATGCTCGTCCTCACCATCCGCAAGCCGCCGGTGCAGCGCGCTCCGCAGGGCGTCGCCCGCCGCGTCGCGGGCCTCCGCGCCGCTCTTGGAACGTTCCGCCCGGCGCGAGACGGGCAGCCCGCAACCCGCGCGCACGAGGTCCTTGAGGGTCAGTCCGTATGCGCCCTCGAAGGTCTCCCCCGGGCTCTGGCCGTGGTCGGAAAGCAGCACGATCCGGTAGCTGCGGGGCGCATGTTCGGCGACCTTCGCGATCAGCGCGATCGAACGGTCGAGGCGTTCGAGCACCAGCGACGCGTCCCGGCTGTGCGGCCCTGAGTGGTGCGCCACTTCGTCGTACGCGACGAGGTCGGCGTAGACGGCGGTGCGTCCGGCGAGCATGTCCCCCATCACCGCGGCGACCACCACATCCCGCTCGACGACTGTCGCGAACGCCCGGATGAAGGGGTAGAGCCCGCCGCGCCCGACCCGCGGCCGGTCGCCGCGCAGCCGCGACCGCGTCGACTGGCCGATCTCACGGGCTACTTCGGCGACGAAGGACAGCGCAGTGCGTACGGCGTTGGCGGGGTCGGAAAAGTACGCGAAGTAGCCGGCTCTGGAGCGGTTGGCCCGGCCGCGTCTGGCGGCCATGGACAGCACGAGCGCGAGCTCATCGGCGCCGCCGCTGAAGAGATTGCCGCGGCTGGCGCCGTCGACGGTGAGCAGCCCGCCGTCGCCGGTGCGCTCGATGGCGCGGCGCTGGAGTTCGGCGGCGCTCGCGGGCCGGTTGCAGACCATTACCCGGCCGCTGTCCTTCTCGTACCACCGGAAGGCCGGGACGTCGTGGTTGGAGCCGTGCAGGATGCCGAGCTGGCTGGCGCCGGTCTGGCTGGACCAGTCGGTGCGCCAGGGCGTGAGCCGGTGGGTCGTGCCGATCCAGCCGGCGACGGTGGGCATCACACCGTCCTCGGCCGCGCCCCGCAGGACCTCGTGCCCGACCCCGTCGAGCTGCAGAAAGACCGTGCCGGGCGGTCCCGCACGGCGGCCGTCCTCACCGCGGCGCCGTCTGCGCCGGTCGGCGAGCCGGGAGAGCCTGCGCCGGTAGGCGTTGTCGTCGCGGACGGCGAGCGCGGTGGAGGTCGCGGATGCGACGGCGGACATCACGGCGGCGACGACGACAGCGGTCTCCGGGTCGGCCGCGCCGCGCCCGTCGGGGATCAGCCAGAGCGCGATCAGCAGCAGCGAGCCGTTGAGGAAGAACACCAACAGGCCGAGCACCAGGGCGGATACGAGCAGCAGGGCCCGTACGACGACCGGCCAGACCAGCGCGGTCAGCAGACCGAAGGCGCCCGCGCCCCAGGCGGCGGTGACGGCGGTCCTGGTGATGCTGTCGCCGTCGTCGGACTGCAGCTGGAAGTCGGGCAGCAGCCCGGCGAGCGCCAGCATCGTCAGCGTGGACACCGCCCACACCACGATCACGCGCAACAGGGCTCTGCCGGCCGTACGCCATCGCCCTTCGCCCACGCTGTCTTCACCTCACCCTGTGATCAGGCCTCCAGCCTGGCACAGGGGCGGGCGCGATCCGGTGGCGCGCCCGGCGGCACCTTCAGCAGCCGTTGTAACCGGCCGTCGGCATGGAGAGTCTGCGATGGACACTGGCCTTCATCGCCGCGTCGTACGCCGGCTCGTCCAGGCCCGCGGTCTCCAGCGGCACGCCTCTGCGCTCGCACTCGGCGACGAAGCCCCGCACCGACGTCAACGCCCGTGCGAGCACTCGCTCGTTGGGCGCGACGAACATGTCCACGTGGCCGGCCGCGACATCGGTCCACAGCCCGCAGTGGTCGGGCCGCAGCCCGTAGAACAGTAGCTGCCGGGTGACGACGAAGCCCTTGTCGGCGGCCCAGCGGGCGCACATCGCGTGCTGCCTGCGGGTGTCCACCAGAAATGGATCGCGGTCGAGTTCCTCGAGGGGCGTCAGGCTGGCGATCGCCGCCACTTGTAAGCCGCCCATGGACATCCCCCCGTACGCTCGCCGTCGCCGCCGACCCTACTCCGCATCTACGCTCGTACGAGTACGAGGAACGGGACGGGCGAGCGGGATCGGCGAGCGGTAATCGGCGAGCGGGAACGAGGAGGCACTGCGTGCCGGTGGAGGTCACCTGGTGGGGTCATGCCACCTGCACGGTCGAGGACTCCGGCGTCCGGGTGCTGACCGATCCGCTGTTCGTTCGCCGGCTCGCGCATCTGCGCAGGCGGCGCGGTGAGCTGCCGCCGCCCGAGGCCGCGAGGGCCGAGGCCGTCCTCGTCTCCCATCTGCACTCCGACCATCTGCATCTGCCGTCGCTGGCCCGGCTCGCGCCGGGAACCCGTCTGGTGGTGCCGAGCGGTGCGGGGCGCTCGGTGCCGGGGCTGCGGCGGCTCGTCAGCTCCGCCGGGCTGCGGGTCACCGAGATGGCGCCGGGCGACGAGGTGCGGGTCGAAGACCTGGTGGTGCGGGCCGTGCCGGCGCTGCACGACGGGCGGCGGCTGCCGGTCGGGCCGCACCGTTCGCCCGCGCTCGGCTATGTGATCAGCGGTGAGGCGCGTACGTACTTCGCCGGGGACACCGGGCTCTTCGACTCGATGGCCGACGAGGTCGGCCCGGTGGATGTGGCGCTGCTGCCGGTCGGTGGCTGGGGGCCCTATCTCGGGCACGGGCATCTGAACCCGGACCGGGCGGCGCAGGCGCTGGCCTCGCTCGCGCCGTGCGCGGCTGTGCCGGTGCACTACGGCACGTACTGGCCGATCGGGATGGACGGGATCCGGCCGCACGAGTTCTACGCTCCGGGCGAGGAGTTCGTACGCAAGGCGGCGCGGCTGGCTCCGCAGGTGGCGGTGCACCGGCTGGTCCACGGCGAGCGGGTCAGACCGGAGGCCGCCCGGTGAGTTCGACGCTGTCGGATGTCCTCGGGCAGTTCTCGGAAGTCGTGGGCGGGCTGCCGCCGGAGTCGACACAGCAGGCCGTCGGCTACCCGTCGCTGTTTCTGCTGGTGGCGCTGGGATCCCTGGTGCCGGTGGTGCCGACCGGGGCCGTGGTGAGTTCGGCGGCGGTGGTGGCCTTCCATCAAACGGCTCCGCTGTCGTTGCTGTTCGTCTTTCTGGTGGCGTCGTTCGCCGCGTTCCTGGGGGATGTGACGCTCTACTGGCTCGGGCAGCGCGGGACCCGGTCCAAGAACGGCTCCCGGTGGCTGGCCGCGCTGCGCGACCGTGCCGCGCCCGACCGGATCGAGCAGGCGCAGCGCAAGCTGGACGAGCACGGGGTGACGGTGCTGGTGGTCTCCCGGCTGATGCCTGCCGGGCGGATACCGGTGATGCTGGCCTGCCTGCTCGCCAGGATGCCGCTGCGCGGGTTCGTCCGTGGGGACGTCCCGGCGTGCCTCGCGTGGGCGGCGACGTACCAGCTGATCGGGATTCTGGGCGGCTCGCTGTTCGACGAGCCGTGGAAGGGCGTGCTGGTGGCCGTGGCGCTTACGGTGGTGATCAGCGGGGCTCCGGCGCTGTGGCGCAGGGTGCGGCGGTCACCCGGCCAGCAGGCGTGAGCCGCCGACCGGCAGGTCCCACAGCTGCTCGCGCGGGCGGCCGGTGCGCTCCCAGGCGGCCTGCACCCGGGTGAGGGGCTCAAGGACCGGCTCGGCTGAGAGCACGAACGTCGCCCAGTGCATCGGGGCCATGTTCCGCGCTCCGAGGTCCTCGAAGGCGCACACCGCCTCCTCCGGATCGGTGTGCACATCGCTGAGCCACCACCGCGGGTCGTAGGCGCCGATCGGCAGCAGCGCCAGGTCGAGGTTGGGGTGGCGGAGGCCGATCTCCTTGAACCAGTGGCCGTAGCCGGTGTCGCCCGCGAAGTAGACGGACTGGCCGAGCGGGTCGGTGAGCACCCAGCCGCCCCACAGCGAGCGGCAGGTGTCGATGAGGGTGCGCTTGGACCAGTGGTGGGCCGGTACGAAGTCGAAGCGGACGGCGGCGAGTTCCGCGCCCTCCCACCAGTCGAGTTCGGTCACCCGGGTGAAGCGGCGGTGCCGGAACCAGCGGCCGAGCCCGGCCGGGGCGAACACCGGCGTATGGCGCGGGAGTCTTTTGAGGGTGGGGGCGTCCAGATGGTCGAAGTGGTTGTGGCTGATGACCACCGCGTCGACGGGCGGCAGGTCCTCCCAGCGCACCCCGACGGGCGTGATCCTGGCCGGGGTGCCGAAGATCCGGCGTGACCAGACGGGGTCGGTGAGGACGGTCAGCCCGCCGATGCTCAGCACCCAACTGGCGTGTCCGGCCCAGGTGACGGCGACGGTCGTGGTGTCCACGACGGGCAGCGGCCCCGGAGCGAAGGGCAGCTGCGGAATGTCCCTCAGCCCATCGGGGCCGGGGCGCACCGCGCCCTCCCTGGCGAGGCGGGCCATGGCCCGTACGCCGGGGAGCGGAGCGGTCAGCCGGTCGGCGAAGGATCTCGGCCAGCGGCGGATCTCGCCGAGGGGGCGGGGACGGGAACGGGGCCGTACGCCGCCCGGTGTGCTTGTCGTCTGTCCCGAGTGCTCTGTCTGCTCCGTCTGTTCCGTCATCCGGGGCTCCGTTCAACGCAGTTCGTCGAAGGCCGTTCCAAGAATGCTCAACGCCCCGGCCACATGCGGCAATTCCAGTGGTGCCGGTGAGGTGAGAGATTCCAGCCGCTGCTCGGGAGTCGCTCCCAGCAGCGGTCCGGTGGCCAGCCGCACCCGCAGCGCGCCCAGTTCGTCGCCGAACCGGTGTCCGCCGGGCACGGGCGCCCCTAGGCGGTGGGTCAGATACTCCTCCAGCTCCATGGAGTCGGTGACGCCCCGGTCGGCGAGACGGGCGCGCAGCGGCCCGAGGTCCGCGTACAGATGGCGGCCGGCCTGCGGAGGGCGCGCCAGCGCGCCGGAGACGAGCACCGCGTGGTGCGCCGCGGCCGCCACGCGCGCGTGCAGCGCGGCCGCCTGCTCTGCCCTGTCGGTGACCGGTCCCGGCTCGTCCAGTGCGTGTGCGGCGGCTGCGGCGATCGGTTCCGCCACCACCGCGCCGAGTGCGGTGAGGATGTCGAGGGTCCTGGCCCGCCGGACGGCGCCCTCCTCGGTGGGCGGGAAGCGGGCAACGGCCACCGGCCAGGAATCGGGCGTGAGCCCGCCCGCCAGATCGCTGATGACGGTGACGTCGCCGGGGCACATCTCGGCCGGGCTGACCAGCACCGTCTCGTGCGGCTGGTGGATGGTGTCCCGCCAGGTCTCGTCGCTGATGATGTGCAGCCCCTCGCCGACCGCGGCCTCGCACGCCTCGCGCACGGTCTCGGGCGGGGCAACGGTCGCGGTGGGGTCGTCGGCGACGGAGAGCAGCAGCAGCCGGGGTCTGCCGCCCTCGGCGCGAACTCTGCGTACGGTCTCGAGCAGCGCGTACGGATCGGGCACGCCGCCGCACTCCGCCGGGGTCGGCACATGGTAGGCGGGCCGGCCGAGCAGCCGGGCCTGCGGAGTCCACCAGGCGGGGCACGGGCGGGGCATCAGCACATCCCCGCCGTACGCGCCGATCAGCGCGAGCAGCAGGGGCTGCGCGCCGGACGCCGCCGCCACTTCCTCGGGGTGGGAGCGCAGCCCGCGCCGCCACCAGTAGCCGCAGGCCGCCTCGCGCAGCTCGGGGCCGCCGCCGGGCGGCTCGCCGACAGCCCGGTCCGATGCGGCCGCGAGCACCGCGGCGAGCTCGGGCAGCACGGGCAGTCCGGACTCGGGGGCGTGCGGTCCGTATCGGACGGGGCCGCGGTCTTCCGGATCCGTCCGCTGCATGCCGTCACCTCCGCTGCTCGCATCCCGGAACCACTGCCCGGCCCACGAGCCCTTTATACGGAGGTTTGCGCGACCTCGCCGCGCGGGAGCGTCGGACGGGCGGGCGTCAGACCACCGCCCGGGTGCGGTAGGTCGCCAGCCCCCACTGCTGATCCACGATCAGCGCCAGTCCGTGGTCGGCGAAGACGGGCAGCAGCCGTTGGATCCGCGCCTTGAGTGCCCGAAGCGTCATGGGAAGGCAGGGTGTTCCCAGGAGCAGTCTCAGATGGTGGCAGCAGACGGGAGCCTGCGCTCTGGTGATCACGTTGAACAGGAGGCGCTGGCTGGCGGTGCCCCCTGCGGACGTGCGCGGCACCGGCATTGGCGGGCAGCGTCTCAGGTCGGCATGGATGCGCCAGGCCAGCTCAGCGGCCGGCTTCTGCCGGTCGAGGACATCGAACGCCCCGGCGGTGAATGCGGCGACGGCATCCCGCCCTTCGTGCCGCAGGACGGCGACGGGGGCGATCAAAGACGCTGCCCGGACGAGCCTTGCCAGCCCGTCGGCCTCCGTCGTGGGCAGATCGAGCAGGATCATCGCCGGTCTTCGTTCCAGCATGGAGGCGCAGGCCGACTCGCTTCCCCAACGCGCAGCGGCGCCGAGGTCGAGACCCGCGTGCGCCACTCTCAGGGCCAACGTCGAACTCGAGGTCTCATCAACCGATACGAAGGCCGGCAGGTGTGCGCGGACCGGTGGGTCGGGATGGATGCGCCGTATTGTCTGGGTTTGCATCGTTTACGGGGCGATGTCGGTGGCGGCGGTGGAACCGATGTGCGGGTTCACGGCGGTGACTAGGCCGATGGAGTGCTCAACCGCAGCGCCCATGGCGCCGGTGTCGGCTGGGATTCCCGCCGCACAGCGTTCGGCGAGCATGAGGCAGGCGGCCCGGTGGCGGGTGATGGTCTCCGAGAGCGAGTGGAAGATGACCGGCTCGAAGACGTCGAGCTGGAGCTGTCCGTCCTCGGCGGCCATCGTGATGGCGGCGTCGTTGCCGATCGCTTCGAAGCCGACCTGGTCGACGACTTCCGGGATGACCTCGTCGACCTCGCCCGGCATGATGCTGGAACCGGCCTGCATGGCTGGGAGGTTGATCTCGTTCAGCTCTGCGCGGGGGCCCGAGGAGATCAGGCACAGGTCGCCGCAGCTCTCGGAAAGCATCACGGCGATGCGCTTGAGCACGCCCGGCAGACGGCCGAAGACAGCGCAGTCCTGGGTAGCTGCCACCAGGTTGCCGGTGGTCAACGCGGGCAGGCGGGTGATGTCGGCCAAGTGGCGGTGGGCGGCCTCGGCGTATCGGGTGGGAGCTTTGAGCCCCGTGCCGATGGCGGTGTATCCCAGGTTGATCTCGTGCACCGGGCTGACGGCCTCGGCGAGCAGACTCCGGTTCTCCTCCAGCATGGCCGCGTACGCCGAGAATTCCTGGCCGAGGGTCATCGGCTCCGCGTCCTGCAGCTGGGTGCGCCCCGTCTTGGCTACGTCGCGGAACTCCTCGGCCTTGGCGGTGAAAGCCTCACACAGGACGGACATCGCGGCCAGCAGTTCACTCACGGCGTTGATGGTGGCGACCTTGATCGCGGTCGGGTAGGCGTCGGCGGCGGAGTGACTGAGGTTGACTTCCTCGGTCGGGTGCAGGCTCTCGTAGTCGCCCTTGGCGTGACCGAGGATCTCCAGCGCCCGGTTGGCGATCACCTCGTTGGCGTTCGTGTTCGCCGAGGTCCCGGCTCTGCCCTGGATCACGTCGACGACGAATTGGCCGTGCAGGTGCCCGTTCCGGATCTCTCGGCAGGCGGCGACGATGGCCTGTGCCTTCTCCGGGGCGAGCAGGCCGAGTTCTTCGTTGGCGCGGGCCGCGGCCTCCTTCACCGCTGCAAGCGCGTCAACGAGGTCGGGGTAAGCGGAAATCGGCGTTCCGGTGGTGGGGAAGTTCTCGCACGCGCGCAGGGTCCGGATGCCCCAGTACGCGCCTGCGGGCACCTCGCGGTCCCCGAGCAGGTCGCGTTCGGTGCGGTGGCCGGGAGTCATCGGTGCAGTCCTCCTTGATCGGGTGTAGTGCGAGTGCTGCGCGTGCGGTGCTGCGGGCGGGTCCTGCACCCGCGGGTCTGTGCCTACGTCCAGAGGCCGGCGGTACGGCGGGGCCAAGGGCCAGTGCCCCGAGAGTCCTCAGGCTGCCGACCGTGGTCGCGCTGCTCATAGGGAAAACGCCGACCGGCGTGCCGGTCCCCACCTGTCTGGCTGTCTGACAGGTTTCGAGGCGATCCTGCGGGTCATCAGGAGGCGCTGTCAAGGGCTACGGCGGCGAGATCACGCCATCTCGGACCTCGGCGCCGCGGTGGCTGCGGCACCCGTCCCGCGTGGCGGCCGCGTCCACGGGGTACCCGCGATGCATGTCCGACGCTTACGCACACACAAATCCCCAGGTCCGGGTGCGCGTTGCGGCGCTGCTCAGGGGCTGGGACCGGCAACTCCTGCACGCCGTCGCCTCCCGTCACTGGCCCGGCGCCGAGCCGGTGCTGCCCCTGCTGAGCCGCAGCGCCAACCACGGCCTGCTGTGGTTCGGCGCGGCAGCCGGCATGGTGGCGCTGGGACGCGGGACACGCTCGCGCCGCGCCGCCGTACGGGGTGTGGCGTCCCTCGCGCTCGCCTCCGCCACCATCAACACCGTCGGCAAGCGTTCGGTGCGCAGGGCGCGGCCGGTACTCGACGCGGTGCCGGTGATACGGCGGCTGAAGCGGCAGCCGTTCACAACGTCGTTCCCGTCCGGGCACGCCGCGTCGGCGGCGGCCTTCGCGACCGGCGTCGCGCTCGAGTCGAAAGGCTGGGGCGCGGTCGTCGCGCCCGTGGCCGCCGCCGTCGCCCTCTCGCGCGTCTACACGGGCGTGCACTACCCGAGCGATGTGCTGGTGGGCGCGGCGCTGGGCGTGGGTGCGGCCTTCGCGGTACGGGGCGCAGTGCCGACCAGGTCGCAGCTGCCCACCCCGGGCCGGCCGTTGGCCGACGCGCCCGCGCTGCCCGGCGGGGAAGGGCTGGTGGTCGTGGTCAACCGGCATGCGGGCTCGGCGGGTTCGGCGGTTCTCGTGCGCGAGACGATGCCGCTCGCCGAGGTCGTGGAGTGCGCGCCCGACGAGTTGTCGGCGGAGCTGGAGAAGGCGGCGGGCCGCTGCCGGGCGCTGGGCATCGTGGGCGGAGACGGCACGATCAACAAGGCGGCGACCGTCGCGGCCGCGCAGGGGATTCCGCTGGCTGTCTTCCCCGGCGGCACGTTCAACCACTTCGCGTACGACCTGGGCATCGAGTCGGCCCACGACACCTGCCGGGCCGTCGAGGGCGGCGAGGCCGTCCGGGTCGACCTGGGGCGCTTCACACCAGGCCCGGACGGCAGGCAGGCGGGCCACTTCCTGAACACCTTCAGCCTGGGCGTCTATCCGGAGCTGGTGCGCATCCGCGAGCGCTGGTCGCCGCGGATCGGCGGCTGGTCCGCCGGGGTGCTCGCGGCGGCGATTGTGCTGCGCGGCGAGCATCCGCTGGAGGCCGAGGTCCAGGGTCAGCGACGCCCGATGTGGCTGCTGTTCGCCGGGAACGGCATCTACCAGCGGGTGGGTCCGACGCCGGGCCACCGGCTGGATCTGGCGGACGGCCTGCTCGATGTCCGGGTGGTGCACGGCGGCCGTTGGCCGGGGCTGCGGCTGCTGGCCGCCGCGCTCGCCGGTCCGCTGAGCCGCTCGCCTGTGCATGCGGCGCAGAAGCTGCGACAGTTGCGGATCTCCGGGTTCGCGCCGGGCACTTTGCTGGCCTACGACGGTGAAGTCGCGGTGGCTCCGCCGGAGTTGGTGGTGGACAAGGAGGTCGAGGCGCTCACGGTCTACCGCCCGCAAGCCCTGCTCTGAGCACTCGCAAGCCCCGCTCCGAGCGCTCGCGGGCCGCTGCGGACTTTCGCGGAAAACCCGATCGACGGGCTCAGGCTGCTTCGCGCACCATGAGCGCATGCAGATACGCCGCGCACAGACCCATGACGCAGCGGGCATCGCCGCGGTCCACGTACGGTCCTGGCAGGCGGCGTTCACCGGTCTCGTACCGCAGGAGCATCTCGACGCGCTCACCCCCGCGCGGGAGGCCCTGGTCTGGACGGGCCGGCTCACCGAGCCCCGCAGGCCGGACGCGGGGGTTCTGGTCGCCGAGACCGAGCAGGGGATCGTCGCCTTCGCCGGTTACGCACCGGCCCGCGCCGAAGGCACAGCGGAGATCGGCACGCTCTACGCCCTGCCCGAACTCTGGGGCACGGGGGTCGGCAGGCGTCTGCTGGCGGCCGTCGTGGACGAGCTCACCACGGCGGGCTGCACGCGCGCGCAGCTGTGGGTGCTGGAGGCCAATGACCGCGCCCGGCGGTTCTACGAGGCCGCGGGCTGGCGTGCGGACGGCGCGGTCGAGGTGGACACGACCGGCGGCCGCCCGCTGATCAAACTGCGGTACCAGCGGCCCCTGTTGCGGGCCGTCAGGGCCGAGCCCATCCGTAGCGAACGGCTCGTTCTGCTGCCGCTCGCCGTCGCCCACGCGGACGAGATGGCGAAGGTCCTCGCAGACCCTGCCCTGCACACCTTCATCGGCGGCGGGCCGGAGAGCGCCGATGCGCTGCGCTCGCGGTATGCCGGCATGCTCGCGGGCGCGCCCGATCCCGCCGTGTCCTGGTGCAACTGGGTCATCAGGCTGGAGGCCGAGTCCTGTCTCACGGGCACGGTCCAGGCGACGGTCGGCCCGTCAGGGCGCGGCCGCAGCGCGGAGATCGCCTGGCTCGTCGGCATGCCCTGGCAGGGGCGGGGCATCGCCACCGAGGCGGCGCGGGCGCTCGTCGGCTGGCTCGCCGGGCGGTCGGTCCACACGGCGGTCGCCCATGTGCACCCGGACCATCTCGCCTCGGCGGCCGTCGCCGCCGCGGCCGGGCTGACACCGACCGACCGGGTACAGGACGGCGAGGTGAGGTGGCAGGCGGCTCTCCCCGTGGGCACCCGGGCCTAGAGCCGTCGGCCGCGGCGAGTCTCGTCCATATGGCAAGACTCAGGTCTCGCAATGCGGAACATCCGCGTACCGTTGCCGTACCCGCTTCAGCAGAAGGAGTCCGGCCATGTCCAAGGAAACCGCCGTCTACACCCATGGGCACCACGAGTCGGTGCTGCGTTCGCACCGCTGGCGGACCGCCGCCAACTCCGCGGCGTACCTCATCGGTGAACTTGGCCCGGGACTGGACGTGTTGGACGTGGGCTGCGGGCCCGGCACCATCACCGCGGATCTGGCCGAGCTGGTCGCGCCGGGACAGGTGACGGCCGTCGACACCGCCGAGGGCGTACTGCACCAGGCGCGCGAGACCGCCGGCGAACGCGGCCTGGACAATGTCCACTTCGCGGTCGCCGACGTCCACGCACTGGACTTCCCCGACGACTCCTTCGATGTCGTCCACGCCCACCAGGTGCTGCAGCACGTCGGCGACCCGGTGCGGGCGCTGCGTGAGATGCGGCGGGTCTGCCGGCCCGGCGGCGTCGTCGCGGCGCGCGACAGCGACTACGGCGCCTTCACCTGGTTCCCCGAGGTCCCTGCGCTGGACGAGTGGCAGGAGCTCTACCAGCGGGTTGCCCGGGCGAACGGCGGTGAGCCGGACGCCGGTCGCCGGCTGCTGTCCTGGGCGCGCGCCGCGGGCTTCACCGACATCACCGCCACCGCCGCCGCCTGGTGTTTCGCCGCGTCGGACGAGCGTGCGTGGTGGAGCGGACTGTGGGCGGACCGTACAACCGCGTCGGCGTACGCGAAGCTCGCGGTCGACGGCGGTCATGCCACCGCCGGGCAGCTGGCGGCGATCGCCGACGGCTGGCGGGAGTGGGGCGGCCGGGCCGACGCCTGGTTCATGGTTCCGCACGGCGAATTGCTCTGCCGCGCATGACCGCAGGGTCAACGGCGTGCCGCGTGGGGACCGCTACGCGTCATGGCCGGCTGACGTCGGCCGGTTTGCGGGCCGGCAGGAATGCCTGTGGCGTCTTCTCCGGAAAGTCGCCGTCGTCGTCGGGCTCGCGCATCACCCGGGCGCGCACGACCAGCCCGGACCGAGTACCACGCCATGATGCCGACGAGAGCGCCGTCCGGCAGGTCCAGGGTCGGCATCGAACCCACGTCGAAAGGTTCGGTCACGGTCGGGCACCCTACTGCGCGGGTGCCCGAGCCACCCACAATCGGGCAACTGATTTCGCCTCCCGCCGCCGCCAACTACGCTCGCCCGTATGGAGATCCTCGGAACCACGCTCCGCATCTGCGTCGACGACCTGGAGGCCGCGGCAGCCTTCTACGAACGCCTCACCGGCGCCACACCACTGCGCTTCGAGCGCGGCGGGGTCTCGGTCGCCGCGGTCGGCTGCTTCCTGCTGATGAGCGGCCCGGAGTCGGAGCTGGAGGTGCTGCGCAAGGTGACGGCGACGATCGCGGTGAAGGACGTGGACGAGGCGTACTCCACGCTCTCCGAGGTCGGCGCCAGAATCGTCGCGGGCCCGGTGCCGACCCCGGTGGGCCGCAATCTGATCGCCGTCCACCCGGACGGGTCGGTCTTCGAGTACGTCGACCGGAAGGCGGCCGAATGACCACGCTGGGCGCCCCTCAGCTGTGAGAGGCCGTTGCCACTGGCTCGTTGCCGGTTGCCGGAGAACGCGTGCCCGCGATCTCCTCCGGGCGCAGCAGGGCAGCGAGCCGATCGGCCGGGAGCAGCCCGCGCTCCAGCACCAGTTCGGCAACGCCGCGCCCCGTGGCGAGGGCTTCCTGGGCGATTCCGGTCGCGGCGGTGTAGCCGATGTGCGGGTTGAGGGCGGTGACGAGCCCGATGGAGTTCTCCACGGTCGCGCGCAGGGTCTCGGTGTTGGCGGTGATGCCGGATACGCAGCGTTCGGCGAGGGTGAGGCAGGCGGCCCGCAGGTGGGTGATGCTCTCCGACAGTGAGTGCAGGATGATCGGTTCGAAGGCGTTGAGCTGCAGCTGCCCCGCCTCGGCTGCCATGGTGATGGTGACGTCGTTGCCGATCACCTCGAAGGCGACCTGGTTGACGACCTCGGGGATCACCGGGTTGACCTTGCCCGGCATGATGCTGGAACCCGCCTGGACCGGCGGCAGGTTGATCTCCGCCAAGCCCGCACGCGGGCCGGAGGAGAGCAGGCGCAGGTCGTTGCAGCTCTTGGAGAGCTTGACGGCGATGCGCTTGAGCACACCGGACAGATGGACGAAAGCCCCGCAGTCCTGGGTGGCCTCGACGAGGTTGGCCGCGGTGACCAGAGGGAGGCCCGTGATGGCGGCGAGGTGGCGGCGGGCGGCTTCGGCGTAGCCCGTGGGGGCGTTGAGGCCGGTGCCGATGGCGGTCGCGCCGAGGTTGATCTCGTGCACCAGGCTGACGGCCTCGGCGAGTCGGCTGTGGTCCTCCTCCAGCATCACCGCGTACGTGGAGAACTCCTGGCCCAGGGTCATCGGCACCGCGTCCTGCAGCTGGGTGCGCCCCATCTTGAGTACGTCGCGGAACTCCTCGGCCTTGGCTGCGAAGGCTTTACCCAGGACGCCCATCGCGTCGAGCAGTTCACGTACGGCGATGATCGTGGCGACCTTGACGGCGGTCGGGTAGACGTCATTGGTGGACTGGCTGAGGTTGACGTCCTCGTTCGGATGCAGGTGACCGTAGTCGCCCTTGTCATGGCCCAGAATCTCCAACGCCCGGTTGGCGATCACCTCGTTGGCGTTCATATTGGTCGAGGTGCCGGCGCCGCCCTGGATCACGTCGACGACGAACTGGTCGTGCAGGCGGCCGTCGTCCCGGATCTCCCGGCAGGCGGCGGCGATGGCGTCGGCCTTCCCCGGTGTGAGCAGCCCGAGTTCTTCGTTGGCGCGGGCTGCGGCTTCCTTGACGGCGGCGAGCGCGTTGATCAGATGCGGGTACGCGGATATCGCGGTACCGCTGATGGGGAAATTCTCCGAGGCACGCAGGGTGTGGACGCCCCAGTACGCATCAGCGGGTACGTAGCGGTCGCCGAGCAGGTCGTGTTCGCGGCGGTGGGCGACGGGATTCATGGTGCTGGTGTTCCTTCGTGAGGTGATGAGGGTGGTTGCCGCGGATGCAGGGCGGCACTGGGCGAGGGGCGTTACGCCAGGGGCGTTACGCGGCGGAAGAGGGCACTGGAGCGGACGGGGCGGAAAGTGTGGCCAGCGCGCCCACCGCCCGCAGGCTCCCGACCGCCGTCCCTCCCCCGATGACCGGCGTTTGGGCGAATTCGGCAAGAATCCGGGGGTCGACTCCGCACAGCGCGAGCGCCGCTGCTGTCACCGGCATCCGGGCACGGTCGGCGCCGTCGGCTATCTTCACGCCGACGGCCCGCCCATCCGGCAGCGCCGCGACCTGCACACCCTCGAACCCGTCCTTGGCAAGCAGGCCCGGCACCGCTTGCATCAGCCTGGCGACGTCCCGCCCGCTGCCGGAGGCCATCTCCGGGTGCTCGCGCATAGCGTGGGCGACCCGGCCCTCGTGAGTGTCGGGCTCGGCGGTCGCCAGCCGGGCGATGGCTCGGGTGAGGCCGTGCAGGGATACGGAGAACAGCGGCGCACCGCATCCGTCGACCGTCACCCGTGCGATGCCCTGCCCGGTGAGGTCCTCCACGGTCGCGGCGACGGCCCACTGCAACCGGTGCCCGGGGTCGAGGTAATTGTCCAGCGACCAGCCTCGGGCCCGGGCCGTAATCAGCATGGCGGCGTGCTTGCCCGAGCAGTTCTGAGCGAGCCGGGTGGGGCCGAGGCCCCGGCGGATCCACTCCTCGCGGACCGCCGGGCCGTACGGCAGATCGGGGACATTGCGCAGGTCGTCCTCGGTCAGCCCGGCGGTGTGCAGCATGCGCAGGGCCGTGGCCAGATGCCGTTCCTCACCGGAGTGGCTGGCCGCGGTGAGGGCCAGCGACTCGTCGTCCAGCGGCGGCAGTCCCGCACGCAGCAGGCCGACTGCCTGGACCGGCTTGAGCGCCGAGCGCGGGTAGAACGAGGCCTCGATGTCGCCCGCCCTGAACTCCACGCTGCCGTCCGCCGCCAGCACGACGACCGAGCCGTGGTGAACTCCCTCGATGATGCCTCCGCGCACTACATGGGCGAGGGGGACATGGGCGGGTTCGCGGACGGCGGGCGGCTCTGCCGGGGTGCGGCGCGGCGTGGAGATATGACTCATACTCAGCTCTCAAGTGCTATCGGTGCTGTTGTGCTGGGTGTTGTTGTGCTGGGTGATCTGACGCTCGTGCGCCGCCGACTCTCGTACAGTCCCGACCCGGCCCCGTACAAGGAACCAGCCCGCGACCAACGCCGCCCCGATCACGGGCAGGGACAGGACAGTCGTGCGGCCGGCCCCGCCGTCGGCCCACATCAGGACCAGTACCGATGCGAGGAAGACCAGCGTGACGATCTCGGTCCACGGCGAGCCGGGGAGCCGGTAGCCGGGGCGGCGGAGCTGCCCGGCCTCTGCCTTCCGCCAGAAGAGGAGATGACAGACCATGATCATGGCCCAGGTGCTCAGAATGCCGATCGCCGCGAAGTTCAGCACGATCTCGAAGGCCTCGCTCGGCACGACGAAGTTGAGGCCCACGCCCAGCACACAGAAGGAGGACGTGAGCAGGATGCCGCCGTACGGCACCTGGTTGCGGTTCATCACGCCGGTGAACCTCGGCGCGGATCCGGACATCGCCATGGAGCGCAGGATGCGCCCGGTGGAGTAGAGCCCTGAGTTGAGGCTTGACATCGCGGCGGTGAGGACGACGAGGTTCATCACGCCGCCCGCCGCCGGCACCCCGATGTTGGACAGCACGGTCACGAAGGGGCTCTCGCCGGCCGAGTACGCGTTCCAGGGAAGCAGCATCGTCAGCAGTACCACTGAGCCGACGTAGAAGAGAGCCACCCGCCACATGATGGAGTTGATGGCTTTGGGCATGATCTTCTCCGGTTCCGCCGTCTCACCCGCCGTGACGCCGACCAGTTCGACCGAGGCGTAGGCGAAGACGACGCCCTGGATGACCAACAGCATCGGGAGCGTCCCGGCCGGGAAGATGCCGCCGTTGTCCACGATCAGCGAAGGGCCGGGGGTGTGGCCGTCGACAGGCTGCTGGGTGACCAGCAAAGCGATGCCGATCAGCATGAACAGGACCAGCGCCCCGACCTTGACGATCGCGAACCAGAACTCCAGTTCGCCGAATATTTTCACGGATATGAGGTTCACGGCCAGCACGACCGCGAGCGCGATCAGTGCGATCACCCACTGCGGGACATCGGTGAACATGCCCCAGTAGTGCGTGTAGGTCGCCACCGCCGTGATGTCGGCGATTCCGGTGGTCGCCCAGTTCATGAAGTACATCCAGCCCGCGACGAACGCCCCCTTCTCGCCGAGGAATTCACGGGCGTACGAGACGAACGCTCCGGACGACGGCCGGTACAGGACCAGCTCCCCCAGGGCGCGCACAACGAGAAAGGCGAAGACGCCGCAGAGCGCATACGCCACGGCCAGAGACGGCCCGGCGCTCGCGAGCCTGCCGCCCGCGCCGAGAAACAGCCCGGTGCCGATGGCCCCGCCGATGGCGATCATGTTGACGTGCCGCGATTTCAGGGACTTGCTGTACCCGGCGTCGCCCGCATCGACGTGCACACCGTCGCGCCGCTGCCGTTCGTACTGCCCTTCCTGCTGTAACTCCTGCTGCCGTTGCTGTTCCGTCTTTCGGAGGGATTGCTCGCTCACGCCTGATCTTCGCCTTCCGTGAAGGGGTCGGTGCGGTGTGGCGGCCGCACGATGCTGGTCAGGGTCGACTCGACGCGGGCCAGATGGTGCGTCATGGCTTCCACTGCGTCTTGCTCGGAACGGTCGACAAGCGCCTCGACGATCGCCCGGTGCTCCTGGTTCGACTGCTCGCGCCGTCCGCCGAGCTCGTTGAGGAACGCGGACTGGCGGGCCAGCGCGTCGCGGATCTCCTCGATGACTCTGCGGAAGACCGGGTTCTGGGCCGCCTGGGCGACGGCGAGGTGGAAGAGGGTGTCCATCGCCACCCACGCGGTGGTGTCGGTCTCCTGCTCCATCCGTTCCAGCAGGTGAGAGAGGTGGTCGAGGTCTTCGGGGGTACGACGCGCGGCCGCGTACCCGGCCACCGGGATCTCCACGTGCCGACGGACCTCGAGGAGGTCGCTCGCCGAGTAGTCGCCGAAGGTCGGGTCCTCCACCGGGCCGTTGGAGAGGACGAAGGTGCCCTTGCCGGTACGGGAAGCCGTGAGCCCCATCGTCTGCAAGGCGCGCAGAGCCTCACGGAGCACAGGTCTGCTCACTTCCAGGCGGCGGCAGAGCTCCGCCTCGGAGGGCAGCTTCTCCCCCACCGCGTAGTCGCCCCGCTCGATGGCGCCGCGGAGATGGCTCAGCACCGCTTCCATCGCGCTGATCCGCCGAGGAACATCGCCAGCTGTCTGGCTGTCTGACAGGTTCACTCGGGGATCGTCTTCCGTGCAAGGGAAAACTGTCAAGGGCTGTGGATGAAGTCGAGTGAGCCTGATCGCGACCCACTACCCTCTGCGCGCCCCCACTGCCTCTTCGTGACCTCGCACGGGAGAGGGCGGGGCGAGGCACCGCCCCGCCCCGCCCCGCCCACTCCGGCTACGGCTACGGCGTCCGAGGCCGCATCCGGTAGTCGTACGCGTCGGGCAGCGGCTCGTCGGTGAACTGCGACCACACCTCGCCGAGGATTTCCGCGCCCTCGCGCAGGTCCGCCACCTCGAAGCCCGCGTCGAAGACGGCGCGGGCCTGCTCCGAGCGGCCCTCGGCGATGAGCAGTCGGGCGTCGATCAGGCGGAAGCGGCCGCGCTGCCGGACCGCCGGGCGGAGCCGGTCCCAGACCGCGCGGGCGTCCGCGGTGCGGTGCACGGCGAGCAGGGCGTCGATCGCCTCGCGGCCGAGGGCGGCCGTGGCCGATGTCCAGGTCTCGCCGTCGTCGCGGCGCTCCTGGCACAGGTCGTCGAAGGCCTCCGCGTAGCGGTCGGCGGCGCGCTCGGCATTGCCGCCCTCCTGGTCCGCGACGGCGAGGCAGCGCAGCAACGGCCAGCGGGATGGGGCGAGCCCGAGGCCGCGCTCCCAGCTGCGTACCGCCTGGGCGAGGTCGCCCGCGTGCCACTGGGCGACGCCGAGGTGGTACTCGGTGAGCGGTTCGGCGGGAGCGGTCTCCAGCATGTCGCGCCAGTGCGGCGCGACGAGCGAGGGGCCGGGCGGGGTGACCTTGCGGGGTGCGGGGAAGACACCGGTCTTCAGTAACTCCCGCCAGGGCTCCTGCTCTTCGCCGAGCGTTGCCTCGTCGAAGGGCGTGCCGGGCAGCTTGTGTCCGCCGCGCAACACCTCCAGCGCGCCCCACCCGGATCCGGTGGCGAGCAACTCGCCCGGTTCGGCGTCGGCGCAGGTCCGCCATGCCTCGTACGCGGCGTCCACCGCCGCCCGCGGCAGGGCGTCCGCCAGCCGCGCCTCGGCCTCGGCGCGCGCCGCGCCCCAGTCGTCGCCGTGCACCGCCGTGGGGTCGGCGGCGAGCGGTCCGTACGACTCCAGCCAGCTGAACTCCCCGCCCCCGTCCAGCCGTATGTGCTCCAGCTGTGTGCGCGCGAGCCCCGCCTGGATCTCGGCGTAGCCGCCCGTGCCCGGCTCGGTCAGCCACTCCTGCCAGCGCCGCCCGCCGCGCCCCGAACCCCAGAGGAAGAGCTTGCGGCCGCGCAGCGCATCGGTCGAGGTCTGTACGAGGCCCCGCCCGTCCGCATCGAGCGAGGCGATCCACTTACGTGCCCCGGCCGGCACCTCGTAGAAGTAGTCGGCGGGAAACTCGCTGCGCAGCGGGTACGTACGGTCCGCGCCGCGGAACTCCGGCACGGGCACCCGGCGCAGGCTCCGCTCGTAGCCGATGGGGGTACCTCCCACGCCCGCAGGGCTGTGGGGGAGCCAGGCTTCCTCGGCCGGTGCAAGCACGCGGGTCGTCTCATGCTCTTCGACGGCGATGTTGGACCACCAGTAGACCGGCGCGGGCCGCTCGTGCGGATTGCGTATCCGTACACCGACATGGAGGAAGTCGGAGTCGGCGGGCAGCCACAGGTCCACCTGGAAGGGCAGATCGCGCAGCCGCTCCCACTCCCAGAGCCTGACCATCTCGCCGCCGTCGGGCGCGGGCACGAGGGCGGCGTGCAGCGGGGCGCAGGACAGGGTGGTGTGGCCGGTCGCGCCGATGTTCCACTCGATGCCGCCGGAGTACCAGGCACCGTTGAGCGCGAAGTCGGCGGGCTGGAACACCGGGTTGCGGTAGAGGAGTTCACGCCCGGTGGGCTTGTGGTGCAGCGAGTGGATGCGGCCGCCGAGGCCCGGCAGCACGGTGACCCGCAGCCTTTCGTTCTCGATCACGATCGCGTCGAGACCGGTCCCGGTGCGCTCGCGGCCGTAGCCGTCGAGCACCCGCACCGGCAGCAGCGTGCGCAGCGGCTCGTATCCGATCTGCCGTGCCATCTCGCGCGGCAGTTCCTGCTTGGCGCGCTCGTCGATCGAGTGCATCTCGTCCAGCGGCCGCAGGGCGGGCAGCGGGTTCGGCGGCCCCACCGGGGCTGCCGGCAAGGTCAGTACGGTACGCCGCACGGTTGTGGCCAAGGCAACCTCGCTCCTCGCGCGGGCCGTCGGCAGCTCCTTTGGCCGGCGCCCCCCCCGTTGACCATGGAACACGGTGGGCTCCGGCCTGGCCAGGGGCTCCGTGGGTCAGCGTTCGGCAAAGGCGGCCGGCGGGCCGCACGGGTGAGGCGTGTGGTGCTCAGCCGATCGCAAGCGGTGTGAGGGCCGCACACCTGGTCCACCTTGTCAGACAAGTCTGCTCATCCCGACTGCGCTCTACCCGCGTAGAGTACCAAGTCCTTCACGCCGTGAATTGCGGATAAACAACAAATCGCAGGTCATCCCGGGTCCAAGCAACGTTGCCCTGTCGCGCGGGCTCGCATAGCTTGCTGACAAGTGAGCCGAGGAGGGCCAGTGGCAGTCAGCGGGCAGCAGCGGAGACCGGTCGTCGTTCTGTACGAGCGGATCGCGGACGCCATCCACGAGGGCACCTATCCGCCAGGCTCCACACTGCCGTCGGAGCCGCGGCTCGCGGCCGAGCTCGGGGTCAGCAGGCCCGCCCTGCGCGAGGCGCTGCTGCTGCTCCAGGAGGACGGGCTGCTCTCGGTACGCCGGGGGGTCGGCCGGACCGTCAACGACCGCCCGCCGCGGCGTGGTTACGAGCACATCCAGCCGCTGGAGAAACTGCTGTCCACCGGCTCGCCGCTCCTGGTGCGGCCGCTGCTGCGCGCCGTGGAGGAGCCCACCGACTTCACCACCCAGCACCTGCTCGCGCCGGCCAGGTCCGAGCTGCGGTTCTGGGAATCGCTGCTGGCCGGGGACGGCACGGCGGCGGCGCTCAGCCAGGAGTGGGCGGCCGCCGAGGAGGTACTGGACCGGGCACATCCGGCTTTCGCCGAGTCACTGCGGACCACGCCCGAGCCGGCCACCTCGATGCTCGCCGTGCTGGTCGCGGCCTCCCGCGGGGTGGCGCTCACCGGTCACAGCGGGGTGACCGCGACCCTGCTCGGACAGCGGCGCGGCGAACAGCTGGGCCGGGCGCCCGACACCCCCGCGGTGCTGGTCACGCAGGTGGTACGGGTCGGGGACACCCCGATCCTGGCGGCCAAGCACATGCTGCCGACGGGTGCGCCCGGCATGCCCGTACTGCAGTCGAACTGAGCGCTGCGCCGGAGCGGAGACCGCCGTCACGGCGCATCCCTCAGACGTGCCGTACACTTCCGGCGCATGCACTTGTCTGACATCCTCCGCGCACCCAAGGCGGTCCTCCACGACCACCTCGACGGCGGCCTGCGCCCCGCCACGATCATCGAACTGGCCCGGGAGTGCGGCTACCGCGAGCTGCCCACCGAGGACCCGGCCGCGCTCGCCATCTGGTTCCGCGACGCCGCGGACTCCGGCTCGCTGGAGCGCTACCTGGAGACCTTCGCCCACACCTGCGCGGTGATGCAGACCCGCGAGGCGCTGGAGCGCATCGCGGCGGAGTGCGCCGAGGACCTGGCGGCGGACGGCGTCGTCTACGCGGAGGTGCGGTACGCCCCCGAGCAGCATCTGGAGCGCGGCCTGACCCTCGACGAGGTCGTCGACGCGGTCAACGCGGGCTTCCGCGAGGGCGAGCGCCGCGCCGGCGGCCGGATCACGGTCCGCGCCCTGCTCACCGGCATGCGCCACACCGAACGCTCCCTGAAAATAGCAGAGTTGACGGTAGCCCACCGCGAGCGCGGCGTCGCCGGCTTCGACATCGCGGGCGGCGAGATCGGCAACCCGCCGGCCCGCCATCTGCCGGCCTTCCAGCATCTGAAGCGGCACAACTGCCACTTCACGATCCACGCGGGCGAGGCCGTCGGCGCCGAGTCGATCCACGAGGCGGTGCAGATCTGCGGCGCCGAGCGGATCGGGCACGGCGTCCGCATCACGGATGACATCACGGTGCACGACGACGGCACGGCGGACCTGGGTCATCTGGCCGCGTACATTCGCGACAACCGCATCACCCTGGAGGTCTGCCCGACGTCCAACCTCCAGACGGGCGCGGCGAAGGACTACACCACGCACCCCATCGATCTGCTGCGCCGCCTCGGTTTCCGTATCACGCTGAACACGGACAACCGCCTGGTCTCCGGCACCACCATGAGTGAGGAGTTCCAGCACATGGCGGACGCCTTCGGATATGGCCCCGAGGTCTTCGAGGAGTTCACGGTCGCCGCGGTCGAGTCGGCATTCCTGCCGCTGCCGGAGCGCCGCCGACTGATCGACGAGGTGATCCTGCCGGGGTACGCGGCACTGCTGGAGCAGGGCACGGTCCAGGAGCAGGGCACGGTCCAGGACCCGGGCACGGTCCAGGACCCGGGCACGGTCTAGGACCCGGTGTCGGCGGAAGCGGTCCGGGCGGAAGCGGTCCGGGCGGCGATGCCAGGTCCTTCAACGAAGGGGTCCCAGGAGGCGAGCGGCAGGACGACCGGGACTGGCGCGCGGAGTCGTCCGGGTCCAGCAGCTCGCGGGCGAAGCGCAGCGCCAGCACGGATTTGCCGGCTCCCGCGCCGCCCAGCACCACCCGTCTCGGCCCAACGCCCCGCGTACCACTGGTAGTTCAAGGACTCGCCGTCCCCCGGGCACGCGGCAACAGGTACGGGCTGCCCGCGAGGTGCCGGCCAGGCCCGCGGCCGACCCGCCTCCGGCCCGCAACCGGCTTCAGAGCAGCGCGGGCTCGTCCAGCGTCAGCGTCCTCGCCTCCGCGTCCAGCACCGCCGCAACCCCCAGCGGCATCGTCAGCGCCGTCTCACTGTGCCCGAACCCCAGCTCCTCGATCACCGGGACGCCCAGCCCGCCGAGCCGGTCGAGCAGCACCGCGCGCACCTGTTCGTACGGGCCGCACTCGGCCCAGGACCCGAGCGCGACCCCCGCCACCCCGTCCAGCCAGCCGGAGCGCAGGAGTTGGGTGAGGATGCGGTCGAGGCGGTAATCCTCCTCGCCCACATCCTCGATCAGGAGCAGGCCGCCGCGGGCGGACTGCCTGGCGTGCGGGGTGCCCAGATCCGCGGCGAGCAGGCTGACGCAGCCGCCGAGAGTGATGCCCCGGGCGCGTCCCGGCACCATCGTGCGGGCGGTGTCCAGGCCGAGGGTGCGTACCGACTCGGGCTCGAAGAGGGTGGCCCGCAGCGACTCCTGGGTGGGGGCGTCCTTGAGGAAGGTGGCGGCGCCGACCATGGGGCCGTGCAGGGTGGCCAGACCCGTCCGGACGGCGAAGGCTTCGTGGAGGGCGGTGACATCGCTGTAGCCGACGAAGACCTTGGGGCCGGCCGCGCGTATCGCGGTCCAGTCGAGTAGGTCGACCATGCGCTGGGCGCCGTAGCCGCCGCGGGCGCAGATGACGGCGGAGACCGACGGGTCGCACCAGGCCTCCGTCAGATCGCGGGCGCGGTCCCGGTCGGCCCCCGCGAGATACCAGAACCCGGGGTGCTGGTCGCGGACATGGGGCAGTACGACCGGGTCCAGGTCCCAGCCGCGCAGGATCTCCAGGCCCGCGTCGAGCCGTTCGCCGGGTACGGGGCCGCTGGGCGCCACGACGGCGACCTTGGCCCCGGGCCGCAGTCGCGCCGGGCGGGTCAAGGGCGTCAGGGGCGTGTGGGTCACTTCTTGAGCTCCAGCAGCGGGACGTCGGGGCGGCGGATGCCGAACGTCTGGGCGTACAGGGACAGTTCGGACTCCAGCGCGCGGATCACGGTCTCGGCTCTGCGGAACCCGTGGCCCTCGCCCTCGAAGGCGATGTACGCGTGCGGGATGCCGCGCCCCGCCATCCGCGCCAGGAACCGCTCGCACTGCACGGGCGGGCAGATCACATCGTCCAGGCCCTGGAGCAGCAGGAACGGTGTGCTGATCCGGTCGCTGTGCTGCAGCGGCGAGCGCTCGCGGTAGCGGCCCGGGACTTCGGCGAGCGGACCTATCAGCGACTGAAGATACTGCGACTCGAAGTCATGGGTCTCGTCGGTGGCCCAGCTCACCAGGTCGAGGACGGGATAGATGATGGTGCCGCAGGCGTAGACATCGGTGGTGGTGAGGGAGGCGGCGGTGGTCCAGCCGCCCGCACTGCCGCCGCGGACGGCGAGCCGCGCCGGGTCGGCCGTGCCCTCGGCGGCCAGCGCCTCGGCCACGGCCGCGCAGTCCTCGACGTCGACGACGCCCCACTGCTCACGCAGCCTGTCGCGGTACTCCCTGCCGTACCCGGTGGAACCGCCGTAGTTGACCTCGGCGACGCCGATGCCACGCGAGGTGAAGTAGGCGATCTCCAGATCGAGGACGAGCGGGGCATGGCTGGTGGGGCCACCGTGCGCCCACACCACGAAGGGCGGCAGCTCCTCGTCGGGCGCGATCCGGTCGGGGCTGTGGGGTGGATAGATATGGGCGTGGATCTCCCGGTTGTCGGGGCCGGTGAAGGTGCGGATCTGGGGCTCCGGGTAGTACACCGGGTCCACCGGGTCGTCGTGTGCCGAGCCGATGACCCGGGTCCGCCCGGTGGCGGTGTCGAGCTCGACGACCTCGTACGCGCTGCGGGGGCTGGCGGCGACCCCGATGACCCGGTCGCCGTGCACGGCGAGGGTGGACGCCCATTCGGTCCATGGCCCCGCGGCGTCGACGAGCTCGCCGGTCTCCGGGTCGAGTATCCCGAGGGCAGTGGCGCCCTTGCCGTGGATGACGGCGATCAGCCCGTTGTCCAGCGGGTGGAACCACTTGAGGCCGATCTTCCACAGCGGCCCGCCGAACTCCTCGCCGCGGCCCGGGCAGAGGCCGGTGCTCGGCACGACGCCGGGCGCGACGCCGGGGACCAGCGCCTCCGGCCGGATCCGCTGCAGCTCCCACCAGTTGCCGAGGTCGGAGACGAAGAGCAGCGAGCCGTCCGGGGCCCAGTCGACCTGGGCCACCGACTCGTCCGTGTCCCCGACGACCGGCCGCACGCCGCTGAACGGTGCGCCCGCCGTCACCTCGCCGAGCATCACGACCGTGCCGTCCCAGGGCATCTGCGGATGGTCCCAGGCGATCCAGGCGGCGTGCCTCCCGTCCGGCGAAAGCCGCGGCCCGGTGACGAAGCGGTGCCGGTCGTCGGAGAGCTCCCGCACCGCTCCCCGGTCCTCGGCAGCCGAGCCGTCCAACGGCACGGCTGCGATCACCCGGCGTACATCCGTGGGTGCTTCGCCGGTGAACTCCTCCAGTACGCACCAGACTTCGCCGCGCTCCAGCCGCAGCTGCGGGTCGACCCAGCGCAGCCCGTCGCCCAAGGCCGACACCGGGGTGAGCGGACGCGGCACGGCGTCGGGCACGTCGGGCTCATAGGCATACAGCCGCTGGTCGGGGAAGTGGACGAAGACGACGAGCGGGCCGCCGTCGGCGCGGCCGGCCCCGGCCCAGGGGTGCCCGCCGTACTCGATGACTCTGCTGCGAACATTCCACGGGGCGGGGAGCACCGACTCCTCGCCGCCGTCGGCCCGCCGGCGAATCAGGGCTCGTCTGCCGCCCTCGGTGGGGCGTGGCGCGGTCCACCACACCTCGTCGGCGACCATGCCGAGGAACTCCGGGCGCCCTTCGTGCGAGGCGGCAAGCGCCGCGTCGATGGGTGACGGCCAGGTTCCGTAGGCTCCCGTGGGTACCATTACCGACTCCCCCTATGCGGACCGCAGATAGTGGTCGAGAACCTTCACGCCGAAGTGCAGCGCCTCGACCGGAACGCGCTCGTCAACCCCGTGGAACAGTGCCGCGTAGTCGAAGCCGACCGGGAGCTTCAGCGGCGAGAAGCCGTAGCCCGTGATGCCGAGCCGGGAGAACTGCTTCGCGTCGGTGCCGCCCGGCATGCAGAACGGCACGACGTGCCCGTCCGGGTCGAAACGCTCGACAGCCGCGCGCAGCTTGGCGAATGTCGGGGAGTCGACGGGAGCCTGCAGGGCCACCTCGCCGTGGTGGAACTCCCACTCGACGTCCGGTCCCGTCAGCCGGTCCAGCGTTTCGCGGAACTCGGCCTCGCCGCCGGGCACCATCCGCCCGTCGACGTACGCGGTGGCATGCCCCGGAATCACGTTGATCTTGTAACCGGCCTCCAGCATGGTCGGGTTGGCGCTGTTGCGCACAGTCGGCTCGACCAGTGCGGCGGCCGGCCCGAGCTTCGCCATCAGAGCGTCCACGTCGAAGTCGTCAGCGTCCACATCGGTCTCGATGCCGTGCAGCACGGCCAGTTCGGCCAGAGCGGCCCGCACCGTCGGCGTGAGCCGCACCGGCCACTGGTGCTCGCCGATCCGGGCGACGACAGCGGCGAGCCGGCTCACGGCGTTGGCCCGGTTGACCTTGGAGCCGTGTCCGGCCCTGCCGTGCGCGGTGAGCTTGAGCCAGGCTGTGCCACGCTCCCCGGCCGCGATCGGGTAGAGCGCCATCCCGGGTCCGGCGTGGAAGGTGAAGGCCCCGGACTCGCTGATCCCTTCCGTACACCCCTCGAAGAGACCGGGGTGGTGGTCGGCGAGGAAGCCCGAGCCGTCGATGGCGCTGGCCTCCTCGTCGGCGGTGTACGCGATCACGATGTCGCGCCGGGGCCTGATGCCGGCGCGCGCCCAGGCCCGGACGACGGCGAGGACCATCGCGTCCATGTTCTTCATGTCGACCGCGCCGCGGCCCCACACCACCCCGTCCCGGACCTCACCGGAGAAGGGGTGCACGGACCAGTCGGCGGGCTCGGCGGGCACCACGTCCAGATGCCCGTGGACGAGCAGGGCATCGGCGGACGGGTCGGTGCCCTCGATCCGCGCGACGACATTGGTACGCCCCGGGGTGCGCTCCAGCAGGGTGGGCTCGATGCGGGCGCCGGCCAGCCGCTCGGCGGCATACTCGGCGGCGGGCCGCTCCTTGCAGTCGCCACCGCCGCGGTTGGTGGTGTCGATGCGGATCAGCTCGGAGGTGAAGGTCACCACCTCGTCGAGTGCCTGGCCGTCGATGTGCGTTGTCACGTCAGCCATACTGCTCCTCCACTGCCGCCGAGACGATCGTCGTGACCGCTTTGAAGGTGCGAATGCCCTCGTACATAGTCTCGCTGGTGTACGCGACGCGCCGCTCACCGCTGCCCGCCACTCCCGGCACTACGGTGGCGGCCGCCGCGAGATGTTCCGCGTCGAACTCCAGCTCCACGGTGAACGGGCCGCCCCGCACCGGCTCGTGCCGCATGGCGAGAGCCGCCGCTTCCTTCGCGGCGCCGCGGATGTCGGACGCGGTACGGCCGGGAGTGCGGCACACCGCCGCGTACCGCGAGACGTAGTCCTTCACCGCGACCTTGCGGGCCTGCGGCGCATAGCCGTCGGCGTCCACGCAGGTGAGATCGTCACCGGTCACCAGCACCACCGGCACGCCGTACTCCGCGACCACATGGGCGTTGAGCAGGCCCTCGCTCGCCCGCGCGCCGGCGAGCCAGACCCCCGTGATCGAGTTGGCGAGGTAGGTGTGGGCGAGTACCCCCTCCGTGCCGGCACCCGTGTGGTAGCCGACGAACGCGATGCCGTCCACGTCACCGTGCTGCACGCCCTCCACCATCGACAGCGACTTGTGCTTGCCGGTGAGCATCTCCACCCGCTCGTCGAGCCGCTCCAGCAGCAAATTGCGCATGGTCCAGTGCGCTTCATTGATGAGCACCTCATCGGCGCCGCCGTCGAAGAAGCCGAGAGCGGCTGCGTTCACATCGGAGGTGAACATGGTCCGGCAGCGCTCCCACTGGGGAGTGCCGGGCAGCACGTCGGCCGGCCAGGTCACACCGGTGGCGCCTTCCATGTCGGCGCTGATGAGGATCTTCATGCCCGGAACGTTACGCGGCGCCTCCCACCCCCACCAGGCCTGTGGATAAGTGGCGGGAGCGCCCGGAACACCGCTCAGGACCGCCCGACCACGAACCACCGCGCCGGCAGCTCGATCCGGGTGCCGTTCGCCAGATACTCCGTTTGCGCGAGTGCCGTGTCGCCGCTCGTGAAGATGTCCAGGCCCGCCTCCGCCAGCAGGGCGGGTACCTCCTCGTCCGAGGCGTCCGCGGGTTTCAGCCCGTGTGCGAAGACCCTACGCAGTTTGGGGGGTGGCCCGTCGGGTCCCTCGGCCGCCTGGCGCAGTACGTCCCTGGACGCCGAGACCAGCTCGACGACGAAGGCGCGCCCGCGCGTGCCCACGAGTTCGGCGACCGCATCGGCGACCGCCGCCCGGTTCTCCGGTCTGCTCTGGTGGATCACCGCACGCATGTAGATGTGGCAGTCCCCGAGGCGCCGGTGCAGTTCCCTGACCGCCGCCCCATCCACCAGATCGAGCTGCTCGAACTCGGCGACCCCCGCGGCGTCGGCGCGGCGTGCGTGCTCGATCGCCGCATGCGAGAGGTCCACGCCGACCGCCTTCGCGAACCGGCCGGCCAGATAGCGGGTCTGCGTCCCGTTCCCACAGCCCAGATCCACTATGGGCAGCGCGGTGTAGGCGTAGGGCAGCAGCAGTTCGGTGTGCGGCTCGGCGGTCAGCGACGGGGCGGAGTCCCAGATGGCCTCGCCCGGCGCGTCGGTCGTCTCGCGCCAGTAGCTTTCCCACGCGTTCCTGTAGTCCTCTGGCACATTCATGCGTGCGCTCCCCGGGTCCGGCACGGATGACGACGACGTACGGATACGACGGCGGCGTACCGATGTACGCCGGTACATCACGTTAAGATCGTTCTACCGTCCGGAAGTTGACCGTACAAGGGACCTCGCGCGTTCCCTTTCACCCTCGGCGTCCGCCCCGCGGCGCACGCGGGAGCGCCTGCTCGAACCACACGGCCTTGCCGGCCGCCGTGCGGCTGCTTCCCCATTCCGTCGCCAGGCTGCTCACCACCCGTAGCCCGCGCCCGAACTCGTCCCCAGGGCTCGCGCTGAGCAGTGTCGGCAAGGCGTGATCGTCGTCGGAGACCTCGCACAGCAGGGTGTCGGAACGCACCAGACGCAGCTCCACATGGCCCTCGTGCGCATGCCGCACCGCGTTCGTCACCAGCTCGCTCACCATGAGCTCGACGTTCCAGGACAGTTCCGCCAGACCCCAGTCGGCGAGCTGTTCGCGGATCAGCCGCCGGGCCCGCCCCACCTCGTGCGGCTCGGGCGACAGCCACCACTCGGCGACGTCCTCGGCGGCGATGCCGTTGAGCCGCGACATCAGCAGGGCCACGTCGTCGTTGCGCCCGCCCCGGGTGTTCAGCGCCCGGATGATGGTGTCGCAGGCGTCGTCCATGGAGGCGGCGGGGTGAGCGGCGGACTCGCACAGCGTGGCGAGGCCGACTCCGATGTCCTCGCCGCGCACCTCGACCAGTCCGTCGGTGCACATCACGAGGCGGTCGCCGGGCGCCACCTGGACTCGGACCGTCTCGAAGGCGACCCCGCCGACGCCGATGGGCGCGCCGGTGGGCAGCTCGAGCAACTCGCTGCGGCCGTCCTCGGCCCGGACCAGCACGGGCGGGATATGGCCCGCGTTGGCGATCTGAAGCTCGGAACGGATCGGGTCGTAGACGGCGTACAGACAGGTCGCCAGATACTGCTCGCCGAGTCGACGTGCCAGGTCGTCGAGGTTGCGGAGCAGTTGCGCGGGCGGCAGCTCCATGGCGGCCATGGTCTGTACGGCGGTGCGCAACTGTCCCATCATCGCGGCCGAGTTGAGGCCGTGACCCATGACGTCGCCGACGACGAGCGCGGTGCGCGAGCCGGACAGTTTGATGGTGTCGAACCAGTCGCCACCGACCCGGCCGAGCCGGGTGCCCGGCAGATAGCGGGTGGCGGCGTCGCAGCCCGCCCTGCGCGGGGCGACCTGCGGCAGCATGCTGTCCTGCAGCGTCTCGGCGACATTCTCCTGGTACGTGTACATGCGGGCGTTGTCGAGTACGAGACCGGCGCGGGCGGCGAGTTCGGCGCCGGTCGTCCGGTCCATGTCGTTGAACGCCTCCCGGCCCGGCCGCCGCATCAGCACCATGAAGCCGAGGACGACATTGCGCGCCTTGAGCGGCACGATCAGCATCGAGCGGTGGTTGATGAGGGGCCGCAGATCCCGCTTCTCGAACTGCCCCGAGATGCGGTTGCCCATCTCCTCGCTGATGAGCGGGATGAGCACCGGCTCTCCGGTGACCATGCACTGGAAGAACGGCGTGTGCTCGGGGAAGGCGATGGCTTCGCCGACCGGAACGGTGTCGTCCCAGCGGTTCGGTTCGTCGTTGTGCTCGACCCACACGCGGTGCCAGATGGTCCTCACGCCCGGCGGACCGTCCGGGAACCCCTCGCCCGCCAGCACCGCCGCACGCAGATGCGTCCCGGCGAAGTCCGCGAAGCGGGGCACGGCGGCGCTGGTGACCTCG
Source organism: Streptomyces sp. NPDC002868 (assembly GCF_055563295.1). Classification (NCBI taxonomy): domain Bacteria; kingdom Bacillati; phylum Actinomycetota; class Actinomycetes; order Kitasatosporales; family Streptomycetaceae; genus Streptomyces; species Streptomyces sp. NPDC002868. The sequence continues at coordinate 624,519 of NZ_JBVHDR010000001.1, read as the reverse complement.
CGGATGGTCCGGGCCAGGTCGAGCGACGTACCAATGCGCCCGCTGACCTCGTTGAGGAATTCGAGCCGCTCGCGCACCGCGGCATACTCGAGATCCTGTTCGAGGTCGGCCGTGTTCACCGGCCGCCCAGCCGCTGCGGCCGCTTCGGCGGCGCGCTGTCGCGCCTTGCGCTCCGCGCGCCGTGGCACGCCCCAGTCGGGGGTCACAGGCACCCGGTCGTGATGGCTGAACTCCAGCACCGGATAGCCCAGATCGAGGACCTGGGAGACGATCCGCGTCGACTCCTGGACGCTCATGTTCGGCAGGATCTCGGGGAGCTTGCGCGCCAGCTCGTCGAAGCCGGGAAACTCCGTGAATTCAGTGTGCAGGGCGAATCCGGGCGCGATGCGCTCGATGCTCTCGTCCTCGCCCCTGAACTGCACGGCGTCCGCGGCCAGTACCAGCAGGCGCTCGGGGCCGGGCCCGACCATGGGGTACGCCCACCACAGCACGTCGACCTGGTCGCGCCCCGGCTCGGAGAGGCGGGCCCGGCCGGCCGCCGGGTAGGCGGTGAGGCCGTTCAGCGAGGCGTCGAGTCCGGGGCCCAGACCGCCGTAGGCGTCGTACCCCTCGTACTCGCCGTCCCTCGCCAGCGCGCCGGAGATGGGGAGTAACTCGATGACGGGCTCTCCCACCGCCTCCTCCCGGGTGGGGCCGAAGAGCCGCCGCGCGCCCGTCGACCAGTGCGACACCAGGCCGTCGCCGTCCACGACGACCACGGCAAGCGGAATTCGGCCGGCCACTGCGTACTGCTGTGGCGGTGTCGGCGGAACACCACTGTCCATGGGTGTCAGGCTCCTTCCCCGCCGCCAGGATCTGCGGCCTTGTCACCACGGTACGGCGCTGTGCACGCCGTGCGCGGGGCAACGGCGGAATAGGCGGAACAGGTCGTGCGCCCGCGCCAACTGACCAGTAATCAGTCCTCGTGCCCCAGCTGGAGGTCGCGTTCGGTGCGCCCGCCCCCGGCGACCTGCAGGACTGTCGCCACCGGCGGGTAGCCGGCCGCGATCACCGTGTACTCCCCCGATGACAGGTCGACGAACCGGAAGGTGCCGTCGGGGCCCGTGGTGAGGGTGTCCATCACATTGCCGGCCGCGTCGAGCAGCGTGACGCGCGCCTCCTCGACCGGGCGGCCGTCGCCGGCCCGCACCGTGCCCCGCAGCACGGCTCCGCCCGCCAGCTCGACGTCCTGCCGGGTCTCGCGGGCCGCCTGCACGCTCACGGGGAGCGCGGCGGGCCTGAAGGCGGGGGCGCTCGCGGCGAGGGTGTACTCCCCCGCCACCAACTCCGTGATCACATAGCCGCCTTCACGGCCGCTGCGGGCGGTGGCGACGACATCGCCGCGTACGTCGGTGAGAGTCACCGCCGCGTCCCGCACGGGCGCGCCGTCCGCCGTCACCACGGTCCCGGCGAGCCGGCCCGCGCCGCCGAGGACCACATCGAGCTCGACCGGCCGCTCTCCGACGGTGACGGTGACTGCCTGTGGCTGGTGCCCGCCGGCCGCCGCGATCATGACGTACGAGCCGGCTCCGGGCACGCTCAGCGCATACCGTCCGTCCTCGCCGCTCGCGCCGCGTCCGATCTGGTGTCCCTGTACGTCGATGAGGGTGAGGGCGGCGCGCGGGACTGTGCTGCCGTCGTGGTGCTGGACGATGCCGCAGACCGGGACGCCCGAGGTGTACGCCGGTGCGCTGCGGGCCTGCGGTACGGATGCGGTCTCGGCGGCGGATGCGTTGTAGGACACCAGCGGTTTCTCCTTGAGGAAGAAGGCGATGAAGAGGCCGAGCGCGAGCACCGGCACCAGATGGAGGAAGATCCGCGGCATCGCGTCTGCGTACGCCTGGATGTAGCCGTCGCGCAGGGCGGGCGGCATGGCGTGAACCAGTTGCGGAGTGATGGATTGCGGGTCGGGCAGGCCGACGCCGGCCGGGAGGCGGTCGGCGAGCGCGTCGGTGAGGCGGTCGGCGAAGAGCGTGCCGAAGACGGCGGCGCCGACGCTGCCGCCGATCTGCCGGAAGTAATTACTGGCGCTGGTGGCGGCGCCGAGGTCGGCCTGCGGCACGGCGTTCTGCACGGCGAGGATGAGGACCGGCAGCACCAGTCCGATGCCGACGCCGAGCACGGCCTGCCAGATGCTGTATTCGAGCCGGGGCGTGTCGGCCTCGAGCCGCGACAGCAGCCACATACCGGCCATCGAAATCGCGCTGCCGAGTACGGGATAGATCTTGTAGCGGCCGGTACGGCTGATGAGCCGGCCGGAGACGATCGAGGCGACGACGATGCCGCCCATCATCGGGAGCATCAGCAGCCCGGACTCGGTGGCGCTGACGCCGTCGACCATCTGCAGGAAGGTCGGCAGATAGCCGGCCGTGCCGAAGAGCGCGACGCCGACGACCGCGCCGACGAGGCTGGTGATGTTGAAGATCGAGTCGCGGAACAGCCGCAGCGGGATGATCGGTTCGGGCGCGTAGTGCTCAACGACCGTGAAGAGCAGGATGGTTCCTGCCGCGCCGGCCGCCAGTCCCAGGATGACACGCGAGCCCCAGGCGTACTCCGTGCCGCCCCAACTGGTCAGCAGCACCAGACAGGTGGAGGCGGCGGCGAGGAACAGCGCGCCGAGAACGTCGAGCCGGGCGCGCGCGGCGGGCTTGGGGAGCTTGAGCACCACGGTGACGACGAGCAGGGTCACCACGCCGAAGGGGACGTTGAAGTAGAAGCACCAGCGCCAGGAGACATGGTCGGTGAAGAAGCCGCCGAGCAGCGGGCCCGCGACGGACGCGAATCCGAAGGCCGCACCGATGAGTCCCATGAACCGGCCGCGCTCCCGGGCCGGGACGATGTCCGCGATGATCGCCTGCACGCCGATCAGCAGACCGCCGGCGCCGATGCCCTGGATGGCGCGGAACGCGATGAGTTCGTCCATGCTGCGTGACCAGCCCGCAAGAGCGGAGCCGATGACGAAGACGACGATCGCGAACTGGAAGACGCCCTTGCGGCCGAAGAGGTCGCCGAGTTTGCCGTAGATCGGCAGGCCGATGGTGGCGGTGAGGAGATAGGCGGTGATCGCCCAGGGCATCCGGTCCAGGCCCTGGAGCTCGCCGACGATCTTCGGCAGGGCGGTGGCGACGATCATCTGCTCGAGCGCGGCGAGCAGCAGCGCGAGCATCAGGCCGAAGAAGACGAGGCGTACGCGGCGCGGGCTGAGTGCGGTGGCCTCTGCCGGATCGGTATGCGGAGGCGGTGCGGCCGCGGCCGGAGCCGCCCGCTCGTCCTTCACCAGAGTGATCCCGCCCACGTCCCTGCTCCCCTCGTCGCGCCTGCGCGGGCCCATTTCTCGCATTACGCGACAACTGCGGGCAAGCGCGACGAGCTGCCGCGGGAGACATGAGTGAGCGGCTTATGCGCCGGTCGGAGCCCCTACGGCGTACAACAAGCCCCGTACGGAAAACCACTCGAAACGGTGAGCGGGAGAATAATCCCGACGGGCTACTTCTCGACCTCGGCGGCGAGCTTGGCGAGCACCTCGTCGTAGATCCGCCCAAGTCCCTTGGGGGCGAAGGTCTTCTCGAAGAATCCGCCGATGCCGCCGGCGCCGTTCCAGACGGTGGTGACGACGGCTTTGGACTTCCCCTCGCCGGCCGGGGTGACGGTCCAGGTGGTGACCATCGAGGAGTTGCGGTCCTTCTCGACCAGCTGGCCTTCGGTCGGCTCGGCCACTTCGAGCAGGCAGTCGCGGACGCGCTTGCTGGTGGCCTGGAGCTTCCAGTGGACGAGCGTGCCCTCGCCGTCGCCGCCCTCCCGGACCTCGTACTCACTGAAGTGCTCGGACAGGAGCTTCGCGCGGGTGTTCTCGTAGTCGGCCAGCGCGTCGAACACCTTCTCCGCGTCCGCCGAGATGATCCGTTCCGTGGTGGCCTCGACCTGCGCCATTCCTGTTCCTCCAGCACTCGGTTCTTCGGGGGGTGCGGCTAGCCAACCACCTCGGGTGCGGCCGACAGAAATTGGGGTTGCAGCGATCAAGGGAACAGGTGTTCTATTCTGGGGTCACTGCTACCCAGGAGGCGCCATGCGCTGGGACAATCTGGTCGAGAACCCCACCACGGCCGGGGACACCGCGCTTTTCGGTACGTCAGCGGTGACGACCCGGACCTTCGACACGCCCGAATTCCGCGGCATCACCTTCCACGAGGTCCGCGCCCGCTCGATCCTGAACCGGGTGCCGGGCGCCTCACGGATGCCGTTCGAGTGGACCGTCAACCCCTACCGGGGCTGTACGCACGCGTGTGTGTACTGCTTCGCCCGCAAGACACACAGCTATCTGGACCTCGACACCGGGCTCGGCTTCGACTCCCAGATCGTCGTGAAGATCAACGCGCCGGAGCTGCTACGCCGGCAGCTGGCCTCACGGCAGTGGCAGGGCGCGCATATCGCGATGGGGACGAACGTCGACTGCTATCAGCGCGCGGAGGGACGCTACCGACTGATGCCGGGCATCATCACGGCCCTGCGCGACCACGCGAATCCGTTCTCGATCCTCACCAAGGGCACGTTGATCCTGCGCGATCTGGATCTGCTGCGGCAGGCGGCACAGGTGACGGAGGTCGGGATCTCGGTCTCGGTCGGCTTCACGGACCCCGAGTTGTGGCGCACGGTCGAGCCGGGCACGCCGTCGCCCGAGCGCCGTCTCGATGTCGTACGCACGCTCACCGATCACGGCATCGGCTGCGGGGTGCTGATGGCGCCGGTCATCCCCTTCCTCGGCGACCATCCTGACCAGCTGCGCGCGACCGTACGCGCGATCGCCGCGTCCGGGGCGACGTCGGTGACCCCGCTGGTGCTGCATCTGCGGCCCGGCGCGCGTGAGTGGTTCACGGCATGGGTGGCGCAGCACCATCCGCATCTGGTGCGGCGGTACGAGCGGCTGTACGCGGAGGGGGCGTACGCGCCGAAGTGGTACCAGCGCCGGATCACCCGCCATGTCCACGAACTGGCCGCGGAGTTCGGGATAGGCCCGGCGGACCGGGGCGTGCCGCGGCGTATCCCGATGCCGCCGGAGCCGGATCCGGTGGGGCCTGAACCGACCCAGCTCACCCTGCTCTGAGCCTGGCGGCCGGATTGTCAGTGGCGTGCGCAAGGATGCCCGCATGACTGTTCAGCTCACCCACGTGAGGGCCCCCGAAGGCGTCGCCCCCGGCACCGGCTACAGCCATGTCGTCTGGGGGACCGGGCGGTTCGTCGCGATATCGGGGCAGTGCGCCTTCGACGAGGACGGCAACGTGGTGGGCGAGGGCGACCCGGCGGCTCAGGCGCGGCAGGTCTTCGAGAACCTCCGCCGCTGTCTGGCGGCGGCGGGCGCGACCTTTGACGACGTGGTCAAGCTGACGTACTTCGTCACCGATGTGGCACACCTCCCGGCGGTCCGGGCAGCGCGCGACGAGGTGATCGACGCCGGACGGCTCCCGGCGAGTTCGGCGGTCCAGGTCGCCGCGCTGTTCCGGCCCGGACTGCTCGTCGAGATCGAGGCGTTCGCGCTGCTCGGGGAGGAGGGCTAGCGGATCGTCCAGAGGCGGGCCAGCGACGCCTCCGCCGCTGCCGTGAGTCTGGGGTGTGTGCTTGCCAGTCTCAGCACGTCCCCCGCTCGCTTGTCGCCCAGGGCGCCGAGACCCTCGACGCAGGCCAGGGCCAGGCGCCAGTGGGGGTCGCCCGGGGTCAGGCGGCGGCGGAGGACCGTGATCAGCGCTGGGACCGACTCCGGGGCCCGTAGGCGGGTGAGCAGCCGGACCGGGACCAGGGCGTAGGCGACGCGCAGCTCATTCGTGGCAAGCGCCGCCGCCGCGCGGGGGGTGCGGGGGTCCGCCAGGCGGGACAGGGCGTGGGCCGCCGAGACGCAGCGTTCCGGGTCTCGGTGGTTCAGGAGCAGCACCAGCGCTTCGAAGGCCCGCCGGTCCCCCGCGCAACCCAGCCGGAAGGCGGCAATCTCCCGTGCCCACAGGGGCCGTTCATGTTCGGTGAGGACTCCCGCGAGCTCCTCCCGGTCCTCCGTGGCCAGCAGCCGTTCGTACGCAACCGAGCCGCCCGATTCGCCCCGCAGCCGCCGCGCCACCGACCGTAACTCCTCATCCATGGTGGCCAGCGTATCGGCGACGCCAGCGATCCAGATCACACCCGCCCAGGTCTGGCGCGCTCGTTACCCGCGGGTTAACCTCAATTGAGCGGGTAACCCCCGCACAGCTCACGGTGGCCTGGTGACGCAGCCGCCGCGAGCGCGCCGCGAGTGTTTGTCGGTTCGGTAGTTCTGCACACGCGTGGGTACGACGCGACTCCGGGACAGAGTCCGTCGGCTCCGCACCACGACACGCAATTGGCGTGCGCCTCAGCGTTCTCGCCCGCGCCCCTCATCAGTCGTCACTCATCCCTGGAGTCCCCCGATGGACACCCCTCTGCACACCATTGCCGTCGTCGGCCTCGGCACCATGGGCACCGGCATCGCCGAAGTGCTCGCCCGCGCCGGCCGTGAGGTCATCGGCATCGACATCAGCGACGCCGTCGCCCACCAGGCCGTCACCGCGCTCGAAGCCTCCACCGCCCGCGCCGTGGAGCGCGAGCGGATCACCGAGGAGGAGCGGCGTAACACCCTCGCCCGCTTCCGCACCTTCTCCGATCTGCAGGCCGCCGCCGACGCCGATCTCGTGATCGAGGTCGTGTCCGAGTCGTACGAGGCCAAGCAGCAGGTCTTCCGTGCCCTGGACTCCATCGTGCGCCCCGGCACCATCCTCGCCACCGGCACCAACGCCCTCTCGGTGACCCGGCTGGCCGCGGACTCCGCCCACCCCGAGCGCGTGCTCGGCCTGCACTTCTTCAACCCGGCACCGGCGATGAAGCTGGTCGAGGTCGTCTCCTCGGTGCTGACCTCGCCGAAAGCCGTGGAGGCCGTCACCGCGCTCGCCCGCGAGCTCGGCAAGGAGCCGGTCGCGGTCGGCGACCGGCCCGGTTTCGTCGCGGACGGGCTGCTGTTCGGCTATCTCAACCAGGCCGCCGCGATGTACGAGGCGAAGTACGCCTCCCGCGAGGACATCGACGCCGCAATGAAGCTGGGCTGCGGGCTGCCGATGGGCCCGCTCGCGCTGCTCGACCTGATCGGCATCGACACCGCGCGTACCGTCCTGGACGCGATGTACGCGGAGTCCCGCGACCGGCTGCACGCCCCCGCCCCCATCCTCAAGCAGCTCAGCGAGGCGGGCCTGACCGGCCGCAAGTCGGGCCGCGGCTTCTACACCTACGCCGCCCCCGGCACCTCGGACCTGGTCCCGGACGCCCTCACCCCGCAGCCGGCGGCCGAGGCGGCAGCCGGCCGCGAGGTCAGCTCGGTCGGCGTCGCCGGCTCCGGCACGATGGCGAGCGGCATCGCGGAGGTCTTCGCCAAGGCCGGTTACGAGGTGGTGCTCGCCGCCCGCGGCCTGGAGAAGGCTGAGACGGCGAAGTCCCGTATCGCCAAGTCTCTCTCCCGCTCGGTCGACAAGGGCCGGATGACGGCCGAGGCCCGCGATGCGACGCTGGCCCGCATCGCCCCGGCCGGCTCGCTCGACGCGTTCGCCGAGGTCGACCTCGCAGTGGAGGCGGTGGCCGAGGATCTGGAGGTCAAGCAGCAGCTCTTCGCCACCCTCGACAAGATCTGCAAGCCGGGCGCGGTGCTCGCCACCACCACTTCCTCGCTGCCCGTCGTCGCCTGCGCCCGCGCCACCTCGCGCCCGCAGGACGTCATCGGCATGCACTTCTTCAACCCCGCGCCGGCGATGAAGCTGGTCGAGGTGGTCCGTACGGTCCTGACCTCCGACGAGGTCCACGCCACCGTCCGCGCGGTGACCACGAAGATCAAGAAGCACCCGGTGGACTGCGGCGACCGGGCCGGTTTCATCGTGAACGCCCTGCTCTTCCCGTACCTCAACAACGCGATCAAGATGGTCCAGGAGCACTACGCCACGCTGGACGACATCGACGCCGCGATGAAGCTGGGCGGCGGCTATCCGATGGGCCCCTTCGAGCTCCTCGACGTGGTCGGGCTCGACGTCTCGCTCGCCATCGAGAAGGTTCTGCACCGCGAGTTCCGCGACCCGGGCCTGGCACCCGCGCCGCTGCTCGAGCACCTGGTGGCCGCGGGCTGCCTCGGCCGGAAGACGGGGCGTGGCTTCCGCGAATATGCCCGGCGCTGATCACACCGCGGGCTGGGGCGGGCTGCTCGATCCTTCGGACGGCCCGCCCCCCGCCTCGGGCGGGGGCGTCCCCGGCCCGCAGGCGCGCTCGGCTGCACGAATGCAGTACGTTCAGCTCATGCCCCAGCCCGCCAAGCCCACCCGTGCCAAAGCCACGTCAGACGCTCCGGAAAGTGCCGCAGGCAGTCGCGCCGCCGCGCAGCGCCTCAAGATGCGGCGCGAGCTGGCGGCCGCGGCGATGGAACTGTTCGCGACGAAGGGGTACGAGGCGACGACCGTCGACGAGATCGCCGCCGCGGCCGGGGTCGCCCGCCGGACCTTCTTCCGCCACTTCCGGTCCAAGGAAGAGGCGATCTTCCCGGACCACGACGACACGCTCGTACGCGCCGAGGCGGTGCTGAACGCGGCACCGGCCCACGAGCACCCGCTGGACACCGTGTGCCGGGGCATCAAGGAGGTCATGCGGATGTACGCGGCCTCCCCGGCGGTCTCCGTGGAGCGCTATCGCCTCACCCGTGAGGTGCCCACCCTGCGGGAGCGGGAGATCGCCTCGGTGGCTCGCTACGAGCGGCTGTTCACGCGCTATCTGCTGGGCCATTTCGACGAGCGCGACCACCACGACGGCAACGACGACCCGCTGCTGGCGGAGGTGGCCGCGTCCGCGGTCGTCACCGCGCACAACCATGTGCTGCGCCGCTGGCTGCGGGCGGGCGGGCAGGGGGATGTGGAGTCCCAGCTGGACCATGCGTTCGCGATCGTCCGCGACACGTTCGGCACGGGCATCGGCGCGGGCCGCGCCCCGAGCGAGCGGACCGGTCCGGCGGCGGTGTCGACGCGGACCAGCGGCGACGTGCTGGTCACGGTGGCGCGTACCGACGCACCGCTCGACGAGGTCATGCGCACCATCGAGCGGGCGCTGGGCGCAGGGGCTGACCCCGGGCTCCGCCCCTGACCCCGCGCCTCAAACGCCGACGAGGCTGAAATTGGCCCCGTCCGACCTGGGGCTCTGCCCCCACGCGGCGGAGCCGCAAATCGGTACAGCGGGAAGGGGCGGGGCGGGGAAAAGGCCCGCCGCAGGCGTCAGCCCGCGCCGTCCGCGCCGGGTCGAACGTCGCCGCTAGGCCCGGGTCCGCCTCACCGGTCAGCAGGCCCGTGACCAGCCGTCCGGTCGCCGGGCCCAGCATCAGCCCGAGCATGTTGTGGCCGGTGGCCAGGAGCACCCCCCGGCTGCCGGGTACGCGCCCGATGAGCGGCAGCCCGTCCGGGGTCATCGGGCGCGGCCCCATCCGGCTCGGCACTGGCCCCGGGGGCGAGGGTCTTCGCGGTCTCCGAGCTACGGGTGCCGCAGCTGGTGGCCGCCGCGGTGCGCCAGGAGCGGTTCCGGTACACCGAGTCGGTGCTCGGGACCCTGCGCGAGCGCGGCGACTGGCCGGCGCTGCGCGAGACCCTGATCGCCTGGGCCGAGGGCGGCTTCAGCCTGCTGCGCGCGGCGGAGCGGCTCGGGGTGCACCGCAACACGCTGCTGTACCGGCTGGACAAGATCGATCAGCTGTCGGGGCAGCGGGTGCGCGAGCCGGGGGCGGCGATCGCGCTCTATCTGGCGTGTCTGGGGGATCTGCTGGACACCCGGCCCGAGTGAAATCTGAGCGCGCACAGCAGCACACGGAACGTAACGGTCACCCCTCCAGAGGCGGCCATTGTTGCTCATACGTGCCCGCCAGATGACGACTGAGAGAAACTCCTGGCACCCAGTGTCTTGCGAGCTGGCACAGCGTGCCATACGTTGAAGGGGTCCGGGCGGCCGGCGTGCAGAGACCATTCGTACGTCGGCTGTCCCCGCAAACCATCGTGTATGCGCGCCCGGACGCCTGCGTCACAGGCAACCTCCCGCGCCCACCAGCGCTGCCACAGCACCACCCGCCGAACCGACGGCACACCTCCACAGCAGCAGCATCCCGACGTTCCCCTCAGCGTTCCCGCAACGCGCTTCGCCGGAGGCACCCCGTGAAGGAAATCCTGGACGCGATCCAGTCGACGGACAGCACGCCCGCCGACTTCGCCGCACTGCCCATCCCCGACTCGTACCGCGCGGTGACCGTGCACAAGGACGAGGTCGAGATGTTCGCCGGCCTCGAAACCCGCGAGAAGGACCCCCGCAAGTCCCTCCATGTGGAGGACGTGCCGGTGCCCGAACTCGGCCCGGGCGAGGCCCTGGTGGCAGTCATGGCCAGTTCGGTGAACTACAACTCCGTCTGGACCTCGATCTTCGAGCCGATGGCCACCTTCGGCTTCCTGGAGCGGTACGGAAAGCTCTCCGAGCTCACCAAGCGGCACGATCTGCCGTACCACGTCATAGGCTCCGACCTCTCGGGCGTCGTACTGCGCACCGGCCCTGGCGTGAACGCCTGGAAGCCCGGCGACGAGGTTGTCGCGCACTGTCTCTCCGTCGAGCTCGAGTCGTCCGACGGTCACAACGACACGATGCTCGACCCCGAGCAGCGGATCTGGGGCTTCGAGACCAACTTCGGCGGTCTGGCCGAGGTCGCACTCGTCAAGTCCAACCAGCTGATGCCCAAGCCCCAGCACCTGAGCTGGGAGGAGGCGGCGGCGCCCGGTCTCGTCAACTCCACCGCCTACCGCCAGCTCGTCTCGCGCAACGGCGCGGGCATGAAGCAGGGCGACAACGTGCTGATCTGGGGCGCGAGCGGCGGACTCGGTTCGTACGCCACCCAGTTCGCACTGGCGGGCGGCGCCAACCCGATCTGTGTGGTCTCCAGCCCGCAGAAGGCGGACATCTGCCGCGCGATGGGCGCCGAGGCGATCATCGACCGCAACGCAGAGGACTACAAGTTCTGGAAGGACGAGCACAACCAGGACCCGCGCGAGTGGAAGCGCTTCGGCAAGCGCATCCGTGAACTCACCGGCGGCGAGGACGTGGACATCGTCTTCGAGCACCCGGGCCGCGAGACCTTCGGCGCCAGCGTGTACGTGACCCGCAAGGGCGGCACGATCGTCACCTGCGCCTCCACCTCCGGCTACAACCACGAGTACGACAACCGCTATCTGTGGATGTCGCTGAAGAAGATCGTGGGCTCGCACTTCGCGAACTACCGCGAGGCGTGGGAGGCCAACCGGCTGGTCGCCAAGGGCAAGATCCACCCGACGCTGTCGAAGGTCTACTCGCTCGACGACACCGGCCAGGCGGCCTACGACGTGCACCGCAACCTCCACCAGGGCAAGGTCGGCGTGCTCGCCCTCGCTCCGCGCGAGGGTCTGGGCGTGCGCGACGAGGAGCTCCGCGAGAAGCACATCGACGCCATCAACCGCTTCAGGAATGTCTGAGGTTTCATAGATGACTGAGCGTCAGAAGGACCGGCCCTGGCTCATGCGGACGTACGCCGGTCACTCGACCGCCGAGGCGTCCAATGAGCTCTACCGGCGCAACCTCGCCAAGGGCCAGACAGGCCTGTCCGTCGCATTCGATCTGCCGACACAGACGGGCTACGACCCCGACCACATCCTCGCCCGCGGCGAGGTCGGCCGGGTCGGGGTCCCCGTCTCGCACCTCGGCGACATGCGGCGGCTGTTCCAGGACATCCCGCTGGAGCAGATGAACACCTCGATGACGATCAACGCCACCGCGATGTGGCTGCTGGCGCTCTACCAGGTGGTCGCCGAGGAGCAGGGCGTCGACATCACCAAGCTCCAGGGAACGACGCAGAACGACATCGTCAAGGAGTATCTGTCGCGCGGGACGCATGTCTTCCCGCCCGGTCCTTCGCTGCGCCTGACCACCGACATGATCACGTACACGGTGGCCAACATCCCCAAGTGGAACCCGATCAACATCTGCAGCTACCACCTGCAGGAGGCGGGAGCCACTCCGGTCCAGGAGATCTCGTACGCGATGTCCACCGCGATCGCCGTGCTGGACGCGGTCCGGGACTCCGGCCAGGTGCCCGCCGAGAAGTTCGGCGATGTGGTCGCGCGTATCTCCTTCTTCGTGAACGCGGGCGTCCGCTTCGTCGAGGAGATGTGCAAGATGCGCGCCTTCGGCCGCATCTGGGACCAGGTCACCCGCGAGCGGTACGGCATCGAGAACGAAAAGCAGCGCCGCTTCCGCTACGGCGTCCAGGTCAACTCCCTCGGTCTGACCGAGGCCCAGCCGGAGAACAACGTCCAGCGCATCGTCCTCGAGATGCTGGCCGTCACCCTCTCCAAGGACGCACGCGCCCGGGCCGTACAACTCCCCGCCTGGAACGAGGCGTTGGGGCTTCCGCGTCCCTGGGACCAGCAGTGGTCGCTCCGTATCCAGCAGGTGCTGGCGCACGAGAGCGACCTGCTGGAGTACGAGGACATCTTCGCGGGCTCGCACGTCATCGAGGCCAAGGTGAAGTCCCTGGTCACCGAGTGCCTCGCCGAGATCGGCCGGATCCAGGAGATGGGCGGCGCGATGGCGGCCGTCGAGTCCGGCTATCTCAAGTCGCAGCTGGTCTCCTCGCACGCCGAGCGCCGCGCCCGGATCGAGGCCGGCGACGAGAAGATCGTCGGCGTCAATATCTTCGAGACGACCGAGGAGAACCCGCTCACCGCGGATCTCGACACGGCGATCATGACGGTCGACCCGGCGAACGAGGCGCGCGTCGTCACGAAGCTCCACGAGTGGCGCGACAACCGTGACGAGGCCAGGGCGACGGAGGCCCTGGCCGTGCTGAAGAAGGCCGCCGCGGGGTCCGAGAATCTCATGGCCGCGACCGTGGAGTGCGCCCGTGCGGGTGTCACGACCGGCGAGTGGTCGTGGGCGCTGCGGGATGTCTTCGGCGAGTTCCGCGCGCCGACGGGCGTCTCCAGCGCACCCGTCGCGGTGACCGCCGAGGCGGGCACGCCGCTCGCTGTCGTACGGGAGAAGGTGTCCCGTACGGCCGATGAGCTCGGCTCCGGAAGGCTGCGGCTGCTGGTCGGCAAGCCCGGCCTCGACGGGCACTCCAACGGCGCCGAGCAGATAGCCGTACGCGCCCGCGACGCGGGCTTCGAGGTGGTCTACCAGGGCATCCGGCTGACACCCGAGCAGATCGTCAACGCCGCCCTCGCGGAGGACGTGCACTGCGTGGGCCTCTCCATCCTGTCCGGTTCGCACGCCGAGCTGGTGCCGGATGTGCTGGACCGGCTGCGCGAAGCCGGCGCGGCAGACATTCCGGTGATCGTCGGCGGGATCATCCCGAACGCCGACGCCGCCGATCTGAAGGCGGCGGGTGTGGCCGCCGTCTTCACCCCGAAGGACTTCGGCATCACCGAGATCATCGGCCGTATCGTCGACGAGATCCGGAAAGCGAACAAGCTCGACCCTCTGGAGGTCCCCGCATGACCGTCAACCGTCTCCGCCCGCGTCGCTCGTGCCTGGCGGTTCCCGGCTCGAACCCGCGCTTCCTGGAGAAGGCCCAGGGCCTGCCTGCCGACCAGGTCTTTCTGGACCTGGAGGACGCCTGCGCGCCGCTGGCCAAGCCGGAGGCCCGGCACACCATCGTGAAGTTCCTGAACGAGGGTGACTGGACGGGCAAGACCAGGGTCGTACGGGTGAACGACTGGACCACCGAGTGGACCTACCGCGACGTCGTCACGGTCGTTGAGGGCGCGGGGCATAACCTCGACTGCATCATGCTGCCGAAGGTCCAGGACGCCCAGCAGGTCGTCGCGCTCGACCTGCTCCTCACCCAGATCGAGAAGACGATGGGCTTCGAGGTCGGGAAGATCGGCATCGAGGCGCAGATCGAGAACGCCAAGGGCCTGGTGAACGTCGACGAGATCGCGGCCGCCTCGCCGCGTGTCGAGACGATCATCTTCGGCCCGGCCGACTTCATGGCCTCCATCAACATGAAGTCCCTGGTCGTGGGCGAGCAGCCGCCCGGCTACCCGGCGGACGCGTACCACTACATCCTGATGCGGATCCTGATGGCCGCCCGTACGCACAACCTCCAGGCGATCGACGGTCCCTACCTGCAGATCCGCAACCAGGAGGGCTACCGCGCGGTCGCGCAGCGCGCCGCCGCCCTCGGCTTCGACGGCAAGTGGGTGCTGCACCCGGACCAGGTCGCCGCTGCCAACGAGATCTTCTCGCCCTCCCAGGAGGACTTCGACCACGCCGAGCTGATCCTGGACGCCTACGAGTACTGCACGTCCGAGGCGGGCGGCAAGAAGGGTTCGGCGATGCTCGGCGACGAGATGATCGACGAGGCCAGCCGCAAGATGGCCCTCGTCATCTCGGGCAAGGGGCGGGCCGCCGGCATGCAGCGCACGTCCAAGTTCGAAGCTCCGGAGGCGTAAGCATCATGCAGTTCGGCCGCACCTACGAAGAGTTCACCGTCGGCGACGTCTACAAGCACTGGCCCGGGAAGACGGTCACGGAGTACGACGACCACCTGTTCTGTCTGCTCACCATGAACCACCACCCCCTCCACATGGACACCAACTATGCGGAGAAGACGACGGACTTCGGCAAGAACGTCGTCGTGGGCAACTACATCTACTCGCTGCTCCTCGGCATGTCGGTCCCGGACGTCTCGGGCAAGGCCATCGCCAACCTGGAGATCGAGTCGCTCAAGCACGTCGCGCCGACCTTCCACGGCGACACGATCTACGGCGAGACGACGGTCCTCGACAAGACGCCGTCCCGCTCGAAGAGTGACCGGGGAATCGTCTACGTCGAGACCAAGGGCTACAAGCAGGACGGCACCCTCGTCTGCGTCTTCCGGCGCAAGGTGATGGTCCCGACCGAGACGTACATCAAGGAGCGCGGCGGCGAGCAGCCCGGCCGCCCGGAGCTGCTGGACACTCCGAAGAAGACGCAGGAGAAGTAACCATGAGCCGACTTGCCCAGACTCACGGTCTGACCGACGTCCAGCAGGAAATCCTGGCCACCGTGCGGGACTTCGTCGACAAGGAGATCCTCCCGGTCGCGACCGAGCTGGAGCACCGCGACGAGTACCCGACGCAGATCGTCGAAGGCCTCAAGGAACTCGGCCTGTTCGGGCTGATGATTCCGGAGGAGTACGGCGGTCTGGGCGAGTCGCTGCTCACGTACGCGCTGTGCGTCGAGGAGATCGCCCGCGGCTGGATGTCCGTCTCGGGCATCATCAACACGCACTTCATCGTGGCGTACATGCTCAAGCAGCACGGCACGCAGGAGCAGAAGGACACCTTCCTGCCGCGGATGGCGCTGGGCGAGGTGCGTGGCGCGTTCTCGATGTCCGAGCCGGCTCTGGGCTCCGACGTGTCGGCCATCACGTCCAAGGGCGTCAAGGACGGCGACGAGTACGTCCTCACCGGCCAGAAGATGTGGCTCACGAACGGCGGAACGTCCAATCTGGTCGCCGTTCTGTGCCGGAGTGACGAAGGACACCCGGAGGGCACTGCCCCCCACAAGTCGATGACGACCTTCCTCGTCGAGAAGGAGCCCGGCTTCGGAGAGGTCCGCCCCGGCCTCACCATCCCGGGGAAGATCGACAAGATGGGTTACAAGGGCGTCGACACGACCGAGCTCATCATGGACGGACTGCGCATTCCAGCTGATCGGGTACTCGGCGGCACCACCGGCCGAGGGTTTTACCAAATGATGGACGGCGTCGAAGTCGGCCGCGTCAATGTCGCGGCCCGTGGCTGTGGCGTCGCGCAGCGTGCCTTCGAGCTGGGCGTGTCATACGCCCAGCAGCGTCACACTTTCGGCAAGGCGATCGCCCAGCACCAGGCCATCCAGTTCAAGCTGGCCGAGATGGCTACCAAGGTCGAGGCCGCCCATGCGATGATGGTGAACGCGGCACGCAAAAAGGACTCCGGGGAGCGAAACGACCTGGAGGCAGGGATGGCGAAGTACCTCGCCTCCGAATACTGCAAGGAAGTCGTCGAGGACGCCTTCCGTATCCATGGCGGTTACGGCTTCTCCAAGGAGTACGAGATCGAGCGCCTCTACCGCGAGGCGCCGATGCTGCTGATCGGTGAAGGTACCGCCGAGATCCAGAAAATGATCATTGGTCGTCGGCTGCTCGAGGAGTACCGATTCCAGGGTTGATTGTCGCACTTGAGTCGGTACGGCCGCGAAGAGGATCACACCCTGTCATCATCTTCCGGCCGCCGACTCGGCCGTCGGCTTTCCCAGTTGTGGCTCACAACCGATAGCATCCCCGAAAGCCGCCGTCCCCCGTTGCCAGCGCGGCATCATCCGCTACGAAGGTCATCCATGCCCCACAGCCAAACCTCTGCACCACGCGGCCGCGTCCGCCTTGCGCGCGGAGCATCGCCGTGGCTTCTGCCGACCGTCGCCACCGCTGCACTCAGCCTGGCCCGCTCGCGCCGCTCGAGGCGTGCCGCGGCCATCGCCGTGCCCACCACCGCGCTTGCGGCGGGCATGCTGTGGTTCTTCCGCGACCCCGAGCGTGAGATCGCCCAGGGCCGGGTCATCTCCCCCGCCGACGGTGTGGTGCAGAGCATCATGCCGTGGAAGGACGGACGCACTCGCGTCGCGATCTTCATGAGCCCGCTGAACGTCCACGTCAACCGCGCTCCCCTCGCGGGCACAGTGACGTCCGTCGAGCACATCCCCGGCGGTTTTGTGCCGGCGTTCAACAAGGAGAGCGAGAACAACGAGCGCGTTGTCTGGCACTTCGACACCGAGCTCGGCGACATCGAGATGGTGCAGATCGCGGGTGCTGTCGCCCGCCGCATCGTCCCGTACATCCCGCAGGGGACCAAGGTCGAGCAGGGCGAGCGCATTGGTCTGATTCGCTTCGGATCGCGCGTTGACATCTACCTTCCGGAAGGTGTCGACGTCGCTGTCGAGGTCGGTCAGACCACGACCGCGGGGGTGACTCGAATTGACCGTGATTGATCCTGACACGCAGGCCGGCTGGGTCGCCGAGGCAGCGGACGAGGACGACGCGGAGGACATGCCGCTGTCGCTGCGGCTGTCAATAGCGGACACCCTCACGCTCGGAAATGCCACGTGTGGCTTCATGGCGGTGTACTTCACCACCACCGGGATTCTCATCCCGCACCTCACCGGCAGCAACGAGAGCGGCATGGCGCGCAACAGCGCCGCCACCGCAGTGATCCTGATGCTGCTGGCAGCGATCTTCGATCTCTGTGACGGGCTGGTGGCGCGCAAGCTGCGCAGCTCGCCGATGGGCGCGGAGCTGGACAATCTCTCCGACCTGATCAGCTTCGGGCTGGCCCCCGCGTACTTCGTACTCGTGTACGGAATGGTCGCGGACGACGCCCAGCAGAAGGTCTCGGCGGTGGCCGCGATCGTCGTGCTGCTGGCGGTGGTGCTGCGGCTTGCGAGATTCTCGTGCGTGACCATGAAGGACGGCATGTTCCAGGGCATGCCGAGCCCCTTCGGTGCGCTCACGGTCGTCTCGATCATCCTGCTCGAGCTGCCGTTCATCCCGACGCTGCTGGCGATCATCGGTACGGCATGGCTGATGGTGAGCCGGGTCGAGTACCCCAAGCCGCGAGGTGTCCTCGCTGTGGCGATGCTTGGCTGGATCGTCTCCGCGATGGGGATGCTGGCGGCGTGGGCGTTCGACGCTCCGGGCGGACAGGTGCTGCTCCAGACCGGCTGTGCGCTGCAGATCGTGATGGCGGCGACGATCCCGCTCTTCGCGACGGCGCGCCGTGTGAACACGTTCCGCGACAACCGCCGCGAGAGCCGCGAAGCAAGGGCGGCTCAGCTCCCCTAGAGCAGGGCAGCCAGAACAGTGCATACGCCCCCTATGCCCTGGCGGGCATGGTGGGACCCCCAGACGAGGGCCCGGGTGCGATCCGCACCCGGGCCCTCGTCATGCCCCGCGTCTTCTGGAATGATCGACCGTCATGTCAGGGGGGGAACGCTTCACCAGTTGTTCGAGGACCGGGTGCGGATCGAGCCGGACCGTACCGCCGTGATCACCGACCGCGCCCGGCTGAGCTACCGGCAGCTGGACGCAAGGGCCAACCGGCTGGCCCGGCATCTCGTCGAGACTCTGAGGCTGCCGGCCGGTGGCCTCGTCGCCATACGCACCTTGCGGGCGCCCGATGTGCTGGTCGCCGTCCTGGGCGTGCTCAAAGCGGGCGGTGCGTACGCCGTCATCGGGCCCGATCAGTCGGAGCCGCCGTTCCTGGCCGATGCCAGGGCGGTCATCACGCATCAGGCGCATCTGGCCCGCATCGACGACGGCAGGGGGCGGCGGTTCATCACTCTGGACGGCGACGCCGCGGCCATCGGGGCCCACTCGGGCGAACCGTTCGACGAACCCGCCGCCACCGGCTGGAGAGCCGTCGTGCTGTTCACCGCCGGGACCACGGGTGTGCGCCGCCCCGTCACCGCCTCGCACGAGCAGCTGCGGGCGGCGTACGACGCCTGGACCGAGGTCTACCGGCTCACGCCGGAGGACCAGGTGCTGGTGACGGCGGCGCCGGACACGACCGAGTTCACCGGCGGCTGGATACGGACCCTCGGCTCGGGCGCCACACTGGTGCTCTCCCGGCGCGAAGCGATCACCGTCGCCGACACCGATCCCCTCACCGCGGCCTCCCTGCTCGACGGCCGCAAGGAACCGCCGGGCCTGCGGCTGGTCGCGGTGAGCGGGGAACGGCTGCGGCTCGACGAACAGATGCGCCTCCAGCAGCGGCTCGCGCCCGGCGCGCGGCTGATCAGTGTGTACGGGCCGACCGAGGCCGCCGGATGCGGCACCTGGTTCGAGACCGGCCAGCTGCCGGGCCCGGTCGAGGATCCCGAGCGGCACGCGTATCTCGGGCAGCCGTTCCCCGGCTGCGAGGCGCGCATCCGCAAGGGGCAGATCTGGCTGACGCCTCCCGGCGGCGGTGACGCCGTGCCCACCGGGGATCTGGGGCGGCGGGACGGCGAGGGCCCTCTGGAGTTCCGGGGCCGGATGGCGCACCGGGTCAAGGTCGATGGGCGGTCCGTCGACACCTACCGCGTGGAGGCCGCGCTGGCCGGGCATCCCACGATCCACGAGTCCGTCGTGGACGCGGGCGGCGGGCAGCTGATCGCCTATGTGGTGCCGTCCCCGAGAAGTGCGTCGCCGGGGCCGGAGACCGTACGGAGCCATCTCACCGGCGCCGTACCAACGGCGGACATCCCGCGCACCGTGGTGCCGATCAAGTCCCTGCCGCGCAACAGCGCAGGAAAGGTCGACCGCAAGGCGCTGGTGAAGCCGCCGGTGCGGTCCGCGGCGAGCAACAAGAGCGGGAGCAAGGGCGGCGGCCCGCTCACGTCCGAGGACCGGGCGGCCACCGGGCTGGCCGTGGCGCTCCCGGTCGCGATCATGTCGTTCTTCTTCACCGACGTCATCTGGCCCGGCTCCACCGATCTCTCCCTGGTGCCCGACCCTTGGGCGTGGTTCTTCCGCGGTCTGTATCTCGCCGAGAGCCTGGCCCTCGCGGCCGGTGTGGCGTTCCTGATCGGCGGGCGGCGGCTGATGTCGAGCCGGGGCAGGCCGCGGGGGCTGACGACGGCGGCCCATCTGGCCATCGTCTGGCTGCTCGCCTCCTGGTGGCCGCAGGACAATCTGTACCGGCTGGCGGCCAAGCAGGACTGGCCGCGGCAGGCAGCGCTCGTCTACACGTTCAATGTCCCGCTGATGATCGCGGCGGGTGTGGTGGCGGCGTGGGCGGTGTGGGGCGGGCTGAAGTCCGACGCCGAGGAGTGAGGGCTGAGGCCGAGGAGCGAGCGGTCAGCCGAACAGCCGGGCCAGGTCCGCGCTCGCGGCGCGCACCAGCGCTTCGGCGGCGTCCAGCCGGCCGGCCGTACGGGCCGCGATGAGCACGCCCACGTACGGATCCGGCTCGTAGCCCGCCGTGGGGATCGACGGGATGAGGACCGCGTCGATCCCAGCGCAGCGCTCGGTCATCTCCCGTAGGAACGCGATCAGTTCGGGCTCGGGCAGGCGTGCGCCGAGCGGGACGCGGTCGAGGGAGCGTACGAGGTGGTCGCCGCCGCGGGTCTCGTCGAGGCGTAGTTTCGCCATGAAGGCCGCGGACGGCCCGGTGAGACGGAGGTTGATCTCGGTCGGGGCGAGCCTGCCTCCGGGGCCGGTCACGAAGTCGACGTCGTACCAGCCGCGGTAGCCGGTGACGGCGAGCTCCCGGCCGACCGCGTGCCCGAACCGCAGGGCGTGCGCGGCGAGTTCATCCGGTACGACACCGGGGCCCACCGTGGCCCCCTGATAGGCCGTGTCCGCGACGTACATGGCCGCGACGCCCACGTCGTGTACCTGGCCCTCGCCGTCCACCAGGCCGTCGTACGTCGGATCGCTCGGCGTTCCGTCGCCCGCCACGTACTCCTCGAGCAGCAGCGGACCGCGCGGCAGTGAGCGCGCCCGGGCGCGGCGCGTCAGCACGCGGGTGCCCGAACCTCCCGCGCCGTGCTCGGACTTGACGACGGTGGCCGCTCCGGAGCGGGCCCGGGCAGCGATCAGCCGGGCCGCCTCACGGCGGGTGGCGGGCGTCCACTGCTCGGGCACGGCGATGCCGGGATGGTCCGGGGCCAGATGCTGGAAGAGGGTGTGGGAGGCCCTTTTGGACTCGTACCGCAGCGCCTGGGAAGGGAGCCCGCATTCGGACAGCTCGCCGGACGCCGCGGTGTGGCCCCAGGGCACGAAGGGCAGACCGAGCCCGCGCAGATGCCGGACCAGGGCGGGGCGGGTCAGCACATCGGGTCCTGCGAGGTCCTCGTACACCTCGACCTGGCCCCAGCCGAGCTGCCGCGCCACCAGGGCGATCCACTCGCCGGGTACGGGTCTGGGCAGGACGAGCGCCGTCGGGTGCGGGCTCGCGAAGGCGGCCAGGCAGGCGTAGTGCCCGGCCGCCCGGCGCGCCTCGTCCGTCACCTCGCCGAACTGGCCCTGGAACTCCGCGACATTGCCCAGGTGCACCGCCCGCCGCCCGCCCGTCCAGGCCTGCGCCCAGTCGGCGCGGGGTGTCAGCGTCACCTCCAGGCGCGGCAGCGGCCCCTCTCCGGCCGGGACCGGTCGTGCGCCCAGCGCGCGGTAGAAGGGCTCGGCGTGCGGGTCGGAGTCGATGGTCAGCCGCTTGAAGCCCAGCTCGCGGGCGGTGTCGAGGACATGCGCGTAGAGCGTTCTGCCGATGCCGCCGCCGATCGCCGACGGTTCGACGAAGAGCAGCCCGAGCATGCCGTCCGGCGGCTCGCCCTCCAGTGACGTGACGCCGAGGACCGCGGTGTCGTCCTCGGCGACGACGATCCGGCGTGCCGTCAACTCCCCTGGTGCGATGGTGAGTTCCTCACGGCAGGCCGCCAGGAACGCCGCGTCGTAGCCCCAGTGCGCCTTGGAGCGCAGCACCAGGGCCGTCAGCTCCGCCGCCTCGTCCGGGCGACCGTCACGTATCCACATCCCCACACCGCGACACTAGCCGCCAGTCTTGTACGACTCCGCCGCCTTCGCCGGGGGCCTGCGGGGTGCGGGCTGGGCGACCGGGGCTGTCCCGGTCCCGGGGCCGGGAAAAGACCCGCTCGCACCCAGCCCTCCTACCTCAGGAAATCCCTCGCAATGTTCTCCGCAACCCGCTCCAGCAGCGGTCCCGCCTCCGCCATGCTCCGCGCCGGGTCCGGCTCCAGTTCCGTCAAGGCGTACGCCCGCCGGATGCCCGCGCGGCCCAACGCCTCGGGCGGCAGCGCCAGGCGGCCGCAGACCGCCACCACCTCGATGTTCTGCGCGCGGGCCGCCGCCGCCACGCCCGCCGGGGCCTTGCCGTGGAGGGTCTGTTCGTCGAGGGAACCCTCGCCCGTGATCACCAGCGTCGCCCGCGACAGCGCTGGGGCGAAGCCGAGCACGTCGAGCATGACCTCGATACCCGCCCGGAAGCTCGCGCCGAGGCCGACCAGCGCGCCGTAGCCGATCCCGCCCGCCGCGCCCGCGCCGGGCGAGAGCGCGTACTCGGCGGCCTTGGGGCCGACGGACGACTCCAGGACGGACGCGTAATGGGCGAGCGCCGCGTCCAGCGTGGCGACGTCCTCGGGGCTCGCGCCCTTCTGGGGGCCGTACACCGCCGGTGCCCCCTTCGGCCCCGTCAGCGGGTTGTCCACGTCGCTCGCGAGGACCAGCTCCACGTCCTTGAAGCGTGGGTCGAGACCGGACAGGTCCGCCGACGCCAGGTCGCGCAGACCGCCGCCGCCCGGGCCGACCGGCTCGCCGGCCGCGTCCAGGAAGCGCGCGCCGAGCGCCGCCAGCATGCCCGCGCCGCCGTCCGTCGTCGCGCTGCCGCCGACGCCGAAGACGATCGTCCGCGCCCCCGCGTCGAGCGCGGCGCGCAGCAGCTCGCCCGAGCCGTACGTCGTCGAGGTGAGCGGCGCGAACACACCCGCCGGGAGGTGCTGGAGGCCCGACGCCTCCGCCATCTCCACCACCGCGGTGCCGTCCCGCAGGGCATACGCCGCCGTCAGGGGCTCCCCGAGCGGTCCGGTCACCCGGACCTCGCGGCGTTCGAACCCCGCCGCCACCGCCGCCGCGACCGTGCCGTCGCCGCCGTCCGCGACGGGCAGGGTCTCGACCGCCAGACCGGGCACCACCCGCTGGAGGCCTGCCGTCACCCGCTCCGCGACCTGTACGGCCGTGAGCGAGCCCTTGAACTTGTCAGCCGCGACGAGCACGTGCGCGGGCCGAATAACTGCTCCGTTCGTCACCTTGCTATCCCTTGCTTTCGAACAGGCAGTCGCGCCGCCCCGACCCTATCCGCACGGTCAGCGGGCGTGCCACCCCACGCGCCCTGGTCAGTCGCCCGAGCCCACCACCGCGCAGATCCGGCGGCATTTCGGTAAACCGGACCTATGGGCCTACCTCACTCGGAGCTCGCCGACCGGATCCACGGCGGCTGGCTGGGCAGAGTCGCCGGCAACATGCTCGGCAAGCCCGTCGAGCGCGGCGACTACTGGACCCGCGAGCGCATCGACCGCTATCTGCGCCGCACCGACGCCCTCCCGCTCACCGACTACCTTCCCGAGCCCCCGCCGGACGCGGACGCCGACGACTTCGAGCTGCGTCCCGAATGGCGCCAGTGCGTGAGGGGACGGATCCACGGCAGCTGCCGCGACGACGACGTGGACTACACGATCCTCGGCCTTCATCTTCTCGAGACCCACGGCTTCGGCTTCACCACCGAGCAGGTGGGCGACGCGTGGCTGCTGCACCTCCCGGTCCTGCAGACGTTCACCGCCGAGCGCGTCGCCTACCGCAACCTCGCGAACGGACTCAAACCCCCGCTCACCGCCTCCCACGACAATCCCTACCAGGAGTGGATCGGGGCCCTCATCCGCGCCGACATCTTCGGCTGGACCTGCCCCGGCTCCCCGCACCGCGCCGCCGCGCTCGCCCGCCGCGACGCGGTCCTCTCGCACACCGGCAACGGCGTGTACGGCGCGATGTGGGCGGCCGCCCTGATCTCCGCCGCCTTCACCGCGAACAGCCCGCGTGAGGCGATCGAGACGGCGCTGGATCGCATCCCCGCGAGCTGTCGCCTCGCCCGCGCGGTACGCCACACCACCGCTCTGCATGCCTCCGGAACACCCTGGTCCGACACGCTCACCGAGATGGCCGCGGAGACGGGCCACCTGGGCTGGATCCACACCGTTCCGAACGCGGCCGTCATCACCGCCGGACTGCTGTACGGCGCCGGTGACTTCACCTCCACCATCAGCCTCACGGTCCGCGGCGGACTGGACACCGACTCCAACGGAGCGACGGCGGGCTCGGTGGCAGGTGTGCTGTGCGGCGCCGCCGCCATCCCCGCCCACTGGACAGACCCCCTCGAGGACCGAGTACGTAGCGCGGTGTTCGGGTTCGACGGCGTAAGGATCAGCGAACTGGCCGAGCGTACGGTGCGGTTGGCGGCGGTCTCTGCGGGTTGACGCGAACCCGCTGCCGTGGTGCGGCCCCTATTACGCTTCCCCGAGTGACTACTTCTGACTACGCCACGTACATCGCATCCCTCCCCCGCATCCTCGCCGGCGCCGCCGTGCTTTTCCGTGACGGCCAGGGGCGTGTGCTGCTCGTGGAGCCCAACTACCGCGAGGGGTGGGCACTGCCCGGCGGGACCGTCGAGTCGGACTTGGGCGAGACCCCGCGGCGGGCGGCGCGGCGGGAGACGCTCGAAGAGATCGGGCTCGACGTGGAGCTCGGCGCGCTGCTGGCGGTCGACTGGGTGCCGGGCGTGGCGCGGCCCCCGATCGCCGCGTATGTGTACGACGGCGGGGTGCTGACCGAGTCGCGGATCGAGGCGATCCGGCTGCAGGAGGAGGAGCTGGTCTCCTGGCGGCTGGTGCCCCGTGACGAGATCCGCGAGTATCTGCTGGGCTCGCTGGGCCACCGAGTGCTGGCCGCTCTCGACGCGCTGGAGGCGGGCACCGGGACGGTGGAGCTGGAGAACGGCCTGCCGCCCGCCTGACCTGCCGCCCCGCCGGCACTGCCGCCCGCCGGGCAGTACGGGCTCGTCTCGCTCGACGAGGGCACCGGGCCAAATCGGCTCGCCGCCGCGGGGGCCCGCTGCGTACGCTCGCGGCATGACTCTCGTCGCGATCCTCAGCGGCGCCGGCATCTCCACGGACTCCGGCATCCCCGACTACCGCGGGCCGAAGGGCCTGTGGCGGCGCGATCCGGAGGCCGAGAAGCTCGTCACGTACGACTACTACATGGCCGATCCGGAGATCCGCCGCCGCTCCTGGCAGATGCGGCGCGACAGCACTACCTGGCGCGCCCAGCCGAACGCCGCGCATCTCGCCGTCGCCGAGCTGGACCGGCAGTCCGGGGTCGCGGTCCGGGTGATCACCCAGAACGTCGACGGGCTGCACCAGCTGGCGGGCATGCCCGAGCGCAAGGTGCTCGAACTGCACGGCACGGCACGGACGGTGACCTGCACCCGCTGCCACGCCCGCTCACCGATGGCTCAGGCGCTGGAGCGGGTCGAGGCCGGCGAGGAGGACCCGCCGTGCCGTGCGTGCGGCGGGATCCTGAAGTCGGCGACGGTGATGTTCGGGCAGCGGCTCGATCCGGCGGTGCTGGCCGAGGCGATGGCGATCGCCAAGGCCAGCGAGGTCTTCATCGCGGTCGGCACGAGCCTGCAGGTGCAGCCCGCGGCCTCGCTTGCGGGGATCGCCGCGGAGCACGGGGCGCGGCTCGCGATCGTCAACGCCGAGCCGACCCCCTACGACGAACTGGCGGACGAGCTCGTCCGCGAGCCGATCGGCACCGCGTTGCCCGCGCTGCTGAGGCGGCTGAATTCAAGCCCCGACAGCGAATGAGGAGAGGGCTCCGGCGCGGAGCCCCGGCTAGAACAGCGCGTCGTCCGGCGTGCCGCTCTCGAACGCCAGCAGCCGCTGCTTGCGGTCGAGTCCGCCGCCGTAGCCGATGAGGCTGCCCGTCGAGCCGATGACCCGGTGGCACGGGACGATGATCCCGATCGGGTTCTTGCCGTTGGCCAGGCCCACCGCGCGGGAGGCCCCGATATTGCCGAGCGCCTCGGCCAGTTGCCCGTACGTCCGCGTCTCGCCGTACGGGATCTGCCGCAGCTGGTTCCAGACGCCCCGCTGGAAGGGCGTTCCTTCGAGCCGCATCGGCAGGTCGAACTCCTTGAGCTCCCGGGCGAAGTACGCGTCGAGCTGGCGGATCGTCTCGCCGAAGGGAGCGGGGTCCGGCTCGCCGAAGGTCTCCTCGTCGGGGCGGTGGCGCTGCGCGGTCATATAGAGGCCGCTCAGCACGCCGTCGGTGGCGACGAGGGTGAGCGGGCCGTACGGGCTGTCCGTGACGGTGTGCTGTTTCACCGGACTTCCTTACGCGGGGAGGTGGTTGATGGGATGGCCGTCGGTGGCCCAGAGGTACTGGACG
Organism: Streptomyces sp. NPDC002868; assembly: GCF_055563295.1. Taxonomy (NCBI): domain Bacteria; kingdom Bacillati; phylum Actinomycetota; class Actinomycetes; order Kitasatosporales; family Streptomycetaceae; genus Streptomyces; species Streptomyces sp. NPDC002868. The sequence continues at coordinate 598,388 of NZ_JBVHDR010000001.1, read as the reverse complement.
GCGTACGCCCGCCAGGGCCGCCAGGCGGCGGCGCGCTCGGTGAGAGCGGCGGGCGTGGAGGGCAGCCCGAGATCGGCCGCCGCGCGCCGCATCCCGAGGTCGCCCGGCAGGAACGCGTCGGGATCGCCCAGTGCCCGCATCGCGATCACCTCGACCGTCCAGGGGCCGAAGCCGGGCAGCGCGATCAGCTGGGCGCGGGCCTTCTCCCAGTCGCTGTCGAGGCCGAGCTGCAGCGATCCTTCGGCCAGCGCGCCGACGAGGGTCGTCAGAGTGGTGCGGCGGCTGCGGGGCAGCGCCAGCGTCTCCGGGTCCAGCGCCGCCAGCGCCGCGGAGGACGGGAAGAGGTGGGTGAGGCCGCCCTCGGGGTCGTCGATCGCCCGGCCGTGCGCGGTGACCAGCCGGGCGGCGTGGGTGCGGGCCGCGGCGGTCGAGACCTGCTGGCCGAGCACCGCCCGTACCGCGAACTCCGCCGCGTCGACGGTGCGCGGGACCCGTCGGCCGGGTGCCTTGTCGACCAGCGGGGCGAGCAGCGGATCCGTACGCAGCTGGTCGTCGACGGCGACCGGATCGGCGTCCAGGTCGAGCATCCAGCGGCAGCGGCTGATCGCGATGGTGAGGTCGCGCGGGTCGGTGAGGGAGAGCCGGCAGGCGATGTGGTCGGGGTGCGGGGTGAGAGCGACGATGCCGTGTCCGTACGGGAGGCGCAGGGTGCGGCGGTACGCGCCGTCCCGCCACTCCTCGATGCCGGGGACGCCCGTCGCGGCGAGGTGTCCGAAGAGGTTGCTCGGGTTGAGCGGTGCGCGGTACGGCAGCCGCAGTGCGATGACGCCGGGGGTCTGCGGGGGTGTGGACCTGCTGCGGGCGGCGCGGGTGCGCAGTTCGCCCGGGGCGAGCGCGAAGACTTCGCGGACGGTGTCGTTGAAGGTACGGATGGAGGAGAAACCGGCCGCGAAGGCGACCTCGGCCATGGGGATGCCGGTGGTTTCGATGAGCAGGCGCGCGGTCTGGGCGCGCTGTGCGCGGGCCAGGGCGAGCGGTCCCGCGCCCAGCTCGGCGAGGAGCTGGCGCTCGATCTGGCGGGTGGAATAGCCGAGGCGCGCGGCCAGGCCGGGCACGCCCTCGCGGTCGACGACGCCGTCCCGGATGAGGCGCATGGCGCGGGCGACGGCGTCGGCGCGGGCGTTCCACTCCGGCGAGCCGGGGCTGGTGTCGGGGCGGCAGCGCTTGCATGCCCGGAATCCGGCCTGCTGGCAGGCAGCGGCACTCGGGTAGAAGGTCATGTTCTCGACCTTCGGCGGCACGACTGGGCAGCTGGGGCGGCAGTAGATCCGCGTGGTCAGCACGGCCGTGAAGAACCAGCCGTCGAAGCGGGCGTCCTTCGACTGGACGGCGCGTACGCAGCGCTCGGTGTCGGTGTGCATGGCTCAAGCATCGGGCACGAGGGGGGCCAGGGCTAGCGAGAAAACGACATCAACCCTGCCCGGCCAGGGCCGTCTCGAAGGCCTTGTACGCCTGGTCGTCGAAGAGCACGAACCGTACCTCGGTGACGGGCGCCGCGGCCGCCTCGCGCACTGTACGGATCGCGATGCGCGCGCCGTCGTCCATCGGCCAGCCGTAGATGCCGGTCGAGATGGCAGGGAAGGCGACGGTCTCGGCTCCCAACTCCTGTGCCACGCGCAGCGATTCGCGGTAGCAGGAGGCGAGGAGGGCGGACCGGTCCTCCTCCCTGGACCAGACGGGGCCGACGGTGTGGATCACATGTCCGGCGTCGAGGCGGCCCGCGGCGGTGGCGACGGCCTGGCCGGTGGGCAGGCCCTTGCCGTAGTGCGAGGCGCGCAGGGCGCGGCACTCGGCCAGGATCTCGGGGCCGCCGCGGCGGTGGATGGCGCCGTCGACTCCGCCGCCGCCGAGGAGTGAGGAGTTGGCGGCGTTGACGATGGCGTCGACATGCTGCTGGGTGATGTCTCCCCGTACGAGGACGATGTCGGGCGACTGCTCTGTCATACCGCCATCATCTCTCCGACGGCGTCACCCGGCCGCCCTCAGACGCCGCCACACCGCCTTCGCCGCGTGATGGCCCGACATGCCGTGCACGCCGGGGCCCGGCGGGGTCGCGGACGAGCAGATGAAGACCGAGGGGTGCGCGGTGGCGTACGGGACGCGGGCGAGCTTGGGACGGATCAGCGTCTGGAGCCCTGCGAACGCCCCGCAGGCGATGTCCCCGCCGACGTAATTCGCGTTGCGCTGGGCGAGTTGGGGCGGTCCCGCGACGGCGCGGGCCAGCACGAGGTCACGGAAACCGGGCGCGAAGCGTTCCAGCTGCCGCTCGATGGCCTCGGTGGCGTCGCCCTCCCAGCCGGCCGGCACATGCCCGTACGCCCACAGGACGTGCTTGCCCGCCGGGGCCCTGGACGGGTCGATCACACTCGGCTGGGAGGTGATCAGGAAGGGCACCCGGGGGGCGGCACCCGCGACGGCCGCGCTGAGGGCCGTCTCGATCTCGCCGGCGGTGGCGCCGAGGTGCACGGTCCCCGCCACACGGGCCTCCTTCGCCGTCCACGGCATCGGACCCGACAGGGCGTAGTCGATCTTGAACGCGGAGGCGCCGTACCGATAGTGCTGATACGCCTGGCCGAGATCCGCGATCCTGGCGAGCGCGGTCGGCGAGGTGTCGAAGATGTACGCCCGGGCCGGTGGCAGCTCGTCCAGCCGCTTCACCTCCGTGCCCGTGTGGATCGCACCGCCCTGTTCGCGCAGATACGAGGCGAGGGCGTCGGAGATCGACTGCGAACCGCCGCGCGGCACCGGCCAGCCCTTCTCGTGGGCGGCGAGGGCGAACATGAGGGCGATCCCGCCGGTGGCCAGCCCGCTGGTGGGGGCAATGGCATGGGCGGCGAGCCCCGCGAACAGGCCACGTGCCCGCTCGCCCTGGAATCGGCGGGAGAGCCAGGTGGAGGGCTGGATCGCGTTCAGTCCGAAGCGGGCGAAGCGGTACGGGTCGCGGGGCAGCCCGTCCCAGGGGGTGCGCAGGAAGTCTGCGGCGAGGGTGTCCCAGTGACCGATGTAGGGGGCGACGAGCCTGCGGTACGCCCCGGCGTCACCGGCTCCCAGCGACATCGCGCTCTCGCCGACCGAACGGCTCAGCACGGCGGCGGTGCCGTCCGGGAAGGGGTGGGCGAGCGGCAGTTCGGGGTGCAGCCATTCCAGGCCGTGCCGCGCGAGCGGCATAGCGGCGAAGGCGGGCGAGCCGATGCCGAGGGGGTGGACCGCGGAGCACGGGTCGTGGCGGAAGCCGGGGAGGGTGAGCTCCTCGGTCCTCGCTCCGCCGCCGATCGTGTCCAAGGCTTCGTACACCGCCACGGAGAACCCGCGGCGGGCCAGTTCGACAGCGGCGGTCAGTCCGTTGGGTCCCGCCCCCACGACGACGGCATCGAGCATCGACGGCACCTTCGGACTCCTTTGTCAGCCGATGGCCAAGGTCCCCAGGATATTCCGGGGCGCCGACAGCGGGGGCCGGGGTAGTGTCCGGCGCGATGAATTCCAAGATCGAAGCGATGGCGCAGCAGCTCACGGCGGTGCGCGGGGTGCGTGCGGTGACCCTGGGCGGCAGCCGCGCCCGCGGATCGCACCGCCCGGACTCCGACTGGGACCTGGGCGTCTACTACCGGGGTTCGGTGGATGCCGGAGCTCTGGCGTCCCTCGCCGCGGAGATTACCGGCGAGCCGGTGGAGGTCGCCGGGCCCGGGGGCTGGGGCCCGTGGGTCAATGGCGGCGCGTGGCTGTCCGTGGACGGCACGCCGGTGGACTGGATCCTGCGCGACCTGGACCGGGTGGAGCGGGTCTGGGCGGACTGCCGGGCCGGGCGCTACGAGACGGGCGTACAGCCGGGGCACCCGCTGGGCTTCTGGTCGCCCGCGTACGCGGGCGAGGTGGCCCTGTGCCGCGTACTGGCCGACACCGAGGGCGAGTTGGCAGCGCTGCGGGCGGAGACGCAGGAGTACCCGGAGGCCTTGCGCCGGGCGCTGATCAACGCCGCGTGGGAGGCGGACTTCTCGGTTACGGCGGCACGGAAGACGGCAGGCTCGGGCGATGTGCTGCATGTGTCGCTGTGCCTGTCCCGGGCGTTCGGCGTCCTGGTGCAGTCCCTGCACGCGCACGCCAGGGTGTGGTGCCTGAACGAAAAGGGCGCGCTGACGACGGCGACGGCGCTGCGGGCCGCGCCGGAGGGGTTCGCGGGGCGGGTCGAGGCGGCGCTGAGGGGGCTCGACGTGGGAGCGGTCGAGGCGGCGGGGGAACTGGTCCGCGAGGTGCGGGCGGCGTTGAGCTGACCCGCGCGGTGCGGGCCGCGTCGGGCTGACCCGCCCTGCGCGGGCGGCGTCGGGCTGACCCGCGCGACGGCGGGCAGATGCGCACCCGTCGGGACCCGCGGCCGCGCGGGGGCGTTCCTGTCACCCCGCCAGCAGGCTCCGTACCCGCTCCGCCGTCTCCGCGTCCCTCGCCGCCGTGAACGGGAGCGCGTTCCCGCCCGCGATACGGAACGGCTCGCCCGCCACCGTCATGTGCGCCCCGCCCGCCTCCGTCACCAGGAGCAGGCCCGCCGCGTGGTCCCACGCGTTCTCCCAGGAGAAGGCAACCGCGTCCAACTCGCCCCGTGCCACGCGCAGATACTCCAGGCCCGCCGAGCCGCAGGGCCGCGCGTGCACTCCCTCCACGTTCAGGCCGAGCAGCGCCTGCTTCTGGTCGGGGGTCGTGTAGTCCGGGTGGGACATGGCCACCTCCAGCGCCACCCCCGGCGCCGGTGAACCCGCCCGTAGCGGCGTGCCGTTGAGGTGGGCGCCGCCGCCCCGTATCGCTGTCGCCATTTCGTCGAGCACCGGTGCGTACGTCCAGGAGGCGAGCACCTCGCCGCGCTGGGCGAGGGCGACCAGCGTGCAGAACCCCGGATCCCCGTGGGCGAAGTGCCAGGTTCCGTCGACCGGGTCGACGATCCACACGGGCGCGTCGCGGCGCAGCGCCTCGTACACGGACGGGTCCGCGTGCACAGCCTCCTCGCCGACCACCACGGAGCCGGGGAGCAGGGCCGTCAGGGACGCGGTGAGGTGCTCCTCGGCGAGACGGTCGGCGGTCGTCACCAGATCGTGCGGCCCGCTCTTCTCGACGATCTCGTGCGCGGCGAGCTGGCGGTAACGCGGCATGATCTCGGTGGCGGCCGCCTTGCGGACCGCCTCCTCGACGTCGGACAGATCACCGTTCAGAAAGTCATCGATCATTCCCCCAGCTAAGCACGGCCCGCTGACACAGGGCTGTCCGCTCAGCGCCCCACCGCGTAACCCTGCATTCCCCTGGGGTTCGCCGCGGCGGACAGCACACCCCTGCGCGGGTCCCTGGCGACCGCGCACAGCCTGCCCTCCGACCAGGCGTCGCCGACGGTGACGTCATGGCCACGCAGCCGCAGACCGGCGATGACGCCCGGATCCATGCGGGACTCGACGGTGACGCTGCCCGGCCGCATGCCGCGCGGGTAGAAGGAGCCGGGGAAGCTGTCGCTGTGCCAGTTCGGCGCGTCGATCGCGCCCTGGAGGTCGAGCCCTCCGCGCACCTTGGGGCGCAGTGCGACGGCCAGGAAGAAGTGGAGCTGCCACTGGTCCTGCTGGTCGCCGCCCGGCGTGCCGAACGCCATCAAGGGCACGCCGTCGCGCAGCGCCAGGGAAGGCGTGAGGGTGGTGCGGGGCCTGCGGCCGGGGGTGAGGGAGTTCGGCAGCCCGGCTTCCAGCCAGGCCATCTGGAGGCGGGTACCGAGGGGAAAGCCGAGCTCGGGCACGACCGGGTTGGACTGGAGCCAGCCGCCGCTGGGCGTGGCGGCGACCATGTTGCCCCAGCGGTCGACAATGTCGAGGTGGCAGGTGTCGCCGCGAGTGCCGCCGTCCGCGGCGACGTCCGGCTCGCCGGGCAGCGGCGAGGCGCCGCTCCTGGCGGCCGTCGGCTCCCCCGCGCCCGCCGCCGCTGTCCCCATCACGTCGAAGCCGGGCTCGCCCGAGGCCACCGCGGTGGCGTGGGCGCTCAGTCTCGGGGTCCGTCCTCCCGGACTGCCCGGCCGTAGCTCGTACGAGGCTTTCTCGCCGATGAGCGCGCGGCGGCGGGCGTTGTACGGCTCCGAGAGCAGCTCGCCGAGCGGGACCTCGGCCGCGTCCCCGTACCAGGCCTCCCGGTCGGCCATCGCCAACTTGCAGCCCTCGATGAGCAGATGGACGTACTCCGCCGACCCGTACTCCGGCAGCTCGTCGGGGAGCAGCGCGAGCTGCTGCAGCAGGGCGGGGCCCTGGCTCCAGCCGCCCGCCTTGCACAGCGTCCAGCCGTTCCAGTCGTACGTGGCAGGGGCTTCGTAGGCGGCGGACCATCCGGCGAGGTCGGCCGCGGTCAGCGTGCCCGTGTGCCGTTCACCGCTGGTGTCCAGGGTGGGGCGGGCGGCCTGCCGTACCAGCGCATCGGCGATGAATCCCTCGCTCCACACCTTCCGCGCGGCCTCGATCTCGGCGACCCGCCCGCCGCCGGACGACTCGGCGATCAGCCTCCGCCAGGTCGCGGCGAGGGCGGGGTTACGCAGCAGCTCGCCCGGCGCGGGGGCCTTGCCGCCCGGCAGATAGACCTCGGCGGACGAGGTCCACTCGGTCTCGAAGAGTTCGCGGACACTCTCCACGGTCTCGCCGACGCGCTCGACGGGCGCGTGCCCGTCCTCGGCGTACCCGATCGCATAACGCAGCACTTCGGCAAGCGGCTTGGTGCCGTGGTCGCGCAGCAGCACCATCCACGCGTCGAACGCGCCCGGCACGGCAGCGGCGAGCGGCCCGGTCCCGGGCACGAGGTCGAGCCCCAGGGAGCGGTAGTGCCCGATGCCCGCCCCGGCCGGCGCGGTCCCCTGCCCGCAGAGCACCCGCGCCTCGCCGCCCGCCGACGCGAGGATGATCGGCACCTCGCCCGCGGGACCGCACAGATGCGGCTCGACGACATGCAGCACGAACCCGGCGGCCACGGCGGCGTCGTAGGCGTTGCCACCGTCCTCGAGCACGGCCATCGCGGACTGCGAGGCGAGCCAGTGGGTGGACGACACCATGCCGAAGGTGCCCTGGAGGGTGGGACGGGTGGTGAACACGGTCGCGGCTCCTTCACTGGTGCTCGTCCACTGGTACTCGCCCAATCAACCGGTACTCGTCGAACGGCCCGCGCGGCACCGCGAATTCATCGGGCACGGAGAAAATGTTCGGCGTCCGTGCAGGCTAGCCGCCTACGATCCCCGGCCATGAGCCAGTCCCCCGCCCCATCCTCTTCCGTGCTCGCCGCCTTCGGGGCCGCCGGAACACCGGTCCCCCTCCCCGGCGGCCAGGGCTCCACCTGGCGCTCCGGCGCGCTGGTGCTCAAGCCCGCAGCGATGGAACCGGAGACCGCGTGGCGCGCGGGCGTCCTGCACCATCTGCCCGAGGCCCCCGGCTTCCGGGTCGCCCGCCCGGTCCCGACGACGGACGGATCCTGGGCGACGCACGGCTGGGAGGCGTGGCGGCTGGTCGGCGGATCCACCGATCCGCATCGCGCCGACGAGGTCATCCGGGCGGGCGAAGCCTTCCACGCGGCACTGGCGCACCTGCCCAGGCCGCGCTTTCTCCGCGTACGCGACACCCCCTGGTCCCGCGCGGACCGGCTGGCCTGGCAGGAGACCGAGCAGGCCCCGGACTTCCCCCTGCTCAAGCCCCTCCTCGCCGAGCGCGGCACCGTCGACGCCCCCGCCCAGATCATCCACGGCGATCTGCTGGGCAATGTCCTCTTCGAGCCGGGCCGGCCTCCCGCGATCATCGACTGGCCGCCCTACTGGCGTCCCGCGGCCTACGCCTCCGCGGTCGTCGCCGTCGACGCGCTGTGCTGGTACGAGGCCGATCCCGCGCTGCTCGAGCGGTGGTCGCATCTGCCCGACTGGCGCCAAATCCTCATCCGCGCCCTGCTCTTCCGTATCGCCACCCACGCGATGCTGGGCGGCGAGCGGGAGAGCGCTTACCGCCCGGTCGTTGACCTCGTCCTCGACGCCGGCTGACCGGGCCGGAGCGGTTCGTCGCTGCGTACTGGCGCCCCGCAGCGGATCGCCGACATGGTCCACTGCGCAGCTCTGCTCACCCGTGTGGCGTGCGTGGGACTGTCCTCAGCCCGCCACCGCGCTCCACTGGAGGTGGCAGCGCATGTTCCAGGGAACGTGCAGCCGCCACCCGCACACCGGCGCATGGAGTGAGATGGCAATGGTCGATATTTCGGTCGTCGTGCCGTGTTTCAACGAGAGCGAAGTGATCGACGCCTTTCATGGCGCTCTGATCACCGCCCTCGAACCGACCGGGGCGACCTTCGAGATCTGCTACGTCGACGACGGCAGCAGCGACCGGACCATGGAGCGTCTGAGAAACCTCGCGGGAGCTGCTCCGCGGGTGCGCTACACCTCCTTCAGCCGGAACTTCGGCAAGGAATCCGCCATCCTCGCCGGAATGCGCATGTCCCGCGGTGCTGTGGTCGTCCTCATGGACGCCGATCTGCAGCATCCCCCCGAGCTCCTTTCCCGCATGCTGGAGCTGCACCACCACGGCTACGACCAGGTCGTGGCCCAGCGCGACCGTACGGGCGAAGGTGTCCTGCGGACCGCCCTCAGCAGGGCCTACTACCGCCTTGTACGTCACTTCATGGACGTCGAGATCGCCGACGGGGCGGGCGATTTCCGGCTCTTGTCGCGTCGTGCGGTCGACTGCGTCCTGTCGCTCCCGGAGAGCAACCGATTCTCCAAGGGACTCTTCTCCTGGATCGGCTTCGACACGGTCAGCTTCACGTACCAGAACGTCCAGCGAGCTGCCGGGCAGTCCAAGTGGGGCGGCCGGCGTCTGCTCGACTACGGCATCGACGGGCTGCTCTCCTTCAACAGCCGTCCGCTGCGGCTGGCCGTCCACACCGGTTTCTGGCTCTTTCTGTCCGCGCTCGCCTACGCCCTGTGGATCGTCGCGAATGTCGTACTGAACGGTGTCGAGACCCCCGGTTACGCGACACTCATCACCGCCATCGTCGCGCTCAGTGGAATCCAGCTGGCCACTCTCGGCGTCATCGGGGAGTACGTGGGCCGGATCTACCACGAGTCGAAGCGTCGGCCGCACTATGTGGTCCGCGAAACGGACGACTCCGCCGCAGTCCGTAACTCCGGCAACTCCGGCCTCTCGCTGGAAGGCGCCGGACACGTACGGCCGGAGTCATGAACGCTCCGCCCGCCCTCCGGCAGTTCACCGTCTTCGCCGCGATCGGCCTCGCCAACACGGCCGTCTACTACGCCGTATACGCCGCGCTGAACATCTGGATGCCCTATCTGGCAGCCCATGTCGTGGGCTACGCGGTGAGCATCACCGGATCGTTCCTGCTCAACTCGTATGTCACCGTCCGTACGCGGCCGACCTGGCGTGCCTTCGCCCGGTATCCGCTGTCGGGCGCGGCCAACATCGTGGGCGGCGGAATCCTTCTCCATCTCGCCGTGAGCAGGCTGGGCATGGACGAGAACCTCTCCGCCATCGTCGCGGGTGTCCTCGTCACGCCGCTCTCGTTCCTGCTCGCCCGATGGGCCCTCACCCCCGGCGCGGCTGCCACCCCACGTTCCAAGCCGCAGCCCCCGCAATCCCCGCAGCGATCGCCGGAGCAGGTCAGGGGAGCTGCACCGAATGAGTGACCCGGTCCAGGTGGTAGTAGTCGGCGACGCACCGGGCCGGCCAGATCCTGCGCCCTTCCGAGCCGAACGGCTCCAGCATCCCGCTGACTGAGAGCGGCTTGTACGGAAGAACCTTCGCGCCGCGCGCCGCCTGGTCGCGCAGCCAGTGGTCCTGACGGTCCCACTGGCGAGCCCGTACCTGCATTTCCTGGCCCAGGTGGTGGAGCGGGGCGAGCAGGCCCCCTACGGCCGCGGCGCACACCGTCGCGGCCGCTGCCGTCGCCACGCCCATCAGCCGCCCACGCAGACGCAGCGCGCGTCCCAGGAAGGCGCCGACGCCCACGAGCAGCAGGACATACAGCAGGAGGTAGTCGTTCCACGTCCGCTCCGCGGCCACCACCCGTGCGCCGAAGACCGGGTAGGTGATGACGGTGCAGAGGTAGCCGGAAAGGAGGAAGGCCAGTGCGCCGAAGGATGTCAGCAGCAGCGGTCGGCACGGCAGCAGGACCGCCCGATTCCCTCCCGGGCCCCGCGCCAGCAGGCCCAGCAGTACTCCGGCCGCGAACGCTCCCGCATACTGCCAGGTCGTGAGGATCGTCTCCAGGATGTGCACGTACCCGCGCAGCGAGGCGATCAGCGATTCGGGGGCAAGCATGGAGTCGGTCCCGGCGCCGAATCGCGCACGCCGGTTGCGCGACCCCGGGGACGTCACCAGCACGAGCGTTCCGATGCCGATCCCGGCCATGCCGGCCAGGGACCAGTCACGGGCGAAGGCCCGGGCCCGCTCGGTGAAGAGCCGACGGCTGAGCAGTACCACCCCCGAAAGCGCCACCAGGGCGACGACCGATGTCTCCTCGGAGAGCGTCCCCATGAAGACCCCCACCACCAGCACGACGGCCAGAGCAGCGATCCGGCCCCGCCGACTGCGGGCCCGCAGCAACGGGATGGCCGCCGCGCAGGCCAGCACCGGAGCCACGGTGTGCGAGACCGAGGCGGCGGGCCAGTAGAACGTCTTGTACGTATTGGGGGTGGCGAAGAGGAAGACCGCCGTGATCATGGACGCCACGAGCAGCACGGCTCCGCGTGGCACCGTCTGGCCGGCCATGCGAAGCAGTTGCACGGTCAGGGCCCACAGCAGGACCAGCATGAGAACACCGCTGATCAGAGCGAACCACTGATGGCCGGCGACCGGGAATTTCGTGTACAGCCCGATGAGCAAGCCATTGCCGATCCTCCCGTTGTCGGTGACGTAGAACTTCGCGATCAGTCCCGAGACGCCGTGGTCACGCACGGTGGGCAGGAAGCACCACTCATCCGCACTGGGGCGGACGTGGCGGCCCAGCCACGAGGCCAATGCGAGCAGCCCGAGAGGCAGCAGGGAGAGGCCCACCGTCCAGGCGGTCGTCCACGAGCGCAGGAGACGTCGGCGGCCCTTCCACAGCCGCGGGCCGGGGCCGTCACCCGGTTCCCGCGGGATGGTGACGCTCGATGCGCCGACGGCCACTTTCACCACTGCCTCTCGGGAACCCCCGGTCCGACACCGTAGAGGTGAATTTTCGCGGTGCCGACCCACGGTCCGCACGGCAAGACCGGCGAATGGGTCAGCTGCCCGAGAAGCCGGCCCGCCCGGCGTCGTGGCCGACCGCTCCCCGCGCGAGCAGCAGCAGCGCGTCGACCAGGTCGTCGGCCGGGTCACCCGTCGCCAGTCTGCGCAGTTGAAGGCCCATCACCAGCGCGACTGTGGTGGCGGCGAGGCGTTCGGCGTCCGGGACGCCGAGGCCGGTGAGGATCTGCGCCGCGAGCCGGTCGTACGCGGCGAAGGCCTCGGCGGCCGCTTCCCGCAGCCGCTCGTCGCGCCCGGCCTGGACGTACAGCTCGAAGGGCGCGATGTGCTCGCTGTCGAAGGCGGTGCCTCCCGCCACCTGGCCCGCCAGGGTGGCGGCGCCGTCGATGTCGACGCCGTCACTCTGGCACTGGTCTGCCAGTTCGGTGAAGCGGCGGGTCTCCTCGCGCACGAAGTGCAGCAGGCTCTCGCGCAGCAGCTCGTGCTGGGTCTCGAAGTGGTACGTGACCGAGCCGAGCGAGACCCCGGCCTCCTTGGCGATCCGCCGGTTGGTGACCGCCGCGACCCCGTCCTTGCCGATGATCTGCAGGACGGCGGTGATGATGCGCTGCCGGGTCGGGGCGGAGCGGGCCGGATTGGACATGGCGGTCATTGTTCCACCGGCACGCTCCCGGGGATCACCGGGGCGGGCGGCCGCTTCTCGTACCACCGCTGGTCCGCTTCCAGTTGGGCGGCAAGCGAGATCAGCCGTTCCTCGCTGCCCGCAGGGCCGAGCAATTGGGCGCCGACGGGCAGTCCGTCGGCCGTGAGTCCGGCGGGGACGTTGACGCCAGGCCAGCCGAGGACGTTCCAGGGCCATGCGTAGGGGCACGCGGCCGCCATCGTCGCGTCGGTGCGCCAGGCGCTGAGTCCGTCGAAGGCACCGATGCGCGGGGGCGGGGCCGCCGTGGTCGGCGTGAGGACGATGTCGTACGAGTCGAAGATCGCGCCGATCCTTGCGTGCTGGCGGGCCTCGCGGGCGCGGGCGGCACGCACGACGCGGCCGCCGAGCCGGCGGCCGTTGCGCATGGCATGGCGGGTGCGCGGGTCGAGCAGGGCCGGGTCGGGGTGCAGGGCGGCGACCTCCGCGATGCCCGCGGTGGCGCGCGGCACGAACGCGAGGCCGATCAGGCCGTAGCGCGGCCGGGCCTCCTCCACGTGGTGGCCGAGGCGGGCGAGCGCTTCGGCGAGCGCGGTGACGGCGCGGCGCACCTCTGGGTGGGGCGCGGTGCGGGTGAGGGTGAGCGGGGGCCGCCAGGCCAGGGCGATGCGCAGCCGGCCAGGGTCGCGGCGGGCGGCGGCGGAGGCGTTGATGGCGTCCGGGCGGTGCAGGTCCTCGGGGTGCGGGCCCTGCACCACGTCGAGCAGCAGCGCGGCGTCGGCGACGGTGCGGGCGAGCGGGCCGTTGACGGCGAGACCCTGGAAGGCGTCGGCGTAGGGGTGCAGGGAGACGCGTCCGCGCTGCGGTTTGATGCCCACGAGGTGGGTCCAGGCAGACGGGATGCGGACCGATCCCGCACCGTCGGAGCCGAGCGCGGCGGGTACGAGCCCGGCGGCGACGGCGGCCGCGGAGCCGCCGGACGAGCCGCCCGGGGTGTGGTCGGTGGACCAGGGGTTACGGGTGGCGCCGAAGGCGGGCCCCTCGGTGAACGGCCACTGGCCGAGTTCACAGGAGTTGGTCTTGCCGACGATCACGGCTCCGGCCGCGCGGAGGCGGCGTACCGCTTCTCCGTCCGTCGCGGCCGGAGCGAGCTCGCCGCAGCAGCCGAAGAGGGTGGGCAGCCCTGCCACATCGGTGTCGTCCTTGACGGCGAGGGGCACGCCGAGGAGCGGCAGCCGCTCCCCCGCCGCGAGGCGCCGGTCCGCGTCCCTGGCCTCCGCGAGCGCTGCATCGCCGCGTACCCAGCGGAAGGCGTTGATGGTGGACTGGCTTGCCTCGATGCGCTCGATCGCCCTTTTCACCAGCGCTTCGGACGTCGTCCGACCGTCCGTCAACTCACGTGTGTGCTCCGCCAGTCCGCCGGAATCTTCTGTGGACACGACCGCCCCGCCTCCCTATTGTTCGTTCGAACGAACAGAACTGGAGGGTAACCAGATGCGCATCACCGGAGCAACCGTTCTGCTCACCGGGGTCACCGGCGGCATCGGCGGCGCGCTCGCCGCCGAACTGGCCGCGATGGGAACGAAGTTGATACTGAGCGGCCGCCGCCGCGAGGCACTGGAACCGCTCGCCGGCCGCTATGGCGCGCGCACGGTCGTCGCCGATCTCGCCGACCCGGACGACGTGGAACGGCTCGCTCGCGAGGCCGCCGGCACGGACATCCTGATCGCCAACGCCGCCCTGCCCTCCAGCGGTGAACTGCTGGACTACACCCCGGACCAGATCGACCGTGCCCTCGCTGTCAACCTCCGCGCCCCGGCCATGCTCGCCCGGCTGCTCGCCCCGGCGATGGTCGAGGCGCGGCGGGGCCATCTGGCGTTCGTCGGCTCGATGTCGGGCAAGACGGCGACGAAGTACTCCGCGCTGTACGACGCCACCAAGTTCGGCCTGCGCGGCTTCGCGCTCTCGCTGCGCCAGGATCTGCACGACCACGGGGTCGGCGTGTCGATCGTCCAGCCCGGGTTCGTACGGGACGCGGGCATGTTCGCGGCGACCGGAGCGGATGCCCCGGCGGGGCTGCGCACGGTCTCACCCCGGCAGGTCGTCGCCGGCGTCGTCCGCGCCATCGAGCAGGACCGGGCCGAAGTGAACGTCGCCCCCGTCGAGATGAAGGTGCTCACCGCGATCGGCGGCCAGTTCCCGGGCTTCTCCGAACGCGTCCAGCGGCGCGCGAGCGGCGCGGACCGCACGGTCCGCCACATCGTGGAGGCACAACGCGAAAGCCGCTGACCCCTGGCCGCCGGGCCCTGAATGCCCGGAGCTTCAGTGCCGGGCGGCGCGGGCAACCGGCAGCATCAGCACCACATAGAGCACCAATGCCGCGGCGAGGCCCACCGCCCAGCCGTAGTTCGCGAGGGGCTTGAGGAAGGGGATCAGTCCCTCCTCGGGGAACGGCCCCTTCCCTTCCGCCGAGTGCGAGCCGCCCACCGCCAGCACTCCGCCGACCGCGAACGCGGCAACGGCGCGCAGATTCCAGCCGGAGGTGTACCAGTAGCGGCCGCCAGGGGTGTAGAGACCGGGCAGGTCGAGGACGGTGCGGCGGATGACCCAGTAGTCGGCGATCAGAATGCCCGCGACCGTGCCGAGCAGACCGCCGACCAGGCCGAGCCAGGTGAAGATGTAGAGCTCGGGTGTCTCGGTCAGCTTCCACGGCATGATCAGGACGCCGACGACACCCGTGATCAGCGCTCCCCTACGGAAGTTGATCAGCTTCGGCGCCAGGTTCGCCAGGTCGTACGCGGGTGAGACGACGTTGGCCGCGATGTTCACCGAGATCGTCGCGATCAGCACGGTCACCAGGGCGAAGAGCAGACCGAAGACGTTGTCGGTCTTGGCGGCGAGCGCGACCGGGTCCCAGACCGCCGCGCCGTACACCGCCTGGGAGCCGGAGGTGACGAAGACCGACAGCAGTGCGAAGAGGGTCATTGTCGTCGGCAGACCGAGCGACTGGCCCCAGATCTGCGCGCGTTGGCCCGCGCCGAAGCGGGTGAAGTCCGGGATGTTCAGGGACAGCGTCGACCAGAAGGCGATCATCCCCATCAGCGAAGGGAAGAAGACCGGCCAGAAGTCGGCGCCCCAGCCGAGCTTCGAAGGCTGGTCGAGGAGCGGTCCGAGGCCGCCCGCCTTGGCCGTTATCCACACCAGCAGCACCAGCGCGCCGACGATGACGAACGGCGCGGCCCAGTTCTCGAACCGTCGCAGCGTCTCCATCCCCCGGTAGATGATGGCCAGTTCGAGCGCCCAGAAGAGCACGAAGCACACCCACAGCGTCCACGGCTGCCCGCCGATCTCCGCCGCCTTCGCCCAGCCGCCGAAGATCTTGCCGAGCAGGATGAAGATGCCCTGCCCGCCGATCCACGTCTGGATGCCGAACCAGGCACAGGCCACCCCGGCCCGGACCAGCGCCGGCAGATTCGCTCCGCGCAGCCCGAAGGAGGCGCGCGCGAGGACGGGGAAGGGAATGCCGTACTTCGGTCCCGCGTGCCCGGTCAGCAGCATCGGTGCGAGCACGATCAGATTGGCGAGGGCGATGGTGAACACCGCCTGCTTCCAGTCCATGCCGAGGGCGACGAGGCCGGAAGCGAGCAGCCAGGACGGGATGTTGTGGGCCATGCCGACCCACAGCGCGGCGAAGTTGTACGTCGTCCAGCGGCGTTGCGCGACAGGGACGGGCAGCAGATCGTCATTGACGAAGCGGCTGTCGGTGGGAACCGCGCCGGGCGCGAGCTCGACGCGGCCCGCAGAGTCGTTTATCGAGCCGCTGGACGGCGCGGGTGAAACGGTCTCGGTCATGGGCTGTGGCTCCTTCAGCGGTTGAGTGCCGGGATGATCTCGGAGCCGTACGCGTCGATGGTCGCTTCCTTCGCGTCGTGCATGTTGTAGACGGCGAACTGGTCGACACCCAGCTCGCGCAGCGCCTTCAGCTTCTCGATGTGCGCCTCGGCCGGGCCAAGCAGACAGAAGCGGTCGACGATCTCGTCCGGGACGAAGTCCGTGGACGGGTTCCCGGCGCGGCCGTGGTGGCTGTAGTCGTAACCCTCGCGCGCCTTGATGTACGAGGTGAGGGCGTCGGGCACCAGGTCGGAGTGCTCGCCGTAGCGGGTCACGAGGTCGGCGACGTGGTTGCCGACCATTCCGCCGAACCAGCGGCACTGCTCGCGGGCGTGCTCGATGTCGTCGCTCACGTACGCGGGCGCGGCGACGCAGATGGTGACGGAGTCCGGGTCGCGCCCGGCGTCCGACGCGGCGGTGCGGACCGCCTTGACCATTGACTCGGTCAGATACAGGTCGGCGAGCTGGAGGATGAACCCGTCGGCTTTCTGGCCCGCGAGAGCCAGCGCCTTGGGCCCGTACGCCGCCATCCACACCGGCAGCTTTCCGTCCCGGACCCACGGCAGCCGGAGGGGCTGCCCGTCGACGACGGCCTCCCGGCCCTCGGCGAGGTCGCGGATGACGCCGATCGACTCGCCCAGCCTGGCAAGGGTGTTGGGCTTGCGGCCCGCGACCCGCATCGCGGAGTCGCCGCGCCCGATGCCGCACACCGTGCGGTTGCCGTACATGTCGTTCAGCGTCGCGAAGGTGGAGGCGGTCACCTCCCAGGTCCTGGTCCCGGGGTTGGTCACCATGGGTCCGACGTGGAGCTTCTGGGTGTGCTCGAGAATCTGGCTGTAGATGACGAAGGGCTCCTGCCAGAGCACCGCCGAGTCGAAGGTCCAGCCGTAGCGGAAGCCGTTGCGTTCCGCGCGCCGCATCAGTGAGACGACGGCCGAGGCCGGCGGGTCGGTCTGCAGGACGAGTCCGAAGTCCATGACGTGGAGCTCCTAGTTCAGATACTGACAAGTGCCTCGGGGGGTGTACTGGCCGTGTCCCGCCCGGCCGGTGAACTTGCGCTGGTCGATGACCACATCGCCGCGCGAGAGCACGGTCTCCACCTGGCCGGTGATCCGCTTGCCCTCGTATGCCGAGTAGTCGACGTTCATGTGGTGGGTCTCGACCGACAGGGTCTGCTCGGCGTGCGGGTCGTAGATGACGACGTCGGCGTCCGCGCCCGGCGCGATGGTGCCCTTCTTCGGGTAGAGGCCGAACATCCGGGCGGGGGTCGCGCAGGCGACCTCGATCCAGCGGCGGCGGGTGAGGTGTCCGTCGACGACCGCCTGGTGAAGGAGGTCCATCCGGTTCTCCACGCCCGGCAGCCCGTTGGGAATCTTGGAGAAGTCGCCACGGCCCAGTTCCTTCTGGCCGACGAAGCAGAAGGGACAGTGGTCGGTGGAGACGACCTGGAGGTCGTTGGTCCGCAGTCCGCGCCAGAGCGCGGCTTGATGTTCCTTGGGGCGCAAGGGAGTTGAGCACACATACTTCGCGCCCCCGAAGTCCGGCTCGGCGAGGTTGTCGGTGGAGAGGAAGAGGTACTGCGGACAGGTCTCGCCGAAGACGTTGAGTCCCTTGTCGCGGGCGGCGGCGAGCTCGGCGACGGCTTCCTCGGCCGACACATGGACGACGTAGAGGGGGGCGCCTGCGACCCGGGCGAGCTGGATGGCGCGGTGGGTTGCCTCCGCCTCGAGAAGGGCCTTGCGCACCTCGCCGTGGTAGCGCGGGTCCGTGTGGCCCGCGGCGAGCGCCTGTTCCACCAGGACGTCGATGGCGATGCCGTTCTCCGCGTGCATCATGATCAGCCCGCCGTTGGTGGCGGAGCGCTGCATGGCGCGCAGGATCTGCCCGTCGTCGCTGTAGAAGACGCCGGGGTAGGCCATGAAGAGCTTGAAGGAGGTGATGCCCTCCTCGACCAGCAGATCCATCTCCTTCAGCGACGACTCGTTGACGTCGGAGAGGATCATGTGGAAGGCGTAGTCGATGGCGCATTTGCCGTCGGCCTTGGCGTACCAGGCATCCAGTCCTTCACGCAGGGCGTGCCCGACCGACTGCACGGCGAAGTCGACGATGGTGGTGGTGCCGCCCCAGGCGGCGGCCCGGGTGCCGGTCTCGAAGGAGTCGGAGGCGAAGGTCCCGCCGAACGGCAGCTCCATATGGGTGTGCGCGTCGACGCCGCCCGGGATCACGTATTTGTTGGCCGCGTCGATGGTGCGGTCCGCGGTCCAGGCATCGGCGACGGCGGAGCCGTGCGCGGCGATCGCGACGATCCGGCCGTCCTCGATCAGTACGTCGGCATGGACCTCGTCCGCGGCCGTGATGACCAGGCCGCCGCGGATCAGGGTGCGGGTGCTGCTCATGCTGGTGCGCTCCCTCTTGTGCAGTCGATCTAGACGCTGTGCAGGGCCTGTTCGAGGATGGCGGCGCCCTCTTCCGCCTCGGCGACGGTCAGCGAGAGCGGCGGGGCGATGCGCAGGGCGCTGGTGTTGTGGCCGCCGCCCTTTCCGATCAGCAGCCCGCCCTCGCGGGCGGCCTCCAGGACGGCCGATGCCGCTTCGGGGTTCGCCTCGTCGGTGCCTGGCTTGACCAGCTCGATGGCGATCATCAGACCCCGGCCGCGTACTTCTCGTACGGCGGGCACACCCGCGCCGATGGCCCGCAGCCGCTCGATCAGCAGGCCGCCGACGCGGCGGGCGTTGCCCTGGAGGTCGTGCTCCAGCAGATACGAGAGGTTGGCGGCGCCCGCCGCCATGGTGACCGGGGAGCCGCCGAAGGTCGAAATGGAGTTGGCGTCCAGGGAGTTCATGATCTCTGCGGGGGCGACGACGCCGCCGATGGACATGCCGTTGCCGATGCCCTTGGCGAAGGTGAGGATGTCCGGCGGACCGTTCTCGGCGTGCGCCTGCCAGCCCCAGAAGTGCTCGCCGGTGCGGCCCCAGCCGGTCTGCACCTCGTCGGAGATCCACAGGATGCCCTGCCGGCTGAGGACTTCGCGGAATGCGGCGTAGAGACCGTCGGGCGGGGATGTGAAGCCGCCGACGCCCTGGATGGGTTCGGCGATCAGCGCGGCGACTCCGCCACGGGTCTGGCCGAGGACGTCCTCCAGGTCCGCCACGCACGCCTCGATGAACTGCGCGTCGGACAGCTGGGCGTAGGGGCCGCGGGTGCGGACGCCGCCGTGCACGTACAGCGTCTGCAGCGGGGAGAGGCTGGTGGGCGACCAGCTCCGGTTTCCGGTGATGGAGACCGCCGAGAAGGACCGGCCGTGGTAGCTGTTGCGCATCGCCAGGATCTGGTTGGAGCGGCGGTGGCCGGTCGCCAGCAGCAGGGCGGTGTCATTCGCCTCGGTACCGGAGGTGGTGAAGAAGACCCGTGCGTCGGGGATGCCGGACAGAGTGGCAACCCGCTCGGCGAGCTCGACCATCGGGCGGTTGAGATAGAGCGTCGAGGAGTGAATGATCCGCCCGGCCTGCTCGCTCACCGCCTTGGTGACCTCAGGGAGGGCGTGGGCGGTCATCGTGGTGAGGATGCCGCCGAAGAAGTCGAGGTAGCGGTTGCCGTCCGCGTCCCAGACATGGCGGCCCTCGCCGTGGGTGATCTCGATGGGCTGCTTGTAGTAGAGCGCGACCCAGTCGGGGATGACGGCCTTGTGACGGTCGTACAGATGGGTCATGGCTGCACCAGCCCCTCGTACGCGTCGGGGCGTCGGTCCCGGTAGAACGCCCACTGCTGTCGCACGACGTCGATCAGGTCGAAGTCGAGGTCCCGTACGAGCAGTTCCTCCTCCTTGTCGCTGGCGACGTCGCCGACGAACTGGCCTCGTGGGTCGACGAAGTAGCTGGTGCCGTAGAAGTCGTTGTCGCCGTACTCCTCCTGGCCGACGCGGTTGATGGCGGCGATGAAGTACTCGTTGGCGACGGCGGACGCGGGCTGCTCCAGCTGCCAGAGGTACCCGGAGAGACCGCGCGAGGTGGCGGACGGGTTGTAGACCAACTGGGCGCCGTTCAGGCCGAGTTGACGCCAGCCCTCCGGGAAGTGCCGGTCGTAGCAGATGTACACCCCGACCTTGCCGACGGCGGTGTCGAAGACGGGCCAGCCCAGATTTCCCGGCTTGAAGTAGTACTTCTCCCAGAAGCCCTTGACCTGGGGGATGTGGTGCTTGCGGTATTTGCCGAGGTAGGAGCCGTCGGCGTCGATCACGGCGGCGGTGTTGTAGTAGAAGCCGGCGCCCTCGATCTCGAAGACCGGGACCACGATCACCATGCCGGTCTCGCGGGCGAGCTCCTGCATCCGGCGGACGGTGGGACCGTCCGGGACGGGCTCGGCCCAGCGGTAGTGCTCGGGCTCCTGGACCTGGCAGAAGTAGGGAGCGTTGAAGACCTCTTGGAAACCAATGATCTTGGCACCCCGGCGGGCGGCCTCGCGGGCGTGTTCCTCATGTTTGGCAATCATGGATTCGGTGTCGCCGGTCCAGGTCGCCTGGACGAGTGCGGCGCGTACGACGTTAGCCATGAGCTGCTCCTTCGGCGGGGCGTCAGAGAGCCTCTACGCACGTAGATGCTCGTGCGTAGGAGGAGAACGTAAGCCCCGTCACACACTGGGGCAAGACCATCGTCGTTAACCCGCAGAGTCGATCATGTTTCACACCCGAGCGGTCCACACCGAACGGCTTCAGGCGCCGAGATGACCTGCTACGCGCAGTGCGTGGACGATATCCCGCTCGTGATCGGCGGAGATCGCACGGGCGACGTCGAGCAGCTGCGGCACGAGGCGGCGGGGGTCGAGGTCGGCGATCCGGGCGGTGTCCTCTGCGGCGTGGATCTGTACGTAGGCGGCCAGTAAGGCCCGTGCTTCCGGCTCCCGGCCCTCGTCCTCGAGGGCGAGTACGGCGTCGGCGATGTCGTCGGCGGGGCGGGTGACGCCCTGGCGCAGCAACTGCCGGCTGTCCTCGGTACGGCCGGCCGCGGCGAGTGCGCCGGCGGCGGCGGCCAGCCTCAAGGCGGGCTGTGACGCGGTCTCCCAGAGCAGGGTGGCCCAGTCGGCGTCGAGGCCGGCGCGGTGCAGCTCGGCGGCGAGGAGGGGCAGCCAGGGGGCGGGCCGGGCGGCAGCCTCGACGAGCACGGCATGCGCCTCACCGCTGCGGCCCTCGGCTCTCAGTCGCCCGAGCTCGGCGACGGTCTCGCGGGCGGCCCGGCCCGCTCCGGCGGGCGCGACGGGCGGTGCGGGCGCCTGCGGCTCGGGGCCCGCCCCGCCGTACCGCGCCCCGCGCGGCACATCACCGGCGACGGGCAGCATGGGCACGGCCGCGATCTCCTCGCCGTCGTCCTCGACCCCGGCGAACCGGGCGCCACGGGGACGCCGCTTCTTGGCGGCGGGTACGGGGGGTTCGGTGGGTGCGGGGGGTGCAGGGGGTTCGGTGGGTGCGGGGGGCGTCGGGGGTCCCTCGGCAAAGGCGCCCGCGGCGCCCGGCCCCGGGGTGGCCTCCGACTCCGGCCGGAACCAGCCGTCGGGAAGGGCGGGCTCGCTCGCGGCGTCCGGGACCGGGGCGGCCTCCGACTCCGGCCGGAACCAGCCGTCGGGGAGGGCGGGCTCGCCGGGGCGCTCGTAGGCCCCGTACGACCCGTCCGGACCGGGCGTATCCCGTACGTCTGTCCCGGCGTCCGGCGCGGCGGAGGCGTCCCCGCCTCCGGGCCACCTGGCGTCCGGCTCGTACCAGTCGTCCACCGGTCCGGCCTGCGCGGGAACGTACCCCACGGGCGTCCCGCTCCCGCCGGGCCCCGGCCCGTACCCGGCGTCCGCGACGCCCGGCGCCCGGCGTTGGCCGCGCGTCGACGCGTCCAGCGCGCCGAGCCTCGAACGCAGCTCCGCGACGCGCGACGTCGCTCGCGCGTAGTCGTCGCGGGTCCACTCCAGCTCGTGGGCCAGCTGCTCCGCCGTGGGCGTCCCCTCCGGCTCGCCCGCCAGGCGGCGCAGCAGCTCCTCCGCCCGGCCCGTCGCGTACACCTCTTCCCGGAGCATCAGCTCCAGCCGCTCCCCCAGCGCCTCGCGGCCGCCGGGCCGCCGGTCGTGGGCCGCCGCCGACGCCGCGTGGAGGTGTCTCGCGCGGACGGACTCCTGTTCCGCGACGCCCGCCCCGCGCCGTGCCGCGAGGTCGTGGAGCAGCGACTCCACCACGTCCCAGGGCGGGATCTCGACGCCGTCCAGACAGGCGTGCATCCCGTCGGGGTCACGCTGCCAGAAGATGCCGTACCAACCGCTGCTCCGGTCGAGGAGCGCGGTCAGACCCTTCAGATACCGCGCGAACACTCCGGCCTCTACCGGAAGTTGATGCACCGCCATCGCCGCCCCTGCCCAACCGCCGCCTGGAACCTTTCAGTCCGCATGCATTCGACCCCAGGCGTGTTACAGCTGTGCTACGCGCTGTTTTCAGATCGTCACCGCGATGCCGGTCTGCGGCCGCTTGCCCCGCCGCACGACCGTGGCCGGCCAGTCGACCAGCCAGAACTGCCAGGTGTACTTGCGGGCGAGCAATTTGCGGATCGCGCCCGTCCCGGCCGCGTCCAGCAGTCGCGCCGTACCCTCCGCGCTGAGTGCGCCGTCCGCGATCCGGCCGCGCGCGTCGCAGACGGTGACGACAACGCGGCTGTCGTTGCGCAGCCGCTTGATCTTCCAGGAGTCGGAGTTGGTCCACACGAACAGTTCACCGCCGTCCACCGCGAACCAGACGGGCGTGGCGACGCCCGTCCCGTCTTTGCGGAACGTGGTCAGACTGATGTACCTGGCGTCTGCGAAGTCCTCGGGAGTCACGCGGGGAGCCTATGCCTTACCGGAGTTCGAGTCGCGCGTCAGGGTCTGCGCTCGTACGCCTCCCGCGCCTCGGCGAGCTCCGGCAGATGCGTACTGGCCCACTCGCACGCCGCGTCCATCGGCCCGAGTGCCGAGCGGCCGAGCGCGGTGAGTTCGTACTCGACGCGCGGCGGGTTCTCGTCGTGCGCGGTCCTGGTCAGGAAGCCGTTGCGTTCCATCGCGCGCAGCGTCTCGGTGAGCACCTTGGGGGTGATCCAATGCAGCGGAACCCTGAGCTCGGAGAAGCGGCGCGGACCGCACTGCAGGCAGCGCAGCACCATCCCGGACCACTTGTCGCCGAAGCGGAACGGCTGCAACCGGCCCGCGCAGTCCGGATCGCCGAACATGTCGGCCCGCAGCGGCTCTCTCGTCGTCATCGTCGTCCTCCTGAAGGCGGCTCAGTACCTTTGCAGTAACCGGGAGGGTCCGTTCTACCGTCCCGGACATGAGCGACATCATTGTTTTCGGAGCAGGCGGACGGGTGGGCCGGGCGGCCGTGGCGGAGGCGGTGGCCAGAGGCCATGCGGTGACGGCGGTGGTGCGCGACCCCGCGAAGTACCCCGATCTGGCGGCGGACGGTGTCACGGTGGCGCGGGGCGACGCCACGGACGCCGGGTCGGTTGCCGAACTCGCCGCGGGCCACGACGCCGCCATCAACGCATCCGCACGGCTGGACGTACCGTCCGAGGAGTTCTTCGTCCCAGCGGCGAAGGCGCTGGTCGCGGGTCTGACGAAGGCGGGCGTGCGCCGCTTCCTGACGCTGGGCATCGCCTCCACCCTTCAGACCTCGCCGGGTGTACGGATCATGGACGCGCCGGACTTCCCCGAGCCGTACCGGGTCTTCAGTCAGGGGCATGCCGCGGAGTTCGAGACCCTGCGGGAGACGGCCGCGGGTCTTGACTGGCTGATGGTGATGCCGCCGCTGGAACTGGACGCGGAGGGCCCGCGTACCGGCCGCTACCGCACGGCCGACGGCATGGTCATCGACGGGACTGGTCATATCGCGCACGCGGATCTGGCCATCGCGCTGCTGGACGAGATCGAGCACCCGCGCCACCACCGCATCCAGCTGGCGGTGGCCGACTAGCTACGCCGCGGGCACCAGGGCGCAGCGAACCACCAGCTCGTCCATGGACAGGCCGAGCACAGCGGCGAGCGCGGCGACGGTGAAGAAGGCGGGGGTCGGGGCGCGGCCCGTCTCGATCTTGCGCAGTGTCTCGGGGGACAGCCCGGCGGCCGCGGCCACCTCCACCATGCTGCGGTCGCCGCGCGCCCGGCGCAGCAACTGACCGAGCCGCTCGCCGCGTTCGCGCTCTTGGGGAGTGAGGGGGGTGCGCACCATGCCGTTATTCTAATGCCGGTATTCAAATACCGGAAGGACCGGTATAGTAATTGGCATGGTGGAGATCAAGACCGATTCATCGATCGAGGCGATGCGCGAGGCGGGCCGGATCGTCGCCCAGGCGCTCACGGCGGTCCGCGAGGCCGCGGCCACCGGCGTCTGTCTGCGTGACCTGGACCGGGCCGCCCGCGCGGTCCTCGACGAGGCCGGGGCCGACTCGCCTTTCCTCGACTACCGCCCCCAGTGGGCGCCGATCCCCTTCCCCGCCGTCATCTGCACCTCCGTCAACGACGCGATCGTGCACGGCATCCCCGACGACTACCGCCTGCGCGACGGCGACCTGGTGAGCATCGACTGCGGCGCGATCCGGGGCGGCTGGGTCGGCGACGCGGCCGTCAGCTTCACCGTCGGCCGCGCCCGCCCCGAGGACGTACGACTGATCGCCACCGCCGAAGCGGCCCTGGAGGCGGGCATCGCGGCGGCCGTCGTCGGCAATCGCATCGGCGACATCGCCCACGCCATCGGCCGCGTGTGCCGCTCGGCGGGGTACGGCATCCCGGACGGCTTCGGCGGCCACGGCGTGGGCCGCCACATGCACGAGGACCCCGGCGTGCCCAACGAGGGACGCCCGGGCCGGGGCATGCCGCTGCGCCACGGCATGGTGCTGGCGATCGAGCCGATGGTGATCGGCAGCGGCACGGACGGCCACTACACGGCGCGCGACGGCTGGACGGTCCGTACGGCGGACGGCAGCCGGGCCTCCCACGCGGAGCACACGGTGGCGATCACGGACGACGGCCCCCGCATCCTCACTGCCCTGTAGCCCCGGATCTAGTTGTTCTGCAGGAAGTCCCTGGCAAGGGCCTCACCGAGGGTCACGGCACCTTCGTGGCTCTCGATCGGCGACACCACGGAGTTCTCGAACAGGATGTACGTGACCCCCGACTCGACGCCGCCGCCCATGGGGTCGGGGTTGATGCCGAGGGCCTCGGCGGTGGCGTACGAGGCCTCGCCGATGATCCCTGTGGGTCCTGTGTCGCCCACGACCGCGTACTGCACCCGGCCCTCATAGATGACGGCGGCGACAGTTCCGCCCATGATCCTCGACGAGCCGTAGTCCCAGATCCCGCTCTCGACGGGCACGACGATGTACGGCAGTGTCTCGGCGTTCAACTGCGCACCGTCGGACTGCTGGAAGGTGGTCGCGTCCTGGAACCACGGGTCGGTCGCGGCATTGCACCGGTCGGTCGGCTGGCCGTCGCAGTCGATGTCCATGTCGGCCTGCCAGAACACGGCCCCGTTCTTGGCGCAGACCGGTATGTTCGCGGGCGCGCTCTCGTCTGTCCGGTATCCGCCGTTCGATATCTGCTGGCAGTCATTGACCTTGGCGAGCAGGTCGGACGCGCTGACTGACCCCTCGTAGCTCGCGAAGTCGTTGCTGGCGGCACCCCAGGGGT
Source organism: Streptomyces sp. NPDC002868 (assembly GCF_055563295.1). NCBI lineage: Bacteria > Bacillati > Actinomycetota > Actinomycetes > Kitasatosporales > Streptomycetaceae > Streptomyces > Streptomyces sp. NPDC002868. The sequence continues at coordinate 572,900 of NZ_JBVHDR010000001.1, read as the reverse complement.
TGGGGTTGGGGTCGGCGAGGGCATCGGCCGGCAGCGCAGCCGCCGCGAGCAGGGCGGAACCGGCGGCCGCGGCGAAAGCGGCATGTCGTATGCACACAGGGAGCCTTTCGTTCGAAAGTGTACGAAAGGCTCCCTACCCGTTCGCGGGCCCGGCGCGTCCGATCAGCCGCCGGACGGGTTACGCAGGCCTGCCGGTGCAGCACCGCTCGGGTGGACGACCATCGCGGATCCGCCGCCCCTGCGCTCCTTCTCGGCGGCCGCGAGCCACCGCCCGTCGGGCAGTCGCTGGACGCCCGTCGCCGCGCCGATCTCGGGGTTCTGCCGGAAGGCGTGGCCGATGGCTTCCAGCTCGGCGCGCAGCGGGCTGTTCCACAGCGCCGGTTCGAGCTCCGTCGTCGCCTGGTTGCGCTGGCTGGCGCGCGGCGCCGCGATCGCCTCGACCAGGGGCAGGCCCCGGTCCAGATGGCCCGTCAGCGTCTGCAGCACCGTCGTGATGATGGTCGCGCCGCCCGGGGAGCCGACGGCGAGCACCGGACGGCCGTGGTCGAGCACGATCGTCGGGGACATGGACGAGCGCGGACGCTTGCCGGGGCCGGGCAGATTCGGGTCGTGGACCGCGGGGTTCGCCGGAGCGAAGGAGAAGTCGGTCAGCTCGTTGTTGAGCAGGAAGCCGCGTCCCGGCACGGTGATGCCGCTGCCGCCGGTCGACTCGATGGTCAGGGTGTACGCGACGACGTTGCCCCACTTGTCGGCGGCCGTCAGATGGGTGGTGTTCTCGCCCTCGTACGTGGTGGGCGCGGCCGGGCCCGAAGTCCCGCACGCCGCGGGCTTGCGCGGGTCGCCCGGAGCCAGCGGGCTGGTGAGCACCGCGTCGTCCTTGATCAGGCAGCCACGCGAGTCCGCGAACCGCTGGGACAGCAGCTCCCTGACCGGTACGTCCTCGAAGGCCGGGTCACCGACCCAGCGCCCCCGGTCAGCGAACGCGATCCGGCTCGCCTCGATGAAGCGGTGCAGATACTGCGCCTGCGTGGCTGTCGAAAGGTCGGTCCGCTCCAGAATGTTGAGCGCCTCGCCGACGCTCGTGCCGCCCGATGAGGACGGCGCCATGCCGTACACGTCGAGCCCGCGGTAGGAGAGCCTGGTGGGCGCGCGCCGTTCCGTCTCGTACGACCGCAGGTCCCGCACCGTCAGATCGCCGGGCCGCACGACCCGCGTCGCACCCTCCCGCACGGGAGGCTTCCGTACCGTGTCGACGATGTCCTCGGCCAGCTCGCCGCGGTACAGCGCACCGACGCCCTTGCGTCCCAACTCCTTGTACGTGCGCGCCAGGTCGGGGTTCTTGAAGACCGAGCCGACCACCGGCAGCTGACCGCCCGGCAGAAAGAGCTCCGCCGTGGCGGGGAAGTCCTCGAAGCGCGCCTGGTTGGCCTGGGTCTGCGAGCGGAAGGTGGCGTCGACGGTGAAGCCGTCCTTCGCCAGCCGCTCGGCCGGCTGCAGCAGCTGCCGCAGCGGCCTGCTGCCCCAGGCATCCAGTGCCGCGTCCCAGGTCGCAGGTGTGCCCGGGGTGCCGACGCCCAGGCCGCTCGTCATGCCCTCCTCGAAGGGTATGGGCTTGCCGTTCTCGAGGAAGAGAGAGGAGTCGGCGGAGCGGGGTGCGGTCTCGCGGCCGTCAATGGTCTGGACCGTACGGGTCTTCGCGTCGTAGTAGACGAAGAAGCCGCCACCGCCTATGCCCGCCGAATACGGCTCGGTGACACCGAGGGCCGCCGCGGTCGCCACCGCCGCGTCCACGGCATTGCCGCCCCGCCGCAGCACCTCGATCCCGGCGGCCGAGGCGTCCGGGTCGACGCTCGCCACCGCCCCGCCGTACCCGGCCGCCACCGGCGTTTTCGCGGGAGTCCTGACCGGCGGGGAATCCGCCGGCGGCGCGGCCGCGCCGATCGAGACCACGGCCGCCGAAACGGCAAGAACCGACACATACCGTGCGGTGGAGCGACGCATCCGTACCTCCAGTCAACCTACGTCCGCGCAGCGTAACTTCACCACCGCCTCGTGAGGGCCACCTCGAACAATGTTCCAACAACCCCGCTAACATGCGCGCCCATGACTGACGACGTACGCAACATCGTGCTCGGCGTGCTGGCCGCCGGCATCAGCGCCACGCTCGGCTGGCTCGCGCGCACATACCTGTGGAAGCGCAGACTCCGCCGCAAGCAGGCCTTCTTCGGGCTGCCGGGAAATTCCGAATCTCTGCTTGTCGTCAACCGCGAGGCCGGGCGGGACGGCTCCGTGCACCGCTTCGACGTCTTCGCGCTGATCGAGCTCTCCGCGCTGATCAAGGACTGCGGGGCGAACGCCCAGATCATCTGGCACGACATAGCCCAGCAGGGCTTCGGCGAACGTACGGAATTCTGTGTGGGCGGTCCGTTCTCCAATCGCCGGATGGCCGCGCATCTGCACTCGCTGCTCCCCGGCGTGAAGGTCAACACGGACCCCGAGCCGGGCCCCGACCAGGGCGCCTTCCAGATCGGCTCGGAGCGCTACCGCATGGAGCCGGGCCTCGCCGAGTACGTCATGCTGGCGCGGCTCACGGCGGGGCAGGACGCCCGGCCCGTCTTCCTCTTCTGCGGCCAGCGCGCCATCACCAACCAGGCGGCCACCCGCTATCTGGCCCGCAACCACGAGAAGCTCGCCCGCAAGCACGGCGCCAACTCCTTCTGCCTGCTGCTCAAGGTCGTCAACTCCACGGCGTACGGCCCCGATGTGGTCGAGCTGGTCGCCGATGTGACCCGGACGGCGCAGGCGCAGGCCCCGGCCCCCGCCGCACGCAACTCCCACCGCTCCGCGAGCTGACCCGCCCGGCCGGTCAGGCCGCCGTCAGCGGCAGCGACTTGATGCCGTTGATGAAGTTGGACACCAGCCGCCCGGGCGGTCCGGCGGTCACCAGCGGCGGCAGCACATCCAGCGCCTGCTCATGCAGTACGCGCAGCTGGAGCCTGGCGAAGTGGGCACCTAGGCAGACATGCGGCCCGTCCCCGAAGGAGACATGCGGATTCGGGGAACGGCCGAGGTCGAGCCCGTACGGCGCATCGAAGACCCGCTCGTCGTAGTTGGCGGATGCGTGGAAGACGACGACCTTGTCGCCCGTACGGATCTGCTGCCCGGCCAGTGTGGTGTCGCGGGTGGCGGTGCGGCGGAAGCTGAGGACGGGCGGGTGGCGGCGCAGCAGTTCGTCGACGGTCCGGTCCAGGTCGGCCTCGCCCGCCCGCAGTCCGCGCTGTTCGTCCGGGTGCTCCGCCAGCGTCAGAAAGCCGCCGGGGGCGGCGCTGCGGACGGTGTCGTTGCCCGCGACCGTCAGCAGAAAGAAGAACATCTCCAGCTCGGCGTCGGAGAGTTCCGACTGCGCGAGCGAGGTCATGACGTCGTCGGCGGGCCTGCGCCGTTTGTACGCGGCGAGCTCCTGGGCGTATGTGAACATCTCCTGGAGCATGGCCGGCGAGCGCGGGTTGACGGGCCGCCCGTCGGGTCCGAGCACCGGCGGCTCGTCGGGGTCCTGGTAGGCGATGACGCGCTCGGTCCACTTCAGCAGCAGGCCGCGGTCGCCCTCCGGGACGCCGAGCAGGTCGGCGAGGTTGAGCAGTGCGTAGTCGTCGGTGACGGCGGAGACGAGGTCCACGACAGGCCCCGTGTCCCGTGCGGCGGTGAGCAGTTGGCGGGCCCGGGTCCGGGCGGCCGTGGTGAAGCGGTCGATGCGGCCGGGGGTGAAGGCGCGGCTCACCAGACGCCGCAGCCGCCCGTGGTCCGGAGGGTCCTGGTTGAGCATCATCCGCCGGATGAAGGGCAGGTCGGCCGGGTCGGGGTCGCGGATCTGGGTGGCCCCGAGGTGCGAGGAGTACGTTCCCGAGTCCTTGAGGACCCGTACGACGTCGGCGTGCCGGGTGACCGCCCAGAAGCCGGGTCCGGCGGGCCAGCCCAGGACTTCGTACTCCTGCTGCCAGGCCACCGGGTGGCGGTCCCGCAGCTCGCGGAACGCCTCGTGCGGCAGCCCGGCGGCGTAGATCCGCGGATCGAACACATCGGGCACGGTCTGATCGGGCCTCGTCATACAGGCATTGTCAGCCGTGGACGCCCGCGCGAAGGAAGTCCTCGACGGTACGGATGAGCTGGAGCGGGGTCTCGTCCATCGCGTGGTGCCCGGCGCACGCCGGCTCCACCAGCTCGCCGCGCGCGTAGCAGCGCAGCCAGGTCTGGCGCATGAAATCCGCGCTGATCGCCGGTCGAGCGCCCCGGTCACCGCGAGCGCCGACGTCAGCGAATGGGCCATCAGGGGGCCCACGGCTTCTCCGTTCGCCGACACAGGCCTACACCACCACGGTGGTGTCAACTGCCCTTCCGGGCAAGCCCGGGAAGGGGCCCCGTGGGAGGCTGCTGGCGCGTTTGGTCCGTGGCCGTGAGCCCTACCGGCGCGTACTGCCTGACGGCGTCGAGCAGTTCGGCCGGATCCAGATCGAAGATCTGTGTCTCGAAACAGAGCCCGCGGCCGTCTGCGGGGCGGCCAGGTCCGGGGCGAGTCTTCTGCACACGGCCCGCACCCGGCAAGTCCGCGGCTCGCCCCGCTCACTGACACCGCGTCCAATAATCGTTACCCTCGCGTAACTTACCGGGGAGTTACCCCAAGTAAGTCCCCGAGGTTACCGTCAGGTCACATTGGCAGTTACACGTGTGAGGAGTGACCCGTGGGACAGCACCGCCATGCCCTGCGCACGACCGCGATCGGTACGGTCTCCGCCGCGCTTCTCGCGGGACCCGGCGTCGGCGTGGCACCCGCCGCCCCGACGGCACAGCCCCAGGCCCGGGCTCAGGCCCAATCCACGGCCGCGGACGTGCGGTTCGTCGACATCGAGGGCGACGGCGGCACCGTACTCAAGGCCAATGTGGTCACCCCGGCCGGCGCGGACGGCAGCCGCAGCTACCCCGTGATCGTGCTGCCCACCAGTTGGGCCACGCCCCAGATCGAGTACCTCGCCCAGGCGAAGAAACTCGCCGACTCCGGCTATGTGGTGGTGAGTTACAACGCCCGCGGCTTCTGGCAGTCGGGCGGCTACATCGAGGTGGCAGGACCGCCCGACATCGCCGACGCGTCCAAGGTGATCGACTGGGCGCTGGCGAACACCCCCGCCGACCCCGGCAAGGTCGGTATGGCCGGAGTCTCGTACGGCGCGGGCATCTCTCTGCTGGCCGCCGCCCACGACAAGCGGATCAAGGCGGTCGCGGCGCTCAGCGGCTGGGCCGACCTCGTCGAGTCCATCTACAGCGGCCGCACCCAGCATGTGCAGGCCACGGCGCTGCTCACCGGGGCGGGATATCTCACCGGCCGGCCGAGCGAGGAGTTCCAGCAGATCACGGCGGACTTCTTCTCCTCCAATCTCGCCAAGGAGCAGGGGATGATCGACTGGGGGAAGAAGCGCTCCCCCATCACCTACCTGGACCGGATCAATGCCAACGGCGCCGCCATCATGCTCGGCAACGCCTGGGGGGACACGATCTTCCCGCCCAACCAGTACGCGGACTTCTACGAGAAGCTCACCGGCCCCAAGCGCCTGGAGTTCCGCCCCGGCGACCATGCGACGGCCGAGGGCACCGGTCTGCTCGGTCTGCCCAACGACACCTGGACCAGCGCCCGTCGCTGGCTCGACCACCACCTCAAGGGCGTCGACAACGGCGTCGACCGCGAGCAGCCGGTCCGCATCAAGTCCCGTTCCACCGGCGCCTATGAGAACTACCCCGACTGGAAGTCGGTGGCCGCGACGGAGCGCAAGATCGGCCTCGGCGGCAGCAAGAGGATCTTCGCCAATATCGACTCCGGCGCCAACGGCGGGGTCACCATCCTCTCCAGCGTCCTGGACCAGTTCGCCAAGCTGCCGCCCATGGCGTCGATCCCGCTGCTGCCGCGCCTCTTCGCCACCGTCTGGCAGTCCGAGCGCTACGCCTCCGCGCAGCAGATCCGCGGCACCGCCAGGCTGCACACCACGGTCACCAGCACCGAGGAGAGCGGCACCCTCGTCGCATATCTCTACGACGTGGGCCCGCTCGGCCTCGGCAAGCTGGTCAGCAATGCGCCGTACACCTTCCACGGCAAGACGCCCGGAAAGCCGTTCGCCGTCGACCTGGAGCTGTTCTCCACCGCCTACGACGTTCCGGCGGGCCACCGTCTCGCCCTGGTCGTCGACACCGTCGACCCGCTCTACATCGAGCACAACCCGTCCGGCGCGCAGCTGACCTTCTCCTCGTCCGCAGCCGACCCGTCCTATCTGTCGGTCCCGCTGCGCGAGAAGTGATCACCGGCTGCCGCCGGGCGGGTACTGCCCCTGAGCCACTGCTCCCCCTACGACCTGGGGGCCGTGGGGCGACCCCCACCCGGCAGCAGCGTTCCTGGTTCGGCCGGGGCGACATCCACGGCCTCTTTTCGGGCGTAGCCCGATGTAGATCGGCGAGATCACCGTCACCACTGGGATGAACGACAAATCGTAGTGGCTGAGCCGGCCCTGTGGCGAGAATCCCCCCGTCAGTGCTTGAGGATCTTGGAAAGGAAGTCCTTGGCACGGTCGCTCTCGGGGTGGGTGAAGAAGTCGTCCGGGGTACGGTCCTCGATGATGCGGCCGTCCGACATGAAGACGACGCGGTTGGCGGCGGAGCGGGCGAAGCCCATCTCGTGGGTGACGACGACCATGGTCATGCCGTCGCGTGCGAGCTGCTGCATCACCTCCAGCACTTCATTGATCATTTCCGGGTCGAGGGCCGAGGTCGGCTCGTCGAAGAGCATGACCTTGGGATCCATGGCGAGCGCGCGGGCGATGGCCACGCGCTGCTGCTGGCCGCCGGAGAGCTGGGCCGGATACTTGTCGGCCTGGTCGGCGAGGCCGACGCGTTCGAGGAGCTGGCGCGAGCGCTTCTCCGCCTCGTCCTTCTTGCGCCCGCGGACCTTGATCTGTCCGAGCGAAACATTGGCCAGGACGGTCTTGTGTGCGAAGAGATTGAAGGACTGGAAGACCATGCCGACGTCGGCACGGAGTCTGGCGAGCGCCTTGCCCTCTTCGGGGAGCGACTGGCCGTCGATGAGGATGGCGCCCGATTCGATCGTCTCCAGGCGGTTGATCGCCCGGCAGAGCGTGGATTTCCCGGAGCCCGACGGGCCGATGACCACCACCACTTCTCCGCGGCCCACCGTGAGGTCGATGTGCTGGAGGACGTGCAACTGTCCGAAGTGCTTGTTGACGTCACGCAGCTCGATCAACGGATCGCCGGCCATACGCTGCCCCACCCACTCTCAGCTGTGTCGGGTCAGCGCAAACTATCCAGCCGGACAAGGGACTTCACACCCGACACGCATAAATAGGGCATAAGCCGTATTAATAGCGACTTCGCAGGTCAGGCCTCGGCGGCTTCCGCGTAGACCTGCGACAACTGGGGCGCTCCATTGACCGCCCACTCGAGGCCCGCCTCCACCACGCTGATCTCGCGGCCGGAGGCGAGCCGCACCACGGGATGGCCGCCCGGCCAGATGTGCCAGGCCGCGCCCCGCACCGTACGGACGATCACGGTGCCGAGGTAGAGGCCCGCGTCATTGCCCAGCCAGGGCAGCTCCTCCGGGTCGTCGCGCCAGCGCGGCGGCAGCTGGTCGAGGGCGGCCAAAGAGGCCGGGGAGTCGTCCAGTTCGAGCCCCGCCTGCCCCGCTCGGACACGCAGCAGCTCACACTCGGAGAGCAGCTCGGCAACGGCCGCCGCGCGCTCCGGGTCGTACTCGGCGGAGAGGTCGTCCTCCTCCTGCTCAGCGACGTGCCGCTTGAGCCAGTTGTCCAAGAAAGGGATGTTCATACCGCTCAGCCTCGCATCCCTGCCGCCGCACGCACCACAAGGCGCGCGTCAACAAGCGTCAGATGTCCAGATCGACAACAACCGGGGCATGGTCCGAGGCGCCCTTGCCCTTGCGCTCCTCGCGGTCGACATAGCTGTCCTTCACCGCATTGGCGAAGGGTTCGTTGCCGTAGACCAGGTCGATGCGCATGCCACGGTTCTTGGGGAAGCACAGCTGGCGGTAGTCCCAGTACGTGAACGGGTGCTCGTACTTCAGGGGGCGCGGCACCACGTCGGCGAGCCCGGCCTTGCGCAGGGCCTCCAGCGCCGCACGCTCGGTCGGGGTTACGTGGGTCATCCCCTCGAAGAACGACGGGTCCCACACATCGTCGTCGGTCGGCGCGATGTTGAAGTCGCCGAGGACCGCGAAGGGACGGCTCCCGGACGCGTCCGTGGCCACCGCCGCCTGCAGCGCCTCCAGCCAGCGCAGCTTGTAGGCGTAGTGCTCATGGGCGATCTCGCGGCCGTTGGGCACATAGACCGACCAGAGGCGGACCGGGCCGCAGGTCGCCGCGATCGCCCTCGGCTCCTGCAGCCCCTCGTAGTCCGGACCGCCGGGCAGACCCTTGACGACGTCGTCAAGACCGACCCGGGAGACCAGCGCCACGCCATTCCACCTGCCGGAGGCGTGGACCGCGGATTCATAACCGAGCTCGCGCAGCTCGTCGGAGGGGAACTGCTCCGCGGTGCACTTCGTCTCCTGGATGCACAGCACGTCCGTGCCGGTGTTCTCCAGCCAGGCCAGCAGTCGGGGCAGCCGAGCGGTGATCGAGTTTACGTTCCAGGTCGCGATACGCATGTGCGACAGCCTAGCTGTGGGGTCTGACAGTCAGGAGGGCGGCAGTCACAGGTCCGCCGTCTCGCCCGGGGCCAGCCGGCCGTGCTCGGCGCCGCCGAGCGAGCCGATTTGGCTGTCGTAGATCGGCCGCGCGAGATCGGTGAGCAGGGCGTCGTGGATGTCGAAGGCACGCTGCGGCTTCACCTCGCGCACGTAGTCGATGATCTCGGAGATCTTGTTCCACGGGGCATGCACAGGGATCAGCAGCGTGTGGACCGGCTGGTCGGGGACGGTGAGGGCGTCGCCCGGGTGGAAGACCGAACCGTCCACCAGATAGCCGACGTTGGTGATCCGCGGGATGTCCGGGTGGATCACCGCGTGCAGCTCACCGTGGACCTCGACGTCGAAACCGGCCGCGGTGAAGGTGTCGCCGTGGCCGACCGTGTGGACGCGGCCCGGGAAGGCCGCCGAGATCTTCTCGGCGACGCTCCGCAGCGTCCAGATTTCGGCGGCCGGGTTGGCTTCGAGGCCGGCGCGCAGCCGGTCCTCGTTGAAGTGGTCGAGATGCTCGTGCGTGACGAGGATGGCGTCCGCGCCGACGGCGGCGTCCTCCTCACTGAAGGTGCCGGGATCGATGACGAGCGTCAGCCCGTCCTTCTCCAGTCTGATGCAGGCATGCGTCTTCTTCGTGAGCCTCATGCCTCCATCCTGCTACGGCTCGGGAGTGGTCTCCTCCTGGATGACGGCGTGGGCGACCCTGAAGGCGGAGTTCGCCGCCGGGACGCCGCAGTACACGGCCGCGTGGATCAGGACTTCCTTGATCTCGGCGGGGGTCAGGCCATTGCGCAGGGCGGCCCGGGTGTGGAACGCCAGCTCGTCCAGATGCCCGCCCGCGACCAGCGCGGTCAGCGTCACCACGCTGCGGGTGCGTCTGTCCAGACCCCCGCGGGTCCAGACCTCGCCCCAGGCGTAGCGGGTGATCAGCTCCTGGAAGTCGCCGGTGAAGTCGTCGGCGGCGGCCGTCGCCCGGTCCACATGCGCGTCGCCGAGGACCTCGCGGCGTACCTTCATGCCCGCGACGTACGGATCGGGGCGGCCCGAATGCACCGCTTCGGGCTGCGCGGGCGAGGCGGACGCGATCTCGCCGACGGGCGCCACCGGGGCGGAGATCGCGGGTGCGACCGGCGGGGCCGCGATGGCCGAGAGTGTGTCGTTCCAGGCGGTGGAGAAGTGGCGTACGAGAAGGTCGGTGACGGCGGCGGGCTGCTCGACGGGCGCGAGGTGCGAGGCGCCGGGCACCAGCGCGAGCCGGGCGTCCGGAATCCCGGCGACCAGGGTGCGGGCCTCGGCGGGCCCGGTGACCTGGTCCTCGGAGCCGACCAGGACGAGGGTGGGGACGCCGACCAGACCGAGTTCGCCGCGTACGTCGAAGGCCGCGAGCGCCTCGCAGGCGGCGATGTAGCAGCCGGGGTCGGTGGTGCGGACCATCTGGACTGCCCACTCGACGATGGCGGGCTGGGCGGCGGCGAAACCGTGCGTGAACCAGCGCTCGGGCGCGCTGCGGGCCATCGGGTCCAGACCGTTGGTACGGACGATCACGCCGCGCTGGCGGAACTCGTCGGCGGTCCCGAACCGGGGCGAGGCGGCGACCAGCGCGAGGGAGGCCAGCCGGTGCGGATGACGCAGCGCAAGCTCGACGCCGATCGCGCCGCCGATGGAGCAGCCGGCGTAGCCGAAGCGCTGGATGCCCAGTTCGTCGAGGGTGGCGAGCAGCCGGTCGGCGAGTTCGGCGACGGCGGTGGCGGGGTGGGCGGGGGCGCCGCCGTGGCCCGGCAGGTCGAAGCGGAGCACCCGCCACTGGCGGGACAGATCGTCGATCTGCCGGTCCCACATGTGCCAGGTGGTGCCTAGGGAGGGGCCAAGGATGAGCACGGGGGCGTCGTCCGGACCGTCGATCCGGTACTGCAGGGTCTTCGGGGGCGTCTGCGTCTCACTCACCTGCCCCACGGTAATGAGTGGAGGCCCAGCCTCCGGTCAGGGGGTCGCCGTCGATACGACATACACCTTGGGACGGGAGCCATAAGTCATGTCCACGGTGATGTCCTGCGAGGGCCGCGGGTCCTTCTGCGCATGCGTGGTGCCCGCCCAGTCACTCCCCGCGCTGAAGTCCCAGCCCACCGTCTCGGCGTCCCGCGCGCTGATGGTGACCACGCCGTCGTCGAGCTGGGAACGGCTGGTGCCCACGCCTTTCAGGAACCGGTCGAGCCCGGCGGATGTGGTGCGGAACTGCACGTACAACCGGCTGGTCTTCCAGTTGCTCGTCTCGTAGTAGGCGACGTCGGTGGACTTCTCGGGGATCGGCACCTCGAATACGCGGCGCTTCATCTGCGACGGCCAGCTTTCGCGCAGGCCGGTCGCCGAGGACTCCGACTCCTTGTCGCGGCCGCTGTCGCGGCTCTGCTCGGCGGAGATGACCAGATAGCCGGCCGGGATACCGACGAGCAGCACGATGATGATGGCCGTCAGCCAACGGCGAAGGAGCATATGGCGCCGGTCCTCGGGGGGACGGGCGCTCTCGTCCGGGGACGTGGACTGGCGGGGCACGGTCATGGCTACGGTTCCTGGGTGGGGCGGGCAGTGCTGGAGTTACGGATGGCCTGCGCATAGCGCTCGTACCGCTCGTGGCGCTCCACCCGGCGCCGGTTGGCGCGGCGGAAGCGGCGGGCCACAAGCCGCGCGAGGTCTGCGGCGCCGACCATACCTGCCTCGGGGCCGAGCTGGGCCTTGACGATGCGAGCCTCGGGGCGGTAGCCGCGGCCGGTCAGATGCCGCCGGAAGGCATCCCGGGCGGGGCGGATGAGCAGGTCGTCGGCAGCGCTGACGCCGCCGCCGATGACGAAGCAGGAGGGGTCGAGGGCGGCGGCGAGATTGGCGATGCCGATGCCGAGCCACTGGCCGATGTCCTGGAAAAGCTCGATGCACATGGCGTCGCCCTCGCGGGCGAGCTCGGTGATGATCGGTCCGGTGATGTCGCCGACGTTGCCGCCGACCCGGTCGATGAGGCTGTACGCGACCGGGGAGTCGGCCGCGGCGAGCTCGCGGGCCTCCCGTACGAGGGCGTTGCCCGAGCTGTACTGCTCCCAGCAGCCGCGGTTGCCGCAGGGGCAGCGGTGGCCGCCGGGCACGACCTGCATATGGCCGAATTCGCCGGCTACTCCGTACTTGCCGCGCTTGACCTGGCCGTCCTCGAGGATCGCGCCGCCGATGCCGGTGCCGAGGGTGATCATGACGAGGTGGTCCTCGCCGCGGCCCGCGCCGAAGCGCCATTCCGCCCAGGCGGCGGTGTTGGCGTCGTTGTCGACCAGCACGGGGACGGCGAGCCGGGCCGACAGGGCGTCGCGCAGGGGCTCGTTGCGCCAGGCGAGGTGGGGGGCGAAGAGGACCTTGGAGCGGTCGGCGTCGACCCAGCCGGCCGCGCCGATGCCCACGGCGTGCACATCGTGCCGGTCGGACAGGTCCAGGACGAGCTCGCAGATGGTGTCCTCGACGACCTTCGGGCTCTTGGACTTGTCCGGCGTCTCGGTGCGGATCTTCTCCAGGATGACCCCGTCGGCGTCGACGACGCCCGCCATCACCTTCGTACCGCCGATGTCGATGCCGACGGTGGGGACGCGGGGCGCGGTCAGGTGCGAGCGCCGCTCGCGGGTGCCGATGGTCTTCAGGACGGTGGCCCGTGCGGAGCCGCGGTGCGCGAAGTCGCGGTAGGTGCTCATGTCCCTGCGGGGTCTCGGAGGCGGGTGGGTGGTTCACCGGCGATTCTGCCAGGCACCGCGCCCGCCGGTGCGCGTGCGGGTTGCCGCCCGCCCCGGGGCTCCGCCCCGGAACCCGGGTATGCGGCCTTCGGCCGCATGTCCTCAAGGGCCGGACGGGCTGGAAATGTCGGCCAGGGCCGCACCATCAAGCCCGTCCGGCGTTTGAGGACCGGGGGTCCGGGGGCGGAGCCCCGGCAGGCACTAGGCAGCGGGCGGCTCGTCCTTCACCGGATGACCGCCCAGATGCGTCGGCGTCGGCGCACGCTCCAGCTCGTGGCGCAGGTCCTCCAGCTCGCTGCCGCCCGCCATCTGGCGGGTGAGCTCGTCCAGGGTGACCGAGTCCTTGGTGTGGCTGCCCGACATGGTGCCGCGCTTGAGCAGTACGAAGCGGTCGCCGACCAGATACGCGTGGTGGGGGTTGTGGGTGATCAGCACCACGCCCAGTCCCGCGTCGCGTGCCGCCGCCACATACTTCAGCACCACGCCCGACTGCTTCACCCCGAGCGCGGCCGTCGGCTCGTCCAGCACCAGGACCTTCGCGCCGAAGTAGACGGCCCGGGCGATCGCCACGCACTGGCGCTCACCGCCCGACAGCGTCCCGATCGGCTGGTCGACATCGCGCAGGTCGATGCCCATGCGCAGCAGTTCGGACCGGGTGGTCTCGCGCATCAGCTCGACATCGAGACGCTTGAAGGGACCGACCCCCTTCGTCGGCTCGGAGCCGAGGAAGAAGTTCCGCCAGACCGGCATCAGCGGTACGACGGCGAGGTCCTGGTAGACCGTGGCGATACCCCGGTCCAGCGCCTCGCGCGGGTTGGCGAGGCTCGCCTGCTCGCCCTCGATGAGGAAGGTGCCCGCGTCGTGCCGGTGCAGACCCGCGATGATCTTGATCAGGGTGGACTTGCCCGCGCCGTTGTCGCCGAGGACGCAGGAGATGTGCCCGGCGTGGACCTCGAGCGAGACGCCTTCCAGGGCACGGATGTTGCCGTAGTACTTACTGACGTTGTCCAGCTCGACGAGGGCGGTCATTTGCTTGCCTCCGCACGCTTGCGGACCCATGCGTTGAGCAGGGTGGCCAGAAGGAGCATCGCTCCGAGGAAGAACTTGAACCAGTCCGGGTTCCACTCCGCGTACACGATGCCCTTGCTGGTCATGCCGAAGATGAACGCACCGACCGCCGAGCCGATCGCGGAGCCGTAGCCGCCGGTGATCAGACAGCCGCCGATGACGGCCGCGATGATGTACGTCAGCTCATTGCCGACGCCCTCGCCGGACTGCACCACGTCGAACGAGAACAGCAGATGCTGGCCGGAGACCCAGGCGGCGAAGGCGACGCCCATATACAGGCCGATCTTGGTCTTGTTGACCGGGACGCCGACCGCGCGAGCCGCGTCGGCGCCGCCGCCGACCGCGAAGATCCAGTTACCGAAGCGGGTACGCAACAGGATCCAGGTGGCCAGCGCGACCAGTGCGAACCACCACAGGATGGTCACCTTCAGCGTGACGTCGCCGAGGGTGAGCTGGGAGGCGAAGAGCTTCTTCGCCGAGGCGAAGCCCTCCATGTCGCCGATGGACTTGGTCGAGACCGTGCCGCTGATCAGCTTGGTGAAGCCGAGGTTGAGGCCGGTCAGCATCAGAAACGTACCGAGCGTGATGATGAAGCTGGGAAGTTTCGTACGGGTCAGCATGAAGCCGTTGAAGACCCCGACCGCGAGCGTCACCAGCAGCGAGACGAAGATGCCGACCCAGACGTTCGCCGTCATCTGGTAGCTGAACATCGCGGAGATCAGCGCGGAGCTGGTCACCAGGACGCCGGCCGAGAGGTCGAACTCGCCGCCGATCATCAGCAGCGCGACCGGCACGGCCATGATGCCGAGGGTCGACGCCGCGTACAGGACGGTGGAGAGGCTGGACGCCCGCAGGAACGAGTCCGCCACGATCGAGAAGAAGATGAAGACCGCGGCGGCGCCGACGACCGAGCCCAGCTCGGGCCGGCCCATCAGCTTGCGCAACGGCGAGGTGCGTAGCAGCCGCTCGTCACCCTTGTCGGGCTGCCGGGTGTCGGCAGGTGGTGCGGTCGCACTCATCGGGTCCCCCGCTCTGTGTATTCCTCCAGCTCCGCGGCGTCCGTCTTGGAGATGATCTGCGGTCCGGTGAGGACGGGCCGCCCGCCGCCGAGCACATCGGCGTTGTACTTGTAGAGCCACAGCAGGTCCACGGCCTGATACCCCTGGAGGTACGGCTGCTGGTCCACGGCGAAGCCGAGGGTCCCGGCCTTCAGACCGGCGGCGACCTTGGCGTTCAGATCGAAGGTGTCCACCTCGGCCTTGCTCTCCGCGGTCTTCCCCGCCTGCACGGCGGCGTCCGCGAACGGCGCGCCGAGCGTGACGACGGAGTCGATGGAGCGGTCCGACTGGAGTTTCGCCTCGATGGACGCCTGAACGTCGGGCATGTTGGTTCCGTCGACGTACAGGTTCTGCAGCTCCCCGCCGAACGTCTTCTTCGCGCCGGCGCAGCGCTGCTCATGGCCGACGTTGCCCTGCTCGTGCAGCACGCACAGGGCCTTCTTCCTGCCCCGCTTGTCGAGTTCGTCGCCGACGGCCTCGCCGGCGATCGTCTCGTCCTGGCCGATATGGGTGAGCGCGCCGTACGCCTTGGACTGCTCGGAGCCCGAGTTGACGGTGATCACCGGGATGCCGGCCTTCTCCGCCTCGGCGATGACGCCCTTCATGGCGTCGGGCTTGGCGAGCGTGACGATCAGTCCGTTGACCTTCTTGTCGATGGCCGCCTGGACGAGCTGGGCCTGCTGCTGGCCCTCGTCGCTGTGCGAGTACAGAAAGTTGATGTTGTCCTTGACCGCGGCCTGCTCGGCGCCGCTCTGGACGATGTCCCAGAAGGTGTCGCCATCGCCCGAGTGGGTGACCATGGCGAAGGTCCAGCGGGGGGTGGTGACGGCGGACTTGCCGGCTGCGGCCTGGGCCTTGCGGGCGTCCTCCGCGCGCTTGCCGCCCGTGCTGCTGCATCCCGCGAGGGAGGCTCCGAGTACCGCTGCCAGCACCGCGCCGAGCGCGCGTACCCCTGTCCTTGCCCTAGCCACGACGCCGTGCCCTTCTTGCCGTACTCGCTGTACTTCTCGGTGCGGCCGGGAGTCGTCACGACTCTCCCCGGCCGCCCAAGTATGTGTCACAGCAGGTCGGCGGGTGGGCATCGGGTGCGCCGGGTACGTCATCGGGTGCCGTCGGCGGTCAGCTTCTCCAGCGCCGGCACGTCCTTCTCGGTGACGAGGGCCGGGCCGGTGAGGATCGGCTTGCCGCCGCCGATCACATTGCCGTTGGTCTTGTTGAGCCAGAGCTCGTCGATGGCGAGGTAGCCCTGGAGATAGGGCTGCTGGTCCACGGCGAAGCCGATCTCGCCGGCCTTGAGCTGCTTGACCACCTCGGCGTTGAGGTCGAAGGTGTTGACCTCGGCGCTGGAGCCCGCGCCCTCCTTGGCCTTGACGGAGGCGGCGGCGAAGGGTGCGCCGAGCGTGACGACGGCGTCGATGTCCTTGGCGCTCTGCAGCTTCGCCTCGATGGAGGAGGTGGATGCGGGCATGTTGGTGCCCTCCACGTTGAGGTTCTCGACGGTGCCCTTGAAGGTCTTCTTCACACCGGCGCAGCGGGCTTCGAGCGAGACATTGCCCTGCTCGTGGATGACGCAGATGGCCTTCTTCTTGCCGCGCTTGTTGAGCTCCTCGCCGACCGCCTCGCCGGCCACCGTCTCGTCCTGACCGATGTGGCTGAGTGCGCCGACCTCTTTGGAGAACTCGGCGCCCGAGTTGATCGTGACGACGGGTATGCCGGCCGCGACGGCCTTCTTGACGACGTCCTTGACGGCTTCCGGCTTGGCGAGGGTGACGATGATGCCGTTGACCTTCTGGTCGATGTAGGTCTGGATGAGCTGGGCCTGTTCCTTGCCTTCCTTGTTGGCGGCGTAGAGGAACTCGACGTTGTCCTTGCGGGCCGCGACCTTGGCGCCGCTCTGGACGATGTCCCAGAAGGTGTCGCCCTCGCCGGAGTGCGTCACCATCGCGATCTTCAGCCGTTGGGTGGTGGCGGGCTCGCCGCCGCCTTTGGAGGGGCTGTCCTTCGCCTCCTTGCCTCCGGAACTGCTGCATCCGGCGACGACGACCAGGGCACATGCGGCGAGCAGCGCTGCTGCCCTGCGGGTGGTACGCATGGTGGATCCGCCTTCTCTCCCGGCCGCCCGGTTGCGGCTGGGTGAGTTTTTACGGCGGTCGCGGGACCCAGTCAAGACTTTGTCCGAACATTCTTACGCGAACGACATTCTTACGTGACCCTACGGCGAACGGCGGACCGGGTCGCGGCCGGGCTACGGCCGGGGCTACGGCTACGGCTACGGCTACGGCCGGACGAGCAGCTGGAACTCGAAGGCGTAGCGCGAGGCGCGATAGATGTGCGAGCCGAACTCGACCGCGCGGCCGGTGTCGTCGAAAGTGGTGCGCTCCATCGTCAGCACCGGAGCGCCGGTCGCCTCGGTGAGCAGTTCGGCCTCCATGGCCGTGGCGGCCCTCGCCCCTACCGACTGGCGGGCGCTGTGCAGGGTGATCCCCGCGGCCCGCATCATCCGGTACAGGCCGGTGGCCTCAAGCCGTTCGGTGTCGCAGTCGAAGAGGCCCGCGGGCAGATGGTTGCGCAGCCTGGCCATCGGCTCGCCATGGGCGTACCGCAGCCGTTCGACGAGCTGGACGTCGCTGCCCTCCGCCACACCAAGGGCGGCCGCGACCTCCGCGCTCGCAGGCTCGATGGCGTTGCGCAGCACGATGGTGGCCGGGCGCTGGCCGGCCGCCTCGAGGTCGTCGTACAGGCTGCTGAGCTCCAGCGGGCGCTTGACCTGGCTGTGCACGACCTGGGTGCCGACGCCGCGGCGGCGGACCAGCAGGCCCTTGTCGACGAGGGACTGGATGGCCTGGCGGACGGTCGGGCGGGACAGGCCGAGCCTGCCCGCCAGCTCGATCTCGTTGCCGAGCAGGCTGCCGGGGGTGAGGGTCCCTCTCTCGATGGCCGCTTCCAGCTGTTGCGACAGCTGGAAGTAGAGCGGGACCGGGCTGGTGCGGTCCACGCTCAGCTGGAGAGACAGAGACGGGTCCGTCACGTGTCTGGGCTGCTTGGGCACGGAGCGAGAGTAGTCGCAGGAAATGTTGACGGGAAGTCGTGAAGTTCGGTTGTCAGGACAAAGTCTTGACAGGGAGGCGCCTCCCCGCCACCTTTGGGCCATGCGCATCGGACTCATCGGAACGGGACGTATCGGCACCTTTCACGCGGGCGTGCTCAGCCGCCACCGGGAGGTGGGTTCGCTGGTCGTGGCGGATGCCGACCCGGCACGGGCGGCCCAGGTCGCCGAGCGCACGGGGTCCACGGCCGCGCCCAGCGCGGACGAGATCTTCGCCTGGGGCGTGGACGCCGTGGTGATCGCCTCCGCCACCGCCGCCCACGCCGAACTCATCGCCCGCGCCGCCCGCGCCGGGCTCCCCGCCTTCTGCGAGAAGCCGATCGCCCTGGATCTGCCGGGCACGCTCGCCGCGCTGCGCGAGGTCGAGTCGGCGGGCACCTTGCTCCAGCTGGGCTTCATGCGCCGTTTCGACGCCGGATACACCGCGGCCCGTGAGCTGGTGCGCTCCGGGCGGCTCGGCCGGCTGCACACCGTACGGGCGATCACCTCGGACCCGGCCCCGCCGCCCGCCGCGTATCTGCCGCTCTCCGGCGGCCTGTACCGGGACTGCCTGGTCCATGACTTCGACATCCTGCGCTGGGTGACCGGGCGCGAGGTGGTCGAGGTGTACGCGACCGGCTCGGACGCGGGCCCGGCGATGTTCCGCGACGCGGGCGACGTCGACACGGCGGCCGCGCTGCTCACGCTGGACGACGGCACGCTGGCCACGGCGACGGCCACCCGGTGCAACGGCGCGGGTTACGACGTACGGATGGAACTCGCGGGCGATCTCGACCAGGTCGCGGTCGGCCTGGACGACCGTACGCCGATCACCTCGACCGAGCCGCAGGGCCCTCCGCCGGCCACCAAACCATGGCCCGGGTTCCTGGAGCGGTTCGCCCCCGCGTACGAGGCGGAGCTGGACACCTTCGTCCGGGTGGTGCAGGGCGAGGCCGAGAACCCCTGCGACGGCCGCGAGGCGCTGACGGCGCTGCGGATCGCGGAGGCGTGCGAGCTGTCCCGGCGGGAGCACCGGCCGGTGCGGCTGGCTGAGATCCCGGCGGACTGACTCCCGGAGCGTTCTCAGGACTGTTGCGCGGACGGTGCGGACAGTACGGTGCCCTGCGCGACGGCGCAGAGCGTCTCGTCGCCGTCGGCGTTCTCGGTGAAGAGGTCGCACCGTACGACGGCCTGACGGCGGCCGCTGTGCACGACGGACGCCCGGGCCACCAGTGTCACGCCGGTGGCCGGGCGGATGTACTGGACGGAGAACCCACCGGTCAGCACGGCGGGACCGAGTGTCGTACCGGCGGCGAAGGTGATCGAGTTGTCGGCGGCGTACGCGATCACTCCCCCGTGCAGATAGCCGTTCTGCTGGTGCAGTTCTTCCCGGACGTCGACTTCGAGCACGGCCTGTCCATTGCCGAACGCGGTGATCCGCGCCCCCAGCAGACGGCTGAACGGCTGGCTGTCGAGGACCTTCTGGGCCATCGCGAGGTCAAGTCCCGGCACGGTGCGGCTCCTTGGACGATCGGTGAAGGGGGTCAGCGGGGTCGCGGTCGGGGCTACCAGCTCACCGGGAGTCTGCGCACGCCGCGCATCAGCAGCCCCGGCAGCAACGGATGCGGGTTCGCGGTGAAGTCCGCTCCGCACTCCCCCCAGATCGACAGTCGTCATCACCCCAGCCTACGTGGGCCCTCCTCGTCGAGCAGGCCCGCGTCATGCGCCAACAGAGCGATCTGGACACGGTTGTTGAGGTCCAGTTTGGCCAGGATGCGGGAGACATGGGCCTTCACGGTCGGCACGCTCATATAGAGGGGTCGCGGCGATCTCTGCGTTGGACTGGCCATGGCCTACCGCGACGGCCACCTCCCGTTCGCGTTCGGCGAGGGAGGTGAGGCGGCGCGCCGCCTCACTCCGGCGCGTTTCGGGGGCGCGGTCTGCGACGTGCGTCATCAACTGGCGAGTGACGGCAGGGGACAGCACCGGGTCGCCCGCCGCGACGCGCCGTACCGCGGCGACGATGTCGGCGGGCGGGGTGTCCTTCAGTACGAACCCGGCGGCACCCGCGCGCAGCGCCCGCAGCACCTGTTCGTCGGCGTGGAAGGTGGTGAGGACGACGATCTCGGGGGCGTCGGGGCGGCGGCGCAACGCCTCGGTGGCGGTGAGGCCGTCCATCGTCGACATCCGGATGTCCATCAGGACCACGTCGGGCGCGAGTTCGTCGACGAGCGCCGCGACCTCGGAGCCGTCGGTTCCCTCTCCCACGATCTCGAGACCGTCGGCGCCGCCGAGCATGAGGGCGAGTCCCGCGCGTACGAGAGGGTCGTCATCGACGACGAGCAGCCGGATAGTCATGCGAATCTCCTATGTCAAGCCGCGGCGGCGAAGTAAGCGTCCGCCGTGTGGGCTTGGGGTTGCTGGTCTTGGAGCAGGCGGCGGTAGACGACGTCGGAGAGATGCCGCTTGAGGACGCGCAACGCCTCGGACTTGGTCTTGCCGGCCGCGCGCAGCCGGTCGTACAGCTCGCGGGCGGGTGGATGGATCCCGGTCCTGATCTGGGTGACCGCGATGCGGTGCAGGGCGGTGTTGAGCTGGCGGTTTCCGCCCCTGTTGAGCCGGACACGGACTTTGTTGCTGCTCCAGACCGGGATGGGTGCCACCCCGGCGTGCATGGCGAAGGCCGCTTTGCTGCGGAACCGGTCCGCGCCCGCGGTCTCCCCCACCAACTTGGCCGCGGTCAGCGCCCCCAGGCCCGGGATGGCCAGCAGGGACGGCACCAGCGACACCACGCGCCGGGCCAGTCGCCGCTCCAGCCCCAGGATGCGCCCAGTCAGCTCACGCACCCGTTCCACCAGCTCAAGGGCGATCTCCTGCCGGAACGAAAGCTGACCGGGGACACAACTCAGTCGGGGGATGCCCCACTCTCCTATCAGGCCACATCCGGTCAGCCCGAGCCACAGCCGACGGGGACAATTCGCATGAAAGTCCCTACGGGACACCCACGGTATGAGTCACCCGCCGACTACAGCCGACCATGCACCGCCCAAGACGGTGAGGCGAGAGCCAGCTTCACACTGAGGCCCACGGTAGCCAGGCCCGGACGTGGAACCCGCCGTCGCCCGTCGCTCCGTGCTCCAGCCGCCCGCCCGCGAGCGTGGCTCGTTCGGTCAGGCCGATCAGCCCTTGGCCGGAGCCGGGGACCTTCTCGACCTCGCCGATCGGGGCGGGGTTGTCGACGTCGACGGTCAGGCCGCTTCCCGGTCCGCCGCCGACGACGACGGTTACCTCGGAGCCGGGCGCGTGCTTACGGGCGTTGGTAAGTCCCTCCTGCGCAATGCGGTAGACGGTCCGTCCGGTGGCGGCGGGAACGGCTGCCGGGTCGGTGATGCGGTTGTCGAGGGTGACCTTCATGCCTGCCTCACGGGACTCTGCGACCAGTGCGTCGAGGGTGGCGAGCGTGGGCTGCGGCCGGTCGGCCCCGTCGCCGTCGCCGGGTGCGCGCAGCACGCCGATGATCTCGCGCAGGTCCTGGAGCGCCTCGTGCGCGCTGTCGCGGATCACTCCGGCGGCTCGGGCGACTTCGGCCGGTGGCGCGTCCGGCCGGAATTCGAGGGCGCCCGCGTGGACGCTGAGGAGGGTCAGCCGGTGAGCGAGCACATCGTGCATCTCTCGGGCGATGGCCTCCCGGGCGAGCCGCTGAGCGTGCTCGGCACGCAGCTCGGCCTCGGTCTCGGCCCGCCGGGCGCGCTCGCGCAGCGCGACCACGAGCTGGCGTTGGGCGCGTACGAGCATGCCCCAGCCGATCACCAGCAGGATGAGGATCACGCTGGTGACGAGCGAGGCCAGGTAGGACATGCTCGGATCGGGGCGGACGGCGGCGGCGACGGCCGAGCCCGCGAAGGCGAGGGCCCCGACGATCGCGACGGGCTTGAAGGGGCGGTGCACGGCGAGGCTGAACAGAGCCACCAGCATCGCGCCGGCGGCGACCGGTGACACCACGGCCACGACGAGCAGAGTGATGGCGAGCCCGAGCGGCGCCCGCCGCCGCGCCCACAGCGCACAGCAGGCCGCGGCGCCCGCCAGCTGATCGGCGAAAACGACGAGTTCGGAGTTGCCCGCCTGTTGGCCGGCCTCGGAGGCGAGCAGGCCGACGATGGCGGCGAGGACGAACGCGAGGGTGTCGACGACCCAGTCGCGTACGGTACGGCGCGGCCTGGTCCTGCCCCGGCCGCCGCCATCGCCGGGGCTGTCCGGGTCCAGGGGATCGGACATGGCTGAGGGCAGCAGCCAGGGGTACTCCGTGCGCGCCATATCGATAAATCTACGCAGGTGGGAACCGTCCGGTGGCCGCCTGGACGAGGGAAGCTACCAAAGTCGCGCAGGCTCAGACTTTCGGCGCGAAGATCGTGCCGGCGGCTCTGGCCCGGTCTCAACCACCGGTTTCCTTGTTTCAACTGGTGAGGATGGCGATGCGGCGGGACCAGGTCGGGTCGTTGAGCTGCGAGAGCATGAAGTGGGCAACGTCCGCCCGGCTGATGCGGGGCATGCCCTTGAAGTCGAAACGCTCACCGACTCGGTAGGCGCCGGTGAAGGGCTGGTTGGTCAGCGTCACCGGGTAGACGAGGGTCACGTCGAGGGCACTGGCGAGGAGCTTGCGGTCCGCCTGCTCCTTGTCGGCGAAGAGCTTCCTGAGCATCGTGCGGTAGAAGAGCCGCTGCGGCAGCGAGGCTTGCGCGTAGGTCCGGCCGACGCCGAAGGCGGAGAGGAAGATCAGGCGGCCGACTCCCGCTTCGTGCAGGGCGGGGATGATCGCGTCCACGGCGCGGCCGACGATGTCGGACGTCAGGCTCTTCCCCGACCCCATCGTGCTCAGTACCGCGTCCTGGCCCACGGCGGCGTTGGCGACCTCCTGTTCGTCGGTGACATCACCGACGCGCACGGTCAGCCGGTCGTCGGGCCGGGAAAGCTTTTCCGGACTGCGTACGAGCGCGGTGACGTGATGGCCCTCGTCGACGGCCTGGGCGGCCACCTGCAGACCGGTGGGCCCGGTCGCGCCGAGAAGCAGGAGTTTCATGCCGGACTCCCGAGCGGGTACAGGTCAACCCATCTGCGCTTTGACATGATCGACCACGTCGTTGAACTCCTTGGTCGGTGAGAAGTCGATGTACTCGCAGTCCTCGAGCGCTTCCGGGACATGACCCGGCGGCCAGTAGAAGGCCTGTCCTGCTTCGTAGATCTCGTCGCCGTGCTGCGTCCGCATCTTCAGCCGCCCCTTGAACAGGTAACCCCAGTGAGGGCAGGGACAAAGATCCTCGGGCATGCCCTTCATTGCCGGCCCCATGTCCGCGCCCTGGGGAAACCGCACAAAGGCGACGGTCATGTCTCCCCCCACGTCCTGCATCCGCAGCTCCACACCGCCCCCTTCAATCGCGATGGGAGTGTCGTTCCGCGTCGTCGCCGTCATGGCTGCGCTCCTCCTTCTCCGGCTTCTCATCCTTCTCCGGCTTCTCATCCTTCTCCGGCTTCTCCTCCTTCTCCGGCTTCTCATCCTTCTCCGGCTTCTCCTCCTTCTCCGGCTTCTCCGGCCTCTCCGGCATCACCGGTCTGCTGGAGCCCGGGAAAGCTCCCTCTCCTCCAGCCTGTGCCCGACGGCTGCCGTGCGCGACATCTGGGTCACTTCCGGTCGGCGGCCTCGTTGAGCCGGGCGACCTCCGCAGCGTGCTCGCTCATGCGGTTGCTGACGCTGCCCCCCGTATAGAGCGCGGCCCCGACGACGGAGACGGGCACGGACAGCCCGATCACCCCGAGGAGTTCGGGCCAGTCCCGCTCCGCCGTGCACTTCGAGCCGTTCCCGGCCCCCTGTTGGCGGTGGACTGGTCTGTGAAGAGCCGAGCCTCGCACTCCGTGTCGCCGTACTTGCCCTCGATCTCGTACGGCATGAGCAGCAGTACGGCGAACCACACCCACAGCAGCGCGGCGACCGAGAGCAGACCGAAGCCCCAGCTCTGGGCCCGCTTGGCACGGTCGCGGAACTCTATGTCGTACGTCAGTGATCGCATGGCGCAGGAACCTAGCAAGCGGTCCGGTCGGCCCGCGCGGCCGCCCAGCAGCCCCGGCTTGAGTGCTACACGCCTTCGTTGAGCTCGTACGTGCCGTACTGGGGGCGGCCCTCCAGCCCGTACGTGTGGATGGCCACGCCGGTGCCCGTGGTGCGCGATGCGGCATGCCGGAACGCGGTGGGAACCGCGCCGTCCGCGAAGAAACGACGGCCCTTTCCCAGCACGACGGGGAAGACGAGCAGATTGAGCGTGTCGATCAGGTGTGCTTCATAATGGACTGGGCAAGGCCGCCGCTGCCGTGGATCTGCAGCTCCCCGTCCGTGCGCTCCTTGATCGCGGCGACCTCCTTGACGAGGTCGCCGCCGATGACGGTGGTGCCCTCCCAGTCGGCCTGGTCGAGCGGCGGCCACGCGGCGTAACGCCTGCGGCGGGCGTTCCCCTCCCCGCCCCTTCCCGAACTGGGGGCAAGCCCCCAGACCCCCGTACGCCCTCCGGGCGTTGTCCTCAAACGCCGGACGGGCTTGAGTTTCCGCCGGACGGGCGGAAACTCAAGCCCCGTGGGGG